>NC_019673.1:2527272-3159090 GCF_000328705.1 Saccharothrix espanaensis DSM 44229 | reverse complement strand
TGCTCCCGCGTGGTGGTGACCCCGGTGCCCGTCGCGGCGCGGCTGCGGGAGAACGGCACGATCCCGAAGTCGTTGGTGAAGCGCTCCGCCGGGTCGGCGTTGTCGAACGGGATCGGGGCCCCTTCCGGCGACGAGGCCCGCAGGCCGAACGTGTGGTCCACGAACTGGCCCCACGCGGTGCTCCACTGGCTCACCCGGCGCGGCGAGAACAGGTTCTGGTCGCGGTCGTCGAAGACCCGGTTGCTGATCCGGCGCGCGTTCGGCCCCGCGACCGGCGCGCCGATCCCGTCGGCGTACCGGGCGGGCGCGACCCGCGGGTACACCCCGCCGGCCCGCCCCCACTCCGGGTGCGCCACGTTGTTGCCGCTGCCGTCGAGGCTCTGCACCTCGAACCCGCGCAGCCGGTCGTCCCCGTGCGCGATCGCCGCGCCCCCGGCCACCAGTTGAGCCACGACCACGGCCATGACCACCAATGGCGACTTCCTGCGAAGAGTCGTCCTCATGCGGCCAGCGTCCGGCACGCCCCACCGCACCCACATCCGTGATCGGCCCGCGGAAATCCCCTACGGGGTGGTCCGGGACAGCACGCGCCGGCCACCGCTGCGGCGGACGCCGGTCCGGATCGGACACCCGACCGGCGCGATCGCGGCCCGCGCGGACTCCACAAGGGACACCGGGCCCGGACCGGGCGGCGCGACAGGATTTGACCGATACCACTAATCCCGGTCGCGCAGAATATTCTCCCTGACCGGTCATCGTCCCACCTGGTGTTTTCTAACCTCAACGGCGCATTGCCCGGACAACGCGCGCCGGTATGGTGGAACGAGTGGCGGACCGCCTTTCTCGAACCACCCTCGTCGTCGTGCTCTCCGCACTGTTCCTCGGAGCCGCAGGATGTACCGCGACGACTCCGGAAAACCGCAATTCGGCCGAACCCCCGGGACCGGCGGACGGCGGCCTCGTCTACCAACTCCAGAATTACTCCGACGGACGGCTGGACACATTGGCCGGCACCTCCTCGCGGTTCGTCGTGGTGGACCTGGCGCGGGACGCCGGGCACTCCTACTTCGGGCCCGACGAGATCGGCCGGCTGCGGGCGGCCGGGAAAACGGTGCTGGCCTACTTCGAAATCGGGTCGATCGAGTCGTTCCGGCCGGACTTCGGCGCGGTCGCCGCCGACCGGGCCGGGCTGCTGCTCAACGAGTGGACCAGCTGGCCGGGCGAGCACTTCGTCCGCTACTGGGAGCCCAGTTGGTGGAACCTGGCCGTCCGGCCCCGGCTGGACCGCGCGCTGGCCGCCGGGTTCGACGGCGTCTACCTGGACACCCCGCTGGCCTACGAGGAGATCGACCTCGACCTGGTCGGCGGTCTCCAGCGCCCCGAACTCGGTCGCCGGATGGTCGACCTGATCGCCCGGATCAGCGAGTACGGCAAGCGCGCGAACCCCGCTTTCCGGGTGTTCCCGCAGAACTCCCCGGAGTTGCACGAGTACCCGGGCTACCTCGCCGCGGTCGACGGCATCGGGGTGGAGGAGCTGTTCTTCCAGGCCACCGACAAACCTTGTTCGGCGGACTACTGCGGAACGAACCTCGCCGCCACCCGCGCGCTCCGCGAGGCCGGCAAGACGGTGTTGGCGGTGGACTACGCGACCGATCCGCAGAACGTCGCGACAGCCTGCCGCAGGTACCGCGAAGAAGGTTTCGAAGGATACGTCACGGTGCGCGCGCTGGACCGGATCAGCACACCGTGCCGGTGACCTTCGACTACATCGGGCACCCCGACCAGGCAAGGAGCGGAATGTGACGAACGGGTCGCGCGAACTGCGGCGGATCGGAATAGTCGGAATGGGCTACGTGGGCCTCACCCTGGCCGCCGCGCTGGCCCGCAAGGGGTACGAGGTGCACGGCGTCGACAGCCAGTCCGCGGTGCTGGACTCGCTGGCGCAGGGCCGCCCGCACATCTTCGAACCCGGCGTCGAGGAGGTCTTCGGCGAGTGGGTCGGCAAGCGCATCTTCCTGTACCCGGAACTGCCCGACAACGGGGTCGACGCGGCCGTCATCTGCGTCTCGACGCCGGTCGAGCAGGCCGGGCACCGGCCGTACCTGGACAACCTGGCCGCCGCCGCCGAGCACATCGCCAAGCGGTGCTCGCCGGACACCCTGGTGGTCGTGCGCAGCACGGTCCCGGTCGGCGCGACCCGGTCGGTCGTGCTGCCCCGGCTGGTCGAGGCGTGGGGCTCGGCCCGGCTGGTGATGGCGCCGGAGCGCACCATCCAGGGCCAGGCGCTGCGCGAGCTGGTCGAGCTGCCGCAGGTGGTGGGCGGGCTGGACGAGGACAGCCTGGCGCTGGGCGTCGAGCTGTTCGGCGGGCTGGCGGGCCAGGTCGTGCCGGTGTCCGACCTGGAGACCGCGGAACTGGTCAAGCTCACCAACAACTGCCACACCGACGTCATCTACTCGTTCGGCAACGAGGTGGCCAGGCTGACCGAGCAGTTCGGCCTGGACCCGCTGGAGGTCATCCGGGCGACCAACCTGGACTACCCGCGGCCCAACATCGCCAAGCCCGGCTACGTCGGCGGCGGCTGCCTGTCCAAGGACCCGTACATCCTGCTGTCCGCCGCGGCCGACGCGGGCTACGTCCCGCCGCTGATCCTGGCCGCCCGGCAGGTCAACGAGGACACCCCGGTGCACGTCGCCGGCCGGGTGGTCGACCTGCTCGACGAGCCGCGCGGCAAGACCCTGTTCGTGCTCGGCTGGGCCTACAAGGGCTGGCCGCCCACCGACGACATGCGCGGCACGCCGATCGTGTCGATGATGCCGGTGTTCGAGGCCGCCGGCGTGCGGGTGATCGGCCACGACCCGCTGGTCGGCCCGGAGGTGATCCGGGCGCACGGCGGCGAGCCGGTCGACCTGCGCGACGGGTTCGCCGCGGCCGACGCGGTGCTGGTGATCACCGACCACCCCGAGTACCGCGAGCTGGACGTGGACGCGGTGCTGCCGGGCTCGAACATCGGCCTGGTCTACGACTCGTGGCGGGTGCTCGACGGTGACCGGGTGACCGGCCACGGGGTGCGCTACGCGGGCCTGGGCTACGAGCGGGACGCACGGTGAAGGCGCTGGTGCTGGGCGGCGCGGGCTTCATCGGCCTGCACCTGACCCGGCGGCTGCTCGCCGACGGCCACCGGGTCGCGATCGTGGACGACTTCTCGCGCGGCCGCGACGACCCGGAGCTGGCGGCGCTGGACGTGCCGGTGCACTCGGCCGACCTCACCGACCCGGCCGCGTTCGCCGCGCTGCCCGACGACGCCGACCACGTCTACCTGCTGGCGGCGGTGGTCGGCGTGCGCAACGTCGAGCGCGACCCGGAGCGGGTGGTCCGGGTCAACACGCTGGCCGTGCTGAACACGCTGGCGTGGCTCAAGCCCCACCAGAGGCTGTTCTTCGCCTCGACCAGCGAGGCCTACGCGGGCGGCGTGACCCGGGGTGTCGTGCCGGTGCCCACGCCGGAGGACGTGCCGCTGCTGGTGGAGGACGTCACCGCGCCGAGGTTCGCCTACGGCATCAGCAAGATGCTCGGTGAGGCGGCGGTCGTGCACAGCGCGCGGGCGAAGGGCTTCTCGGCGGTGATCGGCCGGTTCCACAACGTCTACGGGCCCCGGATGGGCGCGGACCACGTGATCCCGGAGCTGTGCCTGCGGGCGATCCGGCGCGAGGACCCGTTCCGGGTCTACGGTTCCGACCAGTTCCGGGCGTTCTGCCACGTGGACGACGCGGTCGAGGCGATGGTGCGGCTGATGGCGGCGGAGCGGGCCGCGGACCGGATCGTGCACATCGGCAACGACTCGGTGGAGACCAACATCGGCGAGCTGACCGAGCTGGTGCTCAAGATCGCCGGGCACGACCCGGTGCTGGACCGGGAGCCCGCGCCGGCCGGCTCGGTCCGGCGCAGGTGCCCGGACCTGGCGCTGCTGCGGGAGCTGACCGGGTTCGAGCCCGGGGTGTCGCTGGAGGACGGCGTCCGCCGGACCTTCGCGTGGTACCGGGACCACCACTCGGCGTGAGCCGCGGGCGGTTGGAACGGGCGGTGGCCGCCGTTCCAACCGCTCGCACCGGTCAGCCCACCGCGGCCCAGAGGTCGCGGACCGAGGCCCGCAGGTCCCGGCGCGGCGACCAGTCGAGGCTCCGCCGGGCGCGGGTCAGGTCGGCCGCGATCCAGTTCACCGCGCCGGACCGGGCGGGTGCCGGGTCGGACTCGACGATCCGGCCGGTGTACCCGGCGAACTCGGCGAGCAGGCCGACCGCGTCCCGGACCGGCACGGCCACGCCGCTGCCGACGTTGAGCACCGGGTCGGGCCGGGTCGCCGAGAACGCGGCCCGGGAGACCGCCTCCGCGACGTCCCGCACGTCCACGAAGTCCCGGTAGGCCCCGAGCGGGCCGAGCCGGACCTCCTGACCGGGCGCGCCCAACGCCGACCGGACGGCACTGGCCGCCCGGCCCAGGACGGTCCCGTCCGGCAGTCCCGCGCCGATCGGGTTGAACACCCGGAGCACCACGGCGTCGAGCTTGCCCGCGGTGACCGCGGCGCGCACGAGGGTCGTGCCCGCCAGCTTGGTGATGCCGTACGCCGCGACCGGGTTCGCGGGCGTGTCCTCGGTGACCGCCACGCCCTCGGGCACGACGCCGTACTCCGCCGCCGACCCGAGCACGACCAGCCGCGCGGACGGTGCCGCGGCCGGGATCGCGTCGAGCAGGCGGGCGGTGGCCGTCACGTTGGCCGCCACCATCTCCGCGTAGGTCCCGTCGAGCAGACCGACGCAGTTGACCACCACGTCCGGCGCGGTGGTGCTCAACAGGTCGGCGAGGTCACCGGCACCGCCGGTCACCAGGTCGTGCCGCGCCCAGCCAACCGCGTCCGGGGCCCTCCGCCCGACCCTGACGACCGCCGCGCCGCCAGGGTCCGAGGACAGGGCTCCGGCCACTTCCCGCCCGAGGTACCCGGACGCGCCGAACAGCAGCACCCTGCGCACGGTCACGACGCGGCTCCGAGCGGGGTGTCGTCCCGCACTCCGGGCAGCAGCACCGATCGCACCTCCCCGAAGCACCGGTTGGCCTCGTCGTAGTCGTCCGGGCGGCCGATGTCGAGCCAGTACCCGTCGAACTCGAACGCGGCCGGTCCCGCGTCGCGCTCGAGCAGGTCGAGCACCAGGTCGTCGAGCCCGAACGGGACGTCCGCCGGGTACGGTTCGAGCGTCGCGCGCGACATCGCGTAGACGCCCATGCTGACCCCGTAGGACAGTTCCGGCTTCTCCACGAAGTGGACGATCCGACCGTGCTCGGTCTCCAGCGTGCCGAAGTCGATCTTCACCTTCCTCCGGTAGGTGGCCACGGTCAGCGGCGCCCCGCTGGAGACGTGGTGCGCGAGCAGGGCGATGTAGTCGAGGTCGGTGAGGACGTCGCCGTTCATCACCAGGAACTGCTCGGGGAGCCGGTCCAGGAAGCTGAGCAGGGGGCCGATCGTCGACAGCGGTTTCTCCTCCTCCGCGTAGTCGACCTCGATGTTCCACCGCGAGCCGTCGCCGACGAACGCCCGGATCAGCGATCCGAGGTGGCCGATGGCGAGCGTGACGCGGTCGAACGAGTGGGCGCGCAACTGTTGCAGGATGATGTCGAGGATCGCGTACTCCTCGCCGATCGGGACCAAGGGCTTCGGCAACGCCGTGGTGTAGGGCCGTAGTCGCACTCCCTGACCACCGGCGAGTATCACCGCGTGCATTCGAGGTTCCCTTCTGTCATCGGTAGTGCCGTACTTGCCCGACGCTCCGGCGGAGCGCCGTGAGCAGGAGGATCGACAGTGCCGCGCAGCACCCCAGGAACACCGGTACGTCGCCGTACCGGGCCGGGCCGGCCGCGGTGACCTCCACCAGCACCACGTCGACCGGCAGCACCAGGGCCAGGCAGGCGGTGGCCCGGCCGGTGCCGCCGGTGCGGATGAGGACGAAGCCGAGGAAGAACGCGCCGCCGAGCAGGACGTGCGCGTCGATCAGGAGCGCGCCGTGCACGGTCAGCACGCCGCCCGCCCTCAGCGCGGACAGCAGCACCAGGGCCAGCGCGCCGAGCACGAGCAGGCAGGTCGCCAGTTCGCGCAGCAGCAGCCGCCACATCGCCCGGTCGAACAGGGCCGGTGACGCGCAGCGCCGCAGCAGCGCGCCGGCCTGGTCGAACAGCCGGTGCACCCGCCACTCGACCGCCCCCATGCCGACCACGAGCGGCGTGACGCCCACCGCGAGGTCGACCGGCCCCATCACGTACCGGACGTCGGTGTGCAGCAGGAAAGCCGCGCACAGCGCCGCGTACACCGTGCTGGGCAGGGCGCCGAGGGCGAGCACCCGGGCCGGCGGGACCTTGCCGGGGTCGTTGCCGCGCACCCGGCCGGTCCGGTACCCGGCGACGAGCGCGAGCGACACCGACAGCAGGCCGGCCACCAGCACCGGCGGGACCATCTCCTCGGCGTAGCCGGAGATCAGGTGCATCACACCGGCCAGGCAGGCGGGCAGCATGGCCGCCAGCAGCAGCACCTCCCGGCGGTGGAACAGCAGGATGCCGGAGGCGACCTGGAAACCGGTCTGCGCCAGCACGAACAGCACCAGCTCGACGCCACCGCCGTACCAGCGCAGGATCAGCAGCGCCCCGGCGAAGGCCAGCACGAACCCGCCGCCGCCGAGCAGCACCAGGGTGCGCGCCGCCAGCCGGGTCGCGCCCGCGCCGGTCAGCCGGTGGCCGATCCAGCTCGTGCCCGCGCCCCACACCCACCCGGCGGTCGTGGCGAAGACCAGGCCGCGCAACATGTCCGGCCCGCCCAGGACGGCGAACACCGCCGGGTAGACGGCGCTGGGCATCAGGTAGAGCAGGCCGTGCATGACGTCGGCCCACCACGGCCGGGCCGGTTCCGGCGGCGGCTCGGCGGCCGGCGCGGCGGGGGTGAGCAACGGGTAGACGTGGTGGGCGAGCTCGAACACGTCGGCCATGCCGTACTCGGCGACCGCCGCCTCGTCGGTGACGCCCTGGCTCTCCAGCATCGCCGCCACCTGGAGCTCGTCGACCGGGTCGGGCAGCAGCGGCCGGATGTTCCCGACCAGCTCCTCCAGCGTCATCCCGACCTCCCGACGAGCACCAGTTCGGCGTACCGGGCCTGGTAGCTGTCGTTCCAGCGTTGCAGGGTGAAGTGCTCCAGCACCCGCTGCCGCGCCAGGTCGCCGAGCCGGCGGCGCAGCCCGCCGTCGGCCAGCAGCCGGACGCAGGCCCGCGCGACCGCCTCGTGGTCACGCGGCGGCACGACGAAACCGGCGTCCCCCACCGCTTCCGGCACGCCCCCGACGTTCGTGCAGACCGGCGGCCGGCCGGTCGACATCGCCTCCACGAGCGAGAACGGGAAGCCCTCCGAGATGCTGGTCAGCGCGACGACGTGGCCGGCGTGGTAGGCGTCGACCTGGTTGGGCACCCGGCCCTCGAACACCGCCGAGTCGGTCAGGCCGAGCTCCTCGACCAGCCGGACGCAGCCCGCGTGGTAGCCCTCGTTGGCGACGGTGACCGGGCCGAACATCCGCAGCCGGGCGTCGGGCACCTCGGTGCGGACCACCCGGAACGCCCGGATCAGCGTGTGCAGGTCCTTGAGCGGGTCGATGCGGCCGACGAACACGATCGTCGGCACGTCCGGTTCGCCCGGCGCCTGCGGGAAGTCCTCCGGGTCGATGCCGTTGTACATGGTGCTCATCCGCGACTCGTCGGCCCCGTTCCTCAGCTGCCAGCGGCGGTTGTAGCCCGAGTGCGGGGCGAGCATGTCGCAGCTCAGGTACGCCGCGCCGGCCAGCGCGCGGTGGAAGGCGAGCAGGATCTTCTTGACCCGTTGCGGCAGGTCCTCCTTCACCGCGGCCAGGTAGCGCTCCCGGAGGTACACGCCGTGCTCCGACATGAGCATCGGGGTTCCGTGCGCCCACTTCGCCGCCAGGCCCACCAGCGCGCTGAGCCCGTTCATCGCGAGGTGGCACACGTCGACCTTGATCGGCGGGTGGAACAACGGCCGCAGCATGTGCTCCAGGAGGTCGGCCACGACGACCGCGTCCTGTAGCGGCAACGGTTCCCCGTGCGCCTCGGCGGTCACGTCGACGATCCTCGACACCGCGTCGTTGGACACCAGGGCCGCGCCGACGTCCGCTGTGCGCGCCGCGTCGAACATCCGGCGCAGCGCGGCCAGGAACGCCTCGGCCGTGCCCTCGGCGTGCGGGATGAACGATCGCAGGAAGGCGTCGTGGATCTCGGCGAAGCCCTTCGGTTTCCGGCGCGCGTGGCGCCGGCGTCTGCCCCACAGCGGGAGGTTCACCACCTCCACCAGGTTGGCCGGGGACGGCCAGGTCGGGCGTTCGGTGCCGTCGACGGTGAGGGCGACGACGGTGAACGCGTGTTCGGGCATCCCCCGGACGAGCTGGTCGCACCACAGGCTCACCCCGCCGGGGTGGAAGGGGTAGGTGCCCTCCGAGATGAGCGCGATGCGGGTGCGGGTGTCCGGCAGGTGTCTGGCCGTGGTAGGCGGCCGGAGCTGGTACGTCGTCATGCGGCGGGTCTCGTCTTCAGGACGACGCGGTCCCCGGCGGTCAGGCCGACCCGGGACACGGTGTCCGATCCGTAGGTTTCCGCCTCGTCCGCCGACCGCTGGTCGGCTTCGGTCGCCGGGCGGGTCTCCAGGCCCGTCACGAACAGCGCGCCGGTCGCGGCGGGCGTGTAGGCGACGGTCCCGGTGACCCGGTTCCAGACCGCGTCGTGGCGCGCGGCCAGTTCCGCGAAGTGCGCGGTGCGCGCCTCCACGTACCCGGCCAGCGACACCCAGTCGGGGTTCTTCAACGGCACCGCGAAGTAGGCGGAGTACTTCGCGACCGTCGCTCCGACCCAGTCGAAGGTGAGGCTGTGTCCGGGCCGGTACTCGCGCACGTTGCCCTGGTGCAGGGTGTGCGCGTAGACCGACCCGTTCATCAGGTGCTGCGCGGCGATCTCGGCTTCGGTCTCGATGATCTCCTCGTAGGTCAGGTCCCGGTCGCCGTGCTCCGGGTCGGTGCCGGCCCGCCCGTAGGCGGCGTTGAACAGCGCGGTCTGCTCGGCGGGCTCGGTCGCCTCGAACGCGATCGACGTCGGCCAGTCCGGCACCACGAACACCTCGGGGCGCAGCGGGTGGGCCACGCCGCAGTTGAAGCAGGGCGGCCGGTGCCCGGCGAAGGACATGTTGCCCTGCACGTACTTCACGCCCAGGTCGCGCGCGGCGTCGAGCAGGGCCTGGTTGGACCCGCCCAGCCCGTGGTCGGTCGGCGGGCCCGACAGGTCGGCCCGGTCCGGGTGGTAGACGCCCAGGCCGGAGTACTCGGGCGTCTTGAGCACGGTCGGCGGCACCGGGATCCCGGCCGCGGCCGCGAACTCCAGGTTCCGCTCGATCTCCGCCCGGTTGACCGCGTAGGTGGTGTCGTTCATCTGCGGGTGGTTCGCGGTGTGGTTGACCCACCGGAACTCGTCGACCAGGAACTTGGAGCAGCCGCTGAGCGAGTCCGGACTGCCGGTGTCCTCGCACGTGGCGGGCGCGCCGGCGTCCAGCCGGCTGCCGTTGTAGGGCAGGTTGAGCCGGAACTCCCCGGCCTGCGGGTGTCGGCGCGCCAGCTCGTCCTGCGCGGCGGCGGCCGCGACGGCGTCCCGGCCGTCGAGCCGGTACAGGCCGGTGCGACCGTCCGGGTACTTCCGCATGGTCACGTTGAACCAGTCGTCCACGTCCACCGAGAACCAGTGCCGCTGCTCGCCGAGCAGCACCCCCCTGGTCGCCCAGCGGAGCAGTCCCCGGCCCAGCAGCAGCTCCGGGACCGAGCCCACGCCGGTGGAGAAGGTGAGCGCGAGCCGTTCCCGGCCGTCCGGCGCGCGCGAGAGCACCGCGACCACGTCGTCCCCGGCGGTCAGCAGGGGTTCGGCGGTGCAGCCCGGGGCCAGGCCCGTGCGGTACAGGTAGGACCCGGTGAGCGGGATGCGCACGTCCGGGTTCAGGTGGTCGAACACCTCGCGGCCGGCGTCGGTCAGCGCGAGCGGCACGGGCGTGCCCTCCACCGCCACCTCGCTCCGGGCGCGCAGGCAGTGGTCCTCGGGCTCGGTGCCCGCGGCCGTGTTCAGCGCGACCTGCCGCACCCGGTAGGTCCGCTCGTAGTCCCACAGCGCGGTCCACTGCGGACCGTCGAGTGCCGAGGTGAACTGCCCGGCGGGCCCCTCGCGGAGCAGGGCGTTGTTGGTGAGCAGGATCGCGTTGTACCGGCCGACGCCCTCCGGGGTGGTGAGGCGTTGCGGCGTGACCGGCTCGGAGCCCGCGAGCAGCACGTCGTAGGGCGTGCCGAAGCGGTCCAGCACCGAACGCCAGGTGCCCAGGCCGAAGTCGTCCGGCCCGGTGGCGATCACGAGCTGCCGCAGCGCCACCAGTTCGCCCCGCCGCGCGACGCCCTCGTCCGCGACTCGCACCGGGACCTCCTTCTTGACGGCGACGGGAACCGGCACGGGCACCGGTTCCGCTCCGCCCGAACCGTCGTCGATGGCCGGACTCGTCAGGGTGATCGCTGTGATCAGCAGTGCGACGACCATCAGCAGCGGGACGTGCGGAGCGGAACCGGGCCGTAATCGGTTCATCGCCGCGGGACCGCCGTGGCCACGACCCGGGCGCCCGCCTTGATCGGCACCCGCGTGATGCGGTCGGTGCCGTAGCGGTCGGTCTCCCCCGACGGCGCGGTCGCGCCGGTCAGGAACAGCGACCCGGTGGTGGCCGGGGTGAACGTGATGGTGTTGTCGGACTTGTTCCACACCGGATCACGCTTCGCGGTGATCTCGGCGTGGTGCTGGGTGCGCGCCTGCACGTACCTCGCGAGCGCCGGCCAGTCCGGGTTGCGCAGCGGCACCTGGTAGCGCTCGCTGTACTTGGCCACGACCACCTTCAGCCAGTCGAAGGTGAGGTTGCGGCCGGATGCGTACTGCCGCAGGTTGCCCTGGTGCAGCGTGTGCGCGTAGGCCGAACCGGACATCACGTGGTGCAGCGCGACCTCGGCCTCGTAGTCGACCATCTCGGTGTAGCTCAGGTCGTGGTCGTGGAAGGGGAACTTGCCCTTGGGCCCGTAGAAGCTGTTGTAGAACAACGTCTGCTCGGCGGGCGCGGTGGTGTGGTAGCCGATGTTGGTCGGCCAGTCCGGCACGACGAGCAGCTCCGGGCGCAGCGGGTGCTTGATGCCGCAGTTGAAGCAGCTCGGCACGTGGCTGGGGAACGACATGTTGCCGTGCAGGTACCGCACGCCGACGTCGTAGGCCGCGTCGAGCATGGACTTGTTGGACTTGGCCAGGCCGAAGTCCGTCGGCGGGTCGGTGTCCGGGGCATCCGGGTTCGGGTTGTACACGCCCAGGCCCGAGTAGGCCGGCGTCTTGAGCACGTCGGTCGGCACGGTCAGCCCGATGTCGCGGCCGATGTCCAGGTTGTCCTCGATCTCGTCCCGGGCGGTGTCGTAGTCGGTGAAGTTGAGCTCCGGGTGGTTCACCGTGTGGTTGAGCCAGCGGAAGCTGCGCGACAGGCAGCGGGAGTAGCTGGTCAACGGGTCCGGCGTGTCGGCGTCCTCGCACTGCGACGGTGCCTCGTCATCGACCCCGCTGCCGTTGTAGGGCAGGTTGAGGGTGAAGCCGGCGGCCATCGGCGACGAGCGCAGCGCCCGTTGCTGGGCCTCGCTGGACGCGATGTCGGCCCCGGTCATCCGGTAGCCCGGGTCGGTCTCCAGGTGCCCGTCCGGGTACAGGTGGTCGGTGAAGTTGAACAGGTCGTCGACGTCGACGTTGATCCAGTGCCGGGACTCGCCCAGCAGCACGCCCCGGGTGGCCCAGCGCAGCAGGCCGTAGCCGAGCAGGTCGGTCTGCGCCAGGTACTGGTCGGAGGTGAAGGTCAGCGCCGCCCGCTCGCGCCCGTCGGTCGACGTGCTGGTCACGCCGACCACGTAGTCGCCGATCTTGAGCAGCGGTTCGGCCGCGCAGCCCGGGGCCAGGACCGACCGGTAGACGTACGAGTCGGTGATCGGGACGGTCGCCGTCGGCTTGAGGTAGTCGAACAGCTTGCCGCCGGCGTCGGTCAGCTTGGCGCTGAACTTCTCGGTGGAACCGCCCTCGACGCCGGGCCGCAGGCAGTAGTCCTCGGGGAAGGTCCCCCAGGAGGTGAACAGCGAGGCCTGGCGGACCCGGAAGGCCGCCTCGTAGCCCCACAGCGTCCGCCACTCGGTGGTGTCGAACGCGCTGACGTAGTCGCCCGACCCGTTGGGGTGCAGCAGGGCGTTGTCGGTGAGCAGGATGGCGCTGTAGCGGCCGGTGCCGTCCGCGTTGACCAGCCGGGCCGGGGTCAGCGGCTCGGACTTGGCCAGCAGGACGTCGTAGGGGGACCCGGTCCGGTCCAGCACGGCCTTCCAGGTGGGCAGGCCGAAGTCCGCGGCGTCCAGGCCGATCACCAGCGGGCGCAGCGCGACCTTGTCGGCGGGGAGCAGGGCCGGCGCGTGGGCGACCGGCGCGATGGGACCGTCACGTTCGACGGTGGGCGTGGGTCTGGCCGGCTTCGGGCGGGCGACCTCGCCCAGGACGAGGCCGTGCCGGTGGTGCCGGCCGCCCTCCGCGGCGGCGACGCCCGCGGCCGGGAGCAGCCCGGCGGCCACGACGACGAGCGTCGCCAGAAATGACCCCAGCCGCTTCGAACCAACAGTATTCGAAACCAAGGCATAACCCTTTCAGGTAGCACGGAATCCCGCACCGTTGCGGTTTGCCAGGGAGTCCACGAGGACTCTCTCGACCATCTTCTCCGGCCCACCCTCGCGGCTTGGGGGCCAACGCCGGAAGCACCACGGCGGCCATTCAGATCAACTCGGCCACCACATTTCCGGCCCCGGACGAGGCGGACAGGCGCCCTTCCGGGCACCTCCGCCGCGCCTCCGTCCGAGGAACCCGGGACATACCTCGAATAATGTAGACAGCGCGGTTCGGGCACGGGTACCGCGATTCGTGCGAAACACTATTTGCCTAGGAGTAGCCCGCAGAGCGCCGAACGGCTCACGTCACAAGAACTACCCGGTCACGGTTCGCCATATTATCCCGGTCACCCGGAATAACCCGGCCACCTGCCCGGCCACCCCTGAATGTGAGCGACCCTCCTGCCGCGCGGCCCGTGCTGATACGGAAAAGACCACGATCCGGCCTCCGCACAACACGGGTTCCGCACGTCCCGGGTGGTCCGCCGGTCTCAATCGGCGACCGCGGCCCGCGACCCGCGAAACCCCGGCCGCCGGGCGTGCACACCGCGTGGCCGCCCGTTCACGGGTCTCCGCAGGACAGCGGCCGGTTGAGACGCACCCGGACCGCGCCGCCGCAGCAGCGCGTCCGGGCGACGAGCGCCCTCGGCTGCGCCGGACGGTGGACGCACGGTGACCACACGACCGGACGAATCTGGAGGACGCTAACATTTCGGGTGATCAACACCCTTTCGGCGAACACATCCGTCGCAGTTTCAGGTGACGATCCGTGTTCACGGGTGTTAACAGAGCGTAGTACCGGCCCAGGGCGGCGAGCCCGGCACCGCACCGGGCGGTCGTGTGAGAGGTGGACGTCCAGGTGACATACGCAGCCGAGATCAGTCGGGCCAACCCGTCCTGCATCGTGTTCCTGATCGACCAGTCCGCGTCGATGAGCGACCCGATCGGCGGCGGCGCGCAGCAGCGCAAGGCGGACGTGGTCGCCGACGCCATCAACCGGCTGCTCGCCGAACTGAGCGTGAAGTGCGCGAAGGAGGAAGGCGTCCGGGACTACTTCCACATCGCCGCCATCGGCTACGGGCACACCGTCGGCTCCGCCTTCACCGGGCCGCTCGCCGGCCGGGAGCTGGTGCCGCTGAGCCAGGTGGCGGACCGGCCGGCCCGGGTGGAGAAGCGGCTCAAGAAGGTCCCCGACGGGGCCGGCGGGCTGGTCGAGACCAGCACCAGCTTCCCGGTCTGGGTGGACCCGGTGGCCAACGGCGCGACCCCGATGAACCGGGCGCTGGCGCGGGCCGGGGAGCTGGTCGCGGACTGGGTGCGGCGCCACCCCGACTGCTTCCCGCCGATCGTGCTCAACCTGACCGACGGCGAGTCCACCGACGGCGACCCGACCAGTGCCGCCTGGTCCGTTCAGACCCACGTCAGTGCCGACGGCGCGGCGCTGCTGTTCAACCTGCACGTCTCCGCGGGCACCGCCGTCCCGGTCACCTTCCCGGACTCCGACCTGGGCCTTCCCGACGCCTACGCGCGTTCCCTGTTCGGCATGTCCAGCGTCCTGCCGCCGCACATGCGCTTCTACGCGCTCCAGCAGGGCGTGGCGGCCACCGAAACCACCCGGGGGTTCGTCTACAACGCCGACATCACCTCGATCGTCCAATTCCTGGACATCGGCACCCGCGCGACGGACCTGCGCTGACCAGCGGTATGTACACCTCCGCCCTGCGCGCGCCCAAACAGGGCAACTCATTGCGGGAATGCGAGGACGCCCACCGCGTCCGGCCCGCGGCCGCCCCGGACGAGTGGCTCGCCGAACCAGTCTGCGCGGCCGTGGCCGACGGGGCCTCGGAGAGCCTGCTCGCGGGCGAGTGGGCGGACCTGCTGGCGACGTCGGTGGCGGACGCCGCACGCGCCGGTGAGGACGTGCTGCGGGACGCGGACCGGTTCGCCACCGCCCTGGTCGACGCCGGGCGGGCCTGGCAGGAGTGGCTCGCGGAGTACGTGGCGGCCCGGGAGGCCGACGGCCGGCCGATCGCCTGGTACGAGCAGCCCAAGCTGGACCGCGGACCGCACTCGACGGTGCTCGCGGCGCGGTTCGCCACCGCCACCGCCACCGGCACCGGCACCGGCACCGGCACCGGCACCGCGCAGCGGACCTCGTGGGACGCCGCCGCCCTGGGCGACAGCTGCCTGTTCCACACCCGCGACGACCGGCTGCTGCGCGCGTTCCCGGTCGAGTCGTCGAGCGGGTTCGACAACTCGCCGGGACTGGTCAACGCGTTCAACCGGGACCACGCGCTGCTGGCGCGGCACGTGCGGACGGCGTCGGGCGAAGCCGAGCAGGGCGACCAGTTCTTCCTCTGCACGGACGCGCTGGCGGCGTGGTTCCTGCGCGAGGTCGAGCGCGGGGAACGGCCCTGGACCGCGTTGTGCGACTTCACCTCACCGGGCGATGCCGACGGGTTCCAGGGGTGGTTGGAGAAGGTGCGCGCGGAGGGGGCGATGCGCAATGACGACGTCACGGTCGTTCACGTGGACCTCGGATGACGAACCGGGCCGCGCGTTCCCGTCCGGTGCGACGTACGTAGAGGCGTTGCAGAACACGCAGTTGTGCTTTCGCGGCACCGATCTGGCCGGCGCGGACGTGCGGGTCGACGCGCTGGGCCGCCCGCGCGCCATCTCCGGGAACTTCGCGAGCGTGTTCTCGGTGACCGCCGCGGACGGCACCCGTTACGCGGTCAAGTGCTTCACCCGGGAAGTGCGCGAACAGGCCGCCCGCTACCGCGCGATCGGCGCACACCTGGCGGGCCTGGCCGACGGCTGGACCGTCGGTTTCGACTACCTCGACAAAGGCATCATGGTCGAGGGCGCCTGGTTTCCGGTGCTGCGGATGGAATGGGTCGAGGGCGTCGGCCTGATCCGCTGGATCGAGCGCAACACCGCGAATCCGGCCGCGTTGTCGGGGTTGGCCGACCGGTTCGCGACCCTGGTGGCCGACCTGGCGGCGGCGGGCGTCGGGCACGGCGACCTCCAGCACGGCAACATCCTGGTCGACGAGGACGGCGCGCTGCGGCTGGTCGACTACGACGGCGTCTACGTCCCGGCGCTGGCCGGGCTGCCGGCGGTCGAGACCGGCCACCGCAACTACCAGTCGCCCGACCGCACGGCGGCCGACTTCGGCCCGGAGGTCGACCGGTTCTCGTCCTGGGTGGTCTACCTGTCGCTGGTGGCGCTGACGGTCGACCCCGCGCTGTGGCACCAGTTGCGCGACGAGGACGCCGAGAACCTGCTGCTCGCCGAGTCCGACTTCACCGACCCGGCGAACTCGTTCCGGCTGGCCACCCTGACCGGCCACCCGGACCCGAGGCTGCGCGGGCTGGCCGGGCGCTTCCGGGACGTCCTGCTGCACCACCGCGCCGCTCCCCCGCCGCTGGAACCGCTCGGACCGCTCGACGTCGCCGAGGTGGCGGTGCCGGGCAGCGCCGCACTGCCGTCGTGGGTGGCCGAGCGCGTGCAGGGGCACATGCCCGCCCCGCTGCCGCAGGCGCGGTTCGCCGGGCGGACCCCGCTGCCCGCCGCGTTGACGTGGTTGCTGGCGGTGCTGCTGCCGTTGGGCGTGCCGGCCGCGCTGTTCCTGGAACCGGCGGTCGCCGGTCTCGACCTCGCCGCGGTGCTGGCGTGGGCCGGCGCGACCGCGGCGGACTACCGCCGCCGCCCCGAGGTCCCGGAGGCCCGTGCCGCCCGCGCCGAGCGCAAGCGGCTGCACGCCGCCCGCCAGGCCGCCGCTGCCCGGACCGCGTGGCTGGACCGCGAGACCTGGCAGGCGGCCAGGGCCGCCGACAAGCTCAAGGCCGAGCAGGACCGCCGACGGCACGCCCTGCAGCAGCGGCACAACGAGCGCCGGGCCGCGCACCAGCAGGCCGTGCGGCAGCGACTGGACCGGATCGACCGCGAGCGGCAGGCGTCGGCGACCCGGGCGCACCTGGAGGCGCAGCGGCTGCTCGCCCTGCGGCAGAAGGAACACCTGCGCGCGTACCTGGCGAGGTTCCCGATCAGGACGGCGGGGATCGAGGGCATCGGGCAGGCGTTGACGGCCAACCTGGCGGCGGTCGGCATCCGCACCGCCGCGGACTTCGTCGGCGTCAGCTACGCCACCATCGGCAACACCCGGGTGGCGGCGTTCGTGCTGGCCGACGGCCGGGCCGTGCGCGCCGCCGGGATCGGCGCGGTCAAGACCGGCCGCGTCGACCAGTGGCGGGCGAACCTGACCACGATCGGCGCCGGCAACCGGCCGACCGCGCTGGACCCCGCCGAGCACCAGGCGATCCGGGACCGCTTCGCCGCCGAGCGGGCGGCGCTGGACGTCGAGTACCAGGCCGAGCGGGAACGCGCCGAAGTGGCGACGCGGGAACTCCAGGCGGCCTTGCGCGCCGAGCAGGTCGACCTGGCCGAAAGCCTGAAGGCCGCCAACACGTCCACGGCCCGCAGCCGCGTGGACCACGACCGACTGGTGGCCGAAGCCGCCGTCGTGCTGGACCGCGCCCACCAGGCTGTCGCCGACAGCGCGACGCGGGCCGACGCGTACCGCGGCATCACCTACGGCCACTACCTGCGTTTCCTGCTCACCGGCAGAACCTGAGTCAGCCGAGCGCTTCGGCGAAGTCCTCGGCGTAGCCCAGGAACAGCCACCCGTTGCGCTCCACCAGGTCGCCGAGCGCCCGCCAGGAGTCCGCCGCCTCCTCGGCCCACCCGTACAGGTGGACCAGGTCGGCGACCACGTCGGACGCGGGGCTCGTCGGGTCGTCGCGGAGGAACCCCAGCCAGGCGGCCCCGATGCCGAAGAACCGGTAGCCGTGGCGCTCGTGCAGCCGGCGGATCACCGCGTGGTTCTGGAACACGTCCCAGTCGGCGCTGAAGTAGCCGTTGGGCAGCCCGGCGATGAGCAGGTCGTCCCGCTCCACCGGCAGTGGTTGCACGTAGACGACGTCATCGAGCACCGCGTCGGGCTCCCGGTTCACCGTGACCAGGGCCTCCACGTCGGCCACGTTCGTGACCACCGTGCCGGGCAGCGCTTCCCACGAGAACCGCAGCGCCGGGTCGTCCAGCTTGGCCGCGACCTGCCGCAGACGTGCCTGTTCGTGGGCGGGCCCGGCACCGTCCTCGTAGGACGGCACGTCCAAGCGGGGGTCTTCCAGCGCGTGCATGCTCGTGTAGCAGCACTGGCCGAGGCTGTCGAGGGTGCAGAGGAACCGCGCCGCGGGATCGTTGCGGCGCAAGGACGAGATGGTTTCCAGCAGGTCGGCGAGCGAGGCGACCTCGGACAACCGCACGCTGCGCAAGCCGTCGACCGGCCGGAACCGATCGGGAAGGAGTGGGTCGACGTCGTGGACCTGCACGGGACGTCACACTACCGCCCTACCGGACCGGCGCACGGGCCCTGTCGCGCGCGCTGACGTCCTCGCGCGCCACGTCCCGGGTCCGGACGCGGCGCACCGTCCACGCCAGACCGAGCACCAACGCGAGCGCCAGGCAGCTCCCCGCCACCCACCAGGCCCACACGACGGCATCGGACAACGCCACGACGACGTTCGTCACGGCGGCCATCACCAGACCCGCCAACGCGAACCGCATCACCGAGTCGTCCCCGCACTCCGTCCCAGCCACTGTGCCCCCCATCCCATCACCGGCTGTATCGGCGGACGGGCCCCACCGGTTACACCCGCGAGCCGGGCCCCGGGACTCCCCGCCGGAGCGCCGCCGCGCCGGTCCCGGGTCCCCGTCCCGGCCACGACCGCACGGACGGCCCTGCCGCGACCGCCGTCGAGGGGGAATGGTGGGGGCCATGGACAACCTGGTCATCTCCCCCGTCGCCCCGGTGGCCGTGGCGACCGGGCCGTCCCGCCCCGACGATCCCGCGCGGCGGTGGGCCGCCGAGCACGCCCGGCTCACCGGGGCACCGGTCGAACCGCACCCGCCCGACCGGACCGGCCCCCTGCCCGACGCCCGGCTCCTGGTGATCGCCCAGGACGGGAGCGGCCCGACGAGCGTGCACCCGCACGTGCTGGCGCTGGCCGACCACGCCACGTGCGACGTCGTGGTGGTCCGCGGCGGCACGTCGCCCGCGCACCACCGGATCACCGCCCTGATCACCGGTATCGGCGACGACCCGGTGCTGGGCCGGGCCGCCGTGCTGGCGGACCAGCGCGGCGCGGCCCTGCGCGTCCTGTACGCCTGCCCGCCGCTCCCCGTGCGGGCGGACGCCCCGGAGTGGCCGCTGGCCCACGCCGACGACGTCCTGCGCGGCGTCCGGCACACGTCGGTGCTCGCCCGGATGCACCCGCACGAGGCGATCACCCGGTACGCCGACACGGACATCCTGGTCGTGGCGGGCTCCGGCCCCACCACCCGCGCCGCGCTCCACCACGCCCGCTGCCCGGTCTTCATCGCCCGCCACTGCCCGCCCGACCCGCGCCGCGGGCAGGTCCCCCTCCCCCGCCGACCCGAGGGCAGCGGGCGCTGACCAGGCCCCGCGGTCAGCGGAGGGTGGCGGCGGCGGTGAGGGTGGCGGCGAGTTGGGTGGCCACCAGGCGGCGGGGGTCGATCGGTTCGCCCGGCATGGCTTCGTCGGCCTCGGCGAGCCAGGTGGTGAACAGGCGCTCGACCGCCGCGACGCCCTGCCGCACGCCCGCGCGCGTGTTGCCGGCTCCGATCTCCGCTCGGAACAGGCGCAGCACCGTTCCGGCCAGGCGCAACCGCACCACGTGCGGCAGCACCTCGAACGAGCACTCCTCCGCCACGGTGGCCGGCCGCCGCGAAGCTTCCTCGTCCCGCAGGACGTGCGCCCAGCCGTCGCACAGCTCGCGGGCCTGGTCGACGGTGTCCGCGGCCGAGCGGCGGAACGGTGTGTCCAGCCGCAGGTCGGGACGGGCGGTCTCGCCCACGGCGTCGAGCACGTCGACGGCTTCGCGCAGCAGGGCCAGGTGCACGGGCAGCACCTCGCCGAACGCGCGTCCGCAGGGCGACGTGTCGGCCGCCCGAGCGTCCTCCCAGTACGGGACCTCGGAGACGAGGCTCGTCGTGCCGTACCGGCTCGCGTAGTCGGCGCTGCTCGCCCCGAACGTCGCGGGGAGACCGGGCCGGGCCAGCTCTTGCACTGTCGGCAACCGCAGCACCCCCGGCGCGAGCACGCCGCTCTCCGGCAGCTCCCACACGGCGTTGTGCGGCGGCAGCCCGAACCACGCCGCCACCTCGGCGAGCCGGCCGGGCAGGTCGGGGTTGTCGGTGCGCAGGTAGTGGAAGACCCCGCCGTACTCGCCGTTGTGCAGCGACGACTGGAGCGCCGGGCGCACGAGGTCGATCGCGTGCGCCAGCGCGGCCGTCTCGGGCAGCACGCCGTCGAACCAGCCGGGTTCCTCCCGGTGCGCGAACGTCCACTCCACCTGCTCGTTCCCGGCCGGCCGGTAGAAGCCGCGCGCACAGGCCCCGCGGTCGCCGGGGTGGGCGTACCAGGACTCGTTGAGCCGGGCCCCGTCCGGGTCGATGCACGGGATGAGGTGCCACCGGTACCCGAGCCCGGTGCGCAGGGCGTCGTCGGCGCACAGCAGCCGGCCCAGCTCCCGCACCGAGGCGAACCCGACCGGCTCGTTGGGGTGGGGCCCGCCGAAGACCAGCGCGTCGCGGTCGCCCGACCCGATCGACGCCATCCGGATCGGCTCGCCGAGCCGGGAGGTGCCGATCCGCCGGAGGGTGACCAGGTCGGGATACCCACCGGCCAGGGCGTCGAGTTCGGCGGTCAGCTCGTCCACCGAGGGGAACCGGTCGATGCGGGGCAGCGCGCGCAGGGCGGTCCGGATGTCGACGTCATCGGTCACAGCGCCTCCGCGGCGATTTGAGATAATGAGCGTTATTCGGATAGCACGCGCTACGGTAGACGCGTCCCGTCGAACCGTCCAGGGAGCCGACCGTGCGCCTGACCCGCGCCGAGCAGCAGGAGCGCAACCGCGCCGCGCTCATCGAGGCCGCCCGCGCGACCATCGCCGGCCGCGGTCCGGCCGCCTCGCTGGACGCGATCGCCGACGCCGCCGGGCTCACCACCGGCGCGATCTACTCGATCTTCGGCAGCCGGCGCGAGCTGGTCCGGGCCACCGTCGCCGACCAGTTCCACGCCCGGCACGACGAGGTCGCCCGGCTGGCCGCGACGGACCTGGACCTGGTCGGCGTGCTGCGCGCGTGCGCCGCGCAGGCCGTCGTCCCGGCCGACGTCGACCAGGCACGGACCGAGCTGAACGAACTGCTGATCGTCCTGCGCGACGACGAGCTGCGCGCCCAGGTCGCCGAGATCAAGCAGGCGGAGCTCGACCGCTACGCCACCCTGCTGACCGACCGGGTCGTGCCGGGCGTCGAACCGCCGCGGCGCAGCACCCCGGAGGAGGCCCGGAGGATCGCCGCGGCGCTGCGCGCGGTGCTGACGGGGTACGCCATGCACGCGCTGGTCGACCGGACCGCCGACACCGCGGACGAGATCGCCGACACCTGCGCCGCGCTGGCCGCGCTCGCCCGCTGACCGTCCACAGAGGAATTACGACCGGCCGAACCGGGCGGAAACTTCCCCTGCGTCCGACGATCACCGGGCAGTACCGTCTCGACCATGGGCAAGAGGAACCGCGACGACGTCCCGCTGCCGGCGCGCGGGCCGGCGGACCTCGACGAGCAGGGCCGGTCACCGGGCGACGGGGACGTGCCGTTCGGCTGGGTCGGCGACGCGCCGCCCGACTCGTCCCAGGGCAAGGAGTTCCGGTGGGCGGTCGTGGCGACGGTCGGCGGCGCGGCGCTCGGGTTCGCCCAGCCGGTGCTGGGGCTGTTCCTCGTGCTCGGGATGCTGCCCATCGTGCTCCCCCTGGGCCTGGACGTGCGGAAGCGGGCACGGGGTGTCGTCCGCGTCCACGTCGACCCGGGCGCAGCCAGGCAGATCACGCTGACGCGGGTGGACGGCAGGTCCGTCACCCGGTCGCTGGACGAGATCACCGCCCTGCGCACGCTGCTCGTCGGCTACACCGGCGGTGAGACCAACGGCTGGCACGTGGTGGAGATCCGCTTTCGCGACCGCACGTACCGCACCACCGCCTGGTACCCCCGCGACGACCACGACCCCAGAGCCCTGTCCCAGGCGTTGCGCCGGGCCTGCCCGGCCGCGAAAGAACTGCCGTACGAGGACAAGAGGTACAGGCTCACCCCGGACTGACCCCGGTTCCCGCACCACCGCGCACCAAGCCCGACGACCGCTGCGGCGGAGTGCCACGGGCCTGCGCGGGTTGCGCCGATCCGCGTCCCGGGCGGCCCGATCGGAGCACCGGGGCGGGCCGGTGCGGCACGTGCGGTGATCGGTTCGGGCCGTTCGGGTGCGGTGTCCCGCACGCACCGGGTACCGATGATCTCCTGTGGCACAGTGGCTTCGGCGAACGCCGGGGCCGAAAGCGGGAGGACACCATGCCGGATCTCGTGGACCGGGTGCGCGCCGTCGTCCCCCTGCTGCGGTCCAACGCGCGGCGGTGCACCGAGGAGCGCCGCGTCCCCCGGGAGAACCTCGACGCGCTGCGCGAGACGGGCGTCTACCGCGCCGGCCTGCCCCGCCACCTGGGCGGCCTCGAGTGCGACATGCGGACCAAGCTCGCGGCGCTGGCGGAGATCGGCCGGGGGTGCGGTTCCACGTCCTGGGTCTCGGCCATCTACACCGACGCGGCCTTCCTGCTCACCAAGTTCCCGGACGACGTGCAGGAGGAGGTCTTCGCCGACGCCGAGGCGTTCTTCTGCGCCACGCTGGCCGTCCCCGGCCGGGCGGTCGCGGTCGACGGCGGGTACTCGGTGTCCGGGCGCTGGCCGTTCAGCAGCGGCTGCCGGCAGGCCGCGCGGATGCTGCAACCGGCGGTGGTCGAGGGTGGCGAACTGGCCCACTTCCTCATCCCGGCCGGCGACCTGACCATCGAGGACGACTGGTACGTCAGCGGCATGGAGGGCACCGGCAGCAACACCGTGTCCGGTCAGGACGTCTTCATCCCGCACCGGTTCGCGATCCCGACGACGACGTTGCTCGACCAGCGCCACCACAGCGAGCGCAACGCCGGCTCGCCGTTCTTCCGGCACCCGCCGCTGCCCTACCTGCTCACCAGCGCCGTGGCGACCTTCCTCGGCATGGCGGAGGCCGCCCACGAGTTCGCGATGGAGCGCCTGCCCCGCCGGGGCCAGGTCGCCTACACCGGCTACGCCCACCACCGCGACGCCGCGACCACCCACCACCAGGTCGCCGAGACCAGGATGAAGATCGACGCCGCCCGGTTGCTCGCCGACCAGGTCGCCGCGCTGATGGACGACCGCGTCGCCACGGGCGTGCTCACCGACCAGGTCGACCGGGCCCGGATCTGGGGCCACGTGGGCTACGCGTCACGGCTGTGCACCGAGGCGGTCGAGGTGCTGCGGCTGGGCTCCGGGGCGTCGGGGATCGCCACGAAGCACCCGATCCACCAGATCTCCCGGGACATCCAGGCCCTGGCCACGCACGCGATCATGGTCCCCACGACGGGCATCGAGCACTACGGGCGCGCGCTGTGCGGCGTCGACCCGAGCACGCCCCTGCTGTAGCCGCCGTTGGTCCCGCCGTTGGTACCGCGGTCGACCTCGGCCTGTTCGACGAGCGTCCAGGCCACCTCGTAGGAACGTTGCACGAAGGTGCTGCCCACGGTCGGCCCCGCGTTGGCCAGGGCGACGAACGCGGTCCCGGTGCGCCGGCTGAACGCGATGAACGACGTGCAGCCGCGCGTGCCCCCGGAGTGGAACAGCAGGTCGCGGTCCGCCCGCCGGCGCAGGTTCCAGATCAGGCAGAGGTCGTGGTCGCCGGCCGCCGCCCGCGGCCGGGCGACCTCGGTCAGGGCGGTGCCCAGCGGCGTGCCGTCGGGGGTCAGGTGGGCGGTCAGGTGGGCGGTCAGGAAGCGCAGCAGGTCGGCCGCCGACGAGCGCAGCGCCCCGGCGGCGGCCAACCCGGGCATCTCCCACGGCGGCCGGGGCCGGCCGCGCAGGTGCCCGGTGATCTGCGGGGCCGGGTCGAAACCGGTGTCCGCCAAGCCCAGGGGGCGCAGCACGCGCGCGGCGAGCAGGTCCTCGAACGGCCGGCCGGCGGCCTCCGCCAGCGCCCACCCCAGCACCGCACCGCCGAAGTTCGAGTAGCGGTACCGGCCGGGCGGACCGGACCGGGTCCGGCGCACCGCGTCGGCGAACTCGGCGGGGCCGAAGGTGCGGTAGGGGTTGGTGCGCCAGCGCGGCACCGCCCGCCGCAGCAGACCGGGCGCGAGCCGGGGCAGGCCGGAGGTGTGCGTGGCCAGGCGCTCCAGGGTGACCCCGCGCCCCAGTCCGGGTGCCGCGCCGGGCGGCAGGTGGTCGCGGGCCGGACCGGTCGGGTCCACCTCGCCCCGGGCGGCCATCTCGGCCAGCAGCAGGGCGGTGAACGTCTTGGTCAGCGAACCGATCTCGAAGCGGGTCCGGCCGGTCAGGGGTCGCGGGCGGGCGCGGTCGGTCGTGCCGCCCACCAGGAGCCGTTCCCGGCCGTCCTGGCGCACGGCGACAGCGACTCCCGTCACGTTTCCCGCGGCGGCGGGCAGGTCGGCGACGAGTTCCCTCACGCGCCCCTGCCGAGCAGGCGGGACAGGGCCACCGTGCCCGCCACGGTGGCCACGACGGCGGTGTGCTGGTTGGCCTCGAAGCGCTCGCGCGGGTCGTCGTCCACGGGTTCGGAGTCGCGCGGCACGAGCCCGTCGGCGTGCTGGAGGCCCGCGAACAGCTCCCACTCCGCCGGGTCGCACCGGGGCTCGGGCAGCGACGCGCCCACGATCAGCAGTTCGCCGAGCAGGTCCCACTGGCCCGCCTCGGCCCACACCTCGAACCACACCGGCAGCCAGTTCTCCAGGTACTCGGCCACGTCGGGCGGCACGTCCTGGGGCCGGGCGCCCCAGTCGGTGATGTGGAAGGCGGCGTGCGTCATCTGGTAGGCCGTGTACCAGTCGATGGCCCACGGCGCCGGGGTCTGGCCCAGCCACGTCTGCCGGAACATCGCCGGCAGGTCGTCGTCACGGGGCACGCCGACCACCCGGTGCGCGTTGGCCACGGCCAGCCGGCGGTTGGGCAGCACCTCGGTCATCGAGTTCACGGCCGAGGTCACCGCGACGGTCTGCTCCAACGCCTCGTGGCGCAGGCCGCAGCGCGCGTGGTGCGAGTAGGTCTCCAGCGGGTCGGTGATCACCGAATGCCGGAGCTGGCGCTCGTAGAGCAGGTCGCCGCGGCGGAGCTGGTTCCAGGAGAAGTCCAGCAGCTCGTGCGCGGCCTGGAGTTCCGCCGTGCCGGCCACCCCGTCGCGCAGGACCAGCGACGCCGCCAGCGCCACCTCGCACAGCGGCTTGTAGGTGGCGTCCGGGTCGTTGATGTTGGAGTTGACCTCGTCCTCGAACGCGCCGAAGTGCCGGTTGGCCTGCAACCAGCCGAGAGCACCCGCCGTCACGTCGTGGGCGAGGCGGGCGACGGCGGTCATGCGGCCTCCACGAGGTGACGGGCGACGGTGAGGTCGAGCAGGCGACGCGGCTCCGCGCCGACCCGCAGGCCGATGTGCCCGATGAGCAGCACCGGGTCGATCGGCAACGGCGTTCCGCCGGCGTGCAGCAGGGCCACCCACCGGGCCAGTCGGCCGGCGGTGGCGAAATCACGGCGCAGCACGGTCCGCACCGCTCCGCGGCACAGCGCCAGCGGGTGCGCCGCGACGGCGTCCACGACGGGCCCGGTCGCACCCGGGTAGGCCGAGGACGAGAGCTGGGCGGCCGCGACCGACCACTTCGGCCAGTCCTCGGCCGGGCCGAGCACGGCGTCCGGGTCCTCCGGCGTCGTGACGGGCGCGTCGCCGGAGAGGCGGGCCAGTGCCCGCGCGGTGGTCCAGTCGCACCACGCCATCACCCGCTGCTCGGGGGTGACCGGCGCGACCACCGGCGGGAATACCTCCAGGGACGCCGCGACCACTTCGGCGTCCTGGGTGCTCAAGGGGCGGTCCAGCACCACGTGCGGCAGGAAGACATCCGCACCCACCAACCGGACCGCCCCCAAGCCGCTGGTCGGGTCGGCGCACGAGTCCACGAACTCGGCCAGATCCGCGCCGCCGCTACCGCGCAGCGCACCGAGCACACGATCGGCCAAGTGCGCGGCACCGCGCACGGAGGACGATGCGTCCACGAACCCTCCTACCGTCGACGAACCAGCACCAGCGGGAGTGCCGGGATCCCTCGCGGGGTCCCGGCGGCGATTACTTCCGCGGCTCCTTCGGTGTCGAGGGCGATGCCACGAGCAGCAGGCCCAGCAAGAGCGCACCGGCGGCGTTGGGCTCGGGCAGCGGCGGGTCGGCCACCGCGGACTCCGACTCCACCATCAGCGTGCTCAGTTCCGCGATGTCCGACGGGGTGGCAACGGGCCGGGCCAAGGTGCGAACGGTCATTCCAGACTCCCTCCGAGGGGAGCACCGCGGCAGTCGCCGGACGGTGCCCCGTGAGCGCTTGCCAGCCGAGTTCAGCACAGCCCGGGGCGTACGTCCCGCCGGCGGCGGCGATTCCGGCTCCTACCACCCGTGTAGGTGACAGCGGCTACCCGGAGGAGTTCGCGCTGTCCCAACGACTTCACCCTCCGAAGTCACATCTGTGTCCAGCGTCCCCACGACCCCCAGGTGTCTGCCCGGCTGTCCGCACACCGGACACGTCCGTGCACCCTCACGGCCGGTCCGGCACCAGGACGGCGCCGACCGCCAAGCGGCGGGCGCTGAGCCCGAACATCGCGCGGAAGCTGTCGCTGAAGTGGGCCGAGGAGGCGAACCCGGCTTCGATCGCCGCGGTGGTCAGGTCCTTGCCCGCGCGGGTGGCCCGCGCCACGTGCAGCATCCGCGCCCACAACCGGTAGCGGCGGAAACTGGTCCCGGTGTGCGCGGTGAACAGGTGCTGGAACCGTGACGCGGACAGGTTCACCGCGTCGGCCAGTTGCGCCACGCTCAAGCTCCCGCCGCGCTCGGTGCGCAGAAGTGCCAACGCCGCGCGGATCCGCTCGTCGCGCTGGTCGGCATGGTCGCCGATCTCCAACAGCGACAAGGGATCCGGCGACGCGGCGGCGCGAAGTCCCGCTGCCAGGCGCTGATCGTCCTCGTGGTCGGACAGGATCACCGGCCCCACCCGACCGGTCATCCGGCCGCCGGTCCGCGCCACCCACGGCGAGCCGGGATCGAGGTAGGCGAACACCATCCGGCCGTTCTCGGCGATCAGCCGGTGCCTGGTGCGGGGCGGGATCAACGCGCTGCGCACGAGCCTTTCGTTGCCACCGCAGACGATCGTGAACGGTTCGTCCACCCCCAGCGCGAAGCAGTGCACGGAACCGGAGTGCTCCCGCAACCGCAACGACGGTCCGAAGTAGGCGGCCCGGCCCTGGCCGACCCAGATCGTCGCACAGCTGCGGGAAGAGCACGTTTCTGGAAGTGCCACACCGGTCACGCACGGCATCCTCACACGCGACGAGAGGAACGGGAATGCGAACCCCACCAACCGGTCCGGACGTGATCGTGGCGGCAGCAGCGGAGGAGAACCCATGAGCACGGTCGCCGTCATCGTCGTAGCAGTCTTCTTCCTGGCCATGGGGCTCTACGCGCTTGTCGCGCCGGCCGCCTTGATCCGCCCCTTCCGCCTGGTCGCGGACTCCCCCGAGAGCCGCTCCGAGATCCGGGCCGTCTACGGCGGGTTCGGCGTCGCCGTGGCCGGGGCGCTCGCCGTGGCCGAGTTCCACGGCGGCGACCTCCGCCGGGGCGTCACGCTCACCGTGGCGCTGGCGCTGACCGGCATGGCGGTCGGGCGGGTGGTCTCCCGCCTGGTCGACCGGCCCACGGCGTTCCACCCGGTCTGGTTCTACTGCTGCGTCGAGGTCGTGGCGGGCGGGACGCTGTTCCTGGTCACGTGACCCGGTGGCGGTGGGGCCGCCCGTCGGCGTCGAACGTGAGCCAGGAGCCGTCGCCCAGCGGCCGGATGTCGGCGGCGTCGCGGGACGGGGTGTCGAGCGTCCCGAGGACCCGCCCGGTGGGCACGTCGACCAGGTGGTGGCCGAACCACTCGTCGTCGTCCTCGGTCTCGCCGAAGAGGGCGACCACGGCGGTGTCGGGGTCGAGGAACCCGCCGGCCCACTCCACGCACCCCTCGTCGGGGTCGCGGCCGAACGCGTCCACCTCGAACCGGGCCACCACCTCGCCGGCCGGCCAGGTGTGGAAGGCGACGTCGGTCTGGGAGTGGTCGACGGTCATGAACCGACCGCCGTCCGGGGACAGGCCGACGAGCACCCGATCGCCCCAGGGGTAGGCGGACAGGTCGAGCGCGTCGCCGTCGAGCCGCCCCCGGTAGATCTGGACGCCGTCCTGCCCCTCGCCGACGTCGAGCAGCACGTGCACGCCGTCCGGGTGCGCGAAGTGCCGCCCGCCGTGCCCTTCCGTGCCCAACTCCGCCCGCGCGCGCTCCCGGCCGGTGGCCGCGTCCAGGACGACCCACGCGTCGACGCCGTCACCGCGCCCGGCCATCGCCTCCGGTCGGTACAGCCACACCGATCCGCCGTCCGCGGAGAACGCGCCGTCCACTGTGGCGAGGTAGGCCCTGCGCACGACAGGGCCGAAGTCGAGCCGCCACAGCACAACGCCGGCCGGGTCCACGCAGACCAGTTCACCGTCCGTGGCGTACACCGCCCGACTGAAATCGCCCGCCACGGCGTGGTCGACCGGCTCGACCCCCGACCCCACCGGGAACACGGCCGTCCGCCCACTGGGGAAACCGTGGGCGTGCAACGAACCTGCTTCGAAACGGGTCACCACGACGACGTCGGTCACGTCGGGGAAGACTACTGGCCGGTGAGCCCGGTTTCGGTGACACCCCGGACCAGGTGCCGCTGGAGCAGGACGAACACCAGCACGATCGGCAGGATGGACACCGCCGCCGCCGCGAACAGCAGGGCGACCTTCGGGTTCTGGGCGGTGAGCAGGCTCGACAACGCCACTTGGACGGTCCACGAGGACGAGTCCTGCGCGATGACCAGCGGCCACAGGAACTGGTTCCAGGACGCGATGAAGTCGACGACCGCGACGGCGGCCAGGACACCGGTCGAGTTCGGCAGCACGACGCGCCGGAAGACGCCCCACCGGGACAGCCCGTCCAGCCGGCCCGCTTCTTCCAGCGCCACCGGGAAGTCCCGGAAGTACTGGCGGAACAGGAACACGTTCAGCGCGCTGAACAGGCCGGGCACCACAAGCCCGCGCAGGTCGGAGAGCCAGCCGAGGCTGGATACCACCACGAACGACGGCACGAACGTGACGGCGGTGGGCACCAGCAGCGTCGCCACGATCGCGTACCGCACCACCGGCTCGCCCCGGAACGGGATCCGCGCCAGGCCGTACCCCGCCGGCGCGCACAGCAGGAGTTGGCCCACCGTCTGCAACACCGCGACCACGGTCGAGTTCAGCAGGCTGCGGGCGAACGGGAGCTCGCCGTCGGCGAACACCTGCGGCACGGCGGCCAGGCCGTCCCGGACCAGGACCGCGAACGGCAGCAGGAACAGCACCGCCGCGACCGCCAGCGCGACCCCGCGCGCGACCGTCCCGACAGGATTGCGGTGACCGACCGGCCTCATCGGTCCGCCCTCCGGAACACCCTGCCGGACAACAGCGTCGCCAACGCGATGACCAGGGCCAGCACGACCGCGCCCGCGCTGCCCCGCCCGAGGTCCTGGCCGCCCGAGCCGAGCGAGGTGTAGTACAGGTACACCAGCGGCGGGCGGGCGAACGGCGGGTACCCGCGCGAGTCGCCGAGGATGTTGTAGAACTCGTCGAACGCCTGGTAGGCGTTGATCAGGTTGAGCACCAGCACGGCGACCAGCACACCGCGCAGGCCCGGCAGCGTGACGTGCCGGAACACCTGCCACCCGGGTGACGCGCCGTCGATCCACGCCGCCTCGTACCGCTCGGCCGGGATGCGTTGCAGGGCGGCGATGAACAGGATCAGGTAGAAGCCGACCTGTAGCCACAGCCGGGCGGTGACCAGCACGACCCAGTACAGCGGCGGGTCGACGGTGCCGACCCACGCCTGCGGGTCGACGCCGAACCAGCCCAGCGCGGTGTTCGCCTCCCCGCTGTCCAGCCCGGAGAACAGCGAGGTCTTCCACACCAGCGCCGCCACCACGTAGGAGCACGCGAACGGCAGGAAGAACACCGACCGGAAGAACGCGCGTGCGACCCGGACCTGGTTCACCAGCAGCGCGAGCCCCAGCGACAGCGCCACCGTGACCGGGATGACGAAAGCGGCGAACGCGGTGAACGTGCCGATGCTGTCCAGGAAGGCCCGGTCGGTGAGCACGTCGGCGTAGTTGGCGAACCCGACGAACTCCGTCGGCGTCACGGTGTTGCGCGCGTCGAACAAGCTCAAGTACGCGCTCCACCCGATCGGCACGTAGGTGAAGACCAGCAGTCCGAGGGCGAACGGCCCGACGAACCCCCAGAACGCGAGCGCGGCCCGCCGGCCGGTCACCGGTCGAGCCGGGCGATCTCGGCCCGCGCCACGTCGAGCGCGGCGGTGAGCTCCTCCTTCGCGTCGGCGCCCTGCCGCGCGATCCGGGACACCGCGTCGGACAGCGCGGTGTTCGCCCGCGCCGACCAGCGGGCGGGCGCGGCGATGCGCCCGCTGTCCGTGACGAAACCGACGACTTCCCGGCCTGGCCCGGAACCCAGCCGTTCGGCGCGCTCCGCCAAGCCGCGTCGCGCGGGCAGGTGCGCGCCGAAAGCCGTGGCGAACTCGGTCTGGTGGTCGGTCTGCTCGACCCACAGCCACTTGACGTACGCCTTGGCCGCCTCGACGTCGGCGCTGCGCGCGTTGACCATCGCGCTGTACGCCCCGACCGGCACCGACACGGCCCCGGTGGCGTCGAGGCGCGGGAACGGCAGCACGCCCACGTCGTCACCGTGCGCCGCGGTGATCTTCGGCAGGTTCCACAGGCCGGTCCACTGCATCGCGACCAGCCCGTCCACGAACGCGCCCGGGTCGGCCCAGTCGGTGGGTGCGCCGAGCAGCAGGCCGCCGCCCTGGTTCAGCTCGCGCAGCTTGCCGAACACCGCCGCCGCGCGCGGGTCGTCGAACCCGGGCGCTGTGCCGTCCGCGGACAGGAAGTCGAGGCCCGCCGACCACAGCAGCGGCCCGGTGAGCACGCCGACGCCGCCGTCGTTGCCGGCGAACAGCCCGCGCACCTTCCCGGCGGTGAGCCGTTCCGCGGCGTCGAGCAGCGCGTCGACGGTGGTGGGCGGGGTGACACCGGCCTGCCGGAGCAGGCTCGGCCGGTAGAACAGCACCTGGGTGTCGATGGCCTGCGGGATGCCGTAGAGGCGGCCGTCGACCGTCTGGGAGTCCAGCAGGGTGCGGACGAAGTCGTCCCGCGCGTCACCGAGCAGGTCGTCCAGCGGCACGACCTGCTTCTGCCGCACCCAGTCGACCTTGACCTGCGCCTCGAACACGTCGGGCACGGCGCTGTTCTGGAGCGCGGTGACGATCTTGGAGTCGTAGTCGCCGGGATTCCACTGCACCTCGACCTTCCCGTTCGGGTAGCCGGCGGCGTACCGGCGCACCGCGTCCTGCACCCCGTCCTCGCCGTACGCGTGGTACCAGTGCCGCAACGTGCCGTCGGCGGCCCCGCCCCGCCCGGTGTCCGAGCCACAGGCGGCGAGCCCCAAGAGCCCCGCGACCAGCAGGAACGACCGACGATCCAGCCCAGAACCCATCACACACCCCCGATATCGCCACCCTCACCGGATTATCGGAGCACGACGATCACGTGTCGATCAGGTCCCACTCCGGGGAACACCCTTGCGCATCCCCGCTTCCCGTGCACGACAGCCCTCGGCGAACGCCCGCCCGCCCGGCGCGGGATGGCCCTACGGTGAACCGATGAGCGACCTGCCGAAGAAGTTCGATGACGCCTACCTGGTCATGGAGCGTTCGGAGTGGCTGCGCCGAACGTTCCCCGCCCTCATCGACGCGGACCTGCCGGCGGAGGTGGAGCCGTTCTCGTTCGTCCCGCTGTCCGGCCTGGAGGAGATCGCGGCGGCGGTCGGCCTGGGGCCCGGCGGGCTGCTGGTGGACGTGGCGTGCGGGCGTGGCGGGCCCGGCATGTGGGTGGCCCGCCGGCTCGGAGCGGGCCTGCGCGGCATCGACAGCTCCGCGGTGGCCGTGGCCGCCGCGACCCGGCGGCGTGCGTCCTTCGGGCTGACGGCCGGAGCGCGGTTCTCGGTCGGCGACCTGGCGGCGACCGGGCTGGACGACGGCGTGGCCGACGCGGTGATGTGCGTCGACGCGTTCCAGTTCGCCGCCGACCACGACCTGGTCGCGCGCGAGCTGCGCCGGGTCCTGCGTCCCGGCGGCCGGCTCGTGCTGACCTGCTGGGAGGCGCGCGAGCCCGGCGATCCCGGCGTCGTGGCGCGGTTCGCGGACCTGCGCTGCGGCGATGTGCTGCGCCGCACCGGGTTCGTCGACGTCGAGGTGGCCGAGCGGCCCGCGTGGGAGCAGCGCAGGCGGGCCGTGTACGAGGCGGTCCTCGCCACACCCCCAGCCGACGCCCCAGACCCGACCGACGCCCCAGACCTGACCGACGACTCCAGCCCGACCGACGATCCCGGCCTGGCCGTGATCCGGTCCGAGGCCGCCTCCGCCCTGCCCCAGATGCCCAGGATCCGACGCGTGCTCGTCACCGCCGCCTCCCCGTCCTGACCCTGACGACCACGACCCCGGCCACCACCCGAGCACGGGTGGTGGCCGGTCCGCGGTCGGATCTTCAGCAGTGGAAGTCGCCCGGCGGGATCCACGGGTGCCCGACCGGGAAGACCCGGCCGTCCGGGCTGTACTGCCGGCCCATCACGTTGCTCCAGTCGCCCGCGCCCAGCTGGAAGTCGTGCGGCCAGTACTGGTCCCACACCGCCGTCTTCTCGGTCCGGTCGGTGCCGAACACGTTGTCCGGGTAGCCCCGGATCACGTAACCCAGGTACTCGTCCCGCCGGACCACCGTGTTCCCGGCCGCGTCCGCGTCCGCCGCGGCCGTCAGGATCGCGCCGGCGATGTGGTCGACGTGGTCGCGGTCCGGGACCGGGTCCCGGTGCCCGAGGCTGTTCTGGCTGCGGATCAGGTTCGGCTGCGCGGTGGTGATGATGGCGCGCAGCATCGCCACGAACGAAGCCCGCGTGTACGAGGCCCGGCCGTCGATCGGCTGGGCGACGTAGGTGGAGCTGTTCACCATCCGGGCGAGGTCACCGCACTGGTCGCTGCCACCCGCCGCGTGGATGAACGTGAACACCAGCCGCACGTTCGTGCCGTCGAGCGTGTTGGTGGCGACCTGGCGACCGTTGAACGTCATCGCCTGGTAGGTCCAGTTGTTCGGCTTGTCGGCGGCCCGCGCGTACGCCGCCCGAACCCCCTGGATCCGCTTGTCCGCGTACGGCAACCCGCACTCCTGGAACCCCTCACCGCACGGCAACTCCCCCGCCGTCAGGTACACGACCCAGACGTTGTCACCGTTCTTGATGTCGTTGAGGATGTCCGGATTCATGAACAGCAGGTCGTCATCCTGGTGAGCCACGAAGCTCACCGTCGTCACCACCGCCCCCGCCGAAGCCGGCGCGGCCACCAACGCCACCGCCAGTCCCAACGCCGCCAACACCCGTGCGATCCGCTTCACTTCCCCCACCTTCCAGAGCTCTCCGGTCCTGCTCCACGACGTCGGCCTCTCAGCCGTTCGCCGCCCGCAGGAGCCCGACGCCTTCCGGCCCGGCCAGCCTCGGGTGCAGCCGGCGCACCATCGCGGCCTGCGACTCCAGGCTCTGTTCGAGCCCGCGCACCGTGTTCGCGCTCGAACGAACCGCCTGCGGTGGCCCCAGACCGGCGGCCGGCACCAGGGCCGCGACCTCCGCGCTCAGCCGGCCGACGATCGCCACGACAGCGATCCGGTGCTCCAGCCGGTCCAGCACCACCAGGTACCCGACGGGGTCGTCCCCGTAGGTCACCGTCGACGTCTCGTCCTCCGGGTCGTACCGCGGACCGGTCAACCCCCACTCGTCCACCAGGAACCCGAAGGCCTGGAACGTGACCGGGTGGAAGTTGTCACCCACACCGCCCGAGCGCTTCTTCCCCACGTCGGTCAGCCTTCCTCACCCGCGCCTCGGCCGCACCTTGACCACCCGCCAGTAGTCGTCCACCTGCTCCCAGCCGAAGCCCTTGTCCTTCAGGTACTTCACCTCGCGCTGGAAGACGTTGCCCCCCGCGTAGACCGGGGCGTCCGGGTTGGTGACGATCCGCACCTCACCGGGTCGGGAGAGGGCGGTGTCGAGGAACCTCTTGTTCCGGGTCCAGTTCCAGCCGCCGACGCCGCTGCGGCCGTCGTCCATCGTGCCCCTGATGTTGAGGCGGTCCCGGTCGAAGTCCTGGTCGCTGTGCCGCTGCTCGTACGCGTTGATGTCGGCGGTCTTGCCCAACACCGTCACGACGCCGCACTGGGCGTCGTCCTGGTCGTCCTCGTTGTGGACCAGGACGTCCAGCAGGCCCACGTGGTACGTGTGCAGGCCGTCGACGGTCAGGTTGTGGACGCGCAGGGCGTCGGCGGACGGCGTGGTGCCGACGACCGTGGCCGGGCGGTGGTCCGCTGTTTCGAAGGTGAAGCCCGGTCGCAGGTCTTCGGCGTCGACCCACTTCTGGAGGGACTCGACCCAGAACGGGTGTTCGTCCGTGGCCACGATCGTGTCCGTGCCCGTGTCCGTTCGGATCGTCACGCGGTAGTTCAGCCGCTCCGACTCGTGCGACCTCGTGTCCGTGACGGTCCGCACGCCCTGTTCGCCCGTGGTCGGGTCGGTCGCCAGGACCTCGTCGCCGACCTTCACGTCCCGGATCGGCTTGCGCGTGCCGTCCGCCATCAGGACCGGGGTGTCGCCCGCGAAGCTGTTGCGGTCGAAGCTGATCGGGCAGCTCCCGCTCGCCTCGCCCCTGGACCGGTGGCCCGCGTCCTTCGCGGCGCCGTTGCCCCGCTTGCGGGACGGGCCGGTGAGGCTGAGCAGGTCGCCCAGGCCGGGGACCTGGCTGTTGGCGAAGTCGGACACCACCTGCTCGCCGACGGACTGGATGACGCTGGTCCCCGGCTTGATGATGGTGGCCTTGACGGTCTCCCAGACCTTGTTGACGTCCTGGACGTTCTCCGCCAGCGCCGAGACCTTGCGGGCAGGCACGTTCGCCGCCGACGACACCAGGTCCTTCAGGGCGATCCGGGGCTTGAGGGCCGCCTGGAGCACCGGCAGGGGGTTGTGGCGGGCCGCGTAGGAGATGGCCGCCTTGGCACGCGCGGTCACGGCCTCCATCGCCGCCCGCCGGGCCGCCGCCGCGGCCGCTGCCGCCGCTGCCCGCTTCGCCGCCACCTGCGCCGCCGACTGCGCGGCCTGCTTCGCCGCCGTCTTGGCGAAGTCGCCCGCGTTGCGCCGACCGGCTCCGGCGAGGTCGTCGCCGTACTTGCGCGCCCCGCCCGCGACGTCGTCGGCGTACCGGCCCGCCCCGGCGACGTCGTCGGCGCGCCGACCGGCCTGCCGGCCCGCCCCGATCAGGTCGTCGCCGTACTTGTACAGGTACTTGGCACCCTTGGCGAGCTTGCCGAACGGGATGAAGTTCGAGGCCGCCCAGAAGAAGTTGCCCCAGCTCGGTTCGCGGATGAAGTTGGCGATGTCGTTGTAGCCCGAGACCTCCTTGACCACCTCCACCGCGACCGAGGCGGCCTTCTTCACGCCGTCCCAGATACCGCCCCAGTTCGGCCAGTGGCCGTCCGGGTCGACCAGGTCCAGCGGCCGGCCCGCGCCGTAGGTGTAGCGGTTGAACAGCGCCGACGGCCCCGAGCCCGCCGAGACCGAGTCGCGCGAGACGAACCCGCCGGAGCCCGGCTCGTACCACCGCGCGCCCATGTTCACCAGGCCGCTCGACGGGTCGGTCCAGTCACCCTGGAAACCGACCTGGCGCTGTTGGCCGCTGGTCGCGGTGGTCTTGCCGAACGGGTCGAACGCGGCCGAGTCGGCGATGCCGGTGCCGGCCGGGTCGAGGCCGCCGACGACGTCACCGTGCTTGTCGGCCACGGTCAGCCGCTGCTGCCCGCCCTGGCCCAGCGACACCAGCTCGCCGGCCACGCCGCGACCGTACGTCGAGTCGCCGTCGGACACCGCGTCGATGTCGAACCCCGCGTAGGAGAACGACTTCGCGCCCCGGTTCACCGGCCGGTCCAGCCCGTCGTACTGGTACTCGGTCGCGCCGACCTTGGTCATCCGGTCGAAGGCGTCGAACGAGAACTGCTCCGTCAGGCCGGAACTGGTCCGCGAGTCGCGGGTGCCGCGCGCCGAGTAGGTGTAGGTGTAGTCGCCGTCGGAGAGCAAGCGGTTGCGCTCGTCGTACGCCGCCGTCTTGGCCCCGTTGCGGGTGCGGTTGCCGGAGGCGTCCCAGCCGTACTCGGTGGTCTGCCCGCCGACGGTCCACGACTTGAGCCGGTTGGCGTGGTCGTAGGCGTAGGTGTTGTCGCCCGCGCCCGCCAGGCCGGAGGTGAGCTTGCGGGTGAGGCGGTCGTTGTTGTCGTACTCGTAGCTCAGCGAGGACAGCGTGGCGCCGCCCGAGTCCTTGAGCACGTCGGTCTTCTGCCGGCCCAGCCCGTCGTAGTCGAACGTGCGGGTGCGGCTCGTGCCGTACTGGAGGGTCTTGAGCTGGCCGGCCTCGTTGTAGCCGTAGGTCAGGCCGGTGCCGGTCACGCCGTCGGTGACGGTCTTGAGCCGCCCCTTGTCGTAGCTGAACCCGGTGGTGCCGGCGGCGTCGGTGCGGCTGGTGAGCCGGCCGTCGCCGTCGTAGGCGTAGCTCGCCGTGCCCGAGGGTCCGCCCGCGGTCAGCAGCCCGCCGCGATCGTTGTAGTCGTAGGTGTTGCGCCCGCCGGGGGCGTCGACCTCCTTGATGCGGCCGGCCTCGTCGTAGACCCGCGCCCGCTCGGCGGTCGGGGCCGCGGTGCCGGTGCCGGTCTCCTTGACCAGGCGGTCCAGGAAGTCGTACTGCCGTTCCCGGGTGACGCCGCCGGGCGCGGTCAGCTTGGTGGCGTTGCCCGCCGCGTCGTAGACCGAGGTCCACGTGCGGTCGGCCGCGTTCGGGTGGGCGGTGGTGGCCGGTTCGACCACCGACTCCGGCCGGTTCCACGCGTTGTAGGTGGTGATGAACTTGTTGCCGCGCCCGTCGGTGTACCGGGTCCGGTTGCCGCGCGGGTCGTAGCCGGTCGACGTGGTGATCGACTCGGTGTCCGACACCGGCTCGACCTGCTGCTTGAGCCGGCTGAGCGCGTCGTAGGAGTAGGTGGACGTGCGGTTCATCGCGTCGGTGGCGGTGAGCACGTTGCCCGCGGCGTCGTGGGTGTAGGAGCTGCGGCGCAGTTGCTGGCCCTGGCCGTCGAGGCTGAGCTGGTTGGTCAGCCGGTTGGCCGCGTCGTAGCGCAGGTAGCTGGTGCGCCCCAGCGCGTCGCGCTGCCACACCGCCCGGCCGAGGCCGTCGTAGCCGTAGCGCACGGTCACGTTGGCCGGGTCGGTCGCGGTGATCCGCTGGCCCAGCGCGTCGTAGGTGTAGGTGGTGGAGTCACCGGACGGCGTGGTCGACTTCAGCAGCTCGCCCGCGTCGTTGTAGTCCAGCTTGGTGGTGTACGCGGCGGCGGTCGGCTTGCGCTCCAACGACGTCTGGGTGACCTTGCGGCCCAACGAGTCGTAGGTCGACTCGACGCGCGCGCCGGTCGGGTCGGTGGCCGAGAGCTGTTCGCCGTTGTGCGTGTAGCTGTACTTCCAGGTCCCGCCGACCTCGGTGGCGTTGTCCGCCTTGGGGTCCTGGCGCTCCACGACCCGGCCGAGCTGGTCGAACCGGAACCGGGTGACGCCGCCGCGCGGCGAGGTGACCTCGACGGCGTTGCCGACCGCGTCGTACTTGGTGGTGACCACGCCCTTGATCGGGCCGGTCGCGCCCGGCGCGGTGTAGTCGGCGGTCTCGGCGGTGAGGACCCGGCCGACCTTGTCGTGGGTCTGGCGGGTGGTGTTGCCGTTCTCGTCCTTGACCGCGACCTCGTCGCCGAAGGTGTCGAACCCGACGAGCGTCTCCGGCCGGGTCGTGGTGGCCGCGCCGCCGCCGGTCTCCACCGACACCGGGGGCAGCTTGACCGCGACCTGACGCTCGTTCTCGTCGTAGCGGTACTCGGTGGTGAACGCGGCCGGGTCCGCGCCGGCGACGTTGCCGCGCGGCTCGGTCTCGGCGACCATCAGGCCCCGCTTGTCGTACCGGCGGGTGGTGGTCAGCGACGTGGCACCGAACTGGATCTTCTCGCTGGTCTGGTTGCCGACGTTGTCGTAGGTGTAGTCGACGGTGCTGTGCGCGGTGGTCACCATGCCCGGCGTGTTGGAACCGTTGCCGGAGCGCAGGATCTGGGTCACGTTGCCGTTGGTGTCGTACTGGTAGGCGGTGCGCCGCGACAGACCGCCCGGGTCGGCGATCGACTCGGTGACCCGGCCGACCTCGTTCACCGCGAACGTGGTGACCTTGCCGTTCGGGCCGGTGCGCTTGACCAGGTTGCCCGCGCCGTCGTACTCGTTGTGCTCCAGCACGACCCGGCGCGTGGAGCCGTCCGGGTTGGGCACCTCGGCGAGCACCCGGAAGACCAGGCCGCTGGGCGTGTACTCGTAGATCGTTCTGCGGCCCATGGCGTCGGCCTTGCGGACCAGCCGCCCGCCCAGGTCGTAGGTGTTCGCCTCGACGACCAGCAACTGGCCGTTGTCCGGGGTCTCCACCTCGCCCAGCCCGCCGGAGATCGGCTTGCCGTGCCAGCCGCGCAGCCGCACCTCGGCGACCTTGTTGCGGGCGGTGTAGGCGTACTCGATCCGGGTGCCGTTGGCGTCGACCACCCACGTGCGGTTGCCGAACGAGTCGTAGCCGTAGGTGGTCTTCGCGCCGGTGGCGTCGGTGACCGAGTCCTGCCGGCCGCGGTCGTCGTAGGTGTAGGAGGTGGTGCGCGTCTGGTCGCCGCCGGTGAGGTCGGCGACCTCGACCTTCTCCGGCAACCCGTCGACGGTGAACGTCGTCTTGGTGTGCTTGGTGTGCTTGACGTTCGTGATCGCGGTGGTGACCGCGGCGTCGGTGACCTCCACGACCTTGTTGCGCTCGTCGTAGGTGTACTTGGTCTCCAGGCCCGCCGGGTGGGTGTCGGAGATCTCGGTCTCGCCGGTCTTGCGGCCCAGCAGGTCGTACCTGTACTTGGTGATCCGCCCGGACGCCTCGGCGTCGGTGCGCCCCGGTTCCGTGGTGGAGGCCAGGTCGCCGTTGGCGAAGTACCGGTAGGTCGTCTGCTTGCCGCGCGCGTCCTTCGTGGTCTTGAGCAGGCCGGCGGGCTCGTTGCCGCCGCCCTCGGCGGCCGTCGTGCCGTCGGTGTAGGTGTGCACGACGGTCGTGCCGTCGGGCATCGTCTGCTTGAGCAGCTCGCCGCGCGTGTCGTACTCGGAGGAGGTGACGAACCGCGCGTCGGTCGGGCCGGTCGAGCGGCCGTCGCGCGAGGTGAGCTGCTTGTCGATGCGCGGGTCGGTGTCGTTGACGCCGCCCGGCGCGGGCTCGTGGTAGGTGAAGTGCTCGGTGTCGCAGACGCCCGGCGCGCGGCAGGTCCTGCGGGACTTCACGTTGCCGCGCTTGTCGTTGACCAGCTCGACCTGGTGGCCGTTCTCGTCGGTGATGGTCTGCTGGAAGCCCGCCGAGTCGTAGTCGTAGGTGCGCACGCCGACGCCCTGGACGGGGCCGCCCTGCCAGTTCGGGTTGTTGGTGCCCTGCCCGCCGCAGTAGACCGGCGTGCCGTCGGGGTTCGTGGTCTGCCCGGTGCACGGCGGTGCGGTGGACGGTGTGGTCGGCACGACCGACGGGTCGGGTCTGTCCTCGAGCCGGGTGCCGACGCCGAGCGGCGCGACGAACCGGATGATCCGGCCGCGGACCGGGTCGTAGTCGAAGAAGTGCGACCGGTTGCCGGGGTCGGTGACCTCGATGGTGCGCACCAGGTTGCGGACGGTGCGGCCCTGCGCGTCCTGCTCCTCGGTGCCGCTCACGTTGGGCCGGCCGAGCTTCCACCGGCCGCCGTCGGAGTCGGTGTAGTCGCGCAGCCGGTCGTCGGTGGTGTCGTAGGCCAGTTCGGCGGTGGTCCGCCCGCTGGGCAGGGTGATCCTGGTGAGCTGGTCGGAGTGCTCACGCGCCGTGAAGTGGGCGCGGGCCGCCTCTTCGCCCAGCGGGTGCTGGTAGATCGCGACCTCGTCGATCTGGCCGGTGAAGTGCTTCTTGCCCTCCCCGGGCCACCAGCCGTGCGGGGCCCAGTCCGCCGGGCCGACCACGTGCGACGCGCCGATCTGGCCGAAGTTGAGCAGGCTGTCGTCGATCTCCCCCGCCGACGTGCCGACCTTCGCCCCGTCCAGGAACAGGTTCTGCACCGCCAACGACCCGGACAGCACCACGTGGTGCCAGTTCCCGTCGTTCACCGCGGCCGCACTCGTGATCGGGTCGACGCGACCGTGCCAGAACTGGCCGCGCAGCTTGCCGTCCTTGTCCACGTACAGCACCGGCACCGCGCCGATCGGGTCCCGGTCGAACGCCGCCCGCTGGAAGCCGACCAGCGGACCGCCGGACGTGGTCTTGAACCACAGCTCCACCGACAGGTCACGGGACTTCTTGATCGCCCCGTCGGGCAGCTTCACGTACGACGACGTGCCGTTGAACGTCGTCGCGGTGTCCGCCGTGCCGTTCAACGCGCCCGGCGCGCCCAACTGGGTGCCCCGGTGCGCGCCCTTGTCCTTGCCCAGGTTGGTCGCGACCTGGCTGACCGCGTCCTCCCCCGACCCCTCGCCGAGCCGCCAGTACGAGTCCGGCTTCGAGTCCAGCACCGCGCTGCGGTAGTGCGAGCCGTTGTCGTAGTCGTACTTGGTGCAGGCGTTCTTCGGGTCGCAGACCTCGGTCAGCCGGTCGCCGAAGTACTTGTAGGTCCACTTGATCGCCGTGCCGCCCGTCACCGGCGGGTCCGTGCGGACCTCGGTGACGTGGTTGCCGGTCCACGTGAAGTACAGCGTGCGGTTGCCGGAGGCCCGGCTGATGGCCCGCTTGAGCTTGCTGTCGGGGCCGTAGTCGAACTCGACCACCCGGCCCGCGTTGTCGTGGATGGTGATCAGGCGGCCGTCGAACTCGCGGAACGTGTAGACCGTGTTCGCCTTGTCCACCAGCACGTAGTTGTGCGCGGGCAGCACCACGTCCTGGTAGAAGGTCGCGAACCGGCCCGGCGGCGGGTCGAAGCTGCCGTCGGCGGCGTTGCGCCCGAACCGGACCTGCTGACCGTCGGGGTAGGTCACCACGACGTTGCCGGAGCCGTCCTTGTCCGGCACCACCCGCATGTCGTACCGGGTCGACCAGCCCGCGCCGAACAACGAGTCCTTGCGCGGGTCGAGGCTGTTGTACGTGCGGGCCACGTTCAGCTCCGGCCCGCTCACGCCGAGCGCGACGTCCACCGCGCCCGTCGTGTAGTTGCCGATCTGCGGGTCGAAGTCGAGGTCGCCCGCGCTGTAAGGCGCGCCGCCCAGGTGCGAGGTGATGTCCGGCTGCGGCACGGCCGTGAGCAGGGCGCTGAACGGCAACGCCTCGCTGCGGGTACCGCTCGGGTCCACCGCCCACGCCCGCCAGTGGTAGGTCTCGCTCCACTGCAACCGTCCACTGGGGACGGTCCAGGTCTTGGACGTCGAGCGCGGGCCCAGGGTGCACGCGCCGGTGCTCGGCGACCCGTCCAGGTTGCTGTTGCAGACCTCGAACTCGTACTGCACCGACGTGTTGTTCGGCGCGTCCACGTCCACCGCGTCCGCCCACAGCTGCGGCGTCAACGTCGGCGCGGAGTGCCCCGCCGGCGGGTACTGCGCCTTCACCACCGGCGGCAGCTCGAACATCGTCAACGACAGCCGCGCCGGCGGGATCTGCTCGTCGGTGAAGTAGGTGCTGTTGTGCACCATGCTGAAGTCGAGCAGGTAGTCACCGGGGTTGGCGAACCGGTAGACGTTGGCGTCCAACGTGATCGTGTCACCCGGCGGCACGTTGCGGTCCAGCGCCGCCGACTCCCGCGAGTCCACCGGACGGCCGTCGGCGGTGAACGCCCGGTAGGCCAGCTTGAACGCACCCGGCGTCCACGTCTGCGAACCCCGGTTCGTCACCGCGATCCGCACCTTGCCGTCCTGCTGCCGGTGCACCGGCGGCTCCGGCACACCCCGCTCGATCCGGTAGGAGGCGTTGTACGGCGTGTGGGTCACGAACAGGCGCGGCGGGTTGGCCGTGCCCGCGCCGGCGAAGGTCTTGGAGCTGCGGACGGCCTTGACCGCGAGGCCGTTGTTCGCCCCGCCGGTCACCCAGGACTGCACGAGGTCGCGGCCGCCGTCGCCCAGGTCGATCATGTCGGCCGCGAGCGGGCAAGCCGAGTGGGACTGGCCCAGCGCCACGTAGCCGTGCGCGAACGACGCCGAGCCGAGCACCCCGCCGGTCGGCGGGTGGCCGGAGCCCACGGCGCTCCAGGAGCCGGTGATCGGGTGGACGGTGACCGGCTCGGGGCGGCACGAGGGCGCGCCGTAGCTGGTCAGGTAGAGCTGGGCGTCGAAGATCCGGTGCCCGCCCAGGCCGATGTCGTCGAACTTCAGGTACATCGCGCTGCCGTTGCCGACCGGGAGCTCCGGGCCGGTGTTGTGGCTGCCGCCGGAGGTGGAGATGGCCGCGTTCGCGGTCACGCCGTGCACCGACGGGTCGACCAGCACCGGGTAGGCGCGGGCCGGGTCGCGCAGCCAGGCGTCGTCCAGCGTGACCACCAGGGCGTCGCCGGTCACCTCGTAGCGGACGTCGTAGGACGTGGCGGGCGTCTCGGCCCGGGAGTCGGTCATGAACCCGGCGGGGATGCGCGCCTTCTCCTGGCCGGCGGAGTCGACCAGGGCCACGCCGCCGCCGTCGGCGCGGGCGGTGAGCCCCTTGAGCCGCAACGGGAACACCCAGCGCCGGGGCGCGTCGGGCGAGTTCAGGACGAGGGTTTCCTTCACGCCGCCGGGCAGCACGTCCAACCGCAGGTCGGTGTGGTCGGCGACGCCGGCGTAGGTGGCGGTGCTGCCCGCCACCCGGGCGGGCGCGGGCCGGGTGCCCGCCAGGCCGAACGAGAACTCGTGGTCGCCGGACAGCCGCACCCGGACGAACGGCGCCTCGGAGGCCGTCGGGCCGAACCGGGTGTCGACCTGGTCGGCGGTGTTGCGCCAGCCGTCGCCGTCGGCGACCAGCCGGGTGTCGATCGGCTGCCAGGACCCGTCGGCCGCCCGGTAGTTGACCGGGGACTGGCTGAACTCGGTGGTCACCGTGCCGTCGGTGTTGCGGAAGCTGCGGGAACCGGCCTGCCGGAGCCCGGTGTCCTCCTTCGAGGTCGCCGCGTCGAAGCCCGTGCGGGTCGACGGCGCCTCGACCTCGCGCGCCTCGTTCGCGCGCGGCCGGTCGGAGTGGAAGGCGGGCTGCGGGTGCTTCGCGAGCTCCGACTTCGGCAGCGCGCGGTTGGTGCTCTCGCCCTCGACCTCGTGCGGCTGGTCCTGCGCCGAGCCCCAGGTCTGGTCGGGCGCGGACTCGCCCGGGTCACCCCCGTCCGCGCTGTTCCCGAGGACCGGGAGCAGCGGGACCACGCTCGGCGCGACCGCGCCGAGAAAGACCACGAGCACCATTCCGAGGACGGCGAGCACACGCCCGCGGCGCGATCGCGGCAGACGGATGCGGGCACGCCGAATACGGCCATCGGCCATTGTGGTAATCCCCCCGTGCCAGGCGGTGGGCAGCACTCCGGCCTGCGCACCGATTCCTACGGAAAGGACGCAACCACAAACCGGGACCCGTCACAAGGTCCGAGCGGAGCAGGTGATCAGCATGACCCGAATGGCCGAAAGCGAGACTCGCTCACGACTCCAAGTAACCCTAACCTGCGGGTACTGGTCCAACACCGCGTCCTGGGCTACGGTCCCCTCGAGCGACCCGACTGGTCGACCAACGGGGGTACACATGTCGAGAGTTGGCGCAAGCCTGCTCAAAAGAACACTGGGCATCACGCTCGGAACCATTCTCGGATGCACCGTGCTGAGCATTCCCACGGCCCACGCGGTAGCGACTCTGAACTGCAACAGCGCGGTCCAGATCTTCGGCGTGACGCCGTCCGGCAGCGTTTTCCGCTACCCGCACAACGACCCGGAGAACGGCACTTTCGACTGGGGCGTCAAGCAGAACGGGATCGGCAGCGGGTGGGAGGTCGGCCGCACCCTGGCGGGCCCCGGCGGGGTCATGTACAGCCTGGTCGGCGCGACCGGCGAGCTGCGGCGACTGCGCTGGACCGAGAACGGCTGGGTGAACTTCGGTAGCCAGCAGTACCGCGTCGTCGGCAGCGGCTGGGGCCGCTACTCCGAAGCCGCGCACCGCAACAAGGTGACCGTCGACGAAAAGGGCCGGCTGTACGAGATCAACGCAGACGGGCATCTTGAGGTGTTCGTGTGGGAAGGCGACGACGCCACCGGCTGGTGGACCGCCGAGACGGGCGGCGGCAAGGTCCTGGACACCGGCTGGAACCAGTACGACTCCATCACCGCCGCCGGCGACGGCGTGCTCTACGCCCGCAAGCCGACCGGCGAGCTGTACCGCTTCCGGTACCACGCCGCGTCCGACCGGTTCACCCAGTACGCCAAGCCCGCCGGGGTGGGCTGGAACATGTTCAACCGCATCTTCTCGCCCGGCGGCGACGTCCTCTACGCCACGTGGCTGAACAACAACAATCCCGAGATGCTCTGGTACCGCTACGACGAGGCCACCGACACGTGGGCCGACACCGGGCGCGACGTGGGCAAGCTCGTCGGCCACGGCTGGTGGGGCGAGCTCGACGTGGTCGCCACCACCGACGACTGCAGGATCACCGGCCACCCGGCGCCGACCCGGCCCGCCGTGCCGCAGCGCCTGGACGCGGGCAACACCGTGCGGCAGGGGCCGGACGGCAAGGTGTCCTGGTTCTACACCAACCCGGCCGGCGGGCTGAGCCGGGCGACCCAGCGCTACACCAACGACTTCAGCGTGCTGGAGTACCAGGCGTTCACCGGCCACTCGCAGTTCACCGGTCAGCCGGGCGCGGCGCTGCGCCAGGACGGGCGCTTCGAGGTGCTGGGCAACAGCTCCGACGACGCCGAGTACCGGGGCCGGGTCCAGCAGGTCAAGAACGGCGCGTGGGGCACGGACCCGGTGACCGCGCAGCGCGGCTGGATGCTGGGTGACCCGGTGCTCGTCGAGCAGTCCGACGCGACCATCGCGCAGTACGCCGTCGACGGTTCCGGCGGCCTGTGGCGGCGCGCGCAGATCGCCGTCAACGGCGCGTACAACGCGTGGCAGCCGATCACGGCGAGCGGCCTGACGACCGACATCACGGTGGCCCGCAAGGGCACCGGCACCGAGATCGCGGCGCGGTTCACCGACGGCTCGGTGCGCGTGGCCCGCTACGACGGCGCGCTGAGCGCGTGGCGGACCGTCGGCACCGGCACGACCGGCAGACCCGCGCTCGTGGTGCACCAGGGCGGCGACCTCCAGGTCTTCGCGCGCGGCACCGGCGGGATCCCGCAGACCCAGCGCGAGACGTCCGGCGCGTTCCCCGGTACGTGGACCGCGATCGGCAGCCTCGCCACCACCGGCTCGCCGGCCGCCGTCCTCACCGGCAACGGCCTGGTGGAGCTGGCCGTGCGCGGCACGGACAACCACGTCTACCAGGCCAGCCAACTCGCCCCCGCGGCCGGCTTCAGCGCCTGGCAGATCAAGTACTGGGAGGAGACCGCCACCGACCCGACCGGCCTCACCCTCGCCGACGGCAACCCGATCTTCACCTGGCGCTCCCCGCAGGGCGTGATCCTCACCTCCTACATCAGCACCGGGTCGCTCGCGGCCCGGGTCTTCACCGGAACGGCGGCCAAGCGATGAGACGACTCGTACCAGCGGCCCTGCTGGCGGCACTCGCGGCGACGACGATCACCGTCGTCGGCCCGACCGGTGCCGCGTCGGGCGTCGAGACGCTCCAGTGCGACACCTCGGTGCCGATCTTCGTGCGCAAGCCGGACACCAGCCTCACGCTCTACCAGCACAACGAGCCCGAGGTCGGCACCCCCGACTGGCAGGACCAGTACGGCATCGGCCACACCTGGGACGGCATCACGCTCGGCGGCCCGGACGGCGCGGTGTACGAGCTCACGCCCGAGGGCCAGCTCGGCCGCGCCCGGTGGCTGGGCGGCTCCTGGGAGAACGGCGGCGCGGGCGAGGTGCTGCTCACCGGCTGGACCGGCTGGAGCCGCAACACCCTGGTGGTCGACTCGCTCGGCGACTTCTACGGCATCGCCGCCGACGGCAACCTGCACTGGCGGCGGTTCACCAAGACCGGCGGCACCTGGTCCTACGAGGACCGGACGCTGGCGACCGGCTGGGCGGCCCGCTACAACATGATCTGGGCCTCGGGCGACGGCACCATCTTCGCCCGCACCCACGACGACAAGCTGGTCCTCCACGTCTACCACGCGGCCAGTCAGCGCTGGATCGAGTCCGACCGGCAGATCGGCGACGGCGGCTGGAACAAGTTCCACGACGTGGCGTCGGTCGGCGGTGGCGTCTTCTACGCCCTGGACGGCGCGGCCCAGCAGGTGAAGTGGTACCGCTACACCGGGAACGGCACCTGGGCCGTGGACGCGGGCCGGATCGTCGGCAACGGCGGCTGGTACGGCGACTGGCAGCTGGAGGGCAAGTCCAACGCCTGCAAGATCGTCGGCGGCACCTCGCCGCAGCGCCCGGCGGTGCCGGCGAACCTGGGCGCGGCGTCGTCCGCGGTGCAGGGCGGCGACGGGCTGGTGAACTACTTCTACGTCAACCAGGTCGGCGGTCTGACCACCGCGAAGCAGCGGTACGCCAACGACTTCAGCATCCTGGAGTACCAGACCTTCGCCGGTCACCAGGTGTTCACCGGCACGCCCGGCTCGGCCAGGCAGGGCGACAACAAGCTGCAGGTGCTGGCCAACAGCTCCGACGACGCCTCGTTCCGGGGCCGGCCGCAGTCGGTGGCCAACGGCCCGTGGGCGGCCGAGGCAGCCCACGACGGCTGGCTGACCAGCGACGCGGCCGTGGTCGCCGACTCGGACAACGTGCTCAACGTGTACGCGGTCGACGGCTCGGGCCAGTTGTGGCGGCGGGCGCAGGTGGCCGCGAACGGCGGCTGGCTGCCGTGGCGCAAGCTGGCCGCCACCGGGCTGTCGAACGACTTCTCGGTGCTGCGCAACGGAACCGCCATCGACGTCGTCGCCCGGTTCACCGACAACTCGGTGCGCGCGGCGCGGCTGACCGGCGACGTGGTCGGCACGTGGCGGACCGTCGGCACCGACGCCACCGGCAAGCCCGCCGTCGTGGCGCACCAGAACGGCAACCTCCAGGTGTTCACGCGCCGCTCCAACGGGATCGTGCACACCCAGCGCGAGACCTCGGGCGTGTTCCCCGGCACGTGGACGGCGGTCGGCAGCCTCGCGGGCGTCGGTTCGCCGGCCGCCGTGATCCGGGGCACCGGACTGGTGGAGCTGGCCGTGCGCGGCACGGACAACTACGTCTACCAGGCCAGCCAGCTCGCCCCGGCCGCGGGCTTCAGCGCCTGGCAGATCAAGTACTGGGAGGAGACGGCCACCGACCCGACCGGCCTCACCCTCGCCGACGGCAGCCCGATCTTCACCTGGCGCTCGCCGCAGGGTCTGGTCCTCACCTCCTACATCGCGCCCGGCCCGTCCTCGGCGTCGGCCGAGCAGGGCACGACCTTCCGGGGCGCGACCGGCCGGAAGTGACCACTCCCGGTTGACAGCGCGGAAAGGCGAGTGCTCCCACGAGGGAGCACCCGCCTCCTCCTTCCAGTCGGCTAGTTGGGGAACACGAACCAGTAGAAGGAGACCGCGGCCTTCGCGCCGGAGCCGTCGGTCACGGTCACCGTCGGGTGGTAGTTCGCCCACGTGGTCGGCGTGCCGCTGATGACCCCGGTGGTGGCGTTGACGGAGAGGCCGGCGGGCAGGCCGGTGGCGGTGAAGCGGTAGCCGCCGCTGCCACCGGTGGCGGTCAACGGCAGGCTGACCGGCTTGCCCCTGGTGGTGGTCTGCGTGCCGGGGTCGGCCAGGGTGATCTTGGTGCTGCCGCTGGTGACCGTCAGGGTGTAGACGGTCTGCCGGGTGACCGTGCCGCGCGTGCCGCTGACGGTGACGCGGTACTCGCCCGGCGGGGTCGACGCGGACGTGGCGATCCGGAGCGTGGAACTGCCGCCGGTCCCGATGGCGGACGGGCTGAAGGTGGCGGTGGCACCGGAGGGCAGGCCCGTGGCGGACAGCGCGATGTCACCGGTCGGCGGGGTGCCGCCGATCTGCTCGTTGGCCCAGTCGCCCATGACGCCCCAGAGCTTGCCGTGCGCGTTGTAGGAGGCGCAGTCCGTGCGCAGCCACGAGAACACGCCCCAGATCTTGCCGTTGTGGAAGTACGGGCCGCCGGAGTCGCCCTGGCAGAGGCCGGTGGTGCCGGTGCCGTAGCCGTCGCAGAACATGTAGCGGGCGTCGAACTGCGAGTTGATGTTCTTGCAGTTCTGGTCCTCCACCGTGGGCAGCACCACCTCGCGCAGCTTGGAGTTGCGCTGCGCGTCCTGCGAATCGGTCTTGCCGTAGCCGATCGCGGTGCCCCGGGTGCCCAGCGGCAGGGTGTCGCCGGAGCGGGCGATGGCGGGGAAGGACGTCCCGGCGGGCACCGGGATGTCGGTCCTGGTGAAGATCACCGCGACGTCGTACCCGGTGCGCCACCCGTCGCCGGGGTTGTAGTCCGGGTGCGTCCGGTACTCCTCGACCTCGACCCGGCTGCCGGTCGCGGTGTCGGCGAGGTCGTCCCGCCCGTACACCAGGTACTTCGGGTCGCCCTCGGAGAACTTGCAGTGCGCGGCGATCAGGACCGCGCGCTTGGCCACGACCGAACCCGTGCAGGACTGCTCCTGCGGGCGCACGCCGCCGGTGCGGTGCTGCGAGATGATGAACGGGTACTTCGCGACCGTGGTGGGCGTCCCGCCGATGACGGCCGGGCTCGCGCCCGTGTCGGCGCGGGTGACCGCGCTCGCGCCGACCGTGGTCGACGCCGACGAGCCCGCCGGCACGGAACCGTTGGCGGGGTTGGTGGTGAGGCTGAAGTCGTCGGGGACCTGCCCCTTGACCGTGAGCGTCACGTCGGTGCCACGGGTGGCGTCGGTGCTCTTGCCCGTCACGGTGACGCGGTAGGTGCCGGGAGTCGCCGACGCCGACGCGCTCAACGTCAGCTTGGCCGAGCTGCCCGCCGTGACCGAGGTGGGCGCGAACGTCGCCGTCACGCCCGAGGGCAGGCCGCTCGCCGACAGCGCGACGTTCTGCGCCGACCCGCGCGTGACGGCCGTGGCGATCGTGGTGTCCACCGATGCCCCTGGGTCGGTCGACACCGACGCCGGGTTGGCCGCGATGGAGAAGTCGTTGCCGGGCTGCGGCGCGTTCGGCACGTGCAGCAGGCGGTTGGGTGTGCCGGTGCGGATGTTGGTCATCTTGCCGGTGGTGGCGTTGTCGACCACCCACTTCTTCAGGTCCGCGGGCGTGGCGGAGGGCTGTTCGGCCAACCGCAACGCCATCGCGCCCGCCACGTGCGGCGCGGCCATGGACGTGCCGGACTTCTGGCCGTAGGAGGTGTCGGAGGTGTTGACCGACGAGTCGATGGTGCTGCCCGGCGCGAACAGGTCGGTGCACGGGCCGTCGTTGGAGTCGCCGGCGCGCTGGTCGGAACTGGTGGCGTTGGCGACCCGCACGCCGGTGTCGACGCGGCTGCCCGGCCCGTAGTCGCAGGAGTTGCCGCCGTTGTTGCCGGTGATCAGCGACCACTGCACGCCGGCGGCGACCGCGCCCTTGATGGCGTCGACGCCGACCGTCGGGTCGTCGGCGTAGACGCTCATGTTCACCACCGCCGGTGTGACGGCGTTCTTCGCGATCCACTCGGCGGCGACGACGATGTCACTGTCCTTGCCGCTGGACTGGCAGTTGAGGATGCGCACCGCCCACAGCGTCGCCTTCTTGGCCACGCCGCGGGTCTTGCCGCCGGCGATGCCCGCCACGTGCGTGCCGTGGCCCTGCTTGGCGGAGTCGCAGTCGTTGCCGTTGGTGGGCGGGACGACGAAGTCCGCGGCGTACTTCGCGCGGCCCTCGAACTCCTGGTGGCCGAACCGGATCCCGGTGTCGACCACGTAGATGTTCACGCCCGCGCCCGCGTTGGCCGGGTAGGCGTACTTGCGGTCCAGCGGCAGGTCGCGCTGGTCGACGCGGTCGAGCCCCCAGTTCGGCGGGTTGTCCTGGACGTCGGCGGCGCGGGCGGTGCCCGACTGCGTCACCGAGGCGACGTCGGGGTTCGCGGCGAGCCGGCGGGCCTGCCGCTCGTCGAGGTCCTCCACCACGAAGCCGCGCATGACCTTGTCCAGCACGTGGGTCGTGGTGCCGCCGTAGCGCCGGGTCAGGGCGTCCGCGGTGCTCGCCGCGCCGGCCGTGCCCGCGTGGTCCTTCAGCTTGACGATGTAGACGCCGGGCACGGGGTTCTTCGCCGCGACCCGCACCGGGCCTTCCGGCTCGGCGGCCGACGCCGGGGCGGCGAGCGCGGTCGTGGCCACCAGGGCGAGCGCGGTCACCACCGTCAGCAGTGATCGTGGTGTGCAGGGCATTGATCCACTCCTTTTCCGGCTCCGCGCCCGTAATCGGCCCGGAGCGTGGGAACCGGAAATTAGTCGGCGGCGACCAGAACCTGAACCTCTCTGTTCCCCGTCCCTCCGACCGTCACAACAGCGACGAAACCGCACGTCAGGGGGTGGATCGCGAAACAGTTTTCCGACGATTCACCACTCCCAGCGGACCCCGACCGTGCCGGGCCGCACCGCCGGGGCGACCAGCGCGGTGGTGCCGGCCGCGCTCAACCACAGTTCTTCGACGTGCTGTTCCGGGCCGCGCAGCCCGGTGCGGTCGTAGCGCCGCACCCGACCCGGCGGCCGTCCCGCGAACCGCAACTGGAGCGTGTACAGCCCGACCGGGCGCGGGAACCGCCGGTAGAAGTGGTCCAGCGGCAACCCGTCCGGCAGGCGCACCTCGTACTCCACGACCGTGAGCTCGCCCCGGCCGAGTGGCCGGTCGAACAGGAACTCCGCGACCATCGAGCGGGTGGACGCGTCGCGCCGCACGCGTCCCCGGCGCGCGTGGGCCACCCCGACCAACTCCGGCGCCGGGAACGCCGCGTCGTCCACCTCGTGGCACACCAGGTGGCGGTCGACCCGGTCTGCGGTGGCCCGCACCACCAGCCGGGTCCGCTGCCGGCGTTCGCCGGTGTGCTCGTCGACGATCAGCGCGTCGCCGACGCTGAGCAGTTCCAACTGCCCGTCGGGCGAGCTGTCCAGCCCGGACAGCAGCGGCCCGCACGACGGCCACAGCGCGCGCCGCGACAGGGTGCCGGGTGGGCGGGCGGCGGAACGTCCGCGTGGCCGCCGTGCGCCCAACAACACGACCAAGGACGACGTGGGGAGGCCCAGGACCTGTTCCAGCCGGCTCAGCGCGGCCAGGGACTCCGCGCGTTCGGGGCGGCTGCGACCGTTGCGCCAGTAGGAGATCGCGGTGCGGCTCACCGTGACACCGTTGTCGGCCAACCGGCTGCACAGCCGGTCCAGCGTCAGCCCGGAGGCCTCGATGGCCGCGTCGAGCGCCACCTCGAACGGGCCGGTGCGCAGCAGCCGTCGCACTTCTCTGTTCATCGTCGTCCGTTCACCATCGGTGCCCGCAGCGAAGAGATGCCCAAGCTAGACCGTGGTCGAACGGCCGGGAAGGTCACTGCCGGCCACTGTCCAGAACTGGCCGGCGACCTACACTCGGCCCGGTGGACGTTGTCGACGCCGGATTCCTGGAGCCCGTCGGACTGGGCCCGACCGAGGGCGCGGTGTACCTGGCGCTGCTGCGCGAGCCGCGCTCCGACGCCGGGCAGCTCGCCGCCGCGATCGACCTCCCGACCAGCCGGCTGACCCGGGCCACCGCGAACCTGATCGCGGCCGGGCTGGTCACCAAGCTGGCCGGCCGCCCGGCCCGGTACGTGCCCGCGCCGCCGCAGGTGGCCCTGGACGCCCTGGCGCTGCGCCGCACCGAGCAGCTCGACCGCCTGCGCGCGACCACCCACCGCCTCGCCGCGCAGTACGAGGACGCGCCGCGCGGCGAACCCGGGGACCTGGTCGAACTGCTCGAAGGCGGCCCCGCCGTGCGCCACCACATCGCCCAGCTCCAACTGGCCGCACGGGAGGAGGTGCTGCTCATCGACTGCCCGCCGTACCTCGGCGGCGCGCCGGAGCACAACGTGGCGGAGTTGCAGGCGTTGCGGCGCGGCGTCGCCTACCGCACGATCTACCACCTGCCGGCGCTGGAAGACCCGGCCCGGCTGGCCGAGATCGCGGGCTACACCGAGGCCGGCGAGGAGGCCCGCGCGCTGCCGGACGTGCGGCTGAAGATGATGATCGCCGACCGCCGCACGGCGCTGATCCCGGGCAGCTTCGAGGCCGCCGAGACCGGGGTGCGCATCCTGGTGCACCGCTCGCCGTTGCTGGACGCGCTGGTCGCCTGCTTCGACCTGCTCTGGGACCGCGCGACGCCGATCGGCACCGCCCTGCGCGGCACGCACCGCGACAAGGAGATGGTCGCCCTGCTGGCGGCGGGCATGAAGGACGCCGCGATCATGCGCTCCCTGGGGATCACCCAGCGGACGATGACCCGCCGGATGTCGGCGCTGCTGGACGAGCTCAACGCCACCACCCGCTTCCAGGCCGGCATCCACGCCGCGCGCCGCGGCCTGGTCTGACGGCGGACGCCCACATGGGCCACGCACGTTCGGCACCGCGTCCAGCAGCGGTTCCAGGCTGACGACGTCGTCGAGGTGGCCGCCGGTGAGCGGGACCGCGAGCGGGATGCCGCCGCCGTCGGCGCGGTGATCAGCCAGCCAGGACCCCGCGATGCCCCACGGGCACAGCCGCACCCCGGACGCGACGGTGTACAAGCTGCCCTTGTACCGCCGGTCGCGCTCGCAGCACGAGCAGCGCACCGGCTCTGCAACGACGAACCTCAACTCGTAGGCGTTCGGGTCGAACCGGAAGGACGGCGGCGACTCCACCCGGCAGCTACGACCGACCGTCTGATCGGGACCGCCTGACCGGGCCCGGCTCCGGTGACCGGGTGTCGTGCCTGGTCACGACCAAAACCTGAAGTTACCTTCGCGTACATGCCCGGGTCGACGCGATGTCACCGACGATCACCTGAAACATCCTACCTTCGGACCGTTCTCGTACCGGTGCAACCGAATGTGGGTGTCCGATGGATCGCAGGTCGTTCATGCTGGCCACGGGTGGGGCGCTGGCCGCGACCACCGCGCTGGGAACCGGGGCCGAGGCCGCACCCGGCCGGGACCCGCTCGGCCCGGCCGTGCGGTTCAACATCATCAGCGACATCCAGGGCGACCTCGCCGACTTCGGCAAGGCCCTCGACGACATCAAGGCGATCAACCCCAAGAGCGCCGGGCTCGGCGTGGCCGGGGACATCACCCCGCGCGGCTACGACTTCGAGTACGCCCAGGTGCGGTCGGTGCTCGACAAGCACCCGCACCCGCGCAACGTGGCATGGGCCATCGGCAACCACGAGTTCTACGTGCCGAAGTGGCGCGACCCCGACACCCTGGCGCAGGACACGTGGCCCAACGGCACCACCGAGGACTCGCTGTTCCGCAGCTTCTACAACTTCGCCGGGCGCAACACCGTCTACTCCGAGACGTCCTTCGGCGGGGTGCCGGTGCTGTCGCTGGGCACCGAGCGCTACTCCCACTACCACGACCCGAAGCTGTGGGACGAGGTGTGGATCAGCGACCAGCAGTTCAGCTGGCTGGAGCAGCGACTGGCGTACTGGGACCGCTGGCGCAAGCCGGTGATGGTGCTGACCCACCACCCGTTGCCGAACACCGTTTCGGGCACCCGCAACAAGCTCTACCTCAACGACTACCTCCAGGCCGACCGGCTGCTGTCGGTGCTCGGCAAATACCGCGACGTGTTCCTGTTCTCCGGCCACACCCACTGGGACCTCACCCTCTCCGACTGGGTGACCCGCCGGGTCGTCCCGGGCAGCGGCAACCTCGAGGGCTTCACCGTGGTCAACACCGGTGCCGTGCAGACCGGCTGGGTGGACGACGGCAAGGGCGGCGAGGTCTCCCTGGGCGGCAGCTTCAACCAGGGCCTCCAGGTCGAGGTGTACTTCCGCGCCGTGGTGATCAAGGCGCGCGACTTCACCACCGGCACGTGGCTCAAGCAGATCACCGTGCCGCTGCGGGACAGCCTCTGACCCGCCCTCCGGCGACTCCTCCGCCCCCGCTCGCCGACGTCGGCGAGCGGGGGCGGAGGAGTCGGGCTCAGCCGGTGGTGTCGCGCCGCCGGCGGTGCAGGAGGAGGAAGGCACCCGCGAGCACGAGCGCCGCGCTCGCACCGCCGACCACCCACGGCGCCGAGGAGCCCTCCGCCTCCCGGCCCGCCGTGGCGTAGCCGCTGGAGAAGCCCTTGGTGTCGTACTCGGACCCGGTCAGCTTGTCCGCGTAACGCTCCTTGACCAGCTTCTGGTACTCGCCCAGCGACGTCGACGCCCGACCGCCCAGACCTTCCCGCGCCTGGTCGTTGAGCGGCGAGACGGTGAGCAGCTTGAGCTGGTACCAGCCGCGGATCTGCGGCTCGGTGAACACCAGGCTGCCCACCTCGGCCTTGCCGGCGAAGCCGGCGTCGCTGTCGCCCTCGCGCACCGCCGCCAGGTGCCAGCCGCCGCCCTGGGTGGGTGCGAGCATGACGGTGGCCTGGCGGCCGCCGACGGAGGCCTCCAACGACGACACCAGGTGGCTCAGCCGGACCGCCTCGGTGGCGACCGGCTGGGACGTGCCGGCGACGAAGCCCGGCGTGATCTCGTTGACCGCCAACGGGTTCTTGAGCGTGAAAGCCGGGATGCCCTCGCACGCCTCGGCCTTGTCCGGGATCGACTGCGGTGTGTCGGAACCGCCCTGCGGCACCGGCACGCTCAGGAAGCGGCAGACGGCGTCGCGCACGGCGGGCGACTTCACCGCGTCGAGGGCGGCTTGGTAGTCCGGGATGTCCGCCGGGAGCGGGTCGGCGTGGCCGGGGCCGGTGGCGCACAGCAGCGCGGACGCGCTCAGTGCCAGGACGGCGGCGAGGCGGGAGAGGCGCGAGGCCGCTGGCGCGCCGGACGTCGGTGTTTCACGCATGTCGCCTGCCTTAACGGGAGATGCCGATCCGGGAGTGGGTCCACTTGAACGAGCTGTTGCTGACGTAGTCGTTGTAGTTCCACCACGTGTAGGTGGTGGTGTCCGGCCACGGGTCGGCCACGCCGATGGTGTTGTTCGAGGTGTCGAACCCGTAGACGACGTTCATGTGGCCGCCGCCGGAGGTCCAGCCGATGCGCGCGCCCAGCGGGCGGGACGCCTTGACGTCGGTGTAGACCTGGTTGAACGACGCCGCGCTGTTCAGCCCCGAGCCGGTGTTCCTCATGCCGAGGCTGCCCCACCCCTTGGCCATGTCGTCGAGCGTGGCGGGCTGGTTGTTGCAGCCGTAGTAGGGCTGGGCCCGGGTGCAGAAGTCCGCCTGCGTGCTGCCGACCCCGTGGTACTTGGCGATCGTCAGGCCGGAGGCGGCCCAACACCACTGCGTCTTCTCCTGCTTGAACATCGTGATGGAGTCATAGCCGGCTTCGGCCTGAGCCGCACCTCCGCCGGCGAGGAGCAACCCGCAAGCCGTCAGCGCGATGGCCGAAACCGCGGTCGAGAACCTGAACCTACCCATCTTCCTGCCTTCCCGTGCGCACGAGTGCCGGGCGATCCGCAGTGACATGACAACGCGAAAAGCCCCGGCCACACAGGCTCGAAGCCGGAAGTACGCCTGCAAGAGTGAATCCCGGAACACGACCCGGACCGACCTCCGGCAGCCCGGAACCGAAGGCCCTCGAACACCGACAACCCACGACGGGACCTGTTGCCGAACTCGCCACCCGACCCCACGATCGTTGCAACGCAACACTCTTTACGGTGCCGTAGCCGGCTGAAGGTGACTGTCCGCGCCCTGACAACGGCCCCACAAGGACTACCGGAACACCGCGAGGTGACACCGGAGACACCGATCGCCGCTCGGCCCCACCCACGAACACCCGCCGAAATTCGCTGATTCTACACCCCTCGCGAAACCAGATAGGGTGAACAACCTTTGGCCGTTACACGAGCGGTGTGGGGGGCGGTCAGCCGCGCGGACCGAACTCCACCCGCACCGAGTCCGTGCGCGGAACCAGCACCGCCACACCCGACCCCGGCGCCCAGGACGCCGGCAGGAACAGGTACTGGCCGCCCGAGCGCACCACGAGCTTCAGCCCGTCGTACCGGTACCGGTAGGCCGCGTCCGGCGTGCCGTAATCGGTCTCCCGCACGCCGGACACGCGCAGGTTGAGCGACTTCGCGCTGTACAGCACGGCCTCCGGGTAGGTCGGCAACTCGGCCTGCACGGCCCGAGCCTGCGCGACCCCGACAGCGGCCGAGTAGTCGTTCACCGCCCAGAACAGGCTCAGCGTGATCATCACGAATGCCGCCGTCCACACCGCCACGCCACGGGCCTTCCCGTTGTGCGCCAACAACAGCACTCCGGCCGCGAGGCACAGCGGCGGCACCGCGAAGTGCACCGCGAACAACCGCCAGCCGAACACGTTCACCAGGCCGACGGCCGTCAGCAGCACGCCGAGCGCCGTCGCGCCGATGGTGAGCCATCGCGCGGTGAAGTCGCGCTTTCCCAGCCACAGCAACGCCGACACGGCCAACGCTCCCACGACCAGCGGCACGAACAGGCCGTTCACGCTGCGGATCAGGTAGTCGTGGACGGACAGTTCGAGCGTCGACGCGTGCACCCCGAAGTAGTCGAAGAACCAGAACGCGTGCGACCACCCGAAGAAGAACATCAGCCCGGTCGCCACCGTCGTGGGGGCGACGACCTGGCCGATCGACGCGAGCACCTTGCCGGGCTCGGTCACGGACACGGGGCGTCCACGACGTAGGTCACCGTCCCGCCGCGCTGCACCGTGCCCGACGGGGACTTGATGATCGCGCACTCCCCCTCCTGCGAGGGGAACTCCGGCGGCGGGTCGGCGACCTCGAACGCGATGTCCACGCACAGCGTCCCGTCACCGCAGGCGGCCCTCAGGTCGTCCTCGATGCCGGCGCGGATCTCGTCGGTGAGCGGCAGGCCGAGCTGTTGGTACTGCGGGATCTTGATGGGCGCCGGCGCGGCGGGGCCGGTCGGTGCCTGGTTCCGGGGTCCGGGCGGGGAGGTCTTGCCCTGCACGCATCCGGTGGCCATCAACACGATCGCGACGGCTATGACTGTCCTGCTCATGTGCGCTCCCGGCGGTCTCCTTCGGTGTTCTCCACAGCAACCGGATGCCGCCGGGAGCCGCTGTGATACGGCCGGGCGTGGTCGACCACCGGCCGGCGCGCCGACCACCGGCGCGCCGCTCGGGTCTTCAGGGCGTCGCGCGCCGGATCACCAGCCAGCCGGCACCGCCGATCACCGCGGCGAGCGCGAGCGGGTAGCCGGCGACCACGGCGATGTCGGGCTGGTCGGCGAAGAACCGGCCGATCGCGGGCCACCAGCCCTGCTTCGTGACCAGGGCACCGGCACCGGCCAACAGCGAGACGCCGCCGACGATCGCGACCAGGATCCCGGTCTGCCGCCAGCGGTGGAACACGACACCGGCGAACACGCCGAGCGCGGACACCGCGACGAACTGCGCGGCGTAGGAAGACCACTGGGCGATCGGGTTCTCCTGCACCAGGTAGTCCAGCCCGTAGACCCGCATGTGCCGGCCCCAGCCGTCGGTCATCCGCTCCACCCGCTGGAACACCAGCAGGAGCAGGCCGAACAGCACCGCTTGGGCCACGACGACCAGGGCGGTGGCCGCGTAGAAGGTCCGGCGGGTCACGCTGAGCCCCAACGCGAACGGGAACACCTGGGTCATCGTCTGCAGGTGGGTCAGGCCGACCATGAGGTAGAGCGACGGCAGCAGGAAGATCTGGTGGTCGGTGGTCCCGGGTTCGGCGTTGGCGCTGTCGATGACCAGGCCGAGCACCGGCAGGCAGACCAGCAGTGCCAAGGGGAAGCAGAGCACCACCACCCAGTTGACCAACTGGATCCTCGCGACGTCGAGCACGCGGTTCATCGGTGCCGCCCCTGTCCGGGGTCGACGGCGACCGGCCGCCCGTTCGGCTGCGTGGCCCGCACGACGAGTTGTTGCAGCGACACCGGCTCGAAGTCCAGCCCGCTGTCCAGGGGACGCTCCGGCACCCCGGTCAGGGTGACCCGCAGGACCCCGCCGAGCCGTTCGCGGTGCAGCTCGGTGCGCCCGGCCACGAACCGGTCGACGGCGTCGGCCGGCCCGGTCACCGTCACGGTCTGCCCGCGCAGGGTCTCGGCGTCGGCGTCGATGAGGACGCGCCCCTGGTCGATCAGCACGACGTGCTCGATCAGGTCGCCGACCTCGTCGATCAGGTGGGTGGACAGCACCACCGTGCGCGGCCGCTCGGCGTAGTCGGCGAGCAGCCGGTCGTAGAACAGCCGGCGGGCGACCGCGTCGAGGCCGAGGTAGGGCTCGTCGAACAGGGTCAGCGGCGCCCGCGACGCCAGCCCGATGATCACCCCGACCGCCGAGAGCTGCCCCCGGGACAGCTTCGCGATCACCTGGTTCACCGGCACCCCGAACTCCGCGACCAGGGACGCGGCGAAATCGGCGTCCCAGTTCGGGAACAGCAGTCCGCCGGCCCGCAGCGCGTGCTTGACCTTGAACTTGTCCGGGTAGCGCTGGCTCTCCTTGACGAAGCACACGTTCGCCAGCACGTCGGGGTTCTCGTAGGGGTGCCGGCCGAAGACCTCGACCGTGCCCGAGGTCTCGGACCGCTGGCCGGTGAGGATCTGCATCACCGTGGTCTTGCCGGCCCCGTTGCGGCCGAGCAGGCCGTGGATCGTGTTCTCCGCGAGGGTGATGCCGACCCCGTCGAGCGCGGTGACCCGGCCGTACCGCTTGGTCACCCGGTCCATCCGCACGACGTTCACGTCCGGTCCCCCCACCCGTCGATCATCTTCTTGAGCTCGTCGGCGGCCAGGCCGAGCTTGTCCGCCTCCGCCATCAGCGGCGCCAGGTACTGCCGGGCGAAGCTCTCGCGCCGGCGCTCCAGCAGCCGCTCGCGGGCACCCTCCGCGACGAACATGCCGATTCCCCGTTTCTTGTAGAGGATCCCGTCGGTGACGAGCTGGTTGACGCCTTTCGCCGCGGTCGCCGGGTTGATCCGGTGGAAGGCGGCGAGCTCGTTGGTCGACGGCACCTGTGCCTCCGTCGCCAGCGTGCCGTCCACGATCGAGTTCTCGACCTGCTCGGCGATCCGCAGGAACAGCGGTCGCCCGTCGTCCTTCACGCCGACCACCGAACCGAGCGGTTCGTTGGTTCGTTACTCATGTAGCTAACCATGCAACCAACGGGTCCGGAAGTCAAACCCCGGCCGAGCAGGCTGCCCGCGCTCACGTGGGTGCGGTGCGCCGGGCAGCGGCCGGCAGGCTAGTTTGCCCGGATGAGCCTCCTCGATGACGTGGCCGAACGCGACGGCTGGCGCTGCTGGGTGTGCGACGAACCGGTCGACCCCGACATGTCGGTGAACGACCCGCGCGGCCCCAGCGTCGACAGCCGGACCGCGGACCGGAAGGCCAAGCTCGCCGAGCGGCTCGCACACCGCGGGTGCAACACCCGCAAGGGCGCGGTCAAGGTCGTCATCCCCTGGCCGGACCGCCTGCACGTCGCCGAACCGGCACCCCTGATCACCGTCGCGGGACGCCTGGAACGCAAGGGAGGCCGCGAGCTGGTCGCCCGCTGCCCGACCGAACAGGACGCCCAGGAGGCAGCCGACTGGTTGGTGGACCGGTTCTCCCGGCTGACCCCGGCCCTACCGGTGACCGCCGCCGTCGAAGCGGGCGGCGGCCAGTACCTCGTCGTCCTGTCCACCGGCCGCCGCTGAGTGCCGGTTGTCCTGGGTGCCGGTTGTCGCACTCAGCGAGTGAGCGGCAGGCTCATGAGGCCGTTCGCGGCTCCCGACCCGAATCGACATGCGGGTGGCAGCGGTCCATCAAGCCGGGAAACCTCGGAACTGGTCGTACCGAAGGGTCTCCGCGCACTTCAAGAGTGCGTAGAACTTGACGAGACGGTGACGCGCGCTCACGTCAAGGTGGTGCTCGCGGCTGAGCAGCAGGATTTCCCCTAACGACTGCTGTCGCACCAATTCCGCGACGACCCGGTAGGCGCTGTCGTCGTCCATCGATCGCTCGACCTTCGCCGATCCAACCGTTCACCCCTTCGGCAGCAAAAACGAGAACTCGGCTCCTACGAAGGTGCCTGGCGATCCGGCCGCGCTTCCCCGTCCTGCGGCTCGTCAGCCGCCGGCGGGACGGCCGGTCGTGGAAGGCGGCGGCCGACGGACTTGTAGTCGGGCAACAGCCACCGTGCCCGCAAACGCGTCCGGCCGCCGACGATCCACAGCAGTTCGAGCACTACCACCACCGAGAGCACCGCCACCACGACGATCCGCCACACGTTCCAGTCGGCGGGCACGCTCGCCACGGTCAACGCGACCATGAGCAGCACCACGCCGGTGTCGTAGCAGGCCCGTGCACGGCGTCGGAAACGCGCCGCCACGGCGGAATCGCGGTGCTGGACCCGTTTCGCGAGTTCGACGTGGGCGACGTTGTCGGGGTCGGGCAACCAGGCGAGGCGCTCGGCGGGGCCGGCGCTGTACATCAGGCCGGCGTTTCCGAACTGCACGGCGAACAGCAGTGCGGCGGCCGCCAGGAAGAAGCAGGTGAGCGCGGGCTCGGTCCACTGCGGTTTGTCCTCGGCGGTCAGCAGCACGACCGCAGACGCGAAGGAGAAACCGGCGAGCATCGGTGCGGCTGCCGTGCTGGTGGCGCGGTCGGCTTCCACGACACCCACCGGGTTGTCGATGCGCCAGTTCTCGGCCGGCCGCTCCGCGCCGGGTGAGGTGGGGTTCACCGGGCGCCGCCTCGCGGGACGGCGATGCAGCCCTCCTCGTGCTTCCCCGCCACCGGGCGCTCGCACCACCCGCACAGCTCCTCCTTCGGCGGGCTGCCGCGATCTCCCGCCGTGCCGATGTCGTCCTCGGCTTCGTGGCGGCGCTGTTCGTCCTTCAAGGGGTCGGTCAACCCAGTCGCCTCTTCCAGGAGGGTGGTCATCTTCGCGATGTCGGCGGCTGCCCAGTCAGCCGTGACGGTGTGCCCGGTCGCGGCGGTCAGGTGATCCGCCGTGACACCTGCCCGTTGCCACACCCGCGTGACGTCGCGGCGCGGCGCGTCGATCAACCGGGCCACGGCGCCCGGCTCGGGGATCCCGCCCGCGGGCAGTCCGTGCAGCGCCTCGGCGTCGGTGCGCAACGGGTCTCGGTGGTCACGGCTCGCGGCCTCGCTCAGCGCGACACCGGCGATCAGGTGTGCGTGCGCGTGCAGCGGCGAGTTGTTCTCCGGTACCAGGTAGATGTGGCCGAGCTTCACGTGCGTGATGACGATCAGTTCGAGGTCGCCCACCCGGTAGGCGTACCGCAGCGCATCACGCAGGTGCAGGAGCGCGGCTCGCGGGTCGCCGCGATCACGGGCCACGTCACCCAACGCCCCGTACACCGCGGCCAGCATGGTGGTCTCGCCCGCCTGGCGGAACGTGCGAGCGCACCTGAGCAGCAGGACTTCCGCCTCCGGCAGGCGGCTGAGCCGTCGCAACGGCTCGTGGTCGTTGAACTTGGTCTTCGCCAACGTGGTCAGGTCGGCCTTGAGCGCCAGCTGGCCTGCGAGCAGCGCGGCGTTGCTCTCCAGCGCGCGTTCCCACTCGCTGGAGCGGAACTCGATGTTGCGCCGCAGTTGCGTCACGCCGACGCGGACGCTGTCGGGGGTGGTGCTCTCGTTCCGCCCGGTGAAGGCAGGCAGGTTCGGCAGGAGGCGTTCGACGGCCTCCAGTTCGCGCGCCGCTTCCGCACGCCGCCCGGTCTCGAACCAGACTTCCGCGCGCCGGGCCCGTTGGGACACCGCCGACCACGGGCCGAGACCCGCCTCGTCGCTCAGTTCCGGCAGCGAATCGGCCAGCTCCACCAACTCCGCCGTCCATCGGCCACGACGGCGGGTCAGCTCGATCAGGTGGAACCCCGCGACGAGCGCCGCACGCGGTTCCCGTGCCGCCGTGAACCTGAAGTACAACTCCCGAAGTCGATCGGCGGCGTGGTCCGGGGCCAGGTGCATGAACAGCCGCGCCAGCACGATGTTCGCGGTCGTGTTCGCACCAGGCCCTGCGTTCAGCGCCTCGACGGGTTCGTGCAGCCGTGCTGCCGTCCGGTACGCCGGGGCCAGGGTGATGCCGTGCTCCGCGGCCCGCAACGCGGAGTCGATGTCGGAGTCCGCCAGGTACGGAACCATCGCGACCAGGGCCTGAGCCTGTCGGTTCGCGTCGAGGACGCGGTGGTCACGAGTGACGGCCGAACGCAGAACACCGCGCCACCACAGCACCGCGGCCACCCGCACCTGATCGCGGGCAGACTCGCCCGCGACCGCGTCGCACACGCCGGCGACGGCGATGGGCAGCCGGTACTGCTTCGGCGCGGTACCGATTTCCTGCAACAGGCCGGCTCTGACCAGTTCAGCGGCAGCGGGCCGGACATCGACCGGGTTCACCGCGAGAGCGGGCTTCTCGGACGCGCTGCCTTGCTCCTCGTCAAGGTGGGCAGCCAGATGGTCCACCACGTCGAGCACCGCGCCTGCGACCTCGTCGTTGCGGTCGTACTCGGCCAAGTTGTGGATGACGACCAGGAGCGCCTGCTGGTGTTCGGGCAGTCCGGCGAACACGCGGTCCACCCACATCGCGGTGTCCGTTGCGAGTCCGGTGTCACCAGGCCGTGCGCCGTGCACGAAGGCCGCGAGCGAGTGGACGGAGCCTGCGGCGGCCTCGGCCAGCAGCAACGGGTACGGACGTCCCTCGGCCAGGACCAGGATGCGGCGAAGGAGGTCCGTGATCGATTTCCGGTCTTCGGCGGCGGTCCGCCTGAGCAACGTGCCGAAGTGCGGTAACTCCCGCAACAGGAGCAGCGCTTCGTCCTGGGTCAGCAGCGGTACCGGGATGGTGTGCGCGTCGTGCTCGTGCACCGGCTGCCGGGCCGTGAGGACGACGCGGCCGTGCCCGCTTTGCCCGGTGATGGCCGAGACGAACGCACGCCATCGCGGATCGTTCCAGCGACCGTCCGCGTCCAGCAGCGGATCGACGTCGTCCAGCACGAGCAGGAGCCGGCGGCGGGCGGCGATGTCGGCCAGCCAGGTGAACGCGGCCCGCGAGCCGTCCGGGCCGCCGAACAGGCGTCCCAGTTCCGCGCCGTCGACGGCGTCGTCGAACGCCACCACCAAGGCGGCGAACGCCGACTCGCCGTCGTGCCCCTCCCGCCGCACCACGTGCCGGATGACGTGGTCGAACCGGTCGGCCCTGGCGGTGACCAGTTCACCGGCGCACGCCGACGTGCCGACACCGGGTGGACCGGCGAGGGTGAGCACTGGGGACGGAACCGGCCCGGTCACCAGTCGCGCGGCCTCGGTGAGCACCCCGGCACGACCCGCGAACACGGTCCCGGCGGCGAGCGGCCCGGTGGCGGGAGCGCCCGCCGTCAGGGGGCGAAGCCGTTGCGGCGCAGAACTTGACGACATCGTGACAGGCATACCCAGCGCGGGGTGCCGCAGGAGCGGTCGAGCCGCGACGAACGCGGCACGGGCGGCGGCGGCGAAGTCCGTTCCATGGTCGACGGCCTGCCGGTAGAACTGACCGCAGAACTCGATCGCGTAGGCGTCGTCAAGCGGGTGCCGGAACGCGATCACGGTGGTGTCGAGCGCTGTCGCCAGCACGCTCGCGACACTGCCGTCCTCGGCTCGGTACCGGGACGTGGACGCGCGCTCCGCGGCCATCCCGAACGAGAGCCGCAACCCCGCCAGCGCTTCCGCGGCCGAGTGGCAGGCGGCCGCGACGACCAGCCCGACCCGTCCGCGCAGTGGCGCGAACGCCGTCGCCAGTTCGGTCGAGGTCACGTTCCGGACACCGCCCGCCCTGTCGTCGAACGCGAGGTGGCCGGAGTCGCCGTGCCCGCCGAAGTGGATGACGTCCCAGCCGCGATCGTCCGCCGCGCACGCCGTCAACGATTCGACGGTCACGCCGTACTGCAACACCGTCAGCTCGACGCCCGAACCGTGGCGGTGGGCAAGCTCGGTGAGCATCCGCCGCTCACGCCACGTGCCCAGGCCCGGCGAGCCCGGAGGCGCGCACAGGACCGCCAGCACCCGTAGCGCTCCGCTGCCCGCCTCGGCCGGCGGTACCCGCTCGTTCTCCGGCAGCAGCCGGAAGACGACGGGCGGCGGGACACCGTCGTCCCCCGCGAGCGCCAACTCCAGCGGGAGTGCCGCAAGTGCGCTGTGCCTGACCGGCAGCTCCACGACGACCGGTTCCCCGGAGTTGCGGAGCACGCCGGCCAACGGGCCCAGGACCGCGTCACGGACCCAGCGGCCGGTGGTCGCGATGGTGTTCGCGGGCACCTCGGACCGGCCGTCCGGGGTGCCGGCCGTGCCCTCGAACAACGCGAGCGCCCGCTCGACACCCCGGACACCGTCGTCCACCGCGCAGACGTGGGAACCGAGGTCGGCTCCGGTGTCGGAGTGCAACGTCCAGCGCACTGCTCCGGCGGTCGAGGTGGGGTCGAGGTCGTCGGCCAATCGGAGAATCGGCACCGGCTTCCGATCTTGGCGCAGGCAACATGACTACCCAGCCATCGCCACGCGGCACCGTTCTGTTTCACGCCGGCCGGAGGTCATCACGCCCAGGCGGATTTCGACGGGGCGTCGGTCCTGGGGAATGCCCGGTGGTTCGGGTCGCGAGGTCGAGCGGCGGTGTGCCGGGATCACAGCCGGCGGGCGGAGCGCCAGGCGGTGGAGTAGAAGCCGCCGTCGTCGAGCAGGGACGTGCCGCCGACGTCGCCCAGGGTGGGGCCGTCGATCCGTTCCCGGCTGGAGACGAAGCGGTGGTGCCCGCCGTCGTCCAGGCCCAGGTAGATGCCGACGTGGTCGAGCGTGTCGGGGTCGTCCTCGACCTCGAAGAACACCAGGTCGCCGGCCTGCAACCGGCTGGGGTCGGTGGCCCGGCGGCGTTCGTTGGGCACCAGCGGCACACCCGGGCCGGACTCGGAGATGGCGTAGGCGCGCCGGGGGATGCCCGGCCCGGCGTTGTTGGTGCCGAGCAGGGGCATGCCGAGGCGGTAGCCGAACACCAGGCGCACGTAGCCCGAGCAGTCGACCGCGCCGTAGCGGCCGGTCTCGGGCTGTGCGGCGACGCCGTCGGGGAAGTCCCACGGCACACCGAGGTAGTCGTAGAAGTCCGACTGCTCCTGACGGCCCGCGCCGGACGCCTTCACCGGGCCGAACGAGGCGTCACCGCGGAACCGGACGCCCTTGTCGTCGGTGCCGGCGGGCGTGTCGATCAGGTACTCGGTGGCGATGGCCAGCACATCGGGGCTGACGTCGTGGCGCGCGCCGGCGTACCACTCGGTGAACCACGGCTCGCCCTCCGCGCCGGGCCGCCACGGCTGCGGCAGCAGCCGCACCCACGACGAGGTGTTGACGGTCGCCTTGGTCGCCTTGGGTTCGCTGAAGGACCGGCGCGGACCGGTGAGCACCGCGGTGCGCGCGTCGTCGGTGAACACGGCCAGGACGGTGCCGGCGTCGTCGCGGACGACGGTGCGGGCGGGGTCCGCCAGGCGCTCGTACACCAGGTGCTCGGCCTCGACCTCCACCGAGGCGGGCGGCGACGCCGGGCCGGCCTCGGACGACTCGTCCGGCCACCAGGCCGCCACCCCGATCGCCAGCGCGGCGACGACCGCCACCCCCACCGACACCACCAGAACCGGTCGCCGTTCCACCCGCACCTCTCCCGCCGCAACCTCAGACCGAGGGCACGAGTCCGATGAGCACCCCGCTGGCCAGCACACCGTAGCCGGCAGCGCTGACGGTACCCGTCGCCAGCAGGGTGACCAGCGGTGGTTGCCGGACGAGCTGGTAGGCGATCAGGCCGGGCACCACGAACCCGAGGGTCTGGTGCGCGAACAGCAGCGGGAAGTCGCTCTGGATCAGCATGAACAGGGTGGTCTGGAGCAGCACGCCGCTGAGCACCACGGCGGCGAACAGCCGCTTGCCGTACAGGATCACCACGCGCTGCAACAGCTTCACCGCCCCGAAGGTGACCGCGCTCATGACCACCACCAGCAGCGCGCGCCGGTAGTCCTCCACGAGCGTCAGCGCCAGCCAGCCAGGGGTGATCATGCCGCCGGGCGACAGGTTGGTGGTCAGGTAGCAGGCCAGCGAGAACACCAGGCCGATGGCCAGGCCGAGGGTGGCCACCTCGGGCAGGAGGAGGGCTCCGTTGGTCACGACTGCTCCGGGGGTCTGGGTGCGGGGCGCTGGTCGGGTCGGCGCGGCGCGCGGTGACCGTTCGGCTGGTGCGCCGGGGGGTCGAACAGGTTGCCGCGCACTTCGCGGGGCACCTCGGGGGCCGGTCGGCGCGCCGGGCGCGGCTGGGGCCGCGGCAGCGGCATCGACGGCTGGGGCGGTTGCGGCGGCTGGGGCGACCGCTCTCGGACCGGCCGGCCGGGGTCCAGGTACCGGGTCTCGGCGGACGCGTTGCGCGCGGCGTCCGAGGGCGTGGGACGCGGCGGTGACTGCCGGTCACCCGGCGCGCGGCGGGCGTCGGGCTGGGGCCGCCGCGGACCGTCCGGCGCGGGGCGGACCGGCGCGCCGTTGCCGGGCCGGGCCGGGCGGGCTCGCGGCGGCTCAGGCCTGGCCTCCTGCGCACGCACCTCCTGGGCACGCACCTCCTGGGCACGCACCTCCTGGGCACGCACCTCCTGGGCACGCACCTCCTGGGCACGCGCCGGCTCGACCGGTGGCGCCTCCGGTGGTTCCTCCAGGTGCTCGATGACCTCCAGCAGCACCTCGCCCTGGCCGTGGATGTTGCCGATGGCCACCAACGACGCGGTGGAGTCGATCTTCGCCATGATCCCGTCGAGCAGTTCCTGCGGGCCCAGCGCGCCGCCCAGGTCGGTCACCCGGTCCCGCCACTGCTCGTCCACCGTGGACAAAGCGCTGCGGGTCGGTTCGCCGATGAGCACCACCCGGTCCGGGTCGATCCGGGCGATCAGCGCGCCCATCTGCCGGTTGCGCTCCACCCGGTCCGGCCGGCAGTTGACGACCACGTGCAGCGGCCGCGCGATGGCGCCCTGCTCCAGCAGCCGCTCGATGTTCATCAGGGTCGACTCCGGGTCGTTGGCCGCGAAGACGTTGGCCAGCTTGATCCGCTTGTCGCCGACCGCCCGGGTCTGCACCGACAGCACGCCGGGGTCCGGCGGCGCGGTCCACATGCCGGTCAGCGCGAGGCTCCGGTTCACGCCGAGCAATTCGGCCACCTTGAGGGCGATGGCGACGTTCTCCTTGAACGTGACCCAGGAGAAGCCCGCCATGTCCTCGTCGGTGACCGACTCGGGGTCGACGGAGATCAGCTCGCAGTCCCGCTTGGCCGCCTCCTGCTCCAGGATGTGCAGCCGGTCCCGCTCGGCGGTCACGCACACCCCGCCCACCGGCATGGACCGGCTCAGCGAGCGCGCCACGTCGTCCAGGGTCGGCCCCATCTCGGCCAGGTGGTCCTCCCGGACGTTGCACAGCACGCCGATCGTGGACCGGATCAGCTTGCTCTGGTTGATCTCCTGCAGGTCGGGCATGACGGCCATGCACTCGATGACCAGCACGTCGGACCGGTAGGCGGCGGCCCGGCGGACGATGCCGATCTGCTCCACCACGTTGGCGATGTCCCACTTGCGGTAGACGGGTTCCTCGCTGCCGTCGGGGTGGATGAACCGGGCGGCCGTGCCGGTGGTCTTGGCGGTGGTGACCAGGCCCCCGCCGCGCAGCGCGCCCGCGCACAGCCGGGTGATGGAGCTCTTGCCCCGGATGCCGTTGACCAGGACCCGGTGCTCGATGCTGTCGAGCTGGGCGAGGTGGCGGCGCTGTTCGAGGATGCCGGCGACCAGCGTCCCCGTGCACAGCACGACGAAGACGACGTACAGGTAGGTCACGCCGGCCCCTTCCCGGCTCTCGCGGACGGGCGGCGCTCGGCCGGGCGCGGCCGGGCCGGGCGGGGCGGCGGGACGCGTCCGGCCGGCTTGTCGACCGGCTTCATCAGCTGGGTGGGGTCGGTGGCCGCGCCGCGCGGCCGGCGCACCTCGCCGAGCCGGTCGGGGCCCTGGGTCACCGCCTGGCGGCAGATCTCCAGGCACGACGCGATGGTGCCGACCTCGTCGTGCCGCTGCGGGTAGATGACCGACTTCAGGTCGCCGCGGACCAGCCGGTCGGCGGCGTGCGACGCCCGGCGCAGCGGGCCGAGCACCGAGAACACCAGCCAGCCGTAGCCGAACAGCGCGATCAGCGCCGCGACGAGGGCGACCAGCTGGGCGTACTTGCGGGCGTCGTTGACCGGCAGCGCGAGTTCCGAGCCCTCCTTGGTGGAGACCACGGTCCAGCCCAGCCCGCCGACCTCGCCACCGACGACGGCGGCGGCCGAGACGATGCCGACCCCGTCCTCGCCGGTCTGCACGTCGCCGACCGGGGCGCCGCCGCGGGCCCGACCCGCGCTGTCGCGCAGGCCCTGGTCGGTGATCTGGGAGAACGCGATGAACCCGGTGGTGGCGCTGATGGTGCGGAAGTCGGCGTCGACCAGGCGGGCGTCACCGGGCACCTGGCGCAGCAGGCCGACCAAGTGCTCCAGGTCGAACTCGCCGATCAGCGTCGAGCCGCCGGGCAGCGGCACCTCGGCGAAGATCACCGGCACGCGACCGGCCTGGTTCTGCTGGCGCAGGCCCGCGTCGGCGGCCGGCGGTTCGCCGATGCGCAGCGGCGGGCGGCCGACGGGCTCCTGCGGCCGGCCGGAGGAGTCGACCAGGTAGAGGCTGCGGTAGCGGGTCTGGTCGGTCATCACCTGGACCAGCGCGGCCCGCAGGGCGTCCGGCGAGCTGGTGGCGGCGGCCAGGGCTTCCAGGTCGGCCAGCCCGTCGTTCATGCTGCGGCGCAACGCTTCGGTGGCCTTGGCGGTCTGGGCGCGCACGCTGGCCACGACGCCGGCGGGGATGTCCACCTCGGCCGGGCGGTAGGCCACCAGCACCCCCGCCGACCAGGCGAAGACGGCGGCGGCGAGGGCGACCGCGGTGGCACGGGCGGTGATCCGCCGCCCTTCGACCGGTGCCACGTCGCCGGGGCCGCCGGTCAGCCGGTCCAGGCAGAGGTTGGCGGCGGCGACGATCCGGGCCGCCTCGGCCGGCTTGGCCGGCCGCACGACGGTGTCCAGGTCGCCGGAGGCCAGCGCGAGCAGGTCGGCCCGCGCGGCGACGACCGGCGCGGTGATCACGCGGCGCGCGATCACGAACCCGGCGACGGCGAGCGCGGCGAGGATCGTGGCGGGGACCAGGCCCGAGCCTTCGGGCGAGCCGCGGTGCAGCGGGCCGTCGGCGACGGCGACCACGGCGAGGTCCAGGGCACCCGGGCTGCCCGCCGGCGCCACCCGGACGTGGGCGAAGGTCGGCTGGACGCGGTCCACCGGCGACCCGAGGAACACGCCGGGTTCCTCGGCCGCGGCCTTGGCGGCGTCGGCGACCAGCCGGTCGACCTGCGGGGTCCGGCCTTGCCCGAGCGGGCCCGCCGCGTCGACCACCTTGCCGGACAACGTGGCGAGCAGGAACGACTGCCGCAGGGTCGGGTCGGTGTCGGGCTCGGGCAGCCGCAGCGCGGTGGTCGCGGTCAGCAGTCGCCCGTCGGGCAGCACGGTGGTGGCGAGCAGCACCGGTTCGCCGTTGACGGCGACCGTCGCGGTCACCGAAGTGCCCTCGACCTTCGCCGGGATCGCCTGCACGGGAACCTGTTCACCGCGGGCTGCCAGCAGCGAGCGGCCGGGTTCGGCGAGCACCGCGGCACCGCGCCACCGCCGGTTGCGCACCAGCGCGTCCAGCACCTGGCCCGGTTCGCCGCGGGTGCCCACCGACGCCGCACGCAGGTCGTTCAGGCTCTGGTTGGCCGACGCGCCGATCGAGCGGGCCACCCCGGCGGCGATCTCCTGCTGTGACAGGCGGAACGCGGCGGGCACCTCCTCGTCGGTGTCCGCGCTCAGCAGCACGGCGGTGGCCGCCGCCAGCGCGAGCAGCAGGACGAGCAGCGCCGCGGGCATCCGCCGGACCGCCGCCGGGAACCTCGCCTCCCACAGTTGATCTTGCAAACGGCGCAGCCGTTCGTCACGGACAGTAGTGTTTTTGTGGCGCACGAACTCTCTCCGACCGTCACCCTTGTAGTGGGTGCGCCCCCCGATCGCGCTTCCACTTTGATACAAAGCGTAAATTCTGCACCGGAATTTAGCAGACGGCTAGACCATGCGGAGGCGGGAAGTGTGTCGACCGAGCGAATCCGACTACATTCGGTGACCGATTTACGGTTCCCGCTGCGCTTCCGGTTTGTTCTCGCCGTGATCAGCATCTCCTTGATCGGGTGTCACGCCGGAGGGCCTTCCGACGATGCGCCGAACCCCACGACGGCTCCGGCCGACCTCGCCGATCGCGTGCGCGATTACGCGTCCGCATTGCACGAGGACGCGCCTTACCGCCCGCCGAACGACACCCAGCGGCAGGCGTTCACCGAATCGCTGACCCGCCTCGGGGCGACCCCGTCGGCCGCCGACGACGAATTGCGGTCGCTGGGCCTCGCCGTGGCGCGCGGCGTCGACGAGCGGACCGGACGCCCCTACGCGATCGCCGCCACCGAACCCGACGCGGAGCAGGGCTGGGGCCTGTACCTGGTGGACCTCGGGCATTCGGCGCGGCTCGCGGTGCAGGTGCCCCACCCCGCCAACGACCTGCGCACAGCCGACATCGGGCTGGAACTGTTCCGCCGCGTGCCGGGCGCCGTGCTCGCCGTGGCGGGCACGCACCGCCGGGTCGCGGCGGGCGCGGGCGACGTCGCGCACCGCGCGGACTCGATGTTCCACGCCCTGGCCGAACGCCACTCGCGCGACCACCTGCCCCAGGTGCAGCTGCACGGGTTCGACGACGCCAGCCTCGACTCCGCCGACCTGGTGCTCTCCCCCGGCGCGACCGCGCGGACCCCGCGGATCGAGGAGATCGCCGACGGCCTCGACCGGTCGCTGCGGGTGTGCCGGGCGTGGACGCGCGACTGCGGCGAGCTGGAGGGCCGGCACAACCGCCAGGGCGGGGCGGCGGCGGAGCACGGGGCCTTCTTCGCCCACGTCGAGATCAACCGGACCACCCGGGACTCCCCCACCGGCCGGGACGACGTGGTCCGCGTCCTGGCCGAGGCGCTGGACGGCGGTTGACGTGACACCGCCGGCGCGGGCGTCCACCCGGGCCGGCCGACCTTCCTCGACCCGTGCCGTGCCGACCACGCTGTTGTCACGTCCTGGGAAATCCGTTACTGCGAAAGGGTTCTGTGTGCGCATCATCGGCACGTTGAGACGCCGGTGGCCGTGGGTGGCCATCCCGCTGGCCGCCGCCCTGACGGCCGGGGCGGTGGTCTACGCGGTCAACGACCCGGACTGCGCCGGCTGCCTGCGCCCGGCCGGCGGCGGCACCATCGCGGTGTCGCTCCGGGTCGCCGACGAGTCCGGCGACCCGGTCGAAGGCGCCACGGTCACCGTGCACTCCCCGCTGGGCAACCCGGCGACGCTGACCTCCGACGAGGACGGCCTGGTGGAGGTGCCCGAACTGCCCGGCCCGGCCATGGCCGTGGTCGCCGCGGACGGCCACCTGACCGAGCCGGTGCCGCTGGGCTGGTCGGACTCGGGCAAGCGGGTCGACCTGCGGCTGCTGGCCCGCAACGGCAAGCGGTTCGCGGTGCACTCGGCGGGTGACGTGATGTTCGGCCGGCGGTACGTCAAACCCGGCCAGGAGGAGTCCAGCGGCCGGTCCGAGCCGCTGATCCCCGACGACGGCGCGGCCGACGGCGCCAAGGACGTCGTGTCGGCCATCGCCCCCGCGTTCGCCGCCGCCGACTTCCGCACGGTCAACGTGGAGACGGTCGTCAGCGACAAGCCCGACGACGCCGCGTACCCCGGCAAGCGCTACATCCTCAAGTCCGCCACGGCCACCGTCGCGGGCCTGCGCGCGCTGTCCACCGACCTGGCGGTGCTGGCCAACAACCACTCCCGCGACCTGCTCGACGGCGGCGTGGCCGACACCCGCGCGGCCCTGTCCGGTGCCGGGATCGCGATGGTCGGAGCGGGCGCGAACGCCACCGAGGCCGCCGCACCGCACCGCCGCGAGGTCAACGGCACCGGGGTCGGCGTGCTGGCCTACACCAGCGTCGAGGGCTCGTTCGTCAACGAGAGCTTCCCCGAGGCGTCGGTCCGCGAGCCCGACGACGTGGCCGAGGCGGACCGCTGGCAGTACGACACCCGGACCTGGGGCCACCCCCAGGGCGGTGTGCCGAACGCCCCGCGCCGCATCCGCGAGGCGTGGGAGCGGTTCAGCGCCGCGGAATCCCGGCTGCCCGCCGACCAGGTCGCCGCCATGTGGGCGTCGCTGGCCCGGGTGTACCCGGAGGTGCAGGACTGGGTGGCCCGGCGCGGCCACGGCGGAGCGGCCCTGTGGAGCACCGAGGGCTCCACGGCCCAGATCCGGCAGGCCGCCGCGGAGAACCCGTTGGTGATGGTGCAGCTGCACGCCGGGTTCCAGTTCCAGGAAGCGGCGTCGGACAACATCCGCGAGGTCGCGCGCAAGGCGATCGACGCGGGCGCGGACATCGTCGTCGCCCACCACCCGCACGTGTTGCAGGGCCTGGAGTGGTACAAGGGCAAGCTGATCGCCTACAGCCTGGGCAACTTCGTGTTCGAGCAGAACTTCCTGGCCACGTTCGCCAGCGCGTTCCTGCGCACGGTGTGGGAGGGCGACACGCTCGTCGAAGCCAGGCTGTACCCGCTGGAACTGGTGGACTACAAGCCCGTCCCGGTCACGGACTCCGCGGCCGAACGGGTGCTGGCCCGCGTCTGGGAGCGCAGCCTCCTGCCGCTGGAGTCCTACCGGACCGACTCCGGCGACGTGCGGACCCGACCGCGCGAAGCCGGCACGCCGGCGCAGCTCGTCCTGGAACGGCACACCGGCCGCCTGGTCACCGAAGCCCGCGCCGCCGAGTCGAAACAGCGCGACGTCGGCCCGGGTGCCGCGGTCGACCTGGCGGAACCCGCCTCCGCGTTGGTCAAACCGGTCAGCGGCACCAACGTCGACATCGGCCGCGACCTGTACGAATGGGGCCACTTCGAGGACGAGACGGCCGACGCGACGGTCAGCGAGGCGGTGCACTGGAGCGTGAACAGCCGGGGCGAGGGCGCACGTCCGGGCGACGCCGCCGCCGGCCTGCGCAGCCTGCGCCTGGAAGCCAGGGAGGGGGATTCGGTGCAGAGCAGGCCGATCGCCCGGATCCCGCTGCCCCGCCACCGCGCGTTCGAGGAGAAGCGCGGCAAGGCCGTGGCCACCGACCCCGAGCCGTCCTACTCACTGGTCGCGAAGGTCCGCCGCTCCTCCTCCGCCCAGGCGGTGGTCCGCTTCGACGTGTACCACTTCGACGACAGCAACCCGGCCGAGGACCCGACCTCGAAGGTGGTCGTCACCCTCACCAAACCGGTGGACGTGCCCGCCGACGGCCAGTGGCACCAGGTGGCGGTGGACCTGACGGTGGCCGAACTCGACACCGGCCCCACCAAGGGCAACATGGTGATGCCCTACCTGAAGGTGACCGCCTCCGCCGAGCAGACGGCGTGGGCGGACCTGGACGACCTGCGCTTCGTCGAGTGGCGCGACGCGAAGTCCTCGAACACCAACTTCGCCACCCACACCATGGCCCGCAACCGCGGCAACGCCGCGTCGACCCTGGCCTACGAAGTCATGCTGCCCAAGGCACCCTGACCTCTAGTCCATTGTGGACTGTCCTTTCCGGCGGGTGGACCGCGAAGTCCACCCGCCGGCGGGTCAGTACAGGCTGTCAACCACCCCGGCCACAGGTGCGCACACTCACGCCCGCACCTTGTAGATGTGGTAGGTGGTGTCGGAAGCGAACGTGTCGGTGAACTTGCCGCTCACGACCGGGATGGTGCGCCCCTCGTCCACGACCTCCACCGAGGTGCCGCGAACGTCCGCGGGCAGCGTCAGGTCGAAGCTCCCGGTCGCGGTCCCGCCCGGGATGCCCTTGCCCATCGCGAAGACGTAGGCGTTCCCGTCGTGCAGCTTGAGCATGGTGTCCAGCGACGGGTTGAGTTCCCACTGGTAGCTCTGGGTGTTGAGGACCGGGGCGAGTGCCTTGATCTGGCCGTTGACCTTGGTCGCGGCCTTGGTCATCTCGGCGTAGCAGTCGCCGCCCTGCTGAGCGGTGTAACGGAAGTTGTTGCTGCTCGTGCACCAGTCGCCGTAGGTGTGGTTGAAGTAGTTGATGCCCCGCGCGCCGTGGATGAGCATGCTCATCACCGACCCGCGGAGTTGATCGGGTTTGATCGCCGCGTTCTCGGCGTAGGGACGGCCGTTCTCGACGAACCCGAACACGCTCTCCATCTTGCCCGACGAGGCCGCGATCTCCCGCTGCTTCGTCACGCCGTAGCCGTAGTTGAAGGGCCGGTAGCACTCGGCCTCGGTCAACAGGCTCTGGTTGAGGGCGGGCAGGTCCGGGTAGGACAGTCGGTCGCAGCCCATGTACCGGCCGTACCAGTAGGTGTCGAGCGACGCCGCGCTGTTCACGTCGAGCCACTGCTCGGCGGTTTCGCCTTCGGGGGCGTAGTTCGGCCAGATCATGTTCGCCGTGAAGTTCGTGTAGCGCATCCGCCCGTCGTTCGGCAGGGCGGAGGCGTTGGCCCGCAGCAGGTTCAGCGCGTCACCCTGGCCGAACTGCTCGGGCTCGTCGGCCAGCAGCCACCCCACGGTCTCCGACCCGAGGTGCGGGTTGGTCGTCTGGTCGTGCAGCGCGAACATGCCCGCCTTGCGGATGAGGTCGAGCCGCGGGGTGTCGTAGAGCTCCAGGTACGTGTTGATCCCGACCGCCTTGTCGAGGTCCACGTCCTCCTGCGTCCCGACGGTGGCACCCCACACCGCGACGGGGAAGAAGTTCGGATCCGTCCACGCCCCGGCCTTGGCGAACTGCCCGTAGTACTTCGGGCCGCCCTCCCAAGGAACCAACGGGAGGTCCAACTCGTCACGCGGAGGCACGGTCGTCGTCACCGGTGGTGTGGTGGTCGACGGCGTAGCCGAAGACGCGGAGGCCGTAACCGCCGCCGACGACGACGACGTCACAACCGGACACTCCCCCACCGAGCCGGCCGTGCAAGAGGGCACACCACCGCCCGCGGCGGACTCCGAAGGCGAGTCCCACGGCGAGACGACGACCAAGCCGACGACTACCAGGACGACGGCCGCGATCAGTCCGATCACACGCTTTGACACGGGGCTCTCCATAAGGCCAAGTCCGAGTGCGCCCCGTTCGCACCCGGACGAAGATCATGTGCTCTCACAGTGGTTCCCGTGATCGCCGAAACACCACACCCAGGTGGTGCCACCGGCGACAAGTTGACCTCAGATGTCGCCCGGCGGCAAGCCCCAACCCGACCATTGACAGAACTCGACATCCACAGAACCCCGGCCACCCAGCCCCCACCAACCCATTCGCCCTGACATCGGGTGACTTCACCCTGACGTCAGGTAACAACCCAACTCCCCACCGACTTCGCCAACGCCAGGCCCCCGCGAAGCCCAGGTTGGCCGCCGCCTGCGAGCAGGTCAGGTCGCTGTTCGCCGCCACGCCCGGGCGGCGCTGGCGGCCAACGCGGCGGACCTGCTCACCAGCCCGGACGCGAACCCCTCGCCGCATGCTGATTCCGGCCCTACAACCGCTTCCTGCTGCGCCACGGCCGCCAGCACTGGTGCTTGACCCGCTGCGACGACCGTGCCGTGCTTCCTGATGGCCGTCCACCTGCGCCCGTCACCCGCGCCCAAACCGGACGACTACACCGCCACCGTCGAGACCGCCGACTACGTCACGTACGTCCGCAACCTGACCGCCGACAAAGACGCTCGATTGGAAGGTCCTCGCGCCGCTGAACGGTTCCGTCTACCGGCCGGTGAGCCCGAAAGCCCGATGAACCCGGTCGCCCGGCGCGGTCGTCCGGGTTCAGCTCACGCAGATCGCGCTCGCCTCCACGGTGGCCGAGTACAGGGCGACGCTCGGCAGCTCCTCAAGCCTGAGAATCTTGTAGCGCCAGCCCACGCAGTCGACGCCGGCCGCCAGAACGGCGCCGCGCGCGCTGGCGCCGGCGGATTCGATGGCCGAGTTGGGGCTCCGCGTGGTCGCGGATCCCGACGCGGCACGGGGCACCGTGTAGTCGGCGGCGGAGGCGGCGGAAACCGGCAGCAGCATGGCCGCGAAGACCGCGGCCGACAGGATGAGTGGTCTCATGACGGCGATCCTGACAGTCCGACAACCCGTCCGAAACGGCCGTTTCGGGCAAGGGCCGACCGCGTTCCCTGACCTCTTCGACAGCGGGGCGATCCGCCGTCCGCCGTGGACCGAACGCCCGCCGATGGCGAGAATTCCCCACGCCACAGGGAATCGGCGACCATTTGCCGGATACCAGACCGTAAGTGCAGCCGGAATCCGAGTCATCAAAACGGAAACACAGGCCGGCAACCAGGTCCCGCCCCTGCGGCCGGTCGGTCCGCAGCCCGCTGGACCGCGTGCCGACCGGCCGGAGCCCGGAGTCAGTCGGTGGTTCCGCCGGCACGCGGTCCGACGGGGTCGGGTCGCGTTCCAGGTCGGCGCCCAGCGCCTCGTAGACCGACGGCCAGTTGCGACGCAGCCACCAGGCCGTCCCCAGGCCCGCCACGATGACCAGTGGCAGCAGCCAGGGCAGGTTGGCGATGACCGGGTGGTCCGAACCGGCCAAGAAAGTTGACGATAGAGACCGCACGGCAGCACGACGCGCTCGACGGCTGTGCGTGAAGAAGCCGCACCGCACGAGAGCCCGACCATCAGGAGCCGCTGGACGCGATTCAGCACCGACCGACAAATCCAACGCCTCCCATACTGCTACAACCCGCTCCCACGTGCTCCCCGCGCACTCCGCACACATCATCCCGGAGCAGCACCGAATCAGGCAGGAAACGGGAACCATACCGATTCCAGCAAACCAAACCTGCCCGATTGACTCCCGGCCCACGTCCGGCGCGGGTTCCGCACCTCCACCCGACCGTCGCCCGCCCAGTGGCGACACCGAAACCTGTCCCACCCGGACCGGGAAGACCTTCCGGAACGAGGAACCGCGTTGCGGCACAACGCTCCGACGTCGGACGCGCCCTGGCCATCGGCCAGGCATACACCAGACCCGCCCACCACGAACGTGCACCAACCAAGTCGAACCGTCTGAAAGACAAGCTCAGAAGCGCTACCCGGTCCGACCTCGAATGGCTCATATGACAGCGGAACGACACCCGGACCGGTGCCAGCGGCAGCGTGCTGACCAGTGCTGCTGTGCCGACCGACGTCACCACGGCCGTGGTGACGTCGGTCGGTGTCCAGAACGGGGACCCCGCCCGCACGTACTGGCCAGACGGAGTCCGCAGAGGGGCGCCGCCTGGTCGGCAGTCAGCCCGACTTGTCCGCCGGGGCGGGCGTCAGTGTGCACGATTCGCCGATCAGGAGGCGGTGTTGACTGCCCGCATTGTCGGGGCGGTCTGGTAGATAGTGGGGCATGTTCCGCGACTTCAACTTCAAGCTGCTGGTCATCGACAAGCTCATGTACCAGGACAAGGTGATCCAGCCCCGTTTCCGGATCGCCGACGTTCTCCACGCCAAGGGCGCCACCGGCGACCTGTGGAAGTACCTGTACGAACAGGACCTGCTGTACACCGTCCTCGAGGAAGCCCGCCAGTACTTCACCGACTTGGAGATCACCCCCGACCAATTGGCCGCCGTGGATGAACTGACCACCGACGGCGGCCTGGAGATCTACCACCAGTGCTCGCCGTTCTGGGACGGAGAGGACGACCTCTTCGACGTCACCTCACTGGACGACCTCGCCCTGCTGCCCAACCTCCGCGTGATCCACGGCGGCGACGAGGCCATGATGGCCGCCCCCGGCGCCGAGGACATCCTCAAGGCCCGCGGCATCGCCGTGGGATGAACAGCCGAGTCGCTATCACTCGACGGCTCCCGCGCCCCGGCAGAAAGGACTCCGCAAAGGCTTCCGATGAGGTACCAAAACTCTGCACCGGAACGCTGAGCTGCGACGATCCCGCACCCTGAGCGTCCAGGGCATGATCGTGAGGTGAGGCGTCACGACTGCTTTATCTGACCTTCATCCGGCTCGGTGGTCAGCTGTTTATACCCTCGACTCACCCGCCGCTGAACCGCGGGTGAGGTGAAGTCGATGGGAATCGACCCCTCCGCTTCGTTGATCGGAACGGCGGAGTGGAGCCGAGCGAACCTGTCCAGAAGCTCATCATTCGTGTGCAAGAAAGCCGAAGAGGTTTGAGCGACAGCGAGACTCAGGAGGCCGTTGAGTAAGTTGCGGAAGTTTGAGTGTTGGGCACCCTCGGCTGACCCGATGGTGGCGTGTGGAGCCCAACTGTCCGGGTACCCGACGGTTCCACAGCACCGAACGTCAAGGGAGCGGACTCGTGGCCAGCTACACGCACCAAGCCGAGGTGGACCTGCCCGCGGACCGGCTGTTCGACTTCCTCGCCGACCCCCGCACCCTGCCCCAGTACATGCCGAAGTTGACCGAGGTCGAGCCGGTGGGCGGAGACCGGGTGCACGTCGAGGCGGACGTGGGCGGCAAGCACATCACGGCCGAGGGGTGGCTGCGCGTGGACCGCGACCGGCACACCCTGTCCTGGGGCACGCCTGGTGAGGACGACTACCACGGCGAGCTGACCGTGTCCGACCACGGCGCAGGGCGGAGCGAGGTCGCCATCACCCTGCACACCGAGCGCGCGGGCGGACCGGACGTCCAGCGCGGCCTGGAGGAGGCGGTGGCCGTGCTGACCCACCGTGCGACGGCCGAGACCGACACCCAGGCCGCCGAACGGGGCAACGAGTGGTTCTGACACCGGCCCAGCCCTCGACAGCGGTCATCGGTAAATAGACGTAACCCAGGGTGGCGAGTGGTCCGGTGACGGCTGCCTGTCCGGGCAGGCCGTCGCACCACGCCTTCGGGCGGACAGCCCACCAGCTTGCGCCTTGCGGAGGCCGTTGCAGGCCGACTGCGATCATGGTCGAGGTCCAGTTCGACCGGGCTCGCGGTGTGCGATGCGGGGGGGGTTGTGTCGGGCAGGGCTATCTACGCGGGGCTCGAGCTGCACTTCCCACTGGGGAAGTCAGACTGCTGACGCAGCACGTTTCACTGCTCGTCGCGGCCGGGGTGGAGGTGTACCGCTGGCCGCCCACCCCCGGTTTCCGCTACTCCTGGTTCGAGGACGACGTGCCGACGCTGTCCGGCGCCGAGAATCCGGCACCGACGGGATCACTTGCGGGCGTCGAGTAGCGGACGTAAACAGGCCGCTTCCGCTGAGACAGTGGGCGTATGGAGCGGCGTTCGCCCTCGCCGCGAGTGGTCTTCCCTGGCCACAGCCACCGCCCACACTGTTAGGACACCACCGCAATGAGGACGCGCCCACTCGGCCGTACGGGGATCCAGGTCAGCCCCTACTGCCTCGGCACCATGAACTTCGGCATCGGCAACCCCGACCGTGATGACTGCGCCCGGATCATCCACCGGGCGTTGGACGCTGGAATCAACTTCGTCGACACCGCCGACGTCTACGGCCCCCACGGGGTCTCCGAGGAGATCGTGGGCGCCGCGCTTCGGGGGCGTCGCGATGACGTGGTGCTGGCCACGAAGGTCAACGGCCCGATGGGAGACGACCCCAACCGCCGCGGCAGCTCGCGGCGCTGGATCATCAGCGAGGTCGAGCACTCGCTGCGGCGCCTGCAAACCGACCACATCGACCTCTACCAAATCCACCACCCCGACCCGGGGACCGATCTTGAAGAAAGCCTGTCCGCACTGACCGACCTGGTCCGCAGCGGCAAGGTCCGCGCCATCGGTTCGTCCAACCTGCCGGTCTCGGAGATCGTCGAGGCGCAGTGGGTCGCAGACCGCCGCGGGTTGCAGCGCTTCCGCACCGAGCAGCCGACGTACTCCATCCTCAACCGCGGCATCGAGCGCGAGATCCTGCCCACCTGCTCGCGCTTCGGCATGGGTGTGCTGGTCTGGAGCCCGCTGGCGATGGGCCTGCTCACCGGCCGCTACCGCAAGGGCGACCCGGTGCAGGACCCGCAGAAGATGCACTGGGTGCCCCGGCACATGACCGACGAGCGCAAGCGCGACGCGGTGGAGGAACTGCTTCCCCTGGCCCAGGACGCCGGCCTCTCGCTGACCCACCTGGCGATGGCCTTCGCCGTGACCCACCCCGGCGTCACCGCCGCGATCATCGGCCCGCGGACCATGCAGCAGCTCGAGGACCTGCTGGCCGGCGCCACCACCACCCTGGACGACGAGGTGCTCGACCGGATCGACCGGATCGTGCCGCCGGGCACCGACCTCGGCCCGCTCGACATCTCCTACACACCACCGGCTCTCGAAGACCCGGCGTTGCGCCGTCGCCACGCCGCTGAACGGGCAGCGGGCTGACGATGACGGTGCTGAGCACCCGGGCGCTCAACCGGACGACGCTCGCCCGGCAGCTACTGCTCGAGCGTGTCGAACTGCCGGTGCTCGACGCCGTGGCGCACCTGTGCGGTATGCAAGCGCAGGAACCTCAAGAACCGTTCGTGGGTCTCTGGTCACGGCTGCACGCGTTCGACCCGGCGACACTGGACCATCTGTTGACCGGGCGTCCTGTAGTGCGGACCCACCTCATGCGCCGCACCGTTCACCTGGTCACTGCCCGGGACGCCGTGGAGTGGCGCGCCCGCCACGAACTCATGCTGCGCCAACGGGTACTCGGCGTCTACCGCCACGAGTTCGACGGGGTGGACCTCGAAGAACTCGCGGCGGCGGCCCGGGTGGTGTTCGCCGAGGACGAACCCCGCACGATGCCCGAAGTCGGTCGGATACTTGCCGCGCGGTGGCCTGCCGCCGGACCGCGGGCGCTGGGCGAGATGGCGGTCGTCGCCCTCGTCCCGACTGTCCAGTTGCCACCGCGCGGGCTCTGGCGGACGAAGGCGGGCGCACGTACGGCGTCGCTCGCCTCCTGGCTGGGCCGGGAGATCGACCCGCCGGCCCCGGACGGCACCGACCCGGTCGGCGAAACACTGGTCATGCGCTACCTGGCCGCTTTCGGGCCTGCCACTGCGGCCGATGTGCGCGCCTGGTGCGGGCTCGCCGGACTGCCCGGCGCGGTCGCGGCGATCCGCGAGAAGCTGGTGACCTTCCGCGACGAACGGGGCAGGCAACTGCTCGACCTCCCCGACGCGCCGCGGCCGGACCCGGACACGCCCGCCCCCGTCCGGTTCCTCCCCGCCTTCGACAATGCGGTGCTCGGCTACCACGACCGCGGCCGGATCATCGACGACGCCCACCGCGGCCTCTCGGTCACCGGCGCACGCTTCGTCCTGGTCGACGGTCGCGTCGCCGGCACGTGGACGGCGACGAAAGGAACCGTGACGGTCACGCCGCTGCGCCCGTTCACCAGGGCCGAGCACACCGCCGTCGCCGAGCAAGGCAGGGAACTCGCTTCTTTCTTCTCAGGCAACGACAACAGCGCTTGCGGCGTCATGGTGGCGACAGCGCCGCATTGAGCACCCCCGAGTGCCCCTCGGCCGGCCGCCGCCGACACGTCGCACCCGAGGCGCCGAACAGCGCTGCGGACAGCCGGCTTCAGCGCCGATGCCGGTGCGCACCGCGTACAGGATGCCCTCCAGGGTGGCCCGGTCGGCGGCACGCTTGCGGCCGGGGGGACGGAAGTGTCGTGGGCACACCGGGATCAGCGGTTCCAGGCGTGCCGACAACACCCCAACTCGTTCTGCACCGATCACCTGCAGGGCAGCGCCTGGTCTAGTGCGGCAGCGTGATCGACATGGCGTGGTGGAACACGTCGCGCGGGTCCCAGCGCTGCTTGACCTGCTGCAACCTGCGGTAGTTGTCCTTGTAGTACAGGGTGTGCCAAGGGATTCCGGATTTGTTCCACTTCGGATCGGTGGTGTCGACGTCCGGGTAGTTGATGTAGGAGCCGTCGTTCACGCTGTTCGGGACCGGCACGCCTCCGGTGTCCCGGTACATGGCGCTGTACCAGCGTCGGATCCAGTCGAGGTTCGCCTGCTCGCGATTCGGATCGGTCCAGGTGACGGTGTAGATCACTTTCATGATGCTGTCCCGCTGGGACAAGGCGGTCGCGTCGGGCGCCACGGTGTTGACCTTGCCGCCGTAGGAGACCAGCAGCAGCAGTGCGCGTTCGTTGTCGTGGTCGGTGCTCGTCAGGTGGGTGTAGGCGGTCCTGATCTGCTCGTCGGTGAATCGCCTGCGCAGGTAGGCTGCTTTCGCCTTGAACATCCCGGATTCGTCGGACTGGCTCAGCGACCCGGCCTTCACCGCCGCCAGCCACGGCAGCCGATGGGGCGGCGTTACCGTGATCGTGCCGGGGACGCCCTCGGTGACCTCCGCGAGGTAGTCGCGCAGCAGCCGGTCGGCGTCGGGCAGGCTCCCGTCCAACGCGGGCACCATGGCGAATCCGCCGGGGTCGGCGCCGGTGTTGCGCCGGGTGATCAGCAACGGGCTGAAGAGGCTGGCGTAACGCGAGTCGGGCGCACTGTTCCGCTCGTGCCACTCGCCGTAGTTGCGCAGCAGACGGTGGAACGACTCTTCGGTGACATCCCGCCAACTCCACCAGAGGGTCGCGCCCAGGGTCGTAGCGGGAGGCTTCGGCAACAGGCGGGAGGGATCGTTGCCGTTGGCACCGGGCGAACGCAACCAATACCGGGTGACCACGCCGAAGTTCCCGCCCCCGCCTCCCGTGTGCGCCCACCACAGGTCGCGGTTGTCGTCGCCCGGTTCCCGGGTGGCGACCACCGCCCGTGCCCGTCCCGAGCGGTCCACCACGACGACTTCCACGGCGTAGAGGTGGTCCACCACCGAGCCGAACTGTCGGGACAGCGAACCGTAACCGCCACCTTGGATGTGGCCGCCCGCGGCCACGCCCCCGCACTGCCCACCGGGGATCGTGACACCCCAACCGAGGTAGAGCCGTTCGAACACCGACCACAGGCTGGCGCCGGGCTCGATCATGAACGCGGCGCGGCGCCGGTCGAACGTGACCTGCCGCATCGCCGACATGTCGATGATCACCTCCGCGCCGTCGCCCACGAAGTTCTCGTAGCAGTGCCCACCGCTGCGGACGGTAACCCGCTTCCCCTGCCGCACGGCCTCGTCCACCGCGCGCACGACCTGCTCGGTCGTGGTGGGCAGCCGGAAGCACGCGGGCCGGGGGAAGAACCGCTCGCTCGTCCGGCGCAGCACGAGGTCTTCATAGCGGGCGTCGTGCGGCGCGATCACGGCCGAGTCGCGCACGCCTTCCTCCATCGCCACGGCCGCGCCGGTCGGACTTCCGACCAGCGCGGCACCGCCCACGGCCGCGGTGCCGGCGATGAATCCACGACGGGTGGTACCAGACATCGTTTCCCCCTCTGTGTGTTGGTGTGCCAAGGAAAACGCTAGGAGCAGCCGGTCGGACACACCATCGAAACGGGGCGACCGTCAGGCAACCGGCAGGGAACCATCAGGTTCGGGTGTGCCAAGCCGCCCCGACGCGGACGGTGCGACACGCCGGCGACGGACGCACGGCTCGCCGGACCGCGGCGGGCATCGTCCGATCTCCGCCAGGGTGGTGTGATGGGGAGGTGGACTTCATTCTGGTGGTGGATGACGACCCGGGCCTGCGGGAGCTGTTGCTGGCCGCATTGCGTTTCGCGGGGTTCGAGGTCGAGGCGGTCGGTGACGTGCCGGCCGCGCTGGCCGCGATAGAAGCCCGCACGCCCGACGCGATCGTGCTCGACGTGATGCTGCCCGGCACGAGCGGTTTCGACCTGCTGCACTTGCTGCACACGCGGGGCGTCACCGTGCCGGTGATGTTCCTGACCGCCCGCGACGAGCTGGATGACCGCGTGCGTGGGCTGCGCCTCGGTGGCGACGACTACCTCACCAAGCCGTTCCACGTGGTGGAGGTCGCCGCGCGGCTGGAGGCGCTGCTGCGGCGTTCCCGCCGGGTGTCACCAGAGGACAGGTGGCGCTGCGGCGACCTGGTGATGGACGAGGCCCGGCACGAGGTGACCCGGAACGGGCGCCCGGTCGAGCTCTCACCCACCGAGTTCCGGCTGCTGCGCTATCTGTTGGCCAACTCCGGGCGGGTCGTCTCCAAGGCCCAGATCCTTGACCACGTCTGGCAGTACGACTTCGGCGGCGACACGGGCGTGGTCGAGCGGTTCGTCTCCAACCTGCGGCGCAAGATCGACTTCGGCGGGCCTTCGCTGATCCACACCGTCCGGGGGTTCGGCTACAACCTGCGGGCGGTGCAAGAATGAACCGGCCCTCCCGATGGCGGCTCGCCCTCGTCCTGCTGCTCGCCGGGCCGGAAGCCGCCATCGCCACCGCGGTCAAGCGTGCGTTCGACGCCCAGCGGCGGGCACAGGACCGGCTGCGCAGCTTCGTCGCCGACGCCGGCCACGAACTGCGCACGCCGCTGGCGACCATGCAGGGCTGGATCGACCTGTACGTCCAAGGCGCCCTGCATGACCCCGCCCAACTCGACCACGCCATGGAGCGAATGCAGGCCGAGGTGGGCCGGATGCGACTGCTCGTCGATGAACTGGCGTTGCTGGCCCACCTCGACGCGGCCCGTCCGCTCGACCGCGAGCCGGTGGACGTCGTCGCGCTGGCCGGCGAGGTCGTCGACGACGCCCAGGTCGTCAGCGCCGACCGGGTCATCACCCTGCACGGGGCGGCGGAAGCGGTCATCGACGCGGACGGCCCGCGCATCCAGCAAGTCCTGCGCAACCTCGTCGGAAACGCGGTCCAGCACACCAGACCCGGCACGCCGGTCACGGTCACCGTCACCCGCCAGGACGCAGAAGTGACGATCGCGGTACACGACGACGGTGACGGGATCGAACCCGAACACCTGCCGCACGTCTTCGAGCGCTTCTACCGCGCCGACCCCGGCCGCCGCCGCGACAACGGAGGCTCATCAGGTCTGGGCCTGGCCATAGTGGAGGCGATCGTGACCGCACACGGCGGCACGGTCGGCGTCACCTCAACACCCGGCCAGGGCACCACGGTCCGAGTCACCCTCCCCGTCGACAACACTTCCTGACCCGCCATGACCGTTCGCATCAAGGCGGACCCCGCACCCCAGCTTCGCCGTATCCCCACCGAACCCGGCCTACGCGACCGCGTCCAAGCCTCGTCCCAGCCTTCCGCCACGGCCTGGTGACCTGACCGCGTAGACGACGTTCGGGCAACACCCAATGGCCGCGCCCAATGGCCGCGCCCGGTGGCCGCCGCTCAGGGCCGGACGCCGTCGCAGGCGAGGCGCAGCAGCCGGCGTGCCGCTGCCGGATCACCTTCGTTGGCCAGGGAAATGGCCGTCACGAGGGCGAGCAGGTCGTCCGGTGAGGTTCCCGGACGTACGGCACCCGCCGCGAGCGCTGCGTCCACCAGGTTCACGGTCGCCTCCCGCACCACGCCGTGGCAGCCGTCGGCCGAGGACGGCCCCCCGTCCGCGTCACCCTCCAACGACGCGGTCAGGCCACGGGTCTCCACAGCGGTCACGGTCAGCTCCTCCAGCCACGCGAGCAGCCCCGTGCCGGGGTCACCGCCGGCCAATTCGTCACCTCTGCGGCGCAAGCGCTCGACGGCCTCGCGGAAGACCTCGTCGAGCAACACGCGCCGAGACGAGAAGTGCCGGTGCAGCGTGGCCGAACCCACTCCGGCCTCGCGGGCGACCTCCTCGAAGGAGACCCGGGCCCCGTCCCGGGCGACGAGGGGCCGGGCCGCCGCCAGGAGTCGCTCGTGGTTGCGCTGCCAGTCCGCCCGCTGCGACCTGGACCCACTGCTCGCCATCGGGACGACCTCTCGCTAGACAAACGGGGTGCCACCCCATATCGTAGCGGACAGAAAACGGTGTGGTACCCCACTTACTGATCGGAGGGGCAGCCGTGCCCACATCACCGTCGTTCGTGCTGGTCACCGGAGCGACCGGCAAACAGGGGGGCGCCGTCGTTCGCGCGCTACTGGCCTCCCACCTCCGGGTTCACGCTCTGGTGCGAGACACCGACACCGAGCGCGCCGCCGCCCTGCGTGAACTCGGAGCCGTTCTCGTGCGAGGCGACCTGGACGACGCCCCGTCGTTGGAGGCGGCCCTTGACAACGCTCACGCGGTGTTCTCGGTGCAGACGCCCGACATCAGCGACCTGCAGGGCGACTCCGAAGTCCGCCACGGCCACAACCTGATCAAGGCCGCCCGACAGGCGCAGATAGGGCACGTGGTGCACACCTCGGTCTCGGGCGTCGGCACGATCGACGGCGAGCACTTCGACGAGCGGCGCTGGGGTTCCTTCACCCGGCACTACTACCGCAGCAAAGCCGCCATCGAGAACTTCGTGCGCACCGCCGGCTTTCCACAGTGGACGATCCTCAGGCCGGCCACGTTCATGGAGAACTTCGCCCGGCCATCGCCCTACTTCGCCGACATGACCTCGAACCGACTCGTCGCCGCCGTCGACCCCGACGTCGAACACCCTTTGGTCGCGGTGGACGACATCGGAACAGCCGCCGCCGCGGCGTTCGCAGAGCCGGAACGCTTCCACGGCGTCGAACTGGAACTGGCCGGAGACGTCCTGAGCTTCCGCGACGCCGCACAGGTCCTGTCCCGGGAACTCGGGACCCCCATCGAACTCGCCCCCAGCCCGGCACCCGCTCGCGCGGACGGCCTCCTCACCGCGCTCTTCCAAGCGCAGCAGCACATGAGCGCCCATCCCGCGCCGGCGCGTCCGAGGTTCGCCGCACACCTGGGTGTACCAACGACGACCTTCACCGACTGGACGAGGAACACCCTGCGCAACCGGTCGTCCGGCTAAGCCGTCAACAGCCGCCACCTGTCCGCGCCCGCACCGCCGCAGGGCGGTTGGTGACCCACGCCCACACCCCCGGCCGGGCGATCGGACCGCGCCAACCCGATGGAGAAGCGCCCCGCCCCGCGTATCGGAGCGGCACAGGCCGTTCACGGGGGCGGGGCCAGCCGCCAACGGCCGATCCCCCCGAGGGTGCGAGTCAAGACCGTGCAACAGGGTCCGCGCTCCTGGACGAATGCCAGATCGAAGCTTTAGCACCGACACCGGCCGCCGTCGCCGACGCGGTCGGCCTGGTGCCCACCACCCCTGACGATCGGCGTGGACTGGCACCCGCGCCCCACCGCCGACGGAGCCCAGCGATGGTTGCGCGACGCCGTGCGCCGGTGCTCCGCCCGGCCCGGGAGGGGTGGGTCCACGGTTTCTCAGCGGAGCGCCGCGCCGAGCGGGACGGCGGCGGGAGGCGGCATTGGTCGCCTCCGGTGTGTCGCCCCGGACACCGCCGTTGGCCAGCAGGACGACGATCCCGGCGCCCTAGGTGAACCGGCATCGCCGGACGCGGGCAAGTTCGCCCGCGCCGTCGACGATCTGTTCGGACAGCTCGGTGTGCGGCCGACCGAACTACCGGAACCGACTCGCAACACGCTCCCCCGGCGCTGGGAGTGCCGGTGCCCGCGCAGGAGCGGGCTCGGTTCCAGCAGACCCAGGAGACGCTGTCCCGGCGACTCTCGTCGGCCGAGCGGTACGCCGTCAGCCAAAAGACGGGCCTCTCCGTGGCGGACGTGCTCGCCGAGCCCGCCGGTTCGGACCGACTGGATCGTTCCTTCCAGCGATGAACTGTTGGTAGGTATGCACTTCTGCCCTCCCCACGTGGAATGCGCACGTGGGTGCCGGCTCTACGCGGAGTAGGTCTACGACGGTCGTTTCGTCACCTGGAAAGCCCATTACCGACCACGTCCGCTGTGCTTGAATGCTCGCGAGGCCGCCTTGGTGGGGATCATGAGGGCCTTGGTGTTCGTAGGGGTGGAACGCAGGTTGCTCACGTCGGCGGCGTTCTTCGGGGACCGCTGGTGGGTGGAGCGTGCCTGCGCACGGCGCGGGGGGAAACGCGTGAACAAGGGGAAAGCACGTCTGTTCTGGTCTGCCGCTTCGCTGCTCGCACTGGTGGCGGCAGGATTGTCACCGGTGCCGGCACCGGCCGCGAGAGCCGCGGAGACCGCGCCCAGGGTGGCCGCGCCACCGTCACCGAGGTGCACCCAGGTGGCTGTGGCGGCGGAGGCGGCCGAATCGTCCGCGCAGGCTCCTGAGAGCAGGCCGATCCAGGCTGATCAGGCGTCCGCCGCCTACGCGGCGCCGGACACGCCGCGGCGGATGATCCCGGGCGACGAGCACCCGGTGCGGGTGACCGTCCGCAACACCACGCAGTCACCGCTGGTGGCGGGCAGGCACGTGCTGTCCTACCACTGGACCCTGCCCGACGGCGGCGACGCCACGGCGGGCAACCGGCTGGACACGGCGTTGCCGGCGAACCTGGCGCCGGGCGCGGAGGTCACCCTCGACGCACGCGTGAAGGCCCCGGCGCCGGCCGACATCGGCAACGACCGCGAGCAGTTCACGCTGCGGTGGGACGTCTACGACACCAGCACCCGCAGGTGGCTGTCCGAGACGGCGGGCGTGCCCACGCTCGACCTGGACGTGCGCGTGGAGCGGCCCACTTCCGACCAGCTCGGGCTGGAGCACTTCTACTCCTACGCCGGCCTGGCCACCGGCGCGGGCGGAAACCTGTCGGTCAACCAGTTCTCCGGCAACGCCGTGTGGAACTACGACGTGCTGACCAACCCCAGCCGCGGCCTGGCGAGCTTCAGCCGGCTGTCCTACAACTCCTCGGACACCTCGAACTCCTACGCCGGCCCCGGGTGGTCGGTCACGGCGTCGACGCTGAACCGGCTCGGCACACCGCTGGAGTTCGGCGGCCTCCTGCCGGGGCTGCTCGGTTGGCCGACCACGGTGAGCCTGGTCGACGGCGACGGCACCGGGCACCTGTTCGAGCTGAACAAGCACGACAGCGCCGACAGCCGGAACTGGACCTACGACGCGCCGGCCGGCGTGCACCTGTACCTGCGGTACCTCCCGGGCGGCGATGACCAGCGGCGCTGGGTGTTCACCACGCCGGAGCGCACGGAGTTCTTCTTCGACGCGCAGGGCTACCACACGGCGACGGTGGACAAGAGCGGCAACACCATGTCGTTCACCTACGAGCGGGCGCTGCTGGGCAACCGCAACACCGGTGTGCTGAAGCACGTCACCGACGCCACCGGCCGCCGCACGCTGACGCTGGACTACTACCAGCGCGGCGACGCGTTCTCGTACATCCTCGGCGGCAGGAAGCTGACCGGGACGAACCTGGACAACCTGTTCATCATCAACAAGCTCAAGTCCGTCACCGACGTGTCCGGTCGGGTGGTGGCGTTGACCTACACCGACAAGGGGCACCTGGGTGAGGTCGTGGACGGGCTGGGCAACCCGGACGCCAAGCCCTTCACGTTCTTCTACGACGAGGCCAACGCCAAGCTGCTGTCCGTGGTGGACCCGAACGGCGGCACCACCAGGGTGGACTACTTCACCGGCGCCGGTGAAGCGCTGCGCAGGTGGAACGTCCGGACCATCACCGACCGGGGCCAGGCCACGACCGGCTTCGACTACGTCGACCCGGACGCCGACAAGGGCTCGAAGGTCGACTCCGCCCTGGTGGACGGCAACGGCCACACCACCCGCACCCTGCTCGACGGCTACGGGCGGTCGGAGCGCATCACCAACGCCAAGAACGAGACCACCCAGGTGCACTGGGACGCCGACAACAACGTCGTCCGCCTGGTCGAGCACAACGGCGCCACGCAGACCTGGTCCTACGACCAGAAGACCGGCTTCCCGCTGGAGATCCGCGACGCCGAGGCCAACCGGACGAACGGCCCGGCCACCCGCCTGGCCTACCGCACCGAGCTCGGCGGGCACGTCGCCGACCTGACCGAGAAGGTCACCCCCGAAGGTCGCAAGTGGACGTTCGCGTACGACGACAAGGGCAACCTGCTCGCCGTCACCGACCCGAAGGGCAACGCGACCCCGGACCAGAACGACTACACGTCGCGCTACTCCTACGACGGCTTCGGCCACCTGATCGAGCAGACCGACGCCAACGGCAACACCACGAAGTACGGCGACTACGACGCCAACGGCTACCCGCGGCTGATCACCGACCCGCTCAACTGCACCACGGCCTACCGCTACGACGACGTCGGCAACGTCACCTCCGTCACCGACGCGCACGGCAAGACCGGCACGTACACCTACGACGTCTTCAAGCGCCCGCTGGACACGCGCGAGCCGAAGGACCAGGCAGCCGGCGCCTACATCGTCACGCCGGGACCGCGCTACGACCGCAACGACAACGTGGTGACCAGCACCGCGGCCAACGGCGCCGTCACCCGCGTCGCCTACGACGCGATGGACCGGCAGGTCGGCGTCTACGCGCCCAAGGACGACCCGGGCGGTCCGGAGAAGCTGACCACGTTCGCCTACGACGCCGTCGGCAACCTGCTGGAGCAGACCGAACCCAAGGGGATGCTGACCCCGGGGGAACCGGACGACTTCACCTACTCCTTCACCTACGACGAGCTCGACCGGGTCATCCGGGCCACCGACGTCAACGGCAACGTGATCAGCGCGGAGTACGACGACGTCGGCAACCTCGTCAAAGAGGTCGACGCGCGCAAGTACAAGACACCGGACCCCAACGACTTCACCACCCGGTACGTCTTCGACGCCAACCACCAGGTGGTGGAGACCGTCGACGCGGACGGCCACTCGGCGAAGACGCGGTACGACCGCGACGGCAACGTCGTCGCCGGCATCGACGAGCAGGGCAACGAGACGCTCATCGAACTGGACGAGCGCGGCCTGCAGCGCGAGGTCCGCTCCCCGCACAGCTCCGACAACGGCGAAATCCGGTACTTCACCACCAGGTACGAGTACGACCAGGTCGGCAACCTGACCCGCACCGTCAACCCGCGCGGGGTGGACACGCCGGACAAGGGCGACGACTTCGTCAGCGAGACGGTCTACGACGAGCTCAACCGGGTGCGCGAGGAGATCCTGCCCTACGACCCGGACGACGCGGAGCACAAGACGCCGGTCGGCACGATCAAGACCTACAACGGGGTCGGCGACCTGGTCGAGGTCAGCGCGCCGCCGTCGCACGGCGAGTCGGCCCGCAACGTCACCAGGCAGACGTACTACGACAACGGTTGGCTGCGCACGTCCACCGACCCGTGGGACATCAAGACCGCCTACGACTACACCGCCACCGGGCAGCAGTCCAACCGCACGGTGACCAGCGCCGGCGGTGGGGCGCAGCGCGTGGAGACGTGGGAGTACTTCCCCGACGGGAAACTCAAGAAGCGCTCCGACGAAGGCGTCCCGGTGGGCCGCAACGTGGTCGTCGTCGACAACTCCGACGCGGCGCGCACCCAGGTGAAGGGGAACTGGCGCACCGAGGAGTCGGGCAGGGGGTTCCAGGACGCCGCGTACCGCGCCACCGACGCCGACGACGCCGCGTTCACCTGGAAGGCCGCCGTTCCGGCCGACGGCACCTACGACGTGCTGGTGCGCCATCCCGGTGCCACGGCGACGGACGCCGCGTACACCGTCGAGCACAACGGCGGCACGAGCACCGCGCGCGTCGACCAGACGCAGCGGGCCGGTGAGTGGACCAGCATCGGCAAGTACGCCATGTCAGGGGGGCAGTCCCGCACCATCACGCTGTCCGGCAAGGCCGACGGCACCGTGGCCGCCGACGCCGTGCAGCTGGTGCGCGACAACAGTGCGGACGCCGACGACGAGAAGAAGGTCTTCGAGCACCGGTACGACCCGAACGACAACCTGGTGGAGATGACCGACTCCACGCCGAACACGCCGGTCGACGCCTACCGCGTCGCCTACAACGCGGTGAACCTGGCGGAGAAGGTCGAGGAGCTCAAGGCCGGCGCGGTCAAGCACACCACCGACTACCGCTACGACGAGAACGACAACCTGACGTTCGCCAAGTTCGACGGCAAGTCGGCGCTCTACGAGTACAACGCGCGCGACCTGGTCACGAAGGTCACCAACAAGAAGGACGACGCGGACCAGGGCAAGATCAATTCCTTCACCTACACCTCGCGCGGGCACGTCGAGAGGCACGTCAAGAGCAACGGCAACACCGTCGACTACACCTACTACCTCGACGGGCTGCTGCGCCGGCAGCTGGAGAAGAAGAAGGACGGCGGGCAGGTCGTCGTCGAGCACAACCTCGCGTACGACTCCAACTCCAACAAGATCCGCGACGATGGGCGCAAGCAGAACGCGGACGACCACGGCGCGACCATCAACGCCGACGCGACGTACACCCACGACCCGCGCGACCGGGTGCGGAAGGTGACGAAGAAGGGTGGCGAGGGCGAGCGCACCGAGGAGTACAAGCACGACGACAACGGCAACGTCTGGGACCAGCGGGTCGACGGCGCGCACACCGCGTTCGACTACGACCGCAACCGGCTGCTGTCGTCCACCACGGACGGGCAGCAGGCGAACTACGACTACGACGCGTTCGGCCGCCTGCACCAGGTGACGCAGTCCGGCAAGCAGGTGGAGAAGTACACCTACGACGGGTTCGACCGCAAGGTGGAGCACGTCAAGGACCAGGGCACCGGGCCGAAGACCACCAAGTACACCTACGACCCGCTGGACCGGCAGCAGACCAGGGTCGAGGGTGACAAGACCACTGCGTTCCACTACCTCGGACTGTCCGACCAGGTCCTGACCGAGGACGAGAACGGCAAGCTGCGCAAGGCGTACCAGTACTCCAACGACGGCGAGCTGCTCGCGCAGGTCAAGTACTCCGACGACGGCAAGGAGGAGGACTCGGTCTACGGGTTCAACCCGCACTCCGACGTCGAGCAGGTCACCGACTCCCAGGGCGACGCGAAGTCCACCTACGGCTACACCGCCTACGGCAAGGACGACGAGAAGGAGTTCTCCGGCGAGGACAAGCCCGACCAGGCGAACCCGGACAAGCCGGAGGAGAACTCGTACCGGTTCAACACCACCCGGCACGACAAGAGCACCGACACCTACGACATGGGGTTCCGGGACTACTCCCCCGGCCTGAACAGGTTTCTGACGCTCGACCTGTACAACGGGGCGCTCGCGGACCTCGGGATGACCACCGACCCGTGGACGAACAACCGGTACGCCTTCGGCGCCGGCAACCCGCTGTCCCAGGTGGAGATCGACGGCCACGGGTGGCTCGACGACGCCGCGGACTGGGTGAAGGACAACGCCAAGGAGGTCGGGCACGCGGCGCTCGACGTCGCCGGCGTGATCCCCGTGGTCGGCGAGGCCGCGGACCTCGCGAACTCGGCCTGGTACGCCGCAGAGGGGGACTACGCCAACGCCGCGCTGTCGGCCGCGGCGGCGGTGCCCTTCGCCGGGTGGGGTGCCACCGCGGTCAAGGCGGGCAAGTACGCGGTCAAGGGCGCCGAGGCGGCGCAGGGCGGGGCGAAGGCCGCCGACGCCGGGCAGAGCGCGGCGAAGACGGCCGGCCAGGCGGCCGATGCCGGGGCCAACGGCGCGAAGGCGGCGCCCGCGCCGAAACCGGCACCGAAGGCGGGCGGACCGAGCGGCGGCAAACCCTCCGGTGGCGGAGGCGGCAAAGCCGGCGGCACGGCGTCGACCGGCAAGAACGCCTCCGGCGGCGGCTCAGGGGGCGGCAAGGCGGCCAACGGCGGTGGCACCAGCGCCACCAAGGGCGGATCGGGCGCGTGCCGCAACAGCTTCGCCCCCGGCACCCCGGTGCTCATGGCCGACGGAACGCACCGCCCGATCGAGGACGTGCGCGAGGGCGATGAGGTCCTCGCCGGCGACCCGGACACCGGGGCGACCGCCGTCCGCCCGGTCACCGCGCTGATCGTCGGCGAGGGTGCCAAGGAACTGGTCGAGATCACGATCGAGGCGGGTCACACCTCCGGGACCGTGGTCGCGACCGCCGAACACCCGTTCTGGGTCGACGACCAGGGCCGTTGGGCCGATGCCGGGCAACTGCGGGTCGGAGACCAGGTCCTGACCGCCGACGGCGAGCGTCGGGAGGTCCTCGCCACCCGGCAGTGGACCCAGCACCGCAAGGTCCACAACCTCACCGTGCACGGCGTCCACACCTACTACGTCGGTGTCGCCGACGAGGACGTGCTGGTGCACAACTGCGGCGAAACGCCGCACGGTTTCTCGAACCGGGGCGACTTCGAGAGCTTCGGCCGGTCGCTGCACGACGGTCTGGCACGGGCCGGCTACCCCGGCGCCCAGGGCGTCATGCAGGGCAGCGCCGTGACCGGGCGCAAGTACACCACCGGCGCGCCGTTCGACGTCGGCAGGCGCAGCGACTTCGACGTGGCGCTGGCCGGCGACGACATCTTCGGCGCCGCGAAGGGGGCCGGCCTGGCGACCAGGTCCGGCGGCATCCGCACCGGTCCGCTCGACCGACGCGCCCTGCGCGCCCTCGGGCTTTCCGGCCTGCGCGGCGAACTGAGCAGAATGGCGGGCCGGAAGGTGAACTTCATGGTGTACCGCTCGGTGGAGGACGCCACCGGTCGCGGAGCGAGCATGACGATCCCGAGGTAGGTCGTGGAAACAATCATCTGCGGATCCGGCAACGCGAGCATCGACGAGGTGGGCGGGCAGGTGGACCGCCTGCTCGGTGTCGCCCTCGAACCGCACGAGAGCTCGTACTTCGGTGGCGGGTACCTGACCGTCACCACGGAGCTGGACGAGGAGATCAAGGTGGTCGACAACTCCGTCGAGGACGGTGACGGCGAGGTGACCTACCCGGAGTTCGCGGGCCACGCGGTCATCGTCGAGATCGAGGAGACCGAGCGGGGCGACGAGCTGGTGGGGAAGCTCGCGGGCGCACCGGATCTGTACCTGCTCAAGAGGGTCACGTGGTGATCGTGTCCCCGTGGTGACGGGGCGGAACGTGTCAGTGACGAGGGGGAGCAAGATGAGGCGGACTGCTTCTGCGGGTCTCGGGGTCGCCGTGCTGGCGGTGGCCTCGATGGTGATGGCGCCGGCGGCGTCAGCGGCCGCGGCGTTGCCGCTGTCGGGTTTCGGCGACGTGGCGGTCGACAGCGCGCGCCAGCGGGTGTTCATCTCCGGTGGCGCGTCGTCCAACGGCGTGGCGGTGACCGACTTCTCCGGCCGGGTGCGCACGGTGGTCGAGAACCAGCCGGGCGCGGACGGGCTGGAGCTGAGCGCGGACGGCACGCGGCTGTTCGTGGCGCTGTCCGCGGGCGACGGCATCTCGGTGATCGACACGTCGACCCTGGCCGAGACCGCGCGGTACGCCACCGGAGCGGGGACGTGCCCGACGCACCTGGCCCGCACGGGTGGTGTGGTGTGGTTCGGGTACGGCTGCGCGGACGGCAACTGGTCGGGCAAGATCGGCAAGCTGGACCCGGCGGCGGCCGAGCCGGTGCAGGGCGAGCAGCAGGGCGCGCCGCGGTTCCAGCGGGCTCCGCTGTTGGCCTCCTCCGGTGCCGCGGCGGGGCCGCTGGTGGCCGGGCAGCTGTCGTTGAGCCTGTCGACGGTGCAGGTCTACACCGTCTCGGATGGAGCGCTGACCGCCGGGACGTCCGGCGACGGGGTCGGCGCCGGGCTGACGGACCTCGACGTGACCGGTGACGGGGCGACGCTGTTCAGCGCGGCCGGGTCCCGTGACCGGGTGGAGGCGTTCGCGACGGCGGACCTGGCGCGCCGGGGTGCGTACGCGACCCGACCCCGACCGGCCGCGGTGTCGTTGTCGCCGGACAGCGCGTACGTGGCCGCGGGAGCGCTGACCGGCGACGCCAATGACGTGCTGGTCTACCGCGTCGGCGGCGCGACGCCGGTGAACACCGTCTCGCTGGACAGCGGCGAGACGGTGCAGCCGCGCGGCTTGGCGTGGTCGGCGGACCAGCGGACGCTGTTCGTGGTCACCCGGCACAACAACGACCCGCAGCCGCGCCTGGAGGTCGAGCGCTACCCGGTCGGGTGATGAGCCGGCCCACCCGAGGAGGCAGCCGAACGCCCGCACCCGCGATGGTGCGGGCGTTCGGCCGCTCGACGCCTGACGGCGGTCGTGGCCGAGGCTGGTGCCACCGCGCCGAGGCCGGACGGCCGACGCCGGCCACTTGCGCTGCGGTGCGTGAACAGAACTGCTCCCGCCCTGCTCGTCGGCGCGTGCGGTGGCGGAACGTCGACCGCCACGTCCTCCTCGTCGGCGACCACCACCAGTACTGCGCCGTCGATCGACGCCTCGGCTGGTTTCCGGAGCCAGCGTCGCGGGCCCAAGCATCGCGTACTGACCGGCAAGGGCGGTGCCACGCTCTTCCCTGCGACCGCGGTCTTGTTCGCCGGTGCTGAACTTCTCGGTCAGCGAACTGCCGGGGACCGGCCCCGCCTCGTTGGTCTTGCCGATCGGCGCCGACCCGTCCTCATCGTCACTCTGGGTGTGGCGTGACTTCGATGATGTGCTTTCCCCGGACGCCGCCCGCTTCGAGCGCCGCGTGTGCCGCTGCGATGTCCGAGAGCTGGTGGACGGTATCCACGACCGGGCGTACCTCGCCGTCTTCGGCCAGCTGCACGAGTTCGGCGAACAACTCGCGTTGTGGGTTGCCACTGAAGAAACGGACTCGTTTGGAACCGTGCACAGTGGACGCCAGCAGGTAACCGACGCTGCGGACGAGGTGTGATGTGTCGAACGCGATGGCGACCATGCGGCCGGTTCGGGTCAACAACCGGCGGTAGGTGGCGTGATCTGTGCCTACGGTGTCCAGCACGACGTCGAAGCGCCCAAGCTGCCCAGGCTGCGTCGTGCGGTAGTCGAAGACCTCGTCAGCGCCCAGATCGCGCACGAAGTCCAGATTGGACTTTCCGGCCAGGCCGGTCACGTGCGCACCGAACGCCTTGCCGATCTGAACGGCCATGCTTCCGACACCCCCGCTGGCCCCGCGGATCAGCAGGCGTTCGCCCGGCTGGAGATGAGCGACATCGCGCAACGCGGTGATCGACGTGGTGCCTCCGCCCAGTATGGAAGCAGCCTCGACAGACGTCAGGTTCCGCGGCTTCCGGGTGACCCGGTTCGGCTTGACGGTGACGTATTCCGCCGCACTTCCCCTTCGTCCGATCAGCTCGGTGGAGCGTGGCAGCACGCCACACACGAATTCGCCGTTCCGGGCATCGGTGACCGAGCTGCCGACGTCCACGACCTCGCCGACGAAATCCATGCCGATGTACCTGGGGAACCGGCGCCCCATCAACAGCCTCAGTTCTCCGGCGCGAGCGGCGAGCTCGCCACCGTTGACGGTCGTGGCATGCACGCGCACCCTGATCTCTTTCGATGTGTGGCGCGGAATGGGCACCTTGGCCTCATACAGCACCGATGGCGGGCCGTAGCGGTCGAAAAGCGCTGCACGCATCTCGCTCTCCGCCGTCTGATCATGGTCCACGGGGGTCATGAATAGCTCCTCTCGGACGACTGTCCGGGGTGGTCGCGATGTGGATCGAGCTGGTCACGAAGCCTGCGCGCGACAAGATGCGGACCGGCGGGCCGACCAGGTGAACCGCCATCGGGTCAGGCGTTCGGGACGGCTCGTGGGTGTCGTCTTCTACCAGGTGACCATGAGTTCGTGGAGGCCGAAAACGGCCGAGTCGTTCTTGAGTGTCTCGTGCGTGATCGGCTTGGCCAGTTCCAGCGTGGGAATTCGGCGGAACAGGGTGTCGAAGACGATCTCAAGTTCCGCTCTGGCGAGGTTCTGGCCCAGGCACTGGTGAGGGCCGTAGCCGAATGCGACGTGGTGACGGGCGCCGCGTTCGAGGTCCAGGTCGTCCGGGTTGTCGAACACCGCGGGGTCTCTGTTGGCGGCGTGGCCCAGAACCAGCACGCCTTCGCCCGCACGGATCGTCACACCGCCGATCTCGGAGTCCTCGACGCACAGTCGCGTCACAGCTATGTCGACGATGGTCAAGTACCGCAGCAACTCCTCGACAGCAGCAGGCGTCTTGGCCGGATCAGCGACGATCATGGCGAGCTGGTCGGGATTCTCCAACAGGGCCGAAGTGCCGAGCGCGATCATGTTCGCGGTTGTCTCGTGCCCGGCGACCAGGAGCAGCAACGCTTCCGCGACCAATGACTCGCGTCGGTAGCCGCCGTCGGTCCTGCGCCGCTGGACCTGACGGCTGAGCAGCTGTTCGTCCGGGTTGGTCTCCTTCGTGCCGATCAGCTCGTCCAGGTACGAGCTGATCGCGCCGAATGCGGCTACCCGTTCCTGTGACGGTGTCCCCCGCAGCAGGAACTTCGCCGTGTTGCGCTGGAAGAAGTCCTGGTCGGCATGGGGAACGCCGAGGATGTCGCAGATGACCAGGGACGGCACCGGCAACGCCAGCGCGAGGACGAGGTCGACCGGTTTCGGTCCGGCCAGCAGACCGGCCACGTGCTCGTCGACGATGTGCTGGATCCGCGGTCGAAGCTTGTCCACGCGGCGAACCGTGAAGTCGCCGGACACGGCGCGCCGAGCGTGTCCGTGCTCCGGCGGATCCATCATGATCATGGATTTTTCGTCGGACAGTCCGCCCGGTGCGATGACGGGGAAGTCGGGGTGCAGGCGGTTCGAGCTGAACCGGCGGTCGCCCAGCACTCGCCGCACGTCCTCGTGGCGAGACACGACCCAGGCCCACCCGCCGAACGGCAGGTCGACCTTGACCACTCCGTGTTCCTCGCGGATCTCGCGGTACTCCGGCGGCGGAGCGAACGGACAGGAGCGCGAGAGCGGGAAAGCGTACCGATGCTGCCCGGTCACCGTCATGTGTCAATCTCCTCAACAGATCGATCGATCTCGATGATGTGTTTCCCGCACCACGGGCTCCAGGGCTCGATGAGCAACGGCGATGCCCGAAAGGGAATGAACCGTGTCCACAACGGGCCGCTGCTTGCCGCTCTCGGCGAGCCGGGCCATTTCGGTGAACAACCCACGCCGCGGATCAACCGTCACATGTCCGCGATCAGCGCTTGATCAGACGGGCGGCCTCTTCAAGGTCGGCGTTGCGCATCGTGAATGCTTTGCCGTTCACGCCGACCAGCCGCTGCACCGTGCCGGCCAACGGTGAGCGCGCCAGGCGCAGCATCGCCGATCGGAGTACGGCCTCCGGCCGGTTGGCCGGAGTGAAGATCAATCGACCGCGCGATGCGAAGGTCTGGAAGTACTCCACGTAGGGACGCGTCGTCTTCTCCCATTCGAGCAGCGCCCTCCCCGGATCTTCCGGGTAGCGGGTGAGCATCGTCCCGAGGAGCTCCGCGCCGGCGATCCCGTTGGACACGCCCATGCCCGCGTAGAGGGTGACGCACCATGCGGAGTCGCCGACGAGCACGACGCGGCCGCGATGCCAGGAGTCGAGGTGTACCTGTTCGACCGAGTCGAACAGGTACTGGTCGGTGTCCTCCAGGAATCGCACGGCCTGTTCCAAGGTCGACCCCAGGGGCTCTGGCCCGTAGACCTCGCGGATGCGTCGGGCCGCCGGGATCGCGAACTCCGCGTCGACGTTGGTGGTCCGGTAGGAGAACAGCACGGCCGGCGGCTGGTCGGTGAAGGGGAACAGCCAGAAGGAGCGGCCAGGCTCGGCCAAGGTTGCCCCTTCACCCGGCGCGAGACCAGGAAGGTCGCCCGGGAGCTGGTAGGCCGCGATCATGTAGTTCAGCCGGCGCAGGTAGTCCTCATCCGGCCCGAACACCAGCTTGCGCACGGTGGAGCGCAGGCCGTCCGCCCCGATGACGAGCTCGAAGCGCTCGGTGCGCTCCGTCCCGTCCACCGCGTTGCGCGTGGTGACCGCGACACCGCGGGCATGCTGGTGGATCACGACGGGCACGGTCGAGTAGCGGACCTCGATGTCCGGATCCAGCGCGGCGAACGCCGCCTGCTCCACATCGCCTCGCACCATGAGCGCCGGGCCTCCCGGCTGGTCCGAGAACCCCGTGGTCGGCCGCTTGCCGCCCTTCCGGTCCAGCTGGTAGGTGATCCGGTTCGCCGGGGTGCGGTCTTCGAGCCCGTGCGAGATTCCCAACCGATGCGCCGCGTTGCGCCCCACACCGAACAGGCCGATGAAGTAGCCGCCCCGCCTCCGGCCCGGCGCCTTCTCGATCACGACTGGAGTCCAGCCCGCCTTCCGCAGCGCGATGGCTGCGGAGATGCCACTGATCCCGAGGCCGACGACCAGGGCCTTGGGGGTGTCGGCCGATGAAGTCATGCCACCAGCGTATGACCAACTGACCGGATGCGTCATACAGTCAGTTCATGACGTAGGTCACACTGAGAGTTCGCGGGCTGACCCGTCGGGGTGTGCGCGCACAGGGCAGGGACATCCACTCAGATCGCAGGACGAGGCGCCGCGCTGCGAATGTGGTATGACGAGCACGTCAGGGCGTCGCTTGCGTGGAGCACAGGCGACGCTTACATGGGGCGGAATCGGAGTTGACGACACATGGTGACACGCGCGGGACGAAGTGCGGAGAAGGTCACGCGTATTCTCGCTTCCGCCGAGGAGCTACTTCTGAAGCGCGGCTTTCGCGGAGTCACCATCGCCGATATCGCGGAACGCGCGCACGTCGGTAAGGGCACGGTCTATCTGTACTGGAGCACGAAGGAAGACGTCTTCCTCGAACTGCTCACCCGCGACGTCCTCACACTCATCAACGGCTTCCGCGAGGCGGCGACGCGGAACATCGAGCTCACCCTGCCGCACCGGCTCTGTTCGTACCTCGTCCGATCCGCGCTCGAAAGGCCCCTGGTCCGGGCTCTTCAAGCAAACGACGCCGACGTGCTCGGTCTCGTCATCGACCATCCCCGCAGTCAGGATCTGGTCAAGCAGCACGGGGCGCCGGCCCTGATCAAAGCTCTTCTGCCGATCTGGCGTCGGCACGGCCTGGTTCGCACGGACTGGGAACTGGACGACCAGGCTTACGCGTTGCAAAGCCTTACCCTCGGGCACCTGGAGATGCGGGTGCGCAAGCACATCAGCCCCAGCACCACCATGCCGCCCGAGGACGTCCTCGCGGCCGCCGTAGCGGCACTGCTAGGCGTTGAGAACGAAGCCACGACGGACGCCAACGCCGTCGCGGCCGAGGTCCTTCAGGTGTTCACGACCTCCGCCACCATCCTCGAAGCGGCGAACGCCTAAGCCGCCCCGGGTGGGACCGCGGGCGGCGCGACCTCACCGCCAAGGTCCCGCCATCGTGTTGCCACACCAGCGAGACAGGCCCCGTCCACCCCCTGCCGGCTCCCCGGTATGACGCCTGGTGCGTAACCGCCCCGCACTTTTCCCGTCGTGAGGGAAGACCGCGATCGCAGCGGCCACACTGATCCCGATGATGCACGGCATGACCGGCGAGGGGCCGTACGCGCCTCCGCTGTTGTCCGGGTCCTTCGTAACAGCCGTCGGCGCCGGTTCAGGTGTCCGCGCGTGCCTGGAGAGAACGCCGAGGCAAGGCAGCAACGCCCGTCAACTCATCGGAAAGCTCCCATAGGCGGCGGGCCACCTCAGCGCCCTGCGCCTTCGCCGAGCGGCCGACCAGTTTCGGTGCGCCCCCACACCTGCAGGACCGCCCGGGGGCCGCATAGCTGCCGCCCGGACGGCCGCGTACAGCGTCGGCCGGGCACCACCGTCATCGCTCTGCGCGACGAGACTGACCACCTTTCCGACGAGGACACGCCACCAGCCCTCGTTCCGCAGGAGAGCCGGCGTGTCGGCTTTGCCAGCGGCGCAGGGCGTTTCAAGATCATGGCGTGCGTGCTGAGGTCCTGGCCGACGACCTGTGGGCTCGGCTGGAACCGTTGATCCCGATGCCCCCGGGCATTTCCGCTATCCGAGTCGCAGGCGTGTTGACGACCGAGTCGCGCTGGAGGGCGTCCTGTATGCGGTGCGCACCGGGATCGGCTGGAACCGGCTGCCCACAGCCTTGTTTCGGCGCCTCGGGCGCGACCTGCTGGCGGCGGTCGACCGAGTGGCATGAGGCTGGCGTCTGGCAGCAACTGCCTGAGCGGTTGCTCGCCGAACTGCGCACCGCAGGGTTACTGAACCTGTCCGCCGCCCTGGTCGATTCCACCCATCTCCGCGCACCCGAAGGGGCCCACACCGGGCCGGGCAGACCCTTCGACCACGTCGCGGAGCTGCGACTGGGCAGTGATGCCCAGTTTGGGGAACACACGGTAGAGGTGGGAGCCGACCGTGCGCGGTGAGAGGAAGAGCTTTTCGCCGATCTCACGGTTCGTCAGGCCGTGGGCGGCGAGCTGAACGATCTGCTGCTGCTGAGGGCTGAGTTCGGTGAAGGCACTGGGCACCACGCTGTCGGCGGCCTCGATGCCGGCGGCTCGCAGTTCTGCCTTCGTCCGCTCGATCCATGACTGCGTGCCGAGTCGTTGGAAGATGACGAGTGCCGCGGTCAGCAGCGGCCGGGCTTCGTCTGCGAGCAGGGCGCGGCCTCGGTCGAGCAGTGCGGTAATCCGTGCCGACATGGCCGTACCCAGGCGCCGAGTCGATCGCTCCAGCAGTTCGGCGGCGTCCTTTGCCTTCCTCGGCGGACGGCTGCAGCAGCGAGTTCGGCCAGGACGGTGTGCGAGACGTCGCAATGGACGGGCTCGCCGTCGTCGGTGAAAGCGGAGCGGAATTGAACATAGGCGGTGGCGTAGTCGCCCTGGGCCGCGGCTGCTAGGCCAATGGCACGGCGTACGAAGACCGCGACGGAGCGGCTTTCCAGAGGGTCGGCCAGGATCAGTGCCTGCTCGGCGCGGTGTCGGACGTCGGCCGGCTCGCCAAGCAGTGCGAGCGCCGTCACATCGAGCGCATGAGCACACGCCTCGTCAAAGGTCTTGGCGGCCAAGGCGGTCTGGTCCGGGATCCAGGCCACGATGGCGAGCGCGGTCAGAGTGCCGGCGTCGTCTTTCGCCTCGGCGATGAGTGCGGGCAGCGCCGGGGCGAGAGGCTGGCGGTGGAGTCCGGCATGGCGGAGAGCAGGTTCTCGATCTGTTGTTGCCGGGATTCCTCCCCCGAGCTACGACGGGATGCGGAGTTCCACGAGCACCGTGAGCGGTTCAGCCAGTCTCAACGCGCGTCCTGGTGGTAGTCCGACGGACGGGTGCGGAGCTTGGCGGCGATGCGGGCCAGCGCCCGCCGGTCGGCCTTACTGAGCGGGTCGAGCACGAGCTCCCGCACCGCGCGCAGGTGCACCGGCGCGGCGGCGACGAGGAGTTCGTAACCGCTGCTGGTGAGGGTGGCGAGTGTGTAGCGGCCGTCCGCCGGGTCGGGTGAGCGCGTCACCAAGCCCCGCTGTTCGAGCCGTTTGACGACGTTCGACAGCCGGGACAGCGAGCCGTTGGTCAGGTAGGCCAGCTCGCTCATGCGGATCACGCGCCCCGGTGCTTCGGAGATCTGGCTCAGCGTCATGTACTCGAACAGCGTCAGGCCGGACTCCTGGTGCAGGGGCGCTTCCAAGCGGCCCGGCATCAGCAGCGCCATCGAGATGAGGCCGGTCCACGCTTCCTTCTCGGCGGCGTCGAGCCAGCGCGGCTCCGTCGAAGCGTCTCGGTCGGCTTCCCGTTCTGAGGACACCGGGACACCCTACCGGGACCGATTTGACTTCACCCTTGAAGTCACTGCATCATGGGATGACTTCAAGGGTGAAGTCATCCCAACTTACGGTCTGAGGAGTGCGCAGTCATGACGGTTTCCCTGATCAACCCCGACGGACACGTCCAGGTGCCGCTCTACCACCACGTGGCCGTGGCAACCGGCAGCAAGCAGATCCACGTCGCCGGCCAGGTCGCCTGGGACGGCAACGGCGAGCTGGTCGCGCCCGGCGACTTGGCAGGACAGGTCGCGCAGGTGTACCGCAACGTCGCGAAGTCACTGGCGGCGGCAGGGGCGACGTTCGACGACGTCGTCCGCTTCACCTGGTACGCGGCCGGCTGGAAGCGGAAGATGTACGACGCGTTCCTCGCCGGCGCCGAGCAGGCAGCGACGGAACTGGGCATCACGGCGACCCCGCCTACGGCGCTGATCGGCGTCGAGATCCTCTTCGAGCCGGGCATCCTGGTCGAGGCCGAGGTCACTGCGGTCGTCGACTGACCACAAGCGGCACGCCAGCAACCACCAGCGCCACAGGGCTCCCCGGCATTCGTACTCCATCACCGTCTCCACCTGGTGGGCGGCCACACCGGGGAACCGTTCGACCAGCCACAGCACGACGTCCAGCCCCGAGGTGATGCCGCCGCTGATCGGCTCGCCGTCGTCGGCCACGCGTGCGTTGATCACCGTCGCGTTCCGGGCGGCGAGGTTCGCCTTCGCGGCGTGGTGCGTGGTCGTGTTGCGGACACGGGTGATCTCTGCGGCGGACAGCACCATGACGCCGGTGCAGATGCCGACCGGCAGGACCGGCGCGGCGGCCAGCCGGCGCAGGAAGTCCTCGTCCGCGAGGACCTTCCGCACGCCGGACCCGTCGTCGCGGTTGTAACCGCCGCCCGACACCACGACGACGCCTGCGTCACCGAGCGACCAGACGTTCTCGACGTCGAACCTGGTGCCGCGCGCACGTGACCCCGGCGGGCTCCTCCGTCGTCATCAGGCTCGTCCGGACACCGCCGCCGGAAACCCTCCCCGCGATTCCAGCACCTCGCCCGGTGCGATGCAGTCCTGTTCCCTCAACGCCTTCGGACACCACGACCTGGCCTCACAACGGACGTCTTTCCTGGTGTTCTTTCCAGCACGGCGGTACGGTCGATCCACGTGGACCGTGATCTCGAGCCGTCTGCTCGGTCACACAATCGCTGCCGCTCGGGTTTCCGGGAACTGGGCGAGGTTCGCCCGACCGCCTTCCCATGAAGCGGACAACGTCAACGGCTTCCAGACCCAGTGCGGTGACAGGAACGTATGGCTGAATCAGCGCAGGTACCTGATCCTCAAGCACTCCTCCGGAGGACCGATCATCGACCCGAACCAGCCGGACATGTTCGCGACCGGTGGGATGAGTGCTCTTCCTGTTCGGATGTCACGGCACGCACGCCAGACCTGGCTCATCGAAGACCACGTCCCCGAAGTCCTCCAACACAAGCGCATCGGCCACAAGTTCCGCAGCGTCATGGGCGTCTACTTCCACGTCACCCGACCCATGATCGACACCATGCTCGAAGCACTGCAGCTCAGGTGGGAGCAATATGGGAGCAGAATGGTGTGAACTCTTCGGAGCAGCATTTGAGGTCAAGATCGCGTGCTCCCATTTTGCTCCCATACGCGATCAACGACCCGCAGACGATGACCGTCTACGAGCCGTTGACCTGGTAGAACTCTCTCGGAGTTCCGCCCGCAGGTCACGAGATGCGCGGACGAGCAGGATGAGAGCACGGAAAAATCTCGCGACAACCGTCGACACACAGGTTAGGGTACCGACCAACACTGGCGAGATGCGCACTGACAAAAGGGTCAACCCAAGGGACTTGCACCCGGGAGGGAGTGTGGACGTTGAGTTGGGTTCTCATGGCGTATAATATTTCGGACGACGCCTTCGTGTCACAGGTGGAGCTACCCGCAGAGATCGATTCAGCCACCGTCAAGTCTCTCGTTGGAGACTATCCGAACCTCAAGGGGGATTCATTTCCTGTCGTCGGGGAAAGTCTCAGCCGATTGATGAACATGTCTGCGGAAGGTCTGGACCCGACGAGGTTCGATTACTTCATCGAATTCCGATGACAGCGACCGAGCGGACAGCGGTCGGCAGGGGTGGCAACCATCGAGACCCGACAGAAGGGCACCGTGCTCCGCAGGAGCGTCCCGCGCGCGCCATTCGATTGGATCGAGCGTGCAGCAGCTTGAGAGCCTCTTGGTCCGTTCCGGTCAGCCGCTCGACGGAGAGCGTCACGACCGAGGCCGCCGACTGCGGATAGGTCGGGGGACGACCCTCGGCCAACAGATCTTTCGCGTGCGTCTCCAGCTCGCTGATGTAGTCGCTGGCTGGTATCCCGGTCTCACTGATGAACCCCGCCGCCTGCGCCACGGCCAAGGGCGGGTCGCTGACGGCCGCAGCGATGCGGTCCGCGTCGGAATCGCTCAAAGCAGGGTTGTGGCTTTTCAAAAGAGAGATTGACTCTCCACGGGAGAACACGTCCACGTCAATCACCGACCCAATTGTGCTCCATCGAGTGTCCCTGGAGGTGATGAGTACCCGGCCCGGTCCGGCCGGAATGAGCTCGTGGGCCAAGTCGGGACCCGGTACGTCGTCCAAGACCACGAGCCAACGAACATGGCCTTGCAGCCAGTTGCGAGCCTCGGCGGCACCACGATTGGCCATGTAGTGCTCGGACGTGACGCCCAGTTCGACGGCCAGCGCCGCGATCTGGTCAACAGCCGACGCAGGTTCCTCCGCGTCGACCCACCAGACGACATCCAACTGATCAGCGTGTCGGTGGGCGTACTCGACGGCAAGACTGGTCTTACCTACTCCGCCGATTCCGTGCAACACAGCGATGGACGGAGTCATACCCGTCTGCAATGTTAGCCGCAGGGTACTCAAGGCCTCTTCTCGGCCAGTGAACGAGGCATTCCGGGTGGGCACCCGCCATGCCCTGGGCATCCGCTGCGATCTCGGCAAGGCGCTGTGCCCGGCATCATCGCGCATGGCCTGCCGCTGCCGCACGGCGTGCTGGTGGAGGTCCAGCCACCACGAGAGCGGACGCTGCTGGTAGCCATTGGCACTGCTGGCACGCGGTTGGAGACATTCGACCAGGAAGCGCACGATGGCAGGATCGGCAGGCACCGCCTTGCCGAGGAACCAGTCGCTCAACCGCTTGCCGCTGATTTTCAGCGGTGGCTGAAGGGCAGCAGCTCGCCGCGCCAACATGGTGTAGGAGACGGCGACAGTCGCCTGCCGTAGCTCTCCCAGCGCGGTGAACCACTGCTCGGCAGCAGAGGGCGGGCTCTCCGTCATCGCACACCACCGTCCGAGTCCGGACACGATGCGGACCGGACCGGACACTCCACCACCGCCGTTGAGCTGCACACGATCGAACCGTAACCAACACGGCCTCGGCGGACACCCCTCGGACACCTGAAAACCGAAGGACACCACCCACACGAACGGTCAGGGAGTCCTCGATGTCCACCGCCCTCGCACTGATACACGACGGAGCCCTCGCCGCAGGTATCAGCACGGTGCTCTACACAGTCACCGTTACCACCGCCACCCTCACCGCACTGTTCGCCCCCACTCCACAACAACGATGCGACGCCCGCTCCGTGCTCACCATCCTGCTCCGCAACCGCATGGCCGAGGACCAGCAAGTGGACAAGTGATGAGGAATCCGAACATCCAGCGACGATCGTCCACGACCATGCACCCCTAGTTGTTGCGGGTCATGACGTTGATGACGGCTGGTAGGGCCTGAGACGGGGGACGGGTCTTTCGGCGGCAGGATGAGAAGTGCGACCAACACATCCGCCGAGCGGAAAGACCCGTCCGTGCCCCACCGTAACGCCCCGCTGTCCGTCGAAGGCCGCCACCGCCTGGTCCAACGCTGCCGCACCCGCCCGATCAACCATGTCGCGGCCGAGTTGGGCATCTCCCGGCAGTGCGCCTCCAAGTGGGTCAACCGCCCTCGCCGCTTCGGCGAGGCCGGCCTGGCCGACCGCCCCAGCACTCCGCACCGGCAGCCCACCGCCACCCCGGCGAGGTGGTGGTCCGGATCGAGCGGCTGCGTCGGGACCGCAAATGGCCGGCCCGCCGCATCGCCCTGGAACTCACCGCAGAAGGCGTGGCCGTGTCGGTGCGCACGGTCGGCCGGCACCTGGCCCTGTGCCTGCCGACAACTCCATCCATGCAGGTAGAGGACGTACAAGCCCAAGAGACGTCAAGCGCTCACGGGGACGGCTGCCATCCGCCGTAACGTCGACCAGCGCGGCACGATGACCGGCTGTGCTGCTCCGACTGGCCTACCTCGGCGTGACCAACGCCTTCGCATTGCTGCGCGTGCTGCCTTTTAGCGATCGGGACAAGGACGTGGAGATCCTGGTGCTGCGGCACCACATCACGATCCTGGAACGCGAACCGGGCAATGGCCGTCCGCGGTTCTCCCCCAGCGACCGGGCGCTCCTCGCAGCATTGCTGCACCGACTTCCCGTCGCCACGCTTCGTCGGCTCCGACTGCTGGTCCGTCCAGAGACGGTGCTGCGGTGGCACCGCGACCTCATCGCACGCCGCCACGCAGCCAAATCCCGCCCCAAACGGCCCGGCCGACCACGAACCATCCGCTCGATCCGACTCTTGGTGCTGCGCCTGACACGAGAACCCCACCTGGGGCTACCGCCGCATCCACGGCGAACTCCTCGTGCTCGGCATCACGATCGCCGCATCCACCGTCTGGCAGATCCTCAAAGACGCCGGAATCGACCCGGCACCCGAACGCACCACGACGACCTGGTCGGCCTTCCTCCACTCGCAGGCCAGCGCCCTGCTGGCCTGCGACTTCTTCGAGACCACCACCCTGAACGGCACCCGCCTGTACGTACTCGCGGTCATCGAGCACGCCAGCCGCCGGATCCGCATCCTGGGTGCCACCACCCACCCGACCGCCTCCTGGGTCACCCAGGCCGCCAGGAACCTCGTCATGGACCTCGAAGACGAGGGCCGACACGTGCGGTTCCTGATCCGCGACCGGGACGGGAAGTTCCCAGCCCTGTTCGACGACGTCCTCGCCGACGCGGACATCCAGGTCGTCCTCAGCGGAGTCCGCATCCCGCGGATGAACGCGATCATGGAACGCTGGATCCGCAGCTGCCGCCACGAACTCCTCGACCGAACCCTCATCCGGAACCAACAGCACCTACTCCACGCACTACGCCACTACGAGCACTTCTACAACACCCACCGACCCCACCAAGGCATCGCCAACGCCCGACCATTGCAGCCGCTGCCACAACCGGCCACCGATCAAGCAACCATCACCCACCTCGACATCCGCCGACGACCGCGACTGGGCGGAATCCTCAACGAGTACCACCACGCCGCCTGACCAGCACGGACGACATTTTCGGCAAGCACAGGGTCGAAGACCGGCTCTGGGAGTTGATCGAACCCCTGATCCCGTCCCGACCAGCGCCGCGCGGTCCGGGTGGGCGGCCCCGGATCGATGACCGCGCCGCGCTAGAGGGGATCTTGTTCGTGCTCGACACCGGCTGCCGCTGGCGAGACCTACCCGAGCAGCTCGGATGCGGTTTCCGGGGCACACCGCGTGGCGGCGGTTACGTGAGTGGCAGGACGCTGGTGTGTGGGACCGGCTGCACCAGCTCGTGCTCGACGAGCTGTCCAACATCGACGAACTCGACTGCACCAGAGGCTGCATCGACGCGGTGTCGGTGCGGTCGAAAAGAGGGGCGAGCTGACCGGCCGCAGCCCCACTGACCGGGGTAAAGCCGGCTCCAAGTACCACGTTCTGTGCGACGCGAACGGGCTACCGCTGCACATCATGTTGTCGGCGGCAAACACCCACGACAGCATGCTGTTCGAGCCGCTGCCGGACACGAACCCGACCGTGCGTGGCCACCACGGGCGGGCCGGCCACGATGCCGACCGGACAAGTTGCACGCCGACAAGGGCTACGACTACCGCCGCTGCCGCCGCTACATGACCCGCCGCGGTATCAAGGTCCGTATCGCCCGGCGCGGGATTGAGGGCAAGTCCCGCCTCGGCCGGGTCCGCTGGGTCGTCGAACGCACCATCTCCTGGCTGCTGCGGTTCAAACGCCTCGGGCTGCGCTACGACCGGACCGAACGCACCACGCCGGCGCTACCCACGCCGGCCCGCACCGTGATCAACGTCCGCCGGCTCATAAAGATCGAGCTCTGCGACCAGGTCTAACGCATCCATTCACTCGTTGGGGACACATCGGTGGCTCTGTGTCGTTGGGTGGGGTGACTGGTGAGCTTCTGAGCGCGGAGCAGGTCCTCGGGTCGGCACGGGGCCTCGTCACCACGAGGGAGATCGATCTCCTGGAGGAGGCTGCAGCCGCGTTGCTGACGGCACCATCGACGGGGATGAACGAGCACTCTCGTCGGGAAGTGATCAGCCATCGGTGGGGCCGCCTCTTCAGAGGCGTTCGATGCGGTCGGCCTGCGGGCCCCGGTCGCTCTGACGCACCGCGTACCGGACCCGGTCACCCTTCTGCAGCGGCTCCGACCCCATGATCACGGACACGTGGGCGAAGAGATCGTCGCCGCCTGCGTCCGGGGTGATGAAGCCGAAGCCGCGGTCGCCGTCGTAGCGCGCGACGACGCCCTCGCCGCCTCGTACGGGCACGTCCCGCGCGGCCGGCCCTGCGGCCGCGGCAGGTGCCGACCGCCGCGGCGCCGTCTGGGGCTCGGCGCTCCGGACCAGGTGCACGTCGCGGGCCTGCGGGCCCTTGTCCCCACTAGCCACCTCGTAGGCGACGCGGTCGCCCTCCGCGAGCCACGTCAGCCCCTCGGCCAGGGCCTGGGCGTGAACGAAGATGTCCCCGGCGCCGGAGTCGGGGTTGATGAAACCGAAGCCCTTGTCCTCGTCGTACCAGGCCACCGTGCCGTCGGCACCGTCCGAGATACCAGCCGCAGCGGGTGAGCCGGCCCCTGCTCCCAGCGGGATCACGTGCCCGGCCTGCGGGCCGCGCTCGCCTTCGACGATCAGGAATGCCACCCGCTGCCCCTCGGTGACCACGCCGCCGGTCACGATGGCGGAGCTGTGCACGAAGATGTCGGCGCCGCCGCCGTCCGGCGACGCGAAGCCGTACCCCTTGCCCGGCTCGTACCAGTTGACGGTGCCGAGCAGGCCCACGGCGCTGCCGGTGGCCGCATCGGCGGTGACACGAACGCGCAGCGCCTGGGGCCCGCGGTCGTTCTCGCCGACCTCGAACACCACGGCCTGACCCTCGCGGAGCACTTTCGCGCCGCCGTCCTCGACGATCTCGGAGGCGTGCACGAACACGTCCGGCGAGCCGTCCTCGGGCGCGAGGAAGCCGAAACCACGTTCGGCGTCGAACCAACGGACGGTCCCTTGCGGCATCAAAGGCTCCAGGTCGAGAGGGCGGGCACTGGCCCCCAGTCTCTCTGACGGACTTCCGGTCCGTCGGGCCGGGCCCACGGGCGGGCGGTACGGAGCCAGGGGCAGGCCGTTGGTTCACCTAGCGACACGCCGAGTTTTGAGACCAGGTCTACATACAGAGCCCGCAAGATCGACTGTGGTCACCCAACGAACAGCCAACGGACCAGCTCGGCCCTCACCGTCTTCAGCCGCGAGCAAGCGATCAAGACCGAGCTTCGGTCGATCACGTAACTAATCAGGACCGCCCACGACGCCGCGGCCCTGCGGTTCACTGGCTCGTCAGCGTGACCCGCTCCTCCCAGACGGCCGCTGCGCTAGGAACACCTGCTCCGACCCGCCGGGTACCTGCGCAGCGTCTGGTGCCGTGTACACGATCCATGAGAACACCAGCCAGGACCTTCCGGACAACGCGCCGCACGCGTCGACCACGGCCAGGAAGAACACCCGAATGGAGGATACGATTCGCTTTAGCCAACGCGACCCCATTTCGCCCCGCGCAAACCGATCCTCCCAAAATCCTCCCAAACGCACGGTTACCGACCAGTACAGACCACTGTGGACAGTCGACTCAAGATCGAAATGAGTGCGCGAAAAAGCCCGCTGAACTGGGCTTTCATCCAGATCGAGCGGGCTTCTTCAGACCGTCGGGACGACAGGATTTGGACCTGCGACCCCTTGACCCCCAGGTAGTGCGGTCGCGGTCGGTATCGGTCAAGAGCAAAAGTTGTTCTGCGCATGTCCCTTCGGGCCCGTTTTTGCGGAGTTCAGGGGTGTCCAGGGTGCGGCGTCGGAGTCCGCGTCCGTTGCACTCCCGGAGGTCCGCGTGGACTACCCCTACGGTGATCGCCTGTTCGCCATTACCTCTTCATCTTCGGTGTCCGGCGACGTGTCCGAACCGGTGGCACCGCAGTCGGAGACCTCGCCCGAGACCGAGGTCGTCGCGGCCCCGGCCAGGCTGTTGCACACCCCCGCCGAGGCCGCCCGGCTGTTGGCGGTGCGGCAGTCGTGGCTGCGTCGGATGGCGGGACGGCGCGAGATCGCGTGCACGTTCGTGGGCAAGCACCTGCGGTTCTCCGACGCGGACCTGCGTTCCATCGTCCAACGGGGATCCCGACCCGCCCGAGGGGACCGCGCGACCGGGCACGAAAACCACGACCCGCATCTACGGCGCAGGGTGGCCTGAACACATTTCGGTTGCTCTCCAACGGATATGGAGCGTCACTGTCCGTCCGCCGTCGTCCACGACGGCGGACGGACACACCGAGGAAGAGGAGTACGTGATGGGCTGGGTGGAGAAACGCGGTGACGGGTTCCGGGTGCGCTACCGGTTGCCGGACGGATCCCTGTTCACCGAGAACGGCTTCGACACACGCGAAGAAGCGGAGAACCGGATCCGGGACGTGGAGTCCGACCAGCGACGCGGAAAGTTCGTCGACCCCCGGCTGGCGCAGACCCGGTTCGGCGACTGGGTGCGCGAATGGGTCCAGGCCCACGACGTCAGCGCCGTCACCTGGGCCACCTACGACTCGCACCTGCGCAACCACATCCTGCCCCGCTTCGCCGACCCCGAACTGGGCGACATCACCCGGATGACGATCAAGGTCTGGGCCAAGCAGCTACGACGCGAGCTCAGCGAACGCAGCGTCGACGACGTGGTCAACCTCCTGTCGCGGATCATGGGCGAAGCCGTCGACGAGGAACTGATCGGCGCCAACCCCTGCCGCAAACTCCGCCTCGCCACCGGTGACCAACCCGAACGACCCCACGCCACCGCCGCCCAGATCGCCGGCCTGGCCGACCGCGTGTCCCCCGGCAACGCCGCCCTGATCGTCACAGCCGCCTACACCGGCATGCGCTGGGGTGAACTGACCGGCCTGCAATGGACACGGGTCGACACGGCCAACCGGGAGATCCGCATCGACGGCAAAGACGGTGCCCTGCACGAGGTCGGCGGCAAACTCACCCTCGGACCGCCCAAGACGCCCGCCAGCGTCCGCACCGTCCATCTACCCCGGTTCCTGGCCGACCTGCTCGACGACCACCACGACCGCCACCCCACCGCCCGCTTCGTCTTCACCGGAGGCGACGGGGCACTACACCGACGTTCCAACTTCCGCCGCCGCGTCTGGCTACCCGCGCTCCGCGGCGACACCGCCACCGGCCGACCGCGGATCAACCCCGACATGCACTTCCACGACCTGCGCCACACCCACAAGACCTGGCTCATCGAGGACGGCGTCCCCGAAGTCCTCCAGCACAAACGCATCGGCCACAAGTTCCACGGGGTCATGGGTGTCTACTCCCACGTCACCCGACCCATGATCGATGCCATGCTCGCCGGACTCCAATACCGCTGGGAGCAAACACGGGAGCAAACGGGAAGCACGAACCCGTGACTACCTTCGCAAATATGGAGGTGGTCAAGATCATCCGCTCCCACATTGCTCCCCGCAACGATCAACGGCCCGCAGACAAAGATCGCCTACGAGCCGTTGACCTGGTAAAACACACTGTGGGCGATACAGGGATCGAACCTGTGACCTCTTCGGTGTGAACGAAGCGCTCTCCCGCTGAGCTAATCGCCCGTATTCGTTTGTTCCCCCGCTCTCGCGGTGTGCTCATACCTTACAACATCAACCCTTGGATCCAAAAATCGGGCTCTGCAACCACGGCCAGTCGAGCCCGAACCAGCCTCCGACCAGCGCGAACGCCCCGAGCAGCCAGCACGTCACGGCGACCACGAGGGCGGTGGCGGCCAGGACGAGCGCCTTCACGAGGAGGTTCTGGCGCTTGAGCCACTCGACCCACGCGTCGTAGTACCGCTTCGCGAACCGCAGCACGCGGCCCGCCCACTCGAACTCCGTCGCCAGGATCGCCAACCCGGCGAACACCACCAGCCAACCCGGCCCGGGGTACGGGATCATCAGGATCCCGCCGACCAGCACCAGGCCGCCGACGACGCCCACCCCGATGCGGTAGGTCAGGTTCAGCGCAGGGTTGCGGCGGAACCGGTGGCGGTGGCCGCTCGGCTCGGTCTGCTCGTCGCGCTTCTCAGCGGTCATCGGCACATCATCGCTCACGCGTTGCCCACCTGACCCGAGGCCAGCACATCGGACGGCTTGGCAGGTGCAACTTGGCCGGGCTCCAGGGAAATCGCGAACACCTTGTGCTGGTGCGCGTTGCTCGTCCAGCTCAGGAACTGCATGTTCGCGCCCGACTTCACGCTGAACGTGGCCAGCGCGACCGGCTCCGGCGTGCTCTTGCCCCACATCACGTAGGTCTGGTCGGTCGCGTTCGGCGCGAGCTTCAGCTCCATCACGGCGGCCTCGGCATCGGCGGACAGCACGGTCGCGATCGGATCACCGGACGGCGAGCGCAGCACGGCCCGGTTCGTTCGCGGGTTCGCCGCGAGTTCCAGGGCCTTGGACAGCTCCTGGTTCTGCTGCTGCTGCGCCGCGATCTGGGCGTCCAGCTGGCTGTACCGCACTCCCGCGACACCGACCGCAGCCAGCGCCACGACCACCGCGGCCGCCGCGAGCAACCGACGTCCGATGCCGGTTTTGCGCCGCTCGTCCAGCCGGACCGGCGCGGGCGGCGTCGACGGAACCGAAGGCGTCGACGGAACCGAAGGTGCCGACCGAACCGACGGGGCCGACGGGGCCGACGGACGGCCCGGTGCGACGTGCTCCTGCGGTGTGTGCTCGATCTCGGCCATCAGACGCGACTTCAGGCGGGCCGGCGGTTCGTACTGGCGCACCGAACCACCTAGCGCGGCGGTCACCTCTTCGGTGGCCCGAACCGTTCGCCGGCACCGCGCGCAGCCCGGCAGGTGGGCGCGCAGCCGCGCCTCCTCGTCCGGTTCGAGCGAGTGCATCGCCCAACCGACCGCGAGCTCCTCCTGAGGGCACTCGTCCCTCTGCTCCCCGGTCACCGATGTGCTCCCGTCGTCTCGCCGCCGGTCTCCCCGGCCCATACCGATCGCAGCGAGGTCCGCAGCCTGCGGATCGCGGCGAACGTGCGCGACTTGACCGTCCCCAGGGGTATTCCGGTCAGGGCCGCGACTTCTATCTGCGTGTAGCCGCCCAGGTAGGCCAAGGCGATCACCTGCCGCTGGTCCTCGGGAAGCCGTTTGAGTGCCTCCCGTACCTCGGCGCCCACGACGCCGGTCAGCGCCGCGTGGTCCGCACCGTCCGCGGGCGGCACGTTGCGTTCGGACGCCTCGTCGGTCAGCGGCACGTTTCGTCGACGCTGCGTGTTCTCCCGACGCACGGCGTCCACCGCGCGGTGGTGCACCACGGTCATCAACCACGTGCCGAAGCCACCCCGTGCCCGGTCGTAGCCGGCGGGATTGCGCCACAGCGCGAGGAACGCCTCTTGGACGACGTCCTCCGCCAGGTCCGGATCGACGCATATTCGCCTCGCGAGCGAATAGGCCGGCCGGGCATAGCGGTCGTACAGTTCTCCGAACGCACCCCGGTCACCGGCGGAAACCCGCTCGACCAGCGACGCGTCGGAAGGACGCCCGTCAGGCTCGGGTCGGGGCGCCGGAGCGGGTGAGTCAGCCACCAGAGTTGTCCTCACGTCCAACATTCGCGCAACAGCCGGTACCGGGTTCAGGTTAAACCCAGCAAGATGTGGGGCGGCACGGGTTGGGTGGACACGGAACGCAGCGAGATGGTAGCCCAGAGGAGTTACATGACCCCGAACGGGTGACAAATGCCTCGATGTCGAGCGTTCCTCGCCACATATACGTCACAAGTGGAGAGCTCGGTCGTTTCCTTGACCGGGAAGGGAGAAGAGGGTAACGACGATGCGCAATGACCACGTGACGCTCCGCTCAACAGCGGTCTTCGACCTGCTGGCACCCAGGACCCCGGCTGTCCCGGTGCAGGTGGAGCTTCGTTATGACACGAAAGATCCCTACGCAGTAGTGGCCGCGTTCCGCACAGGACGTGCCGGCTGGGTCGAATGGGTGTACGCCCGCGACCTGCTGGCCGACGGCCTGATCGCCGACGCGGGAGACGGCGACGTCCGGATCCGCCCGGCCGCTGACGACCCCGAGGTCGTCGTGATCGAACTGAGTTCACCGTCCGGCCACGCCATGTTCGAGGCGTCGGCCCAAGAGTTGGCCGACTTCCTGGACCGCACGTACGACGTGGTGGTGCCCGGCAACGAGCACCTGTGGGTCGACGTGGACGAGGCCCTGACCCACCTGATCTCCAACGATCTGACCTGAAAGCGCAGGTGACAGGCCCCGCGAGGGGCTGCGGGGACCCCCGATTTGATCCAACGGCGGGGGATGTAATAAAGTTCCTCTCGCACCGGGGAAGACGGAACGGAAAGCCCCAAAGGGCCGGAAGTCCGGAAAATCACGGGGCATGCGGATGTAGCGCAGTTGGTAGCGCATCACCTTGCCAAGGTGAGGGTCGCGAGTTCGAGTCTCGTCATCCGCTCGGCAGAGGGCCCCTTGGGCTCAGGCCAGAAGTCCTGGTGCTAGCCTTCAGGAATCATGGCGGAGTGGCCGAGTGGCTTAGGCAAGGGCCTGCAAAGCCCTGTACACGGGTTCGATTCCCGTCTCCGCCTCGGACGATTAGCTCAGCGGGAGAGCACTACCTTGACACGGTAGGGGTCACAGGTTCAATCCCTGTATCGTCCACCAACGAAGTACGCAGCTCAGAAGCCCGGTCCTCGATCTTGAGGCCGGGCTTCTTGCGTGTGGTGCAAGATCAAAGGCGATGAGAAGGCGATGGCTCCGCCGACGGTAGTGCTCGCGCCTCCTCCACCGTGGCCGCCAGGTGGGGGAACCATCCGATGATTCGGGCCCGCTCGTCCCGAGAGAGCGCGAGCAGCGCGGCTGCCCACCGCCGTTCAAGCGCGTCGTCGATCTGCTCCAGCATGACCTCTGTCACATGGCCGTAGGTTCGGGCGATGCCCTTCATCTTCTGACCGAGCCGGGCCGTCGAGCAACCACCGTGATGCCGTCCTCGGCCATCCAAGTCGCATGCGTGTGACGTGCTTCACGGAAGGTGAACAGGAAGGATCGGTGGAGTGTGATCGGCGGCCAGCCGAGGCGTCGCCGCGCGTGTTCGGGGGCGACGGCGACCTGTATCAGGCCGTCCGCTTCGAGTGGCCGCAGCGCCCGGGGGATCGCCGGGTCGGACACCGACAGCGCTTGCGCCAAGCGGTGCTGCCTCGCCGATTCGATCTCCTCCAGCGTACCCAACAGCCGCATCTGGCTGTGGGTCATGCTGCTGGGCGGGGCGTCGTCGAACCGCACCGCCCAGCAGCATGACCACGCGGCGCAACAGGTCTGTGAGTCCGTCATCCGCGGCACCGTCCTAACCTCCGGTGTGACCGCCGGCCGGCGACCGTCGCGCCCGGCAGCGTCGCGTACGACCGCCCCGAACCACGGCCGAGGTAGAGACGGCTGCGGGTGGAGGTGTGTGCCGCCGCTCCGGCGCGTGGGGGCGCTGAGAGGGGCGGACATGGCTTCCCCGTCGTCCGTCCGCGCCGACGGTCACGACGGTCGCAGACGAGGTCACGCTCGCTACATGCACGCAGAGCGACAGCGTCCCGCGGTGCTGGGGGCCACGACCCAGGCCGCCGCGGCGTCACCCGCCCGGCTTCCGGCGGTGCTCGCCCTGCAGCGCTCGGCCGGCAACCGCGCGGTGACCGCGGCCGTGCAGCGCTACCGCGAGGCGGTGGTCCAGAGCGACCCCGTCGCGGCCGAGGCGCGCAGCAAGTCGGTGAGGTCGAAGGCGAACTTCGCGGTCGTCTACGTGGCCGATGCCGGCTCCGCGGACACCACCAGAAATTTCGCCAGGTGGAGCAGCTACGGCGAACCCGGGGGGAGCGGGCACGCCGAGCGGCTCGCCGTCGCCGCGGCCACCACCGCCGGGTACGGGGCCGCCGGTGGCACCGGCCCGGCGGCACCCGACGAACTCGACCGTCCACGCATCCTGTCCCTCTACACCGAACTGGCCCCGTGCGGCGCCTGTAAGGACTGGCTTCACGCCAATCTGCACGAGAACGTCACCGTGTCGTGGACGGCCCACTACCTCCAGCCAAACTCGCTGGCCGGCTTTTCGGCGCGCCTGTGGGACGCCCGCAACGCCTCGCTCCAGTGGCTGGACAAGTTCAGTGGCCAAGCCGCGACCTACGGTCTGACTGAGGTCTGGACGGCCGTCCGCGATCATATCGTCGACACGCGGATCGACGGCGCCACCGCGACCGGACAGGGCACCGAGGAAGCCGTCCGCAAGTGGGTCGAGGACACCCGGGCCGAGTGGGCGGATGCTGTCCTTGGCCTGGAAAAAAGGATCATCAGGGCACAGCGGCTTGCCGGGCGCGGGGCGGCCGCGATCCCGGGCACCATCCCCGGCCCCCGAACAGGCCATCCGCCCCTGGCCGCGCCCGCACCGCACCCACCCACACCCGGGCCCTACCTGCCCACCACCACGCCGCACCCACCCACACCCGGCCCGGCGACCAGCGCACGCCCCGGTGCGTCCGTCACCACCACGACCACCACGACCACATCGGCCGGCCGAACCACCACACCCGCCTCGCTAGGCCGTGCCGCGACCGCGGAGAAGAGCCGGAAGACGGTCACCACGGAGGTGGTCACCCGCCCCCACGGGACCACCACGACCACAACCACGACCACGACCAAAGAACCGAACGGCAGGACCACCACGCACGTCACCACGGTGCGACCCACGCCCCCAGCGAAGAATATCGCCAAGCGCCGGAGTACCGGCCGGTCACAGCCGCCCAGAGCGCCCAGAGCGCCCAAGGAAACCTGCCCTCAATGCCAGCAGAAGGTCGACTACGACCAACGTGGCCTGGCACGGCACAAAATCCCGAAAGGTCAAAGCCGCGCTGGCCAGGACTGCAAGGGAGGTAAAAGCAGCCGAACCCTCGATTTCCAGTAGCGGAGCATCCTTTCACCGACCACCGGAAACACCACCTCCCACACCACGTCGTCCGGGTGCTGCGCGGCGGCCCCTGCCAGCCCCGACAGCACGTCCCGCAACCCGCCATAACGTCCTCGGTCGCTCTCGTTCCACCAGCCGACCGGTACGCATGTCGATCCGGTGCACCAACTCGCCGGTGGAACCTTCGAATAGAGCTGGAAGATCAGTGAGCCCAGCGCGATCCAGCGGGCGCTGGACCGCGCTGTGATGACCCGAGACACATCGGCTGTCCGGTCGGGCTCGACGGCGATGCGTCCGCGTGGGCCTTCAGCAGACGCCCGGACCACCTTCGCCCGTATGGCGGCGTTCACGATCGTGGAGAACGTTGCGAATTACGACGCCATCGACAGCTCGGCATGCTCGTCGTGCAACTTCGGGTCCGCGAACGGCATCACCGCGTCGCACGGATGGACCCAAATGTTCCGCCGGATCAGAGCTTTTGCTCACTCCCCCTCCTCGGCGGCCCGCTCGGACGGAACCTCGCTCTACTCCCTCTGGTGCCGTCGGGAGGCTTGTTTCTGGCTCGTCAACCTCTGGACGCTGCGGCTTGCCCGCGTGCTCGGTGAGCTGCAGGATCGCGCCGAAGCACTGCGGGAGAACCGGTTGTGCTTCCGGACCGGCGGTAAGGCAACACGCCGGCTCATCCTGCCCCGCCGGGGAATGCTCGGAGGGTGATGCGCGGAGCAGGGCGATTCTGTAGCGGTCACTCGATGGGATGAGGATGCCGGGGTGGCGGCCGGTCCTGGGTATCCGAGGGCACCAACTCGTTGACAAGGAGAGTGCGGTGAACGGTAAAAGCAGCTTCGCCATGGCGGGAACAGTTGTGACTCTGACAACGGCGCTGTGCCTTGGTTCCGCGCCCTTTCACGCGGTCGCCGACGACCTGCGCGACCAGGCCCTCGCGGAACACAACACCGCGAGGGCGCGGCACGGCGCTGCGGCCTTGACTTGGAACGATGCCCTGACTGCCTCCACCACGGAGTACGCGAAGCAGTGCAAGTTCGCCCACTCCGACCACCAGGGCCAGTACGGCGAGAACCTCTATGCGAGCGAGAACCCCGACACGAGCGTCCGCGACGCCACCGACGCCTGGATGGCGGAGGCAGCCGGCTACGACTACGACCAGCCGCGCTTCTCCCCCGAGACCGGGCACTTCACGCAGATGGTCTGGAAGGCCACCACCTCGGTGACAGTGGCCGTCGTGAACTGCCCTGCCGGCACCATCTTCTCCCAGCCGTCGGTGTACGTCGTCGCCCGGTACGCCCCGCAGGGGAACATCGCCGGGCAGTTTGCGGAGAACGTCGGCCGACCCTCCTGACCGTCCGTTTCGCCGTCGTCGGCAACAGTGGCGGCGGCGGACAACGTTGGCTGGCCGCGTCGGCAGTACCGAGGCATCTATGGCTAGCTGCAAGGTGAAGCCATCGCGCCGCGTTCGGCCAGTGCGGGCAGCCCCAGGTGGGTGCGGGTGTTTTCGTTGAAATTGTCCAAGAATCCGTGCAGGGCTTCCTCTAGGTGGTCGAGCGAGCGGACCGCGTACAGGGCCGGCTGGTAGCCCGCCGCCCGATAGGACTGGCTGGCGATGGCAGTGAGGTCCCACGGGCGGATTTCGGCGCGGCTGAGCTGTCGGAGTTCGCCCCACGACGACAACAGCGCCGCGCCGTATGCCTTGATCTCATCACGTTCGGTGGTGACGCCGTACTCGAGGCTGAACCAGTAGATGCGGCTGAGCAGGTCGAGGGCGTCGTCGGTGTCCACCTGGGCGGCGGCGCGTCCGAACATCCGGTACAGCGCGGCGAACCGTGGGGAACTCAGGTGCGTGCCGTGCCCGAACACGTCGTGCAGCACATCTGGTTCCGGGGTGTAGAGCGGTACCGCGGGGTGACGGACGTACTGGACCGCGTGGAAGTAGCCGCGCGCCATCGAGCCCAGGAACCTCTTGTTCGGCACCAGCCCGCCGGCCAGGGTGAAGCGGAACCCGGTCAACTCGTGCAGGCGGTCGCCGACTTCGGCGTGCTGCGGGACGTGGTCGGCGGGGATCGGTGCCACCTTGCGGGCTTCGAGCACCTCCCGGCACACCGTGTCCCGGTGAACTTCCGACAGCGCGGCGTGCACACACCGCCACGTCTCATGCTCCTGCTCGGTGTAGCGGACCGACGGCGAGGGCTCACCCACTCGGTGGCCGTCCGCGAGTGCGACGAGCGCATCTCGCCGCCGGACGTAGTGGGCATCGCGAAAGCCCGGGTGCTGCTCCGCGTCACCCAGCCGCCCGTCCGGACCCACGGGGGCCAGCCCCTGCCGGATCATGGTGTCGGTGTCCATGTCCGCTACCTACCCGGGCAGGTCACCGTCACGCGGGTGTCTGAACAGAGGAACCCGATCGAGCTACAACCACACGAACCGATGGGACGGTCGGCGACGCGTGCACTCAGCGCGCTGCGGTCGTCTGCGGTGAATGAATAGCGCTGTCGACGTTCGCACGGGCTTGGAGTGGGTACATCTGATGCACCGGCACGCCCCGCACGCCGCACAGCGATCCGTGACAACCGTCGAGCAGGTCGCGCGTCGTCGGGGCCCCGTGCCCGGCTGCCGTTCGAGGAGAGGAGTCCTTCGTGACGACGATCGAGAAGTCTGTCGACGTGCGGGTCCCGGTCACGACCGCGTACAACCAGTGGACCCAGTTCGAGTCGTTCCCGGGGTTCATGGAGGGCGTCGAGAAGATCGACCAGCTCGACGCCACCCGCACCCACTGGCGAACGAAGATCGGTGGCGTCGTGCGTGAGTTCGACGCCGAGATCACCGAGCAGGTGCCGGACGAGCGGATCGCGTGGCGTTCGGTCGACGGACCCGACCAGGCCGGGGTGGTGACCTTTCACCGCATCGACGACATCACGACGCGCGTGCACTTGCAGATGGACTACGACCCCGAGACGTTGACCGAGAAGGCCGGCACCCTGCTGGGCATCGTCGAAGGGCGCATCAAGGGCGACCTCGACCGGTTCAAGGAGTTCATCGAGAACCGCGGTGACGAGACCGGCGCGTGGCGCGGTGAAGTACCCCGCGCGCCGCAGGCCGGCGAGACCGCTTCCCCTGGGTCACGGGGTGAATCACTGCGCTGACCGCAGATTCCCCGGCGAATCTACGATGGACACTGCGGTGCGGGCAGGTGAGTCGGCCCGCACCGTGCGGTCTGGAGGGGTTGGGGGCCATGTCGACGGCTCCGGCCCATCGTCGTCGGTCGTCATGATCGCCGGTCCTCGCTCGTCCGTGCGAGTTCGCACGGACGTTGCCGAGCAGTGGGGATCCGGATGGCGGAAACGGTCCGCTGCGAGGACCATTCTTCGAAGAACCCGTGCAGTACGGAGGTTCCGGCACTTGGCGCGAAGTGGGTGACGACGTGGACATACGCGAGCAGCCTCCTTTGCCGCCGCCGTTCGCGACCCAGGTGGCGTGGGACGGCGCGGCGGCCGTGGTCCGCGTCCAGGGCGAACTCGACGACAGCACGTCCCCACGACTGCGCGGCCTGCTCGGCGACCTCCGGCAGAAGCAACCCGCGGTCGTCGTCATCGACCTGCGCGAGGTCAGCCTGCTCGCCTCGGCAGGACTGGCGGTACTGATCGCCGTGCACGACCAGTTCCTGCCCGACGCCAAGGTCAAGGTGGTGGCCCCCTCGACCACGCCCGCCATGCGGTCGGTGCTGCTCACCAGCCTGGATCAGCTGCTGGACGTGCACCCCACGGTCGAGGCCGCGCTCACGTCCGATCAGGCCGACCAATCGCCTCCGAAGTGAGCCCGCTGTGCGCGTAGCCGGCCGCATCCTCCTCATCAGGTGCTGAACGGATCGAAGAGACCTTCTGTGAGGTTGCTCATGCGGGGTTCCCTGGCCCATTTCGCTGCGGGGTCCTGCTGCTGGATCGGCGAGGCCGGCGACCGGCACCGTCGGGGTTGATGGCGGCGGCACGACCGGCGGCGCAGGCGTGGGGCGGGCTCGGCCGCGTTGGCCGAGCCCGCCCCGCGCGACCAGACCGACCCGGGCGCTGACTGTTCAACGACACCGCAGCGAGCCCGGCCTGGACCACTCGCGTGGCCCCCTGCCGCGTCCGACAAGTACACGCGGCACCAGTGGTACTACCCCAGCCAGGGCTCCGCACACCCACGACCCCGAACTTCGGCATGCGCTAGGTTGGACGGCCGGCGGGTGTTCAACACAGCAGCACCCCGACCCGCAACTCCCGCCGCCGGCCCACGGTCGTCGTGCGGAGTAACCGCCTGCCGAGGGGTGAAAGCAGATGACACAGCACACGGATGCCGCCGTTCCGGGACTGGCCGCCGAGCTGGCCGAGATGACCCGGCTGGTCGAGGACGACGAACACCAGACCGTCGCGGGCCGGTTCGCCGACCACCTCGTCCGCACCGTTCCCGGCTGCGACCTGGCCTTCCTCGCCATCACCGGCGACGACGGCTTCGAGATCGCCGTGACCACCGGCCAAGCGCCACTCACCCCCCTGTCGAAAGACGGCGCGGCGGGCGACGGCGTGGTGCACGACGACCCGATCCGCGAGGTGCTCCGCTACCGCGAACCCCGCCGGCTGGGCGACACGGCCGAGGACCGCCGGTGGCCGCTGTTCGCCTCCCGGCTGGCCCTGCACGGCTACCGCAGCTGCCTGGTGCTGCCGCTGCCCACCGAACGCTCCCCGACCGCCGCCCTGACACTGTTGTCCCGCGAGGCCCACCGGTTCAACGACCACTCCTACGACGTCATCCTCTTGATCGCGCTGCACGCCGGCGTCGCCCTCGACAACATCGACCTGGTCCACCACAGCAGACAAATGGTGCGCCACCTCACCACCGCGCTCGACACGCGCCACACCATCGGCCTGGCCCAGGGCCTGCTCATGCGCCACTTCTCCTGTGACACCGACGGCGGCTTCACGTTGTTGCGCACGGCGTCGCAGCACACCAACCGCAAGCTTCGTGACGTCGCCACCGACCTGGTGGAAGCGCACGAACGAGGCGAACTCGCCAAGGCGCTGGCCCTCCACCGCCTCACCGGGGACGGGGCACCGAAACCAGACGGCGTGCCGACCTGACCGCACGTAGCTCCAGGGCGCTCCCTCGTTGCGGCGAGGAGGAGACTGCTGGTGAACAACACGGTCGGACCGGTCAAGGTGACCACCGTGCTCGACGCCTGCTCGCCCTTGCCGACTTCGGCAATCGCGATCGCTTTCCCCTCGACGTGCTTACCGCCGAGACGAACACACCGTGGATCCGCAGGGGTGTAACGGTATGGTCCCGGTGACGATCAGCTGTTTGTGAGCGCTGCCGGGCAGCAAGTCACAAGGCACCTGACAGCGTCGGCGCGCGAGACATCTCCTTGCGGGTTCCAGTTCGAGTGCAAGGTGGTTCTGGTGTGACGACCGACCGCGGTGACGACGTCCGGCGGATGCGCAGGGGTTTGGGCGCTCGTGTTGTGCGGGTCGCGCGTCGCACCGGTGATGGGTTGCGGCGGTTGACGCCGGCGGGTGTCGTAGCGTTGCTGTGCGCCGGCGCGTTCGGGCCTGTCCTGGCGGTTCCGGGGCTGCTGGGAGTCGGGGTCCTGGCGGGTGCCGGTATCGGCGTGCTGGGTTCCGTGGGGGCCAACGTCCTGACCGATGTGCTGCTGCGGACGATCCGGCGCGCGCAGGAGCGCGGGAACGCCGAGCCGGAGCAGATCGAGGACGACCTCTCCCTGGTGATCGAGGAACTGCTCCTCGCGGGCGATGCGCAGGCCGCCGAGCTGAAGTCCGAGATCGCCGCCCTCCTGAAGGAGCTCGACGGTCCACGGGCGGCGCTGGAGGCGGCGCTCGACAGCGGCGACCCGGAAGTCCAGGCACAGCTGGTGGAAGCGCTCGGCCGCCTGGGGACCGAGTTCGGGGAGTTCGGCTACGTGCTGGCCGACGTGCGGACCGCCGCCCTCGCGATCCAGGAAAGCCTGCTGCGCCAGGACATGGAGCACCGCGCCGATCGGGAGCGGGCACAGAACCAGTCGTTACAGTTGCGGTTGCTCCGTGACGAGCTCGCCGTCGTCGAGCGCAGGACACGGCGGCAAGCTCCGGACGGCGGGCAGCCGGTCTCGTGGCCCGACGGCGCTCCCTTCCGCGGCCTGTCGCCGTTCGACCAGGAGCACGAGGGCATTTTCTACGGCCGGGAACGCCTGACCGCCGCACTGGTGGGCACAGCGAGTCACAGGCTGGCCGGACCGGGCCTGGTGGTGGTCACCGGCGCGTCCGGTGCCGGCAAGTCTTCGCTCTTGCGCGCCGGGTTCATCCCGTCGGTGGCACGGGGATCGCTCGCCACCGGGTCGGAGTCGTGGCCCAGAGTGGTGATGACGCCGACGCCCAAGCCGCTGGAGGAGTTCGCCACGCGGCTGGCCGCGCTGACCGGTGGCCCGCCCTCGGCGATCCGCGACGCGCTGACCAAGGACCCCGGACAAGCGCATCTCGTGGCACGTCAGGCGGTGCTGGCGGCACAAGCCTTATCCGTCGATCTGTTGCCGGCACGGCTGATCGTCGTGGTCGACCAGTTCGAGGAGGTCTTCACCCTGGCGGCGGCGGTCGAGCGCGAGCGGTTCCTCGACGTCATCCGGAACCTCGTGGCCACGCCCGCCGGCAAGGACGGCAGCATGGCCGCGCTGGTGGTCCTCGGCGTGCGTGGCGACTTCTGGGACCGGTGCACCGCAGCGCCGCAGCTGTCCGAGTTCCTGAGCGACGCCCAGTTCACGGTGGGACCGATGAGCGAGCCCGACCTCCGGCGGGCGATCACCGGTCCGGCGACGGCCGCGGGTCTGGTGCTGGACTCCCTGCTGCCCGAGACGGTGTTGGCCGATCTGCGGTCGCTGACCGGCCCCGCGGTGTTCGACGTCGGGTCGCTGCCGCTGTTGTCCCAGGCGATGCTGCTGACCTGGAACCAACGCGAGGACAACCGGCTGACCCTGCGCGGCTACGGTCTCAGCGGCGGTGTCGAGCACGCCGTCTCGACCGGCGCGGAAGCGGCCTTCGCCACGCTGACCGGTCCGCAGCAGGGCACCGCGGCCATCGTCTTCCGCCGGCTGACAACGATCTCCGCGGATGGGCAGATCCTGTCCCGCCGCACGGAGAAGGCCGGTCTGTACGCGCTGGTCCCCCAGCAGCGGGCACCGGACCTCACGGCGGTGCTGGACGCCTTCGCCGAACAGCGGCTGCTCATCCTCAGCGCCGACAACGTGGAGATCGCACACGAGACCCTGCTTCGCGCGTGGCCCCGGCTGCACGAGTGGACGGCCGGCGATCAGACCGACCGCCTGATCCTCGACCGCCTGATCGGCGCGGCCGCCAGGTGGCGGGCCGCCGGCCGGGACGAGTCGCTCCTGCCGCGCGGCGGCGAGTTGTCGGTGCTGAGCGAAGCCGTCGGCCGCTGGGACGACGAACCCGCCGGCTACCCGGACGTCGTCGTCGCCCCCGAGAGCAGGGCATTCCTCACGGCGGCCTCGCGCGCCGCGGTCCGTGCCGCACGGGTCCGCCGGCTCCTCGCCGCCGTGGTGCTCGTCCTGCTGGCCTCGACCAGCGTTGTCGCGGTCATCGCGCGCCGCAACGCCACCGAGGCGGACCGGCAGCACGACCTCGCGCTGTCCCGGCAACTCGTCGCCCAGAGCGAACTGCTGCTGACCACCGATCCGCTACTGGCACAACGACTCGCGAGGACCGCCTGGCACATCTCGCCGGACGCGGCCACCCGATTCGCGATGCTCCAGGCTCTGAGCACGCGGGCACGAGCGGTGCTGACCGGCCACTCCGACTACGTGCTCGGCGTCGTGTTCAGCCCGGACAACCGGGTGATGGCCACCGCGAGCAAGGACCAGACCGTTCGGCTGTGGGACGTCGCGACCAGGACCCCTCTGGGCGCGCCGCTGACCGGGCACACCGGGCCGGTGGTCGGCGTGGCGTTCAGCCCCGACGGGTCGACGTTGGCCGGCGTCGGCGACGACAAGACCCTGCGCCTGTGGGACGTCGCCACCCGCGACCCGGTCGGACCGCCGCTCCAGCACGACAGTGGCCTGAACCAGGTCGCCTTCAGCCCCGATGGTCGGCTGTTGGCCACGGCCGCCGACAACGGTCAGGTCCGGCTGTGGGACGCCGTGACCCGCACGCCCATCGGTGGACCACTCGGGCTGGAGACGCACGTGCCGGTGTTCGGCCTCGCGTTCAGCCCGGACAGCCGGATTCTCGCCACCGGGAACAACGATGGTGAGCTGAGGACGTGGGACACCGGCACCCGCGACGAGATCGGCGACCCGATCCAGGCCCACTCGCAGCAGTTCCTGACCGACGTGGCGTTCAGTCCCGATGGCAACACCGTGATCACCGCCGGGAACGACGCGTCGGCGAAGCTCTGGGACGTCGAAACCCGAAGCCTGGTAGGAGATCCCCTGCTGGGGCACAGCGGTCCGGTCTACGGTGCGCGGTTCAGCTTCGACGGCCGCACTCTCGCGACGACGGGAGCCGACGGCACCGTCCGGCTGTGGGACGCCCGCGACCACCGACCGATCGGCCATCCCCTGGTCGGGCACGTCGGTGGGGTCGCCCGCGTCGCGTTCAGCCCCGACAACAGGAGCCTGGCCAGCGTCGGGTGGGACAACACCGTCCGGCTGTGGAACCCGACCGCCCACCGGCAGAGCGGGCCACCGCTGGTCGACCAGGGCGGCAACCGCCTCGCGGTCGCATCATCTCCCGACGACCACACGGTAGCCATCAGCACGGGAAAGACGCTGCGGCTGTGGGACTCCGCGAACCGCCACTGGGTCGGCGACCCGTTCGTCCACAGTGGACCTGACATCGCCGACGTCGCCTTCGGTGAGGAAGGTCGGCTGCTGGTCACCAGAGCCGACGACGGCACCGTGCGGCTGTCGGACGTGCAGGGGCAGAACCGTTCTCCGGTCGGCCTGAAAGGCGTCACCCTGGCGGTCAGCCCGAAGGGCTACACGGCGGCGGTGGCCACTGAAGACGGCGTGGTGCACGTCCTCGACACGCGGACGAACCAGGTTGTGCCGTACGGCCCCAGCACCTCGGACACCAGTGGAGCCGCGGGCGTGGCGGTGAGCTCCGACGGGCGGACCATGGCCGTCTCTGATCGGGCGGGGATTCACCTGTGGGACCTCGGAACTCGGCAGCGGCTCGGCGACGACATCCCGTCCTTCTCCGTGTACGACATGGCGTTCAGCCCGGACGGGAAGTTCCTCGCGACCGGCGGGGACGGTCAGGTCGTCCAGTTCTGGGATGCCGGAACAGGGGCCCCCGCCGGCGAACCCCTCACCGGTCTCGGCAACAGCCTGCGTTCGGTCTCGTTCAGCCCTGATGGCACAACCGTCGCCACGACGACCTTCGCATCGCTCATCAGTCCGGACCAGCCGTCAGAGCTGCAACTGTGGGATGTGGGCACGCGACGCCGGATCGGTCCTCCGCTCCAAGGCCACCGCAACACCGTGGACGACACGTCGTTCGCCGCCGACGGTGCTCTGCTGGTCAGCGCGAGCAGTGACGGCACGATCCGGCTGTGGGACCCCGCCCAGTACGCGGACCCGGCCAAGACCATCTGCGACCTCGTCGGAACGCCCTCCGAAGACCAGTGGAAGCGGTTCAGCCCGGACGAGCCCCTGCCACAGCCCTGCCCTTGACCCTCCCCAGGCGGGGTGCCACGTCGCTGCGCCCCCTTGCGTCCAGCTCGGCCGAAACCGGACACGCTCGGACCGGCGTCCAGCAGGCACTTCGTCGGTCGCACGGCAGCGCGCATCTTCCTGGGCCGGCGGCCAAGTTCATCGGCGCCCTCAACCGGGTACCAGGGGATGCACAGCGAAAGTCGCCGCGTTGCCGCTCCTCGAACGGGAACGCGAGCGAACCTCAGGGGGAGGGTGTCGGCGTGGTGGAGTCGGTCTGTCCGGGCCTGCGGGCTCACCGGCGGTGGGGAGCCGGAGGAGCGAGGTCAGCGCCATCGGCGGGTGCCGGTCATGGTGGTGCGGTGGCCACGCCGGACGCCCTCGCGCATCGGGACCGCGTCCACCCGACGTCGGATCGGACGGCGGGCGCTCGTGGCTGAGGCCGCACGGACCTTCGAACTCGGATTGGCCGATCGGCCGCCGGTCAACCGGGTGCGCGGCTGGGTCGCGCAGGCGCTGCCGGACCTGCACCCGGACCTGCTGGACGATCTGTGCCTGGTGGTCACCGAGTTGGTCAGCAACGCCTACGACCACACCCACCGGCCCGTGGCGCTGCGGATGACCCACCGGCCGTCCGGTGTCCTGGTCGAAGTCGACGACAAGTCGTCGGATCCGCCGACCAAGGGTGTCTCGCGGATATCGGACACCCGTGGCCGGGGCCTGGTCATCGTGGCCGCGCTCGCCCTCGCCTGGGGCAGCACCGGCTGGCCGGAGACCACCCACGGTCCGGGCAAGACCGTGTGGGCCGAACTGGCACACACAGTGCCCTGAACACAGGCTTGAGCGGTTGTCGGGCGCGAGCAGCACTCGGTGCCGCTGTCGATCACGTCGCACCTGATTCCCGGGGTGCCGATCGTGGCCGTACCTCCTCATCGCCGGACCGCTGCTGCCCCGCCCTGCTGTTCGACCTCGTGCCCTGACGCCGGGACGACGAGGAGCGTCGCCCGTCCCGAACGGGTGTCGGCAGCGGGCACATCGTGGTCAGCCGTACGATGAAAAGCGAGCCGCCTACGCGTCCAAGTCGGGCTCCATGTCGACGTGGAGCGGCGGTAGGCACACAACACGGCGCTCGAACGGGTGAATTTGTCTCCTACGGCACACCTTCTGCGCACGCAAGGCGACAAAGGCTTTCCGGGACTCCCGGCGCACCACCCGGAGGCGCCCTAACCGCATTATTGCGATCAATTCCGACGTTGATCGTTGCTGACGTGCACGAACACGAGTTCGGCCGGACCACCCGGTCGTGCACGGGCGGATGCACGCGCACCCGTTCAACCAAGTTGATCTTGATCCGCCGAAATTGACCACTTGCAGTCTTGTGGTCGGTTGCTTCACGCTGCGTCTATGGGTCAGACGCCAGTGCCTTACGGCGAGTGGGTCGAGCGGTCGGCGACCGACGATTCGCCCGAGTGGATGCGGGGGATGCGGGCGTACCTGCCGCGTCCTCTGGCGTCCGACTTTATTCTGCCAACCGAAACCCACCGCGTGCAGGCGATGGCTGAGCACACCCTGGGAGAACTGAACGAAAGGACGCGCGGACTTCCCGACCACGCGATGTTCGAGTTGTGCACCAGGTTGCGCGAGGTGCAGAGCGCGGCGGAGATGGCCGGCACGAGCGCGGACTTCTCCGAGTCCTGGATGACCAGCCTGTTGTTGACCCGCGCGGCCGAAGGGGTCGGCGAGCCGGAGGAGGTGTTGTTGGAACGTGCTCCGATGGGCCGGTTGTTGCAGGCCGTCGAGCACGGCGCGCAACGCTTGGCGGGCGGTGGGCCCTTCGACGCCGAGTTGCTCTGCGAGGTCGGCCGCAAGCTCGCCGGCGGCGACCCGGCCGAGCCCGGCCTGCGGACGGGCCAGAGCTGGCTGGCCGACCGCAAGGGGGACCAGCCGCGCATCCTGACCGTGCCGCCGGGCGCGTTGCTGCACAGCGCGTTCGCGCAGTGGTCGACGTGGATCGACGCCCCGCACTCCCTGCCCCGGGTCGGCAAGATCTCGCTGGGACACCTGCACCTGGCGCTGTTGGACCCCCACCAGGGTGCCGGGCCCTACCTGACCAGCATCTACGACGCGTCGGCGATGGTCCGGGCGGGATTGCTGCGCGACCAGGTGCTGGCGCTGTCGACCTGGTTGGACGAGCACGAGCAGGAGTACCACGCGCACATCCGCGCGGTGGTCGACGGCGGGCCGATCGAGGACTGGATCTTATTCTTCGCCGGAGCCGTCCGTGCCCAGGCCACGGAGCAGCTGGCACTGATCGACAAGCTCAACGCCCTGCGGCGGAGCTTGGTGGCCCAGGCGAAGGGATCGCCCACGGTGCAGCGGGTGGTGAGCGGGTTGATCACCGCTCCGGTCACGAGCAACCGCGCGCTGGAGACGGTCTACGGCATGGCCAACCGCACCGCGACCCAGGTCACCCGGCACCTGGTGCAGGTCGGAATCCTGGAGATCGTCGACGGCAAGTCGTACAACAAGGTGTTCGTGTGCCAGCCGGTGCTGGACTTGTACGCGCTTCAGGTCCCCCTGGCCCCGGAGTCCGACCGGGACGCCTTCGCCCCTCCCGCGGACTGATCCCCCACTCCCGAAAGAGCAAGCCCACCATGTCCCCACGTGCGTGCCCGAACCCCCGTCGCCGCCGCCCGCACCGCGGCCGGCACCGCCGCCCGCGGGCGTCCCACCCGCCGGCCCGCCGTGCGGCACCGGCGGTGCTCAAACCGCTGATCACCTTGATCCAGGTCGTCTTGGCGCTGGCGGGGTTGTGGCACGACTAGCCGATCCCGTGACCGGGCAGCGGCAGGTGCTCGGGGTGGGCCAGCAGGGCACGGATGCGTTGGGCCGCCTGGTCGTCGTGGTCGACCAGCAGCCGCAGGGCACCGCTGAACTGCCTCTTGGCCGTGCCCACGGCGCCCAGGCGCCAGAAGGCCCTGCCCAGGGTCTCCAGCAGGGAGGCGAGGTCGGAGGGCGGGACGTCGGCCAGGTCCTCGACGGCGCGCGCCGCGTCGCGCAACTGCTCGCCGGCGTTGCGGGGGCGTCCGACGACGATCAGGGCGACCCCGCGCGCGACCTGGGTGCGCGCCAGCCCGAACCGGTCGTCAACGCCCTGGTACAGCGACCGCAGGCGCTGGTAGCAGTCCAGCTCGCGGTTGCCGCGCCGGTCCGCGCGGTAGATCTCGGCCCGCCGCCACAGGGTGTCGATCATGCCCGCGGTGTCGCCGAGCTCCTTCCACACCGTCCACTCGCGCACCCCGTGGGCGTTGGCGGTCACGAAGTCGCCGGAGGCGGCGAACCAGCGGGCGCTCAACCGCAGCAGCCCCGCCAGCCGGCGGGGTTGCCGGTCGTCGATGGCGGCGCGCGTGCCCGCGTCGGCCAGCCCCTCGGCCCACTGCCGCGGCACGTCGGTCGGCGCGCAGGTCCACAGGTGGGCCGCCAGGGCGGTGGCCAGCGACCTCAGCCGGGCGCGACCGGCGGCGCGCACGGCGGCCAGCGACACGGTCAGGTGCCTGCGCAGCCAGGACGTGGCCTGGGGCCGGTCGGTGAACCCGATCGGCGGCACGGCGGGCGGGGCGGTGGTCGCGGCGGCGGTCGCGGCAAGGGGCTCGAAGCCGTCCACCGGTCGCCCCAGCAGGGCGCAGGCGGAGCCGAGTGCGGCGAGGAGGTCCTCGCCGACCCGGCGGGTCACCAGTTCGGCGGAGTCGTCCCACGGCAGGGGTAACAGGGGCGGGTCGGGGTACCACCCGAATTCGCCCTCGGCGATGCGCACCAGACCCGAGGCCGTCTCACTTCGCCGGGCCGCGACGTGGTCGAGCAGGTCGGGATCGAGAGCGGCGCCGGCGGCCAAGAACCGGGCCGGCACGGTGCGCAGGTCCAGTACCTGGAAACAGCGGAGCAGCTCGACGTCGTCCGGAGGTCTGTTCGATACCCGATTCACCAGCGACAACTCCTCGATCGGCCCGGCTTCACCCCTTCGTGAGCACGCCCCTTCGACTCTCCGCGCGACCGTTCCCCCTCGATCATGCAGGCTCGTGCGGGCGAGCGGACCCCTCGTCGCCCGATCAACGCAATCCGGACGGGATTCGGATGAACGCCCACGCCCGGAACACGGCCCGCCAGTTCTCGCACAAGTGATCAACGAAAGTCAACTGTACGAGTGACAAGTCACGAGTGGCTTCCGGGTACGGGCAGTACGACACGATTCCTCCTCACACCCGCTCCCACCCGGGGTGGCAGCCGTGATTACCAGGTCGAACTCGGCGGAAAGCGCTGCGCGCACTCAACGCCCGCCTCCCGCGTCCTCTATCGACCATGTCGCCGCAAACGTTTCCACGGGATCGAGACCACGCCCGCCTGCGGACCGGCGACCGACATCCAGCCGAGGCATTCAGCCATCCATAGTGGACTGAGTGCATACCTCACCTGGGCGGACAATGAGCGCCGTTCTGTCGCGGAACTGATCAAAACCTTTGCGGATCGACTGAATCCGTCGACGGTCGTCCTATGTGGACATTGTGAGGGGGATGCGACCGCAGCCGCGTAGGGGAACGAACGGGAGGCGGGTCGGGTTGCGGGGGTCAGGCACGGCAAGAACGCTCAAGCGGGTGGTTTAGGCACTGTCGCCACCGATCGCGGGAACCCCCTCACGACTGGGGCCGCGGAGACTGTGGGCCCGTGACACATGCACCTTTCGAAGGGGGCTCGATGAACACCCGCATCCTGGTCGCCGTGCTCGCGTGCACGGCGACCCTCCACGCACCGGTCGCGCAGGCGGCCGACGGGCCGGAGAAGCTGGTCGCCTGCGCCACGACCCAGGCGGACCGCGCGACCTCACGGAGCGAAACGCAGACCCGGTCGCAGTCGTGGCTGGACCAGCGGGTGCCGTACAGCCAGCAAGCCTGCCACCGCAACGACTTCGGCGACTACCGCACCGACTGCTCCGGCTACCTCTCGATGGCTTGGGGCCTCACCCACTCCCGGACCACCTCGACGCTCCACGAGGTCGCCACCGAGGTTCCCCGAGCCGACCTGCTCCCCGGCGACGCGCTGGTCCACCACAACCACGCCGCACTCTTCATCCGCTGGGCGGACGCGGCCAGGACCGAACCGGTGGTGCGCGAGCACACCGGGCCCGACGGCGAACCGCCGGTCGAGCGGAAATGGACGGCCGAGACCGCCAACGCCTACACCCCGCTGCGCTACAACAACGTGGTCGAGGACAGCGCACTCGCCCACTCCGCCGTGGGCTGAACCGACAGCGGGCCCGCTCGGCGAGCCGCGAACGCCACCCGCTGAACTCGAAAGCCTGCTCACCCACCACGACCCACGCCGGGAAACCACAGGTCGTGGTTGCCGGCGTTGCTCCGATCCGGGCAATACGGCGTTATCGGGGACCCCTGCGCGTCACGTCTGCGTCGAAGGCGCGTCGAGGACGTGGGAGGGACAGGGTGGCGATGGGCGGCAGAGTGGTGGAGAAGCCTTCCGGGCGCGGGTTCGTGCTGACGGCGTGGCTCGTGGTCTACAGCGTCGGCGTGCCGGCGCTCGGTGCGACGCTCATCGCGGCGGCTGTGCGGGAACTCGGCCACGGGCGGACGCTGGGCATCCCGATGGTGCTGGTGCTGCTCGGGCTGCTGGGCGAGGCGATCGCCCTGACCGGGCTGTGGCTGTGGCAGCGGTGGGGGCTCTCGCTGCTCGCGATCAGCGCCGCCGTCGGACTGCTCGGGGCCGCGATGGGCGACGCGCCGGGCCTGATCATCGCCGGTCGGATCGTCTGGGTGTGCGCGTTCGTGTTCGTGCTGATGCCACGCTGGGAACTCTTCCGGGCCTGACGGGCCCGCAGGTCGTCCGTCGCCTACCTGCACCTGGTGGTCGCCGTCGACGGCCACCGGGCGCAGGTAGGCGACAACCCCGCTCAGGTCTGCCTAGTGGCAGGTCCAGCGGACCGCTTTCCCGCCGGCGAACCCGCCGAGCGCGCCACCCTCGCCGACAGCGCCCGCCTGCCCGTTGAACGCGCCGGTCGGCAGCGGGAGCGCGGTGAGGAACTTCGTGCCCTGCCAGACTGCGCCGGTGTAGTTGCCGTCTGGCAGGTACCCGACGGCGAGCCCGTCCTCGTTGACCGCGTCGATCACGCCGGCGACGGAGAACTGCTCGTTCACGCCGGTCGCCTCGTGCCACTTCCAGGAGGTGCGGGGCGAGTCGTAGAGGCGGCTGGTGATCACGCCGTCACGGGTCAGCCCGCGCGGGTAGACCGTGTACCCCCAGTCCGGCAGTGCGGTGAGCACGCCGCTGCGCCACAAATAGGGCGTCTCCGAGGAGTCGAGGAGCACGGTGCCGTCGTCGGCGATCGCCACCGGGTCCGGCGACCGCACCTCGGCGGGCGCGATGACCTCCGGGGCGCTGCCGTCCGCACGCCACAGCACGGCGACGCGCTTGAACGTGGTCGGCGTGTACGCCCGCCCGAGCACGTCACCCCGGCCGTTGATGTCCTTCGCGGCGACGTTGTCGTACCCGGCCGGGGTGGGCAGCTCGCGGTAGCCGACACCGGGCGCATGGGTCATCAGGACGCTGCTCGTGCCGGGTCGGTCGACGGTGCCGACGACCACGCCCGAGGCGTTCCCCGCGATCGTGACGAACTTGCCGGCACCCTCGGGCCTCGGCACGACCTCCAGACCGGCGGCGGTCCAACGCACCAGCGTGTGGTCGGTCCGGTTGGGGGCGTAGAAGCCGGAGACGTTGCCCTGGCCGTCCACGCCGGTGATCCGCAGGTTGCCGGAGCCCATGCCTTCCTGCACGGGCAGGACCTCGACCTGCCAGGTGCACTCCGTGCCGGCGGCTGACGCTGCGGGCGCGAGCAGGCTGCTGACGACGGTGGCGGCGGCGAACGCGATCAGCGAACGTCGGGATAGTGCGGTGTTGCGCATACGGGCTGTCCCCCCAAGTGTTCAACGACAGGCAACTCGTCGGCACTGGTGAAGACCGTGTGGGCATGGCTGTGCTCTTGCGCGGCATAGCGCGGAAATCCCCCCACGGAGTCCCCCAGGTCCCCTGCCCTCACCCTACGAGAACGATCAGCCTGTGCACACCCTCCGACCAGCCGTCGATTTCGGCGCAGCTGTCGAAGGTGCCGTTCGTCTTCGCGAAGCAGAGAGGCAGTTGGAAGTCGTGGGTGGTGGTGAACAGCAACGTGACGCCGGTGTCCGTAGCGGCCGTGGCCGCTACGGACACCAGCGATGTCAGTTGTTCTCGGAAAGTGAAGCGCTGCCACGGGTTACGGCGGCGAAGGCGTTGACCACGCCGTGCCCGTAGAAGCCGTTGAAGTAAAGGTCTCCTTCGCAGGTCGCGTTGTACTCCGCCGGGAGTCCGAGGTGCTCGTAGGACACCGTGCGGGGTTCCGGGCAGGCGGTCTTGTCCGCCGTGACCTTGAGCACCCGTTCCACCGACGTCGGCGACAGGGTGAGGGTGCCGGGGTGGGCCGGGTCCGGTTTGCCGTACTGGCTGACGGTGAGTGCGGCGGTGGCCGAGGCGTGCGGCGCGGCCATCGACGTGCCGTCCAGGTAGCGGTAGTAGGCGCACGTAGTGGCCACGCAGTGCTTCAGCATGTTGTTCGCGTCGCCGAGCGGCGTGATGTCACCGTTGGCGTCGATGAAGCCCTGCGCCAGGGACGAGCTGCGCGAGTAGGTGGACAGGATCCGGTTCTCCCGGTGTTCGTACCAGGGGGTGCCCCAGAAGTCCTTCAGGAACCCGCCCGGTGCGGACAGGTCGATCTGCTCCACCCCGTAGTCGGAGCGGTTGGACTTCGCCCGTGACGGCCCGAGCGCGGACACGCCGAGCACGTGGTCCAGCTCCGTGGGCACCTTGCTGCACGTCGCGTTGTCGATCGGCCGCTGGTACTCGCCGTTCGGCGGGAACGCGGGGCTGGTCGTGTCGGTGCGCGGCTTGCCCAGGTCGTCGTGGTTGTTGCCCAGCGAGCTGACCAGCGTGACGCCCTTGCTGTGGGCGTAGTCCAGCGCGCGCTGGTAAGCGGCGACGATCGTGCGCTGCTCGATCTGGTGTTCCGGGGTGTCGTTCGGGCTCGCGGCGCAGTTGTACCGCCAGGGGTCGATGAAGAACGACATGTTGATCACGTCGATACCGACGTCGGCACCGTAGGTCAACGCGTCGATGACGGGTTGCAGGAAGGCGTAGCCGCTGTCCTGGGTGGCGCGCAGGCTCACCAGCGTGATGTTCGGCGCGACGCCCGCCATGCCGAACTTGTTGTGGCCGGCGGCGATGATGCCCGCCACGTGGGTGCCGTGGCCGTCGTCGTCGACGTCCGCCGGGTCGACGCAGCTCGCGACCTCGCACGGCCCGTCGACGCTGGGCACGTCCCGGGTGAAGTTGCGCGACAGCGACCGGTCGAGCCGCCCGCTCAGGTCCGGGTGGCTGCCGTCGATGCCGCTGTCGAGCACGCCGACGTACACCCTCGGGTCCCCGAGTTGCTTTTCCCGGGCCAGGTCGCCGCGCACCATGTTGAAGCCCCACTGCTTTTCTTCCAGCGGTTCCTTGACCGTGGGCACTTCGGTCACGGGTTGCGCGGCGGTCGCCGCCGGGGTCTGCTCGGCGGGATCGGGCTTCGTGTTCTCCTCGATGGTGAAGTCGCGGGCCGCGCCGAACACGGCGGCGGAGGCCGTGACCTGCTCGATGAACCCGGTCTTGGGCGCTGTGACGGTCAACGTGCCCGCGGCCGGGTTCTCCCGGAACAGGACACCGCCCGCCGCCTGGACAGCGGCGATCGCGGCGGTCCGGCTCGCGCCGGTTTCGATCAGCACGGTGTAGCCGCTCGACGGCGTCGCCGCCGATCCGGATCCGCCGACTCCCAACGATATGAGCAGCGGTGCGACCAGCGCTGCGGTCATCAGTCTGTTCCTGCGCATGGAATCCCCCTCGATCGACATGGTCGGCCGGCACTGTCCCGGCGACAACGGTGATCCGGACGATGTCTAGCGCGCCGGGGTTGTTCACGTTCGGCTGTCGCGAGGTGAACAAACAGGAGTGAACAAGCGGTACGGCTGATCGGCGGACCGGCCTGGTACGTGCGGCGGTAGGCTCCCGGCCGGTATCCCGGGCGACGAGGAGCAGGGCACGATGACCACGCTCTCCCCGCTGTCGCAGGATGAGGCGCGGCTCCGGCGGTCCGGCGGCCCAGCCCTGGTCCCGTTGTGGCCGCACCCCCGGCTCGACGGCCACCAGTTCGCGTTCACCGCGACCCGGGAGTGGTTCGACGCCGGTGGGCTGTCCCGGGGCCTTCTGTCCCGGTCCGCCACGCCTTCACGCGGCGCATGGCAGAAAGAAGGCACGCATGACCCACGATCCGGAACGTTGTCGGCGCGCCGCGGAATCGGCCCGATCCGATACGAGGACCTATTCCGCCACGGTCCTCGGGCCCCACGTCGAGTGGGCTGACTGGATCAGGGAGGTCGATGAACCGGACGGCATCACCCACGAGGGTGGCGGTGTCGTCGTCTTCACGGCGGCCGCCGTCGCTTACCTGCGGGAGCTTCCGGCCGGGTTCGACGGCCACGTCGACGCCGCCGGACTGCTCCACCTCGACGAGGCGCGATATCCGCTGGTCCAGCGCTCGTGAACCGGCCGTCAGCCGCCCGTCGCAGCGGTGCTTGCGGACGACCATCTCGCGCGGCTGGGGCGCGAGTTCTTCGACGATCTCCGCGCCGTGGGTGCCGTCGCGCATCCCGGTCTGCTGGAGGCGCGGGAGGTACGTGGTTTCCCGCGGTGAGACGTCGAAGGTGTCGTAGAGGATGTGCTGCGTGTAGCTGACCGGGACGCCCGCGGCGCGGCACGTGTCGACGGTGTTCCGCATCACCGGCAGGCGGTCGCGTGCCATCGGCACGGCCATGGGGAAACCGTCGCGCACGAAGTCGTTTTGCATGTCGATGACCAGCAACGCGCAGGACTTCGGGACGACGGCCCAGGGCGGGATCGTCACGGCGCTCCTCCACGGCTGCTCCGGGAAATCGTGCCGGGACATCAACACGGGGCCGGCCGGGTCAGGCGTCGGGAAACCAGTCCCGACCCGGCCTGCCCCGGTGTCAACTGGAGGGCGCGGCGCTCGACGGCGACGGGACCGTTGTCGACGGGACTTCCGACGATGACGGCGGGGGCGTGGTGGTCGCCGTCTCGGGGACGCTCGACACCGTCGTCGTGGGGGTGGTCGTGGTCGTCGGGGTGTCGGACGACGTGGGCGGGCGGGTGGGCTCGGTCGACGTCGTGCCGGGTGGCGTGGTCGTGGCGCCGGGGAGCGGCACGCCCTCCTCGCGCAGTACGTCGAGGATGCGGGACTTCGCGTCCTGCAACGCCTGTTGGATCTGCTGCGCGCTCAGCCGGGGGATGTCCCCGGCCAGTCGGGACAGTTCGGCCCAGACCTCCTCCAGCCGCGCTTTCGCCTGCGGGCTCAGGTCTTCGGGCAGGGTCACGACCAGTTGCGAAGCCAGCGCGTAGGTCACGCACTCGACGCACGAGTGGTTGACGGCGACGGCGATGTTCTCCGGCACCACCACGTCCGCCTGACCGACGATGAGGATCACCTGGAACGCGACGGCCACCGTCGTGCAGCCTCGGCACGACGCCAGGGCGTACGCCTCGTTCTTGTTGTCCACCTTGCCGTCCGTCTCCCACACCAGCGCGAAGGAGACCTTGTAGCGGACCGAACCGTCCTCGGTGTTCACCGCCAGGGCCTGGTTGTCGCCCGGCCCCGGCGGTTCCGGGCGGTCGAACGGGAAGACCCACGTCGGCGCGTCCGCCGGTCCGCCGACCGGCTCCAGCACCATCGCCAGCACCGGCTTGTCCCTGGTGGGCCGCGGTGTTCCGGTCGGCCACGCCGTCTGGGCCGTGACGGTCTCCGGCGCGGACTGCGGGGCGGGCGACGGGGCGGCCGGTCCTGGGCCGGACGCCACCGCGGGCACGACGTCGGTCACCGTGCCGCGTTCACCGGGCTGGATCGGGCGGTAGCGGTCGGGCTCGGGCCACCACGCCCACAACAGGCCGGCGATCACGGCCAGGCCGCACAGCACCACGAGCGCACGCCGTCCGGGCTTGCCGTCGCTGGACTTCCACGCACGGGTGGCCAGCCGCTGCGCCAGACGGATCAGCAGCAGGCCGATGCCGAGCACGGGCAACGCGATGGCCGCGACCGAGAGCACCCGCACCAGCACGAGCGCCACGTCACCGTCACCCAGCGCCGCGCTCGCCGACCGCCACTGCTCGCCGGCGCTCTGCCACGCCGTCCCCACCACCCGTGGGAAGGCCAGCACCAGCAACGCCGTGCTGAACAGCAGCAACGGCACGACGATGAGCACCCACGCCGTCACGACGACCCGTGCCCACGGCTTGAGGACCGTCGACTCCGGCTTGCCCCAGCGGTGCGGCAGCAGGCCCAGCAGCGTGGGCTTGATGCGGTGGAACAGGTCGGGGACGCCGGTCAGGTCGGCGAGCACGTGGTAGCCGTCGTAGCGCACCATCGGCGCGAGCTGGCGGACCATCTGCACGATCTGGGTCGCGACGACCAGCAGCAGCGCGTCCCAGCCGGACAGCCACCAGACGCCGTAGACGGCGACCGCGACCAGCGCGTTGAAGTACAACCCGCCCAGGTCGGTGCGCAGCCGCCCGGCCCGGCCGAGCCGGTAGCTGTCGGTGACGTCGGTGTAGAAGGCGGGCCACAGCAGGTAGAGGCCGAAACCCATCGCGCCCGGGGTGGCACCGCCGTACCGGGCAGCGGCGGCGTGCCCGAACTCGTGGAAGCCCGCCGACACCACCGTCACCGCGAACACCAGCAGCAGCAAGGCGGGCTGGTGGAACGCCTGGTGGGTGGCTCCCGCCAAGCCCTTCTCGAACAGCACCCAGAACGACACCGCCGCGAACGCCACCAGCACCGCGGCCACCACCAGCGGGTGGAACAGCCGGGCGAACGGCGCGGTGATTCGCCTGGTCACGCTCGGCTCGGTGATCACGCGGCGCAGGCGCAGGCCGAGCAGCGGTTCGGCCTTGCGGTGCCGCGGCTGGGAGCCGTCGGGCAGTTCGAGCACGCCGAGCGGTTCCAGCTTGGTGCCCAGGAGCGTCCGCACGTCGTCGGCGGACACCGAGCGGCCCACGGCCCGGCCGACCCGGGCGGCGATCCCGTCGTGGTCGGTGTGGCCGTCGACCGCTTCCAGCACCCGGTACAGCAGCGGGGTGAGCTGGAGGACCTGGCCGTCGGCGCGGCGGACCAGCGCCGGCGGGCGGCGGTAGCCGGAGTCGCGCAGCTCGCCGATCAGCTCGACGTCCCGCGCGCGTCGCGGCACGCCCCCGGCGGGGCGGGACGCGGTGTCCACGCCCCGCCCCGCCGAATCCCGCCCGACGGGATCCCGCCCGACGGGATCCCGCCCGACGGGATCCTGCCCAGGACGGTCCTGTGCTGAGGCGTTCATCAGGTCGCTCACTGGTCGATGTCGGACCTCTGGGCGGCGTTGGCCTCCGCGGTGCCGTCGATGGTCTGCTGGATGATCGCGTCCTGCTGCGCGACGGCGGTCGCCTCCGAGCCGACCGAGCCGAGGTTGGCGGCCACGGCGGCGTCGATCGGCGCGGCCACGTTGGCGTTGAGGGCCACCGCGCCGTTGATCGGCGCGGCCAGGTCGAGGTCGGCGGCGAGGTTCACGTCGACGTTGAGCAGGCCGCCGTCCAGCGCGCCGGCCACGTCGGCGGGCGGCACCCGGACGTCGCCGCCCCCGGCGGGCGGCTGCGGGGCCGGGGCCGGGGTCTGGCCCTGGTCGATGGCGCTGTCCTGGTCGGAGTTGGCCAGCGCCTCGCCGGTGATGCCCTGCTGGATCGCGACGCCCTGGTCGGCCAAGGCCTGTGCGGAGGACCCGTCGGACAGCACGTTCGCGCCCACTGCGGCGTCGATCGGGGCCGCGACGTTGGCGTTGCCGGCCACCGCGAGGCCGATCGGAGCCGCCAGGTCCAGGGCGAGGTCCAGGTCGACGTTCAGGTCGAGCAGCGAGTAGACCTCCTTGTCCGGCAACGCCGTGCCGGACTCGGCGGCCAGCTCGTCGATCGACAGCGGGGGCAGCTTCGCGTCGCTCATCCGTCGCTCCATTTCCTCGGGTTCGGCACCGGTCGGATCGCAACCGGTCGGTGGTCCAGACCAGTACCCAAGGCGGGGTCGGTGAAACGCCGGAGTTCGCCGGGTAGTCGATATCGGCGGGAAAACCCTCCTGACGGCGTGATCACGTTCGGCCGAATGGACGGAGTAGAAAGTGAAATGTATTCAGAGCGGCTGTTCGGCCCGGTAAGAGCGCGATGCCGGCCAGACGCCTGTGCCGGCCGCATTTCCCCGGAGGGAATCGTCCGGTCGTCCTTGAGCCGCCCCGGAACGAACTGGGCTTCCGCCGCGTGGCCCGTACCGCGCTCGACCCTTGCGCTCGCCCCTTGCGCTCGACCCTTGCACCCGCCCCGCGCCACGACCCGTTTCAGCCGGCGCGGCGGGCAGGACCTGTGACGGGGCGTGCTCCGCCCCGTCACAGGTGGGCTCACGCCGGCTCGACGGGCAGCCAGAGTTCGCAGGTGGCGGTGCTGAAGTCGGCTGCCCGGTCGAGGACGGCGACGATCGAGGGACCCGGCCGCAGACGCCACGGGTTGGCCGGGAACCACTCCGTCGCGGTGGCCGCCCAGGTCTGCTGAAGGGTCTCCGGGTAGGGGCCCGCCGTGCGGAAGACCGCCCACCGGCCGGTCGGCACCTCGATGGCGTCGAGGTCGTCGGGGACCGGGGTGGTCCCGGACACCGCGACCCCGTGCAGGTAGGTCAGCTCGGTGCCCTCGGCGGAGTCCGGGTCGAGGTCGTCGCAGACCTGGAGCAGGCCCGCGGGTTCGTTGTCGGACAACGCTTTGAGCCGGCCGTGCTCCTCCGGCGGCAACGCCGTGACGTGCCGTTGGATGTGCGGGTTGACGCCGTGGTGGATGAGCGGGACGCGGGCGGCGTGCCCGACGAGCCGGAACGCGGGGCGGTCGATGATGCGGGTGTCCATGGGGGTGCTCCCTTCGACGGTCAGGCGGAACCTGAGCTGCGGTTGTGCGCGAAGGGGGCCGCCGTCGCGGCGGACGTCGCCGGGGCCGGTGCCGTGCACCGCCCGGAACGCGCGGCCGAACGCCTCGGTCGAGCCGTAGCCGTACCGGACGGCGATGGTGAGCAGGTCGTCCTCGCCGCGCACGACGTCACCGGCGGCGACGGTCATGCGGCGTCGGCGCACGTACTCCGACAGCGGCATGCCCGCCAACGACGAGAACATCCGGCGCAGGTGGTACTCCGTCGTGCCCACCGCCGCCGCCAACCCGTCGACGTCGCTCACGTCCCCGAGGTGCTCCTCCACGAGGTCGACGAGCCGGTTGAGTGCCGAGATCATGCGGCCTCCCTTCGACGTCGATCCTGCGGGAAGGGACCCCGGTCGCACCCGACCACGGCGGTCCGATCCGATCAGTCGACCACACGCCGAAGCACCCTCGGGCCGGACAGGCTCCGGCGAGGGGTCAGAACTCCCGGGTGCGGTCCGGGTACACGCGATCGGGGTACGCCCGGTTCGGGTAGGCGCGGTACGCGCTGCGGGCCACGCCGTTGAGCATGAGGACGATCGAGACCCCGAGCACCAGGTTGATCAGGGCCGTCGCCAGGCCGGGGCCGACGAACCCGCCGATGCCCAACGGCAGGATCACGGCGATGGCGGTCAGCAGCAACCCGATCCAGGTGAAGAACTGGCGCGACCGGGGCGTGCTGACGATCAGCAGGGCGAGCAGGCCGGTCGCCAGCAGCGCCGCCAGCGCGGCACCCAGGGCATAGGCCACGGTGTTGGCGTTGCCCCACGCCCCTTCGCCCTCCGGCGCGAGCACGGCCACGCCCAGCAGGCCGCGGGCGATCAGGATGCCGACGACGGCGAGCAGGGCGGCGACGACCGCGGTGGCGAACCCACCCGCCCACAACCGACCAGCGCCACCCGACGTCTCCGGCTGCCCGTCCACCCGCACACCCCTCTCGGCCGATCTCCGGCGCTCGCCCGCCAGTGTCGCGCCACCGGCCGCACGACGCCCGTCGAGAAGAACCCGGCCGGTAACCGGAACGGGTGAACCCAGGCGACGGCACCGCCTGCTCCCCCGCTCCCAGAGCCTGCGGGTTGTGGTCGGTGGGTCCGCTCAGGCGGGGTCCGGCGGGGTGAAGGCGAACTCGGCGGCGTCGCACACCGGGCGGAAGCCGAGGCGTTGGTAGATCGAGTTCGACGTCGGGTTGGCCAGGTCGGTGTAGAGCACGACGTGCTCCGCGCCCGCCCCCAGCGCCCACCGGGCGCACGCTGACGTGACGGCTTCGGCGTAACCGTTGCGGCGGTGCTGTTCCGGGGTGAAGACGGGGCCGATCCGGGACATGCCGGAGGCCGGCCGTCCGGCGCACGCCCACGACACCGGTTCGCCGTCGTGCAGCCACAGGTGGTGGCCCGCGCCGAAGGACAGCGTGCCGCGCACGTACGTCCAGGCGTGTTCCTCGTCCGGGTCGTAGGGCGTGGACTCGTCCACGAACTCCAGGTACCAGCGGACCAGGAGTTCGGCGTCGGCCTCCGTCGCCGCGCGCGACGTGCCGGGGACGCCGGTCGGTTCGGCCAGCCCTTCCAGGCGGAACAGCCGCAGCGCCATCACCTCGCGCGCGTCGCACCCGGTGCGGGCCGTCCACGCCCGGACGAACGCCTCCGCCTCGGGCCGGGGACCGTTGACGCCGTCCAGTTCCGTCCCCGCCAACTCCTCGGCGACCACGTCCGCCCACCGCGCCGGCACACCGCTGAGCGTCAACGGCCACGGCGGCGTGCGGACCGCCGCCGCCACGACCTCGCCCTGCTCGGCCACCGTCAGCAGCAGCGGCGGCCGGTCGCTCGGGTCCGGGTGGGCGAGCCGCCGGTGCACGGCGGCGATCGGGACGGTGTGGAACACCGGGTCCCCGCCGAAGAAACCCTCGGTCGCGGCCCAGAAGTCCGCCAGGTCGTCGTGCCTCACCACATCAGCCACGATGGGCAAACTAACCCAGGAAGCCTTCGGCGGCACTCGGATATCCCGGGCGGGTCAGGAGGCGAAGATCGGGTAGTGGTCGGAGTAGTCGGTGTAGGAGTAGGTGGTGAACCACGAGGTGACCGTCCACACCGGACTCTTGACTCGGCGGGTTTCGTTGGTGAGCTTCGGCCCTTGGAGGGTCAGCACGTAGTCGAGGTGCTCGGAGGCGTACTCGGGCCCGTACTGGTCGCGGCAGATGCTGTTGTCGGCGCAGTCCCACGAGTGGCGGTGGCCGGTGAAGATCGGCGCGGCGGCCTTGAGGTCGGCCAGCATCGCCGGGTATTCGGCGCTCCCCTTGATCACGTTCAGGTCGCCGGCGACGTAGAGCGGCTCACCGGCCGGGATCCGCTCGGCCGCGACGAACGCGGTGATCTCGGCGCGCTGCGTGGCGCGGACGGAACCGGGCGAGGCGGTGCAGGTGGAGTCCTCGGCCTGCATGTGGGTGCCGATGACGTGCACCGGGCCGGTGGGCGCGTCGAGGCGGACGTAGGCGAATCCCTTGTTGGCCATGCCGTCGGCACCGCAGCCGTCCCGGTAGACGTGCTGCACGCGTCGGGTGATCGGCCACCGGCTGGCGATCGCGACGCCGCCGTCCTCGGCGGCCGTGTCGCTGTAGGAGCCCTTCGTGGCGTCCCAGCCGGACCGGGTCCGGCCGACGGTCGGCGTCCGGTGCGGGTAGTCGGCGGACAGGTTCGACAGCAGCCGGTCGCCCGCGGTGTTGTCGAACAGCTCTTGGAGCACGACCACGTCCTGGCCGGCCAGCACGCCCGTCCGGTGGATGAGGTCGGCCCGGGTCGCCTGGCCCCAGTTCGGGTAGAGCGCCCGGGACAGCATGAACACGTTGTACGAGGCGATGTTTGGCGCGGCCGGCGCGGCGGCGGCAGCGGTAGGCGTCCCGACCGCGACCAGGGCCGACAAGGCAACCAACGCGAGTATTTTTCGCATCTCCACGGTGTCGATCGTCCAAGCACCCCGCCGCCCGCACAAGACCCGCCGCCAACCCGTCAACCGAGGGGTTCCGACTGATCACCATCACATCACCAGATGTAACGGGTGCTACATTCGAGCCCGTGACACAGATTGATGCGGCGCGGTGGTTGGTGCTGGTGATCAAGCTGCCCGCAGAACCGTCACGGCACCGGGTGGCGGTGTGGCGGGAGTTGCGCAAGATCGGCGCGCTGTCGTTGGGGCAGGGCGTCTGGGCGGTGCCGGAGGTGCCGGTGTTCGCCGACGGCGTGCGGCGGGCCCTGGAGTTCACCGACAACGCCGGCGGCCAAGGCGTGACGCTCCAGGCGTCCGGCCGGTCCGAGCAGGACGCGGCGCGCTTCCAGGCGATGTTCACCGCCGCGCGCTCGGCGGACTGGGCGGAGTTCCTCGCCGACTGCGGCAAGTTCGAGCAGGAGATCGCCAAGGAGATCCGGATCGGCAAGTTCACCCTGGCCGAGCTGGAGGAAGAGGAGCAGAGCCTGGAGCGGCTGCGGCGCTGGCACCGGGACCTCACCGCGCGGGACGTGTTCGGCGCGCCCGAGGCGTCCGACGCCGGGACGCGGCTCAAGCGGTGCGTCGCGGTCTGCGAGGACTACGCCGAGCGCGTCTTCACCGCCCTGCACGCCGGCGACCCGTCGTGAACCCCGCCCCGAAACGCGCGATGTGGCCGTTGTACGCGGCCGGGTTCACCACCGCGTTCGGCGCGCACGGCATCGCGGCCAACCTCGGCGGGTTCTCGGCGGACGCCGTCACCTCGCTGCTGGTCCTGGGCGGGCTGCTCGCCCTCTACGACGGGGCGGAGGTGCTGCTCAAGCCCGTCTTCGGCACGCTGGCCGACCGGGTCGGCGGGAAACCGGTGCTGCTCGGCGGCCTGCTCGCGTTCGCCGCCGCGTCGGCGCTCTACGCGGTCGCGGACAGCCCCGGCTGGCTGTGGGCCGCCCGGCTCGGCCAGGGTGCCGCGGCCTCGGCGTTCTCCCCCGCCGCCTCGGCCCTGGTCGCCCGGCTGAACCCGGCGGCCAAGCGCGGACGCGCGTTCGGGAGCTACGGCTCCTACAAGTCCATCGGTTACACGCTCGGCCCGCTGTTGGGCGGTGTGCTGGTGTGGGCCGGTGGGTTGCGGCTGCTGTTCACGGTGATGGCCGTGTGCGCGGTGGCCGTCGCCTTGTGGGCGGCGCTCGCCGTGCCCGCCGTGCCGCCGCTGCCCCGCACCCGGCAGACCGTGGCCGACCTGGCTCGCCGGCTTTCCGACAAGTCCTTCCTCGGTCCGACCGCGGCGCTCGCCGGCGCGACCGCCGCGCTCTCCGTCGGGGTGGGCTTCCTGCCGGTGTCCGGGGCCGCCGCCGGGCTCGGCACCGTGGCGACCGGTGCCGCCGTGTCCGTCCTCGCCGCGACGGCCGCGCTCGTCCAGCCGAAGGCCGGCCGCGCGCTGGACGCGGGCCGGCTGAGCACCCGCGCCGGCCTGGTCGCCGGACTGCTCGTCACCGCCCTCGGACTGGCGGCGGCCGTGCTGCCCCGCCTGGTCGGGGTGGTGATGGCCGCGGCGCTGATCGGCATCGGCACGGGCTTGATCACGCCGGTCGGCTTCGCCGCCCTGGCGGCCTCGACGCCGGAGGAGCGGATGGGGCAGACCATGGGGTCGGCCGAGTTGGGGCGCGAACTCGGCGACGCCGGCGGCCCGCTGCTCGTCGCCGGGGTCGCCACCGTCTCGACGTTGGCGTTCGGCTACGGGGCGCTCGCCGTCGTGCTGGCGGTCGGCCCGGTGCTGGCCTTGACCAGGCGGGGCACCAGGCGGAGGTAGACGACCATGCCCAGCACCTCGACCAGGGTCTGGGTGACCACGACAGCCGCGGCGAGGTCCAGGTCGTCGGGCAGGGCGAGCGCCAACGGCAGGACGACCAGGGAGTTGCGGGTGGCCCCGGCGAACACGACGGCGCGGCCCGCCGGGGCGTCGAGCCGGAACAGGCGGGCCACGGCCGTGCCGGCGAACGCCATGACCACCAGGAAGACCACAAAGAACGGGACGGCAGGCAAAACGCCGCCGTCGCTGAGCACGGGCACCTGCGAGGCGACCACCACGAGCAGGGTGACGGCCATCAACGGCACCATCGTCGCGGTCGCCGCGGTGGAGAACCTCCGCCCGGCCGGCCGGCGCGCGGCCCACGCCTGCACGGCCCAGGCCAAGGCCAGCGGGACCACGATCAGGACCAGGAACGCCTCGACGAACGGCCCGACGTCGACCACGTCAGCCAATTCGGGCCCCATGAACAGGAACAGCCACACCGGCAACAGCACCATCTGCACCACGAGCAGCAGCGGGGTGGCGGCCAGCAGACGGCGGCTGCTGCCACCGGCCAGCCCGCAGAACACGATCACGTAGTCCACGCACGGGCACAACAGCACGAGCAGCACCCCGAGCCGCACGGCCCGATCCGCGGGCAGGAACGCGAACATCGCGGCGACCACGAGCGGCACCACCACGAAGTTGACCACCAGCACAGCGGACAGGAACCGACCGTCCCGCAACGACCCGGCCAACTCGGCCACCGGGACTTGAAGGAACGTGACGAACAACAACACGCCGAGCACCGGGTTGATCACGTGCTCCAGCCCCGCCACCGGCACCAGCCGGCCGACTCCCCCACCCACCGCCATCGCCACCAGGTACACCACGACCTGGTGCCGCTCCAACCACCCGACCAACCGCACCCCCGCCCGCTCCTCCCACCACCACCGGACGGCGGCACCGGCCCGATTCTCACAGCCCGCCCGCCATCCGGCCCGGCGGCCCAGGACGGCCACCGGTCGTCCCGAACAGGTCGGCGAGCAGTCCGGCGCCGCTCTCGGGCGCGGACCCCGTCCGCGAGGTCTTCGCGGCTCTCGACCCGGTCGACCACCTCACGCCACTGCCCGACGCGCTCGCTGAACGCGGCACCGCTGAGCGTGCACGCCACCGGAACCTGCCGCCAGGCGTCGGAAACGGGTTCAAGGGGGTTGATGACCGCGGCGGCGCGACGGGTGGGGTCGTCGTGCAGCCGCAGGCCGGCCCGCAAGCACCGGGCGGCGCGTCGCCGGACAGTGCCGCATGGACGTCGGCGACGCGGCGGTTTGCCCGCCCCACCCGGTCCGCGACCAGCGACCGCAGCCGGGCCCGCACCGGCGCGCACGCGCCATTCTCCCGAACGTCCAGCAGTTCGCGGATCTCCTCCAGCACCGGGCCGAGCAGTTTCGCCGAGGAGATGAACGCCAACCGCTCCACCGCGTCGTCGCCGTAGTGGCGGTAGCCGGCCGGATTGCGCGCGGCGGGCAGCAGGCCGGCGTCCTCGTAGAACCGCAACGTCGTGGCCGGGACGCCGGAGAGCTACGCCACCTGCGAGATCCGGTAGGTCGTCATGCCCCTGCGGTGAACCTTCGACCCGGCTCGAAGGTCAAGCCCAGTGGTCAACGCGCTGTCACCACCGAGCAGTTTCACGGCGTCGTTGTACGAGAACCCTCGGCGCATCTCGGCAGTGTGATCGCGTTCGCGCCGGGGCCGTTCGCAAAAATGCGCAAGTCAGAGAGGACTGTCGACGGTCACAGCAGGTGGAAGTTGCGGTAGTGGTCGTCGGTGTACCAGGCGTCGCCAGTTTCGTGGTTGACGACGATCCGGTGCGCGTCACGGCCCTTCCCGCACGGGCGCGAGTAGACGTCGAACTCCCGGTAGGTGCCCTTGTCCTCCTCCGGCAGCTGTTCGTCGCGGTTGCCGTAGGTGCCGCCGCCGGTGATGCACTCCCTGCCCGGCAGGGTGTTGGTGACCCGGCGCGGCGGCAGACCTTCACCGTCCCAGTAGGCGAACGCCGCACGGGCATCGGCGCAGGTCACCATGGTGCAGTGGTCGAACACCGCCGCCGACGCCGGGGCGGCGGACACCCCGGTCGTCACGGCGAAGGCCAGCGCCAGTGCGGACAGCACACGCCAACGGGTACGAGTGGACATCGGCTCGCCTTTCCAGAACGTCGACCTGGGCACCGACACCCCATCGTTCTGGCAACCGGCTGATCCGCTCCCGCAGCGGGGCTACTTCACTCCGCCAGGTGACGGTTCCAAGCGCACGTCATGGCGTGACGGGGCGCCCAGCTTGCGCAGGACGTTGGCGACATCTCCTCCACCGTCAGGCGCGAGCTGAACAGGGCTTGGGGCGGCACCCACAAGATCACCATCACAGCCACCCCCGTCCCCCACCGCCATCCCCGGCCACCCCCACCCAGCCGCCTATCCTGGGGAGGACCGTTCCGGCAGAGGGAGCAGACATGACCACGCCCCAGGGCGACGACCCGACCGTGGTGGACGCCGAAATCGTGCCGGACACCACGGCACCCACCACACCCACCACACCCACCTTCACCCCGGACTACACCGACGACGGCGTACCCAACTTCGACTACGTCCGCGACCGGATCGAGAAGCGGGTGCACACCGCGCCCGCCGAGGTCGAACTGGCCGGGCTGGGCGGCGGCGGACCCACCGCCGAGTCGCTCGACGCGCAGCGGGCCGAGCGCGACGAGGCCGCCCGCGCCAAGCTCGCCGAGATCCGCCGCTCCATGGGCGGTGGGTGACCCGGGAAATGCCTCGCGCCGGGGTGCGACACTAGGCCGGTGGACAGGGCGGACGTGGTGTCGGGAGTGGACTTCCTGCTCTCGCTGCTGGACCGGGACGACGCGGCGGTGGTACGCGGCCGGATCGGCGTCGAGGGACCCGGCACGCTGGACGGGCTGCTGGCCTCCTGGCAGGCCACCAACCTCCCGCTGCCCCGCGCGGTGCTGGCCTGGATGCTGGAGCGCGACGACCCCGCGACCAACTCGTTCGTCTACCACCGGCTCGCCGTCAACGACCCGGTGCGCACCGACATCGTGCTCGGCACGCCGTTCGGCCGGGCCACCGGTCCGCTGCCCGTTCGCCTGACGTGCACCGCCCCCTACTGCTCGCACACCGGACCGCCGCCACCGGACACCACGTTCGGGACGCTCGACGGGCTGCGCCGCGCGCGGACCATGAAGGCCGGGCGGCGCGCCGCGTACGCCGTGCGGCGGGCGGACTGGCCCGAGATCGCCGCCGCCGACCGGACCGAGCCCCTGCCCGGGTACGCGCGTTGGGCGCTGGCGCTGCGGCTGGACTGCCCGGACGCGGTCCGCGCGCAGTTCAGCACCCACCCCAAGCACGACACCCGGCTGCGGAAGGCGGGCCTGGTCGCCGGCCCGGCGGACTACCTGCGGCGGGACCGGCCGGCCCGGGACGTGCTGGGCGTGCTGTCCGTGGTGGACGACGGCACCCGCCCGTTCCCGGACCGGCTGCGCGAGGTGGCGCACGAGCTGGAACCGCTGGTGCGCGGGGAACTGGGGGCCGACCCCGAGGCGTGGTCGGTGCTGCTGCAACTGCTGCCGACGTTCACCGGGACCGTGCGGGAGCTGGTGCTCACCAGCGCGGCGGTGGCCGGCGCGTAGGTGACGGGCGGCTGGATTCGAACCAGCGTGCTCCAGGTTTTTGGAGAACCGGTGCGCCTGCCTCTGCGCTACGACCCGTCCTGGCGCAGGGTAGCCGCCGCACCGCACGAACCCAGGGGAGGGGCGATGAGCGGCACCCGGCACCGGCACGTCGTGGACCTGGCCGACCGGCGGGCGCTGGCGGCGTGGCGGCCCGCCGATCCGGCGGTGGTCGCCGAGGCGGGCCGGCTCAAGGACGCGGCGCTGCTGGACTTCGGCATGACCGAGTCCGCGGTGGCGTCCTGGCTGTACGCGAAGTGCCGGCACCAGGTCGCGAGCACGGCGGTCGACACGGCGGCCGTCGTGGCGTCCGGCGACGGCAGCGTCCTGCTGGTGTACAACCCGGACTTCTTCGTCGCCCTGGGGTTGACGGGCGTCAAGTTCGTGCTGTTCCACGAGGCCCGGCACCTGGTGCACCGGCACCTGTTCGTGGAGCCGGAACTGCGCGCGGACCCGGTGTTCACCATGGCGGCGGAGGTGGCGATCAACCACGTGGCGCTGGTCCGGCTGCGCCGCGAGTCGCTGCCGCTGCTGCACGGCGAGCCGGTGGGCGTCGACCCGGTGGCGGTGCACGAGCGGTACCGGGCGGACCTGGCCGGGCAGGGGCTGCCGGCGTTGGACTACGCCGAGTTCGTGGAAACCGACCTGGGCGTCTACACCGAGCTGAAGCGGATGAAGCAGCCGCCGGTGCCGGTCGCGCTGTGCGTGCACCTGGCCCGCGACGTGCCGGCCGACCAGGAGTCGGTCGACGCGGTGGTGTCCTCGGTGCTGCTCAACTCGCTGCTGGCGGCCCGGCGCGGGCACGGCGGCGCGGAGTCCGAACTGCTGGACCTGATGGGCCGCACCGACGGCACGTCCGAGCAGGCCACCCGGCGGTGGGGCCTGCTGGGCGCGGGGGCGTTGCGCGGCACGACCGCGAGCACCGGCGTAGTGGACTGGTGGCAGCGGTGGCTGCTCGACGTGCTGGCGTCACGGCTGCGTCCGGGCGAGCGGCTGGTGTACCCGCGCAAGCGGGGCGCGGTGCTGGCCGCGCTCGGGCACGACCCGATGCTCTCGCGACGGGGCCCGGAGCGGGAGAAGGTGCTGGTCATCGCGCTGGACACGTCCGGGTCGATCCCGTCGAGCGTGGTCGAGTGGATGACCGGGCTGGTCGGCCGGGTCGAGGGCGTGCGGGCGCACTGGCTGTCGTTCGACGGGGTGGTCATGCCGTTCCGGCCGGGTGAGCGGGTGCTCGGCGGCGGCGGGACCAGCTTCCAGAACGTCGTGGACTACGTGGAGGGCAGGCTGGAGGTGGCCGGCGAGGTGTTCGAGGAACAGGCGGACGCGGTCGTCGTGCTCACCGACGGCTACGCCCCACCCGTGACCCCGGCCGAGCCCGACAAGTGGATCTGGCTGATCACCGAGGGCGGCAACGACTGGCCCGACGCCCACCACCCCCCGATGGCCTGCCACCGCGTACGCCCCGTAACCAGAACGGCAACCCCATGACCCCCACCCCCACCACCACCCCCACCTCTCCCACCCAGCCCACCCAGCCCACCCATCCGACCGCTCGACCTCCCAAACCATGGCGGGCAAGCGCGACCTACCCCAAACCGCCACCACGCGGCGAGGGATCACCCCTGACCGAGTTCATCGACGCGATGATCGCGATCGGCCAGACCGGCCAGGTGTTCGGCTCGCACGGCATCGGCAAGACCGCCACGTTCTTCTCGCACATCGCCGAGTCCCACCCGGACACCGCGCTGGTGTTCGTGCCGGCCGCCAACCTCACCCCGGACGACCTGCTGATCAACGCCCCGGTGCGCGACGCCGGCACCGGGGAGCTGGTGCTGCGGCAGCTGGTGATGAGCGTGCTGACGCCGGGCAAACCGTTCGTGCTGCTGATCGACGACTCGTTGCAGGCGGGCGAGACCATCCAGTCGCAGTTGATGCAGATCGCGTGCAACTGGACGTTGGGCGAGCACGACCTGCGGGCGTTGGGCTGCGTCGGTGTGTTCCTCACCGACAACGAGTCGTTGGCCGAAACCTCGGCCCGACGCGGCGACCTGGCGATCCTGGACCGGATGGTCACCGTCCGGATCACCGCGAACGACACGGCGTGGCGGGTCAAGCTGGCCGCGAAGTACCGGGACTGGGACCTGTCGGGCGTGTTCGCGGTGTGGAACTCGCTGAGCCCGGCGCTGCGCGAGGCGTTGTCACCGCGCACGCTCGACCACGTGCTGGCCAACGCGCGCGAGGGCTTCCCGCTGCGCTGGGGCCTGCCGCTGGTCAACGGCGCGCGGCTGGCCCTGGTCGAGGAGCGCGGTGGCGGGCGGTCCGACGACCGCACGCTGGAGGTGCTGGACCGGATCGCCGGCGCGCTGGGCGTGCCGAACCCGGGATCGGTGCCCGACCCGGTGCGCAAGGTGCTGCGGGCGGCGCTGCGCAACCGGTGGAGCGTGCTCGTGCAGGGGCCGCCCGGCTGCGGCAAGACCGAGCTCGTGCGGCAGACGGTCCGCGACGAGCTGGGTCGCGAGCCGCTGTACTTCTCGTTGCCGGTGACCAACGTGGAGGACCTCTGCGCGCCGATCCCGACTTCGGACGGCACTCTGGAGAACCTGGTGGCCCGCCAGTTCACGGGCGACGAGCCGAAAGCGGTGGTGTGGGACGAGTACAACCGCCCCAAGGACCGGTCGACGTTCGCGAAGCTGATGGAGATCACCCAGGAGTGGTCGCTGGCGGGCCGGCGGATCGAGAACCTGCGCGCACAGGTCGCCATCCAGAACCCGCCGTACCACCTGGGCCGCAAACTCCTGGTGTCGCGCAACAACATCGCGCAGGCCACCCGCTTCACCGCGTCGATCGAGGTGGAGCCCGAGGACGTGCCGGCCAACGAGTGGCTGATCGCGAGGTACGGCCCCGTCGCCGAGACGGTGCTGGAGTGGTGGAAGCACGACATCGACGACGAGGGCCGTGCGTGGGTCACCAAGCGGACCATCGAACGCCTGGTGAAGCTCCACCTGCGCGGCCTGCCGCTGGAGCCCGCCCTGATCTACCTGGGCGACGGCGAGTACGCGCCGGTCCCGCTCACCGCGCTGGTGGACCGGCTGGCCAACCGCCCGGTCACCGGCCTGGCCGAACTCGCGGGCCAGGTCGACGCGTGGGAGGCCCGGCTGCGGCGGGCGCGGGCGGAATCGACGGAGGGCGGCGCGGACAGCGACGTCGTGCACCAGGTGCTGGCCAACGCGGAACTGTCCCAACTGCAACGGCACCAAGAGACCGTGGCCCGCCTGGTCGCCCTGCTCCCGCCCAAGCTGCGCGCGACCTACTTGGTGGGCGTCGCCGAGGACCGGCAACGATTCTGGATCGACACGTTCGCAGCCCTACGCAAACGGTGATCCACAAAACAAGACACTCACAACCCAACCGCACCCCCCACAATCCCCCTGCCGCGTCGTGTCATCCCCGTATGGCCCGCGCGCCAGCGAACCGCGCTTGGGCAGTGAGGGCAAGCACGCCCTTCGCTTGCCCTCACTGCCCAAGGGTGGGTGGGGTCAAGTGGTCATCGCGACGTGTGGGCGTTGACCAGGTCGTTGTAGACCTCGACGGGCTTGCGCCAGTCGAGGGTGTGGCGGGGTCGTCCGTTCAATTGCGCGGCGACCTTGTCGAGGTCGGCCTGGGTGTGGGTGGACAGGTCGGTGCCTTTGGGGAAATACTGGCGGAGCAGCCCGTTGGTGTTCTCGTTGCTGCCGCGTTGCCAGGGGCTGTGCGGGTCGCAGAAGTAGACCGGGATGCCGGTGCGGATGGTGAAGTAGGCGTGTCGGGCCATTTCCCGGCCCTGGTCCCAGGTGACACTCTTGCGCAGGAAGTCCGGAAGGGTCTCCATCTTCCGGGCCAGGAGCGTGGCCACCCGTTGGGCGTTGCGGTCGTACGGGATGCGGACCAGCATGACGAAGCGGGTGGTGCGTTCGACCAGGGTGGCGATCTGGGAGGCGTTGCCGCGTCCGATGATCAGGTCGCCTTCCCAGAAGCCCGGCACGGCCCGGTCGTCGGCCTCTTTCGGCCGGTCGCTGATGTGGACCATGTCCTTGATGTACTGGCGGGCGGTCGCGGGACGGCTGCGGTCGACCCGGTGCAGACGGCCCTGACGCAGGGCGAGCTTCAACTGGGTGCGCAGCTCGCCCCGGGCCTGGAGGTAGAGGCTCTGGTAGATCGTCTCGTGCGACACGCGCATCTCCGGATCGTCCGGGTGGTCCAGGCGCAGCCGCCGGCCGATCTGGCGAGGCGACCACTTCTCCCGCAGCCCGTCGTTCACCGCGTCGTGCAACCGGACCGACGACTCCAGTTTACGCAGCCTGGGCCGCCGACGATGGTCCGCCGCCCTGCACTGCGCCCGCACCGCCCGATAACCACGACGACCACCGTTGGCCGCGATCTCCCGCGCCACCGTCGAATGATGCCGCCCCAGAAGCATCCCGAGGACACGGGTCGAACAACGTGCGTTCCGACTCAACTCCCGGGAGATCAGCTCCCGCTCCTCGAACGACAACAACGGGCCACCGGCCATACGACAACCCCACTACTCGACGGGCGAGATCAAATCTGCTGTCGCCATGACCGTATGACACCGCCGTGGTTGTCTCCGACCGGGCCATACGGGGATGACACGACGCCCACCGCACCACCGCCGTCATCCTTGGCGGCTCGCCCGTCCGGCGAGGACTCTTTTCAAGCTTTCCCGAACTCATACACAACCAAGCTTCGCCGAACTCACCCACAACCAAGCTTCGCCGAACTCGCCCACAATCAAGCCTGGCGGTGGACGCTGCGGACCGCAGCGACGTCGTCCGGCACCGCCGGTGACAGCGGTATCGCGGAGCTGAACTGGCCCAGCCTGCGGTTAATGGTCGTCGCGATTCCCTTGCCCAGCACGAACCTGGTCGGGGACACCGCGCGGGTCGCGCCGTCGAGCAGGCGGTGGGCTTCACGGCTGCGCAGGCCGGTGTCGGTGAGCACCAGGTGGCGCATGCGGTGTGGACCGGCGGACAGGGCTTCGGCAATCGTAGCCGTGGCGGCTTCGTCCAGCCGGTTGTCGGGTGCGCCGAGCACGCGGGCCGCCCGTACCCGGCCCACATCGCACACCTCCACGCCCGCCGCCGTCGCGGCGACCACGAGCCGGGCCACGGCCTCAGGCCCAATACCGTTGCTCGCCAATGAGATGCGCCTCAACCGTCCACTGTGGACCAGCTCGTCGGACAGCGCGCCGGAAAGCGCTTCGGACAGCACGTCCGCGCCTTCATCACCCAAACTCGCAGCGGACACGTACAGCTCTTCGAGCACATCGGCGTGCAGCAACACGGCCAAGTGCTCCGCCCCGCGCGGCCCGAGCGGGTTGCCGCCGACGTAGAGCCGCTCCACCCGGCGGCCGGCGGCTGACGCGACCACCAGGGCGTCCACCAGCACAGCCAGGCCGGGCGCGTCCAGGCCGGTCTGCACGAGGTCGAGCGTGCGCAGGGAGCGGGCCGCCGCCACGATCCCGGCGGCGGCCTCCCCCGCGCCCGCGCCGAGCGGGTTGCGCTTGAGCCAGACTCCGGTCACCCGGCCGGCCTGTGGCGACATCCGCAGGCCGTCCGCGATGCGGCACGCGCCGCCCGCCGTGATCCCGTTGCACCCCAGGTAGAGCGTCTCCACCTGACGGTCGACGGCCCGCCCGACCGCTTCGGCCGCGCCGGCGTCGCCGAGCCCGTCGGTGCCCAGCAGCAGGTGCCGGACCATACCGGGCCGCAGCGCGTCGGCGACCAGGGCCGCGCCGGCCGGCCCGAGCGCCTGCTTGCACAGGTCGAGGCGGCCGTCGGGCAGCGCGGTGCCGGCCGGGAAGTCCAACCTCCGATCGGTCGTCTCTCCGGTACGCAACCACGTCAGCAGCGGCACCAACTCCGCCGGCTCCCCGCTTGGCACCACGCCGCCTCCAGGAACCGGCGACCCGCCCTCACCCAAGGTCACCACGCCGCTTCCCGGTAATCCTTCAGGAACACGCCCGCGACCGGTGCTCCGGCCTCGCCGCGCACGATCGGGTCGTACACCCGGGCCGCGCCGTCCACGATGTCCAGCGGGGTGCGGAAGCCCCGGTCGGCCAGGTGCGCCTTCTTCGGGGCCGGGTTCTCGTCGGTGATCCACCCCGTGTCCACCGCGCACATGTAGACGCCCTGACGGGCCAGGTCCGGGCCGCTGGTGCGGGTGAGCATGTTGAGCGCCGCCTTGGCCATGTTGGTGTGCGGGTGGCCGGAGGTCTTGTTGCGCACCTCGAACCGTCCCTCCACAGCCGTCACGTTGACCACGTACCGGCGCGGGAACGGGGAGTCCAGCAGCAGCGGCAGCAGCCGGTCGCACAGCAGGGTCGGCGCGAGTGCGTTCACCAACTGCGTCTCCAGCACCTCCGCCGGGTCCAGTTCGCCGATCCGCGCGGACCACGAGTTGGCCGGCGCGGTATCGGGCAGGAGCCCGGCCTCGTCGACTTCGGCGAGCACCAGGGCGAGCGCGTCCCGGCCGCCGCCGAGCGCCGGCCCGGTACGAAACCCTGGTGCCAGCAGGCTGTTCACGGGCAGCGCGCCGACCTCGGCGGCCACCAGCGGCGCGTAGGACTCCGGCGGTCGGCGCACGGTCTGGGCCGCGTTGTTGACCAGGACGTCCAACGGCCGGCCGTCGGCGCGCAACGACTCGCATAGCCCCAGCACCTGCCTCGGGTCGCGCAGGTCGACGCCCACGACGGTCAGCCGGTCCAGCCACTCGGCGCTGCCCGACACCTCTCGGAAGCGGCGCGCGGCGTCACGCGGGAAGCGGGTGGTGACCAGGAGTTCCGCGCCGTCGCGCAACATCATCAGGGCCAGTTGGAAGCCGATCTTCACCCGGCCTCCGGTGAGCAGCGCCCGCCGGCCGGTCAGATCGGTGCGGGCCGTGCGGCGGACGGTGTTCTCCGCCGCGCAGTCCGGGCACAGCCGGTGGTAGAAGGCGTCGACGTGCCGGTACGGACCCTTGCACACGTAGCAGTGGCGGCGTCCGTGCACCAGGCGGACCGGCGCGCCGGGCTCGACCCGCAACGGCGCGTCCTCGCGGCGGTCGGTGGCGCCGGTCGCGGTCGCCGCGTCCACCGCAGCGTCGGCCGCGGACCGCTGCACCGCGCGCACCTTGCGGCGACGTTGCTTGCCGTCCCGGGAGAACGCTTCCGCCACCCGTTCGGCGCGCAGCCGCACCGGGTCGTCCACGGGCAGCGCGCGCAGCCGTGCGACAACCGCGTGGAACTGCGCCAGCTCCTCTTCGCCGATACCGCTCACGACACCCTTTCCACCGGACCCGCCCCGGAAGCGGTGGTGCCCGAACGCCAAGCCGCAGCCTGCCCGGGGGACGGGATTCGAACCCGTGTGGTCCGCATTGCGGATGCGGCGCGACTGCCACTGCGCTACGCCCCGGGCATTGACCGAGATCGTAGCCGAGCGGCACTCACGACCCGAACGGATCCCGGTGCCGCCCACGTCCGGCGACCTCTGGAGACCAGGTGGAGGTTGTGGCGGCGGGACAGGAGGCAGCCGAGTCGGAACTCGATCTCCGTCTCATCGCCACGCCGCCACGCGGCCTCCGCCATCCCGCCATCCCTCCATCCAGCCACCCCGCGATAACGCGATAACGCGATAACGCCGCTACCCCGCGTTGATGCCGACGCATCACGACGCGTCGGCATCAACGTTCGCTCATCCCCGAGCCCCCGAACGGGTTGGGATCGGTGTTCACTGAAGCTATCGTGATCAATAGTCCACCTGAGGTGGCATCGCGAGGTGCCGGTAGTCAGTCCTGCACGGAGCCGCCGAGGGCGCGCGGCAGGCTGCTCTCCATCTCGGTGGCGAGCTTCTCCAGCCCGAGCCGGGCCAGCGGCGCGCCGAACCGGGCCAGGCCGTGGAACTCGACGTGCGCGCGGTAGTGGATCGAGCTGGTGCCGGGGGCCGGTCCGGGGGTGACGGTGATGTCGTCGGTCGACGTGGCGGTCCGGTTCGCGCCGACGAACTGGAGGTGCTCCGGGTCGTCGCGGGTCAGCTCGTAGACCAGTTCGACGCGGCGGCCGAGGAACTGCGACACGTTGTGCCAGCGGGTGCCGACCTCGACCGGGCCGGGCTCCATCGGCTCGCAGGACACCGTTCCCGGGTCCCACTGCTCGGCGTGGGCGAAGTCGCGCAGGTACTCGTGCACCCGCTCGGGCGGGGTGCGCACGGCGAACGTCCGGCCCACCTCGACCCCGGCGCGGTCGGTCCGGGCGGACAGGGCGCCGGCCGCCGCGTCGAGCCGCAACGCCTCGACCCGGCGCGCCTGCGACTCGGCCCGCTCCAGGAGGCGGTCGTAGGTGTCGGTGTCGGGCAGCGTGCGCAACGCCCGCCACAGCGCGGCCTTGGCCTCGATGCCCAGCCGCATCGCCTCCAGCTCCACCAGGTCGCTCAACGGCGAGCGGGTGACCAGCGAGCCGTTGAGCTTGAGCCGGCCCACCAGCTCGCCGAGCCGGCCGGCCGCGACCTTGTGCCGGCTCACCGGCACGCCGCGCTCCTTCATGATCCGAAGCAGCGCCGTGCGGTCCTCCGCGACCTCGCGGGCCAGGCCGCGCAGTCCGGGGTGGGTGCGGGCCACGCGGCGGGCAAGTTCGACGTTGGCCGACGCGCCCGCCAGGTGGTCGTTGAGGTAGACGCCCAGGTAGGTGCTCGTGCCCGGGGCTTTCGCGCCGGGCAGGCTGCCGCGTGCGGGGTCCTTGTGGTCGACCACTCGTGTCCTCCTCGGTGTCGCCGTCGCTCGTGCCTGGTGCGCGCCGTGCCCGTCGCCGGTGCGCGTTGTCCCGTTGCCGGTGACGACGTCCGGAGTTCGTGGTCGACCAGGCGGACGGTTCAGCACCCGGTTACCCGCGATCGGCCGTCGTCACCCCTACGACATCCGGACGGACGCGCAGGTTTGACCGGTCGCGGCGGGTGGCACATCTCGGGGTGGCACATCTCGGGGTGGCACATCTCGGGGTGGCACATCTCGGGGTGGCACATCTCGGGGTGGCACATCTCGGGCATGGAGGCCGTGGACCAGTCGCGCGCCCGTGCTGGAGGCGAGCGTGTCAGACCAAGCTCGTCCAGTAGTCCCAGAACGCCGCCAGCACCAATGCGACGATCACCAGGTACCACAGCACCAGCACAACGCTGTGCACCCGACGCAAGGGCGCGAGCGCGGGCCACGTGTCCAAGGTCGTGTACCAGAACAACGGGATCACCACGACCCACACCACCAAGCAGTACGGGCACAGCGCGTGGATGTCGTACAGGCTCGCCACGATGAGCCAGTGCACGAACACGACCCCGAGCGCCATTCCGACGTCGAGCGAGATCCGGTACCAGCGCGGCGGGTCGAAGCCCGCGAGCACGACCACGCCGGTGGTCACCACGACGGCGAACGCGGCGATCCCGATCAGCGGGTTGGGGAAGCCGAACACCGACGCCTGCGCGCTGTCCATCACCGAACCGCACGACACCACGGGGTTGAGCGAGCACGTCGGCACGTAGGCCGGGTCGCGCAGCTTCGCGATCTTCTCCAGCGTCAACGCCGCCGCGGCGACCAGGCCGAGCCCGCCGCCGACGACGTAGAGCCACGCGAGAGCGCGGCTCACCGGTCCAGTTCCTCGTCGATCCGGGCCCGTAGCTCGCGGTCGACGTCGGCCAGGGTCTTGCCCTTGGGCTGGAACTTCGTGCCGTTCACGAACAACGTCGGGGTGCTGGTCACGCCGAGCTGGCGGGCGTCGGCGACGTCCCGGTCGACGGTCTCGCGCAGGTCCGGCGAGGCCAGGTCGGCGCGGAACCGCTCCAGGTCGAGGCCGGCGGTGGTGGCGAACCGCTCGAACGTCGCGGCGGCGGCCTTCGGGTCGGTCGCGACGGACTGGCCGGCGAGCGCCCACGAGTCGTAGTTCTCGTAGAGCGCGTGGTACATCTCGGCGTACTTGCCCTGCTTGCCGGCGGCCTCGGCGGCGAGGGCGGCGGGCAGGGCGAGCGGGTGCACGTCCAGCGGGAGGTTGCGCGGGACGAGCGTGATGCGTCCCCGGTAGTCCTGCTCCAGCTTCTTGGTGACGTCGGTGTAGTACGACGAGCACGCCGGGCACTGGAAGTCGAAGAACTCGACCACCGTGACCTTGTCGCCGTCCACTGTGGACAGTGTGTGGGCGTCGGCCGGGCGCAGGGTGCTGTCGGCGGACGGGCCGGCCGAGCCCCGGTTGGCGAGCAGCACTCCCCCGATCACGGCGGCGGCGATCACCACCACCGCGGCGGTCAGGATCACGTTGAGGGACGGGCCGCGCCGGGCGGTCACCGGGTTGCGGGACTTGCGGGACATCGGGTCGGCCACCTCGGGTCGGGGACGGGGCTGCGCCGGTCGGACGGTCCCGCCGGGCGTCGACCAGTTAGTCGGATGACAGCCGAGGTAGTTCCGGGAACCACATCACCCTTTCGTGCGACAGGTGGGAACGTGAGGGTCGACAGGGCCGCCGTGGTGGCGGGCGTCGCGGTGAGGGACACCGTGCGGCGGGTCGCGAACACCGCAACCCCACGCGCCGAGCGCCAGCCGCGCGGCGATCGTGCCAGGAACAGGGCAGGCTTCGGGTGTCCGCCACAGTTATGTCCACTGTGGACATAACTCACCCGGGCGACATCGGGCTCGGGCCGGTGATCCACCGCGCCACTGTCACCGCCGTCACGCCCGGCGCACCAGCCGGGACGGCGGCAGGCCGAAGGTGGCGCTGAAGGCCGCGGTGAACGCGGCCGGGGACGAGTAGCCCAGGTGGGCCGCGACCTCGGTGACCGTGCGGGTGCGCAGCAGCGGTGCCGCCGCGAGCAGGCGGGCTCGCAGCCGCCAGGTCGCCGGGCTCAGGCCCAGCTCGTGGCGGAACCGGCGGGTGAAGGCGCGTTCGCTCATCGCGACCCGGGCCGCCCACTCGGTGTTGGTCGCCCGCGCGTCGGGTGCGTCGAGGTAGCCCCGGCACAGGTCCGCCAGGTCCGGGGACGACGGGAGGGCCACGTGCAGCGGCAGCGGGGCGAGGGCGGCGATCTCGTGCAGCAGCAGCGCCGCCACCGCGCCTTCCCTGCCGGCCAGGTCGTAGTCGGCGGCGAACTCGACCGCCGCCAGCAGGAGCTCGCGCAGCAGCGGCGTGACGTCCACGACCCGGCAGGTGGCGGGCCACCACGGCACCGCGCCCGGCTCGACGTAGAGGCTGCGGGTGCTGACACCGACCATCCGCACCCGGTGCGGGGTGCCGGCCGGGATCAGCACGGCGCGGTCGGTGGGCACGGTCCACGTGCCGTCCCGGGTCTCCACCGCCATCACCCCGGTCGCCCCGTAGAGGAACTGCGCCCGGCGGTGCTCGTGCCAGTCCAGCACGTGCCGGGGCGGGTAGTCGGTGCCGATCGGCAGCACGTCCCGGTCGACGTGGTCGTGGTCGGCGAGCGGCACGTTCCTCATCGCGCCCACCGTAGCGGCCGAGTCGCGAAAGGTTCGCGCCGATCATCGAATGCGAGACCACCTCGTGTCTGGTGGTGTTGGTCGGGTGTTCCCCGCGCTGCTCGGCATCGGCCTCCTCACCGGCCTGACCACCGTCGTGTTCGGCTTCGGCGGCGGGTTCGTCACCGTGCCGGTGATCGTCTGGGCGGACGCCCACCTGGGCGGCGACGCGGCCCGGGTCGCGGTGGCCACCTCCGCGGTGGTGATGGTGGTCAACGCCGCCATCGCCACCGCCTCGACCCGGCGGGACGTGCTGCGCGCCCTGCGCGGCCGGCACGCGCTGATCGGGTTGCTCGCGGTCGGTGCGGCGGCAGGCGCGATCGCCGCCCGGTACGCCCCGGCCGACCTGCTGCGCTGGGCGTTCGTCGGCTACCTGGTCGGCACGATCGCCGACCTGCCGGCCCGGCCGGGGTTCCTCCGGCCGGCGACCGGCCCGGCCGGGCCCGGCTCGGGGGTGATCCGCTCGGCGCTGGGCGTGCCGATCGGGGCCGTGGCGGCGTTCCTGGGCGTCGGCGGCAGCGTGCTGACCGTTCCGCTGCTGCGCCGCGGCGGCCACCCGATGCGCACCGCGACCGCCCTGGCCAACCCGCTGACGCTGGCCATCGCCGTCCCCTCGACGGCCGTGTTCCTGATCGCCGGCGGGACGCCCGGCACCGGCGCGGACCACCTGGTCGGCCTGGTCGACGTCACCGCCGCCGCGGCCCTGCTCGCCGGAGCCGTCCCGGTCATCCTCGCGCTCAAGCTGCGCCCCCCGCGCATCCCGGACCGGGCCTACGCCCACGTGTACCTGGGCCTGCTGGTCGTGGTGACGGCCGCGATGGCGGTGTCGAACCTGGCCGGCGGGTGACCCCGAACGGCCCGGCGGCTGGGCCGGTCGGCTGAACTTCGCACCGGTCGGCCGCCCCGGCCCAACCAAACCGGCCCGGCCGGGGGTAGAGGGGGTATGGACACCGTGCGCGACGGCGCACCGGCCGACCGGCGGGAGTTCGCCGACTGGGTGCGACCGCACCTGCCGGCGATGGCCCGACTGGCCGCGCGACTGGCCCCCGACGCCGAGCGCGACGACGTCGTGCAGGAGGCGCTGCTGCGGGCGTGGCTCAAACGGCGGCAGTACGACGAGGGCAAGGGCACGCCGACCGCCTGGCTGCTGGCGATCACCGCGGACCGCGCCGGCCGGGCGCGCGCCCGCGGCCGGCCGGACGTGCTCGCCCGGGAACGCCAGGTGGAGCCGGTGTCCGACGCCGGGCTGGACCTGCGGCAGGCGCTGGACCGGCTGACCGGCCGCCAGCGCGCGGCCGTGGACTGCGTCTACTTCGTCGGGCTCACCGTCGCCGAGACGGCGGCCGTGATGCGCTGCGCCGAGGGCACGGTGAAGTCCACGTTGGCCGACGCGCGCACCAGGCTGCGCGCTCTCCTGGAGGTGGCCGGATGACCGACCCGGTGGACGAACTGCTGCACGAGGCGGGTGCCCGGTGGCGGGCCGAGCAGCCGCCGGTCCCGCCGCTGGACCCGGCCCGGCTGCCCCGGCGCTCCCCGGTCCGGTGGTGGCTGCCGGCGGCCGCGGCGGTCGTCGTCGTGGTGGCGGGGGTGGTCATGGCGCGGATCGTGCTGTCGAGCGGGGCCGCGCCGGAGGAACCGGCGACGTTCGGCACCGGCGTGGTCACCTCGCCGGACCGGCCCGCCGCGGACCTGGTGGTGCACGAGGGCGACCGGTTGCGCGGGACCGGGCAGGTCGAGGTCGTGGCCGGCCGGGCGGTCCGGTTCTGCACCGCGGTGTTCCTGGTCGACCTGCCCCGGCCGCAGACCTGCGAGATGGGGGTGCCGGTGACCGGCGTCGACCCGAGCGGGCTCACGTCGCTGGAGACCGACGTCACGCTGGAGGGCGTCTGGCGGTCCGGGACGCTGGAGGTCACCCGGCAGAGCCCGCCGACCGCCACGACCACGACGTGGCAGGTGCCCGACCCGGTTCCGTGCGCGCCGCCGCCCGGCGGCTGGCTGCGCGGCGACCCGCCCATCGGCAAAGACCTCGGCCTGTACGTCCAGGAGGAGGCGCCGGACCGGTTCCGGATGCCGCAGACGTCCTACCCGGACGGCTACCCGGAGACCACGGCGGCGCTCGGCGACGCGGTGCAGGTCATGGTGGTCGAGGTGGTGGACGGCGACGTGGACGCGGCGGGGCGCGAGCTGCGCGCCCGCTACACCGGGAACCTGTGCGTAGTCGCCGCGCCCGGCCGGCCGAGCATCGCCGACCAGCGCGCGATGCACGCGCGGGCCGAGGAGGTGCTGCGGCCGTTGATGAACGACCCGTCGAACGGCATCCACCGGACCGGCGGCGGGGACCGGATCGAGGTCGGCGTGCTGATGGTGACCCCGGAACTGGCCGAGAAGTTCGCGCCGATCCGCGACATCGTGGACTTCGACCCGTGGCTGCGGCCCTGGTGAGGTGAGCCGGCCCACCCGAACGGGCCCGCCGGGCTGTCCTAGGGTGGTTCGCAGGGGCTTGAGCGGGGAGTGGCGTTCGTGGGCGAAGTGGACATCCGGGTCGAGCGCGGCGTCGGCCGCATCACGTTGAACCGGCCCGAGGCGATCAACGCCCTGACCCACGACATGGTGCGGGCGGTCGACGCGGCGCTGGTGGCGTGGGCGGCGGACGACGGCGTGCGCTCGGTGCTGCTCGACGGGGCCGGGGACCGGGGGCTGTGCGCGGGCGGCGACATCCGCGCCGTGCACCGGGACGCGGTCGCCGGCGGGACGGCCACGCCCGGGTTCTGGGCCGACGAGTACCGGCTGAACGCCCGGATCGCGCGGTTCCCCAAGCCGTACACCGCGCTGATGGACGGCCTGGTGATGGGCGGCGGGGTCGGGGTGTCGGCGCACGGGTCGGTGCGGGTGGTCACCGAGCGGACCCGGCTGGCGATGCCGGAGGTCGGCATCGGTCTCGCGCCCGACGTCGGCGGCACCTACCTGCTGTCCCGCGCGCCCGGCGAGTCGGGCACCTACGCGGCGCTGACCGGCGGCGTGCTGTCCGGTGCGGACGCCGTCCACTGCGGACTCGCGGACTTCCTGGTGCCGTCCGGGCGGTTGGACGCGCTGCGCGAGGGGGCCGACGTCACGGCGCCGGCCGTCGAGGTCGGGCCGTCCCGGCTGGCCGCCAACCGGACGTGGATCGACGCGTGCTTCGCCGCCGACACCGTGGAGGAGATCCTCGACCGGCTGGTGGCGCACGGCGAGGACGCGACGGCCAAGGAGATCGCGGCGAAGTCGCCCACGGCGCTGAAGGTGACGCTGGCCGCGTTGCGCCGGGCCCGCGCCCTGCCGGACCTGGAAGCCGTGCTGGAGCAGGAGTACCGGGTGTCGGTGGCGTGCCTGCGCGACCACGACCTGGTCGAGGGCATCCGCGCGCAGATCATCGACAAGGACCGGTCGCCCCGGTGGTCGCCCGCGACCCTGTCCGGAGTGGACGACGACGCCGTGGCCGCGCACTTCGCCGAACCCGAAGTCCCGTTCCGCCTGACCTGACCACCGAGACCAGATCACCGGAGCCGATCAACGGGTCAGATCACTGAGCCAGATCATTGGGCCAGATCATTGGGCCAGATCATTGGGCCAGATCACCCGGACCCGGTCACTTGGCCGGGTCGCCCGGCGCGAGCAGGCCGATCGGGTTGACCTGCCAGCGGCCCGCGTGCTCGACGGCGGTGTACCGCGCCCGCGTTCCCCGGTCGTCGGACACCTCGATGGTCCGGTCGCGCACCGCGACCCGCCACGGCCCGTCGTGCGGCAGCTCGGCCTGGCCGGACAGGAACTCGGCGACCGTCCCGGCGTCCCCGGCCACCGGGCCGCCCAGCAGGTCCTTCATGGCCGCCGCGTCCCGCGCGTTGAGGGCGGTCTCCAGCGACCGGGCGAGTTCCTGGGCGTCGGCGGCACCCGGTGCCGGTTGTTCGGCGATCGAGGTCAGCACGACGACCAGCCACACCACCCCGACCAGGACCAGGGCGAACCGCAGCAGCCTCGTGACGGGGTGGTTCTCCGGACCTGACCGCGCGGACACTCGGGCACCTCCTCGGCGTGCCCGGCCGCACGTTCGGCCCGGCCGACCCGACTGTAGATCGCGGTCGGCCGGCCGGGCGAGCGTTCGGGGCGCAGCCCACGTGCGGGCGGCTAGACCTTGACAGTCAGTGCTTCCACCTGCGCGCGGGCGTGGTGGGCGGCGTACTCGTGGTCCACGAGGTGCGCCCCCGCGCCGTAGCGGCCGTGGTGCATGACCAGCCGGACCTGCTCGCGTTGCAGGTCGCGCAGCGCGCGTGCGGCCTTGCGGCCATGCGCCTCGCGCACCACCTTGCGGGCGTGCCGGCGGCGGCGCGGGGACGCCAGGTCGGCGCGCTCCTCGGGGGTGATCAGGTCGTCGGACACGAAGTGGTCGGCGAGCACCTTGAGGTAGGTGCCCTCCTCCCGGCCGCCAGATCAGGTAGCCGACCACCGCGACCGGCATCGCCTCGACCACCACGCTGTCAACGGCTTGCGCTCGCGGGTCAGGAAGTAGCCGATGCCGAACGCCGCGATCGACGTGTACCTGGCGTGGCTTCAAATGCCGGTGAGGACGCCGCGCGTGCCCACCATCACCGCGACCGGCAGCACCTCGTCGTCCACCGGGAACGCGATGGCGGTGTTGATCGAGCAGCTCAGGTCCTCCACCACCTGAACCCGAGGCCGACCATCGCGCCGGTCACACCCACGGACAGGATCGTCGGGAACTGGGTGCGGGCGACCAGCACCAGCAGGACCACGCCGAGGACCTTCAGGGTCTCCTCGACCGGCGGACCGGCCAGGGCGGGCCCCCACCGCGCGGCGAACTCCGGGCCGCCGAGCTTGGCGGCCGGCGAGAAGATCGCCGAGTCGGCCGGGACCGTGTAGAGGGTCCACGCCAGGACGCCGAACAGCACCGCCGTCGGCACGATCCGCGAGGCCGTGAAGAGCAGGCCGACCACCGAGACGAGGCCGTTGGCCATGAAGAACAGCATCAGCCAGAACGCGGCCCGCCGGGGTTGGAAGAACCCGTCGACGCCGATCGGGGCGGCCACGAGGTCCGGCACCGCCCGGGTCCCGCTCACGCGCCCGCCCCTGTCGTCCTGATGCTCTCGACCATGGCGTCGAACTGGGCGGCGACCTGCGACTCGACCTCGGGCGCGCTGATCGCGTGGACCACGACGGACCGGGCGGTGCCCTCGTCCAGCGCCCTCGTCCAGCGCGGCCGGCCGTGATCGTCCGAGGTGGGGTACGGCCAGGTGTACCGGCGGGGTGGTACCCCGGGCCCGTGTGGCGGGGTGTCCGCGCTCCTAGCATCTGCGGGGTGACGGGTTCGGTGTGGTCGGCGATGGCGGGCAGCCCGCTGCGGTTCCTGGGCTCGGCTTGGCCGTGGCGGTGCGTGGCCCACCTGTCCGGCACGGTCGCGGTCGGGGTGGTCCTGTGGTTCCCGGTGCTGGCGCTCCTGCCGGCGCTGCCGCTGCTGGGCGTCCCGGTCGGCGCGGTCGAACGGCGGCGGCTGCGGCTGGTCGACCCGGCTCCCGCCGCCGATCCGCACCTCGTCGCCGGGCCGGGGGTCCGCGCCTGGCTGCGCCGCCGGCTGACCGAGCCCGCGACCTGGCGGGAGCTGGGGTACGCGCTGTGCCTGCTCACCGTGCTCCCGGTGGTCGCCGCGGCGGGGCTGGCCGTCCTGCTGGTCGCGCTGGTGCTCGCCCTGCTGCCGGTGCTGTTCCTGCTCGGCGGCACGGTGGACCTGCGGTTGGGCCCGCTGGTGCTCGACACGTTCGGCGGGACGTGCGTGGTCGGCCTGCTCATCGGGGTGCCGGCGACCGCCGTCGCGCTGTACGCGGTGTCCGCGCTCGCGGCGGGGCAGGCCGCGTTCGCCCGGTGGCTGCTCACGCCCACCGGGGTCGAGCAGGCGCACCGGGTGGCCGAGCTCGCCGCGTCGCGGACGCGCCTGGTGGGCGCGTTCGAGGCGGAGCGGCGGCGGATCGAGCGGGACCTGCACGACGGCGCGCAGCAGCACCTGGTCCTGCTCACGATGAACCTGGGCCTGGCCGAGATCGAGCTGGGCGACGCCCACCCGCGCGCCGGCGAGCTGGTCGCCGCGGCCCGGGAGCAGGCGCGGCGGGCGCTGGCGGCCATCCGGGAGCAGATCCGGGGCATCCACCCCAGGGTGCTCACCGACCTGGGGCTGCCGGCGGCGCTGGACGAGCTGGCCGAGCGCTGCCCGGTGCCGGTGCGGGTCGGGTTCGCCGCGACCGGCCGGCTGCCCGACGCCGTCGAGTCCACCGCGTACTTCGTGGTGTCCGAGGCGCTGACCAACGCCGTGCGGCACGCCGGCGCGAGCCGGGTCGACGTCGGCGGCGGGGTGTCCGGCGGCCTGCTGGTCGTGACGGTCGCCGACGACGGGCGCGGCGGGGCCGACCCGGAGCGCGGCACCGGGCTGCGCGGGCTGGCCGACCGGGTGGCGGTCGCGGGTGGCACGCTGACCGTCGTCAGCCCCGCCGGCGGGCCGACGACGCTCCGGCTGGAGGTGCCGTGCCACTGCGGGTAGTGCTCGCCGAGGACGCCGTCCTCATGCGGGAGGGCCTGGTCGGGTTGTTGGAGCGCTTCGGGCACACCGTCGTGGCCGCCGTGGGCGACGCGGACGCCCTGCTCGCCGCCGCCCGCGAGCACCGGCCCGACCTGGTGGTCACCGACGTCCGGATGCCGCCCGGCCACGCCGACGACGGGCTGCGCGCGGCGGTGGCGCTGCGCGCGGGCGACCCCGGCGCGGCCGTGCTGGTGCTCTCCCAGTACGCCGCGACCGCCTACGCCGCCGAACTGCTCGGCCCGGCCGGCCGGGCGGGCGTGGGCTACCTGCTCAAGGACCGGGTCGGCGAGATCGCCGACTTCGCCGACGCCCTGGTCCGGGTCGCGGCCGGCGAGACCGTCATCGACCCGGACGTGGTGCGGCAGCTGCTGGCCCGGCAGCGGACCACCGGCCCGCTGGACCGGCTCACCCCGCGCGAGCGCGACGTGCTCGGGCTGATGGCGCAGGGCCGGGCCAACCTGGCGATCGCCCGCGAGCTCGACATCAGCGACAACGCCGTGGCCAAGCACATCGGCAACATCTTCGCCAAGCTGGACCTGCCCGCCGAGGACGGCCACCGCCGGGTGCTGGCCGTCCTCACCTACCTGCGCGGCTGACCTCACCTACCTGCGCGGCCGGCTCAGCGGCACGTCCGGTCCGTCGCGGGCAGCACACCGCCCACCAGGTGGTCCCGCACGGCGGTGTCGGCGCACGCGTTGCCGGCGGTCAGGAACACGCCGTGCCGGAACCGGCCCTCCAGCGTCACCATCCGCGAACCGGCCAGGGCCCGGTGCATCGCGAGCTGGCCGGGGCGCGGCGTGGCGGGGTCGCCGTCCGCGCCGAGCATCAGCACCGGCGAGCCGTTGGCGATCCGGGTCGTCGGCTCGGCGGGCGTGACGGGCCAGAACGCGCACGGGGAGATGTTGCGCGCCAACGGACCGAACAACGGTTCGGCGGCCCGGTGCGCCTGGATGTCCCGGTAGTACGTCGCCGGGTCGCGGGACGCCTTGCGGTCGGCGCAGACGGTCGGCGCACCGGCGCGGTCCTCCGCGTCCCCTTCCCCGGTCGCCAGGCCGCCGAGCACTTCCTCCAGCATCGGCGTCGGGGCGACGGGGATGCCCCGGGCGGCGTCGGCGAGCACTCGCACCGAGTCGGTGAAGGCGGCGCGGTATTCCGGATCGTCCTTGTACACGCCCACGAACAACAGGTACGGCAGCACGTGACCGTCCACTGTGTACTTCCCGACCGAGAGCGGGCGGCGCTCGGCGGACCGCGCGACCCCGTTCACGGTCGCCAGTACCTCCTCCGCCGTCGCACCCAGGCCGTGGCCGACCGCGCCGCCCGCCCAGTCCCGCAGTGCAGCGGCGGACGCCCGTGCCGTGGGCCGGAGCAGACCCGGCCCGAACACGTCCGGGTCCACCGCCGAGTCGAGCACGAACCGGTCGGCCCGCGACCCGAACATCTGCAGGTACACCGCGCCCAGGTAGGTCCCGTAGGACACGCCGTAGTAGGAGATCTTCCGCTCCCCCAACGCGATCCGGACGGCGTCCATGTCCCGGGCGTTGTTGCGGGTCGACGCGGACCGCAACAGGTCGTGGTCGAGTGACGAACACCCGCGCGCCAGGTCCTTGGCCAGCGCCACGCTCTCGCCGAACGACCGCAGGCCCGGCCCGGCCGACCGGAGGAACGTGGAGGTCTTCCAGTCGCAGCGCATCGGCGAACTGCGGCCCACGAACCGAGGGTCCAGCCCGACCAGGTCATAGCGCGCCGCGACGTCCGGCATGTACTGCCCCAGCAGGACCTGGGGCATCCCCGGGCCGCCCGGACCACCCGGGTTGATCATCAGCACCCCGCGCCGGCGGGCCGGGTCGGACGCCTTGATCCGGGACATCGCCAAGGTCGTCCGGCGCCCGTGCGGGTCGTCGTGGTCGACCGGGACGGTCACCTCACCGCACTGCGCGCCGGCCGCGTCCAGTTGCCCGCCCACCTCGTCACCGGGCCCGGTCGAGCACCCGTGCCAGGCGATCCCCGACGCCGGAGCCGACACCTGAGCCGCCGCCGGGGTCGCCACCGCCGGGGGTGCCTGCGCCAGCACACCGATCACGAGCAACACCGCCGCGACGGTCTTCGTCCTACGCACCGAAGGAACTCCTCTCGAAAGGTGTTCCCACGGTAGGAATCCGACGGCTCCCGGCACGATGGTGCGAGGTGCGGGACCGTGGGCGCGCCAGGTGGGGTGCCGAGGTACAGCTGGGTGTACCGAGGCCCCGGTCCAACTGCACGGCGAAGTGTGCCAAGGCTTCGGCGGCGGCGATGGACGTGCCTCGGTCGTTGAGGTGGCGGCGGAACCTTGCCGGGCGTTGCAGGCGGTGGTCCACGTGCAGCTGCACCAGAACGACCAGCGCGACGTCCGCCGCTTCCGCACCCGCGTCACCCGGCTGCCCGACCTGATCGCGGCGTTCCCGGTGGCCGGGGCGGACGACTACGTCCCGCACGTCGCGGTCGCCGACCCGGACGCGCCGCACACCACCGGGGCAGGTCCGGCGGGCGCGGACCCGTGGGCCGCGATTACCGTGGGTGGCCGTTCGGGATGGGGGCTGCTCATGGTGAGGCTGGACCGCTTGGTGAACGTCCTGGGTGGCTACGGGGTGCGGTTGGCCTGCTGTCCGGTGCCGCGCTCGGCGGAGTTGCGCAGCGTGGCCGTCCACGACCCGGCGGACGACCGGACCACGCAGGGCGACGTGTTCCTGGCGGTCGGCGCGGGCTCGGTGGCCGAGGCCGTGGCGTGGGGCGCGGCGGCCCGCGCGGCGGTCGTGCTGGTGCGGACCGGCTCCGACCGGGAGGCCGCCGACGTCGGCGAGGCGCACGGCGTGGCCGTGCTGGCGGTCGACCCGGCCGTCTCGTGGAGCGAGCTCGCGGGCGTGGTCTACGGCCTGGTCCTGGAAGGCCGGGAGACCGAGTCCGGCCGCGGCCCGACGGACCTGTTCGCGCTGGCCGACAGCCTGGCGGCGGCGGTCGGCGGCGCGGTCACCATCGAGGACCGGCGGTCGCGGGTGCTGGCCTACTCCAGCCTCCAGCAGCACGCCGACCCGGCCCGGTCGGCGACCATCCTCGGCCGCCGCACCCCGGAACCGCTGCGGCGGCTGTTCGACGCGCGCGGCGTGGTGGCGCACCTGGCCTCCTCGGACGAGCCGCTGTTCGTCCCGCCGGACCCGGAGCACGGGCTGTCCGGCCGGATGGTCGTGGCGGTGCGGGCCGGGCGGGAGGCGCTCGGCTCGGTGTGGGCGACCTGCGCCGAACCGCTGACCGGCGTGCGGCGCACCGCCCTGGCGGACGGCGCGCGGACCGTGGCGCTGCACCTGCTCCGGTCGCGGGCGAGCGCCGACCTGGAGCGCCAGGTGGAGTCCGACCTGGTCAGCCAGCTCCTGGAGGGCACGGTGGACGCCGCGACGGTGGTCAGCCGGCTCGGGCTGCCGCCGGGGCCGCTGCGGGTGATCGCGGTCCGCGCGCACGTCGCCGACGAGCGGCACGCCGCGCTGCTGCTGGCGTTCGACCGGGCCACCACGGGGTTCGGCTGGTCGCGGCCGGGCCGCAGCGCGCTGGCCGGCACCTCGCTCTACACCGTGCTGCCGGGCGAGCGGGCGGCGCCGGCCCGCGAGTGGGTGGCCGCGCTGCGGGCGGCGCTGCCCGCGCAGGTCACCGTCTCGGCCGGGATCGGCGGCACGGCACGGCCCGCGGACCTGCCCGCCGCGCGCCGGGAAGCCGACGAGTGCCTCGCCCTGCACGAATCGCGCACGCCGGACGACCCGCCGCCCGCCTACGACGAGTCGTGGGACGACATCCTGCTGCAACGCCTGCGCGCGGCGGCCAAGGCGGGCCGGACGCCCACCCGGGGCCCGGTCGCCGAGCTGCGCCGGCACGACGTCGAGCACGGCACCCGGTACACCGCGACGCTGCGGGCGTGGCTGGCGGCGCAGGGCGACCTCGCCGAGGCCGGCGACCGGCTGGGCGTGCACCAGAACACCGTGCGCAACCGGCTGCGGAAGATGGCGGGCGTGGCCGGTCTGGACCTCGACGACGCCCGCAAGCGGCTCGCGCTGGTCATCGCCCTGGCCGCCGAGGACGACACCCCGGGCGCTGTCGGGACCGGACAAGGAACCGACCCCGGACTGTAGGGAACGGACAGCAGCCTGCCGGGCCGGCCGGTCCATCCTGGTGCCGAGAGCGGGTGCCGGAGGTCTGGGAGGTGGTCATGGTCGAGCGCGTCGACGGCGGGCCGAGGTCGGCCGTGGTGGTCGGGGCGGGCATCGTGGGCCTGTCCACCGCGTGGTTCCTCCAGGAGCGCGGCGTCGAGGTGACCGTCGTGGACCGCTCCGGCGTCGCGGCCGGCGCGTCGTGGGGCAACGCCGGGTGGCTCGCGCCGGGCCTGGCGATCCCGCTCAACGAGCCGAACGTCCTGCGCTACGGCCTGCGGTCGCTGCTGAGCCCGACCGCGCCGCTGCACGTGCCGCTGACCGCCGACCCCGCGCTTTGGGGGTTCCTGGCGCGGTTCGCGGCGCACTGCCGCTGGTCGTCGTGGAACCGGGCGGTGCGGGCGAACCTGCCGCTCAACGACGAGTGCGCGGAGGCGTTCGACGTGCTGACCGCCAACGGCGTGACAGCGCCCGTGGTCGACGCGCCGATCACCGCCGCGTTCGAGACGTCCCGCCAAGCGCGGGGACTGCTGCGGGAGTTGCGGCGGATGGCCGACCAGGGGCAGCCGGTCGACCACACCGTGCTGTCGGCCGACGAGCTGCGCTCCCAGGTCCCGCTGGCGTCCCAGGCGCTCACGACGGGCGTGCGGGTGGACGGCCAGCGGTACGTCGATCCCGGCGGGTTCGTGCAGGCGCTGGCCCGCGCGGTGGTGGCCCGGGGCGCGGAGGTGCGGCTGTTCGAGGTCGCCGGCATCCGCCCGTACAGCAAGGGTGTGACCGTGCACCCGCGGTTCGGGGACGCCGTGGCGGCCGATGTCGCCGTGGTGGCGACGGGCGCGTGGCTGTCGCGGCTGGCCCGGGGCTGGGGTGTGCGGGTGCCGGTGCGCGCGGGCCGCGGGTACTCGTTCACGGTGCCCGTGGAGCACGCCGTGCCCGGTCCGGTGTACCTGCCGGACGTGCGGGTGGCGTGCACGCCGTACCAGGGCGGGCTGCGGGTCGCGGGCACCATGGAGTTCCGCGACCCGGACGCGCCCGGCGTGACGGCCCGCGTGGACGCCGTCGTCGCGTCGGCCCGCCCGCTGCTACGCGGCGTCCGGTGGGATGAGCGGACCGACGTGTGGGTGGGGCCGCGCCCCGTCACGCCGGACGGGCGGCCGGTGATCGGCGCGGTGCGGGCACCGAACGTCTACGTCGCGGGCGGGCACGGCATGTGGGGCCTCGCGCACGGCCCGGTCACCGGGCGGCTGCTGGCCGAGCAGGTCACCACCGGCAAGCAGCCGGAGGCCCTGCGCGAGTTCGACCCGCTGCGGTGAGCCCGGTGGAGACCGCCCGAGGTGGGCTCACCGAGGACGAGCGCGCCGAGCTGGCCTGGCTGCGCTCGGAGAACGCGTTCCTGCGGACCCAGCGCGACGTGCTGATGCGCGTCGCCACGGGCTACGCCCACGACATGGACGCGCTGCTGCGGCGGCGCGGCCCGCTGTCGGACTGACCACTCCCCCATGTCCGTGGGGGTCGGAGTCGGCACAACACCCGGCGACCACGGACCCCACCGCCGTCAGGGCGCGCCACCGGCCGCCCTGACGGCGCACTTCCCGGAGCACACCATGACCGACTGGCTGACCCCCGAGGCCCACGACCGGCTGCGCGCCGAGCTGGCCGCCCTGCTCGCCCGGCCCACGCCGCGCGCGGACGACGACCCGGTCACCGCCGGGCGCCGGCGGGAGGCGCGGATCCGCGAGGTCCGGGACCTGCTGGCGCGCGCGGTGGTCGGCGAGGACCCGCCGGACGACGGGGTCGCCGAGCCGGGCATGGTGCTGACCGTCCGCTACGACGACACCGGCGAGGTGGAGACGTTCCTGCTCGGCGTGCGGGACCCGGAGCACGGCGACGTCGAGGTCTACTCGCCGGGCTCGCCGCTGGGCACCGCCCTGACCGGCGCGCGGCCCGGCGAGCGGCGCTCCTACGTCGTGCCGAACGGGGCGACCGTGCGGGTGACCCTGGTGGACGCGGTCCCGTACGGCCGCCGCGCCACGTCCGGCCGTCGGGTCACGTCCGGCCGTCGGGTCACGGCCGGGGGACGGGTCGGGGACGGGGTCACGGCCGGGGACGCCAGCGCCAGCTGAACTCGCCGGGTGCCGGTGGCGGGCCCGGCAGGTCCGGGCCGCCGGTCCTGGCGAGGCTGTCCACCATCATGGCCAGCACCCGGCGGCGCAGCTCGGCGGTGCGCCCGGCGTCGGGCATGCGGATCGCGGCGCACCCCTCCAGGACCAGGCCGAGGTCCTGGGCGACGACGTCGGCGCGCAGCTTCCCGGCGGCGTGCGCACGCTCGACCAGCGCCTCCGCGAGCTGACCGGCGCGCTGGGCGTCCTGCCCCATCTCCGGGGTCGGGGTGAAGGTGCCGGCCAGGTGCACGGTCAGCGAGTGCACGTCGGCGTCGACCACCCCGACCAGGAACGCGGTGAACGCGGCCCAGGCGTCCGGTTCGGCCAGCGCCGCCTCGGCCTCGGCGATGTAGCGGCGCAGCCCGTCGTGGCAGAGCTTGCGCAGCAGCTCCTCCTTGCTCGGGTACCGGCGGTAGAGCGCGCTGATCCCGACGCCCGCGTGCTTGGCGACGTCGGCGATCGGCGACCTCGGGTCCTGGAGGAACACCTCGCGCGCGGCGGTGAGGATCGCCTCGTCGTTGAGGGCGGCCTGCTGGCGGCGGCCGGAGAGGCCGGCTTCGGTCGGTGACGGCATGGTGACCAGGATAACACTGGAACGGATCGTTCCGCTCCGCTATGGTGAAACGGAACAAAGCATTCCGTTCCGGAGGAGCAGACATGAGCAGCACCGCGATCCGCCCGTTCCGCGTCGACGTCCCGCAGGCCGACCTGGACGACCTGAACCGCCGGCTCGACGCGGCGCTGTGGCCGGACGAGCTGCCCGGTGTCGCCGACGCGTACGGCGTGCCCAACGGCCGGGTGCGCCGGCTCGCCCAGCACTGGCGCTCCGGGTTCGACTGGCGGGCGTTCGAGGCCCGGCTGAACTCCTACCCGCAGTTCGTCACCGAGATCGACGGCGAGGACATCCACTTCCTGCACGTCCGCTCGTCCCGCCCGGACGCCACCCCGCTGGTGCTCACCCACGGCTGGCCCGGCTCGGTGGTCGAGTACCTGGACGTCATCCAGCCGCTGACCGAGCCCGCGTCCGCGAGCAGCCCGGCGTTCCACCTGGTCATCCCGTCGCTGCCGGGCTTCGCCTTCTCCGGCCCGACCCGCGGCACCGGGTGGGGCACCCGGCGCACGGCCCGCGCGTGGGTCGAGCTGATGAGCCGGCTGGGCTACCGGCGCTACGGCGCGGTGGGCAACGACGGCGGCTCGATGGTCTCCCCCGAGGTCGGCCGGCTCGACCCGGAGGGCGTGATCGGCGTGCACGTCACCCAGATCTTCTCCTTCCCCTCCGGCGACCCGGCCGAGTTCGAGGGCCTCGGCGAAGCCGACCTGGCCGCCCTCCAGCACCTGGAGTGGTTCTACGCCAACAAGTTCTCGTTCAACGCGCTGCACAGCCAGCAGCCGCAGACGCTGGCCTTCGCGCTGGCCGACTCGCCGGTGGGCCTGCTCGGCTGGAACGCGCAGCTGTTCGGCGAGTCGCTGGACGACGACTTCGTGGTGGCCAACGTGGCGATCTACTGGCTGACCCGCACCGGCGGCTCCTCGATCCGGTTCTACTACGAGGACGCGCACGACACCGACCGCCCGACCACCCCGACCACGGCCCCGACCGCGCTGGCCATGTTCGCCGGCGACTTCCAGTCCATCCGCCGCTTCGCCGACCGCGACCACGCCAACATCGTGCGCTGGAACTCCTACGGCGTCCCCTCCGGCGGCAGCGCCAACGACGCGGCGGGCCACTACTCCGCGCACGAGGCGCCGCAGGTCCTGGTCAACGACATCCGCGAGTTCTACGCCGAACTCGGCTGAGCCCGCCCCCCGGGAACGGTCCGCGCACCCGTGCGGACCGTTCCGGCGTTGTGCCGCAGTCGATCGGGCGTCGGTATCGTGCGAAGGGTGATCACCCTCGTGCCGCCCGGTGTCCTGGTCCAGCCCGACAACGGGCGGCCTGCCCTGGTGTGGTCGTTCCCGGACGGCGTGCGGGCGTTGTCGACGGCGGTCGTCGGCGGCGGGCTCGGGCCGTGCCGGTGGGTGGTCAACGTCGAGGTGGACGACCAGTACCACCGCGACCCCGTGGCACACGTCGCCGAACTCGCCGGCGCGTGGGGGCTGACCGGTCCCGGTGCGGGGCTGTTGACGGCGGCGGTGGTCGCGGAGTCCGCGGCGGGCACGGACCGAGGGGTCGAGTGCGTCGCCACGGTCGGGCTCAGCCACCCGGCCTACGCGGCGGCCTCCGCCTCCGCCGGCGCGTGGACACCGGGGACGATCAACACGGTGTGCTGGGTACCGGTCGGCCTGTCCGACGGCGCGCTGGTCAACGCCGTGGTCACGGCGACCGAGGCGAAGGCGCAGGCGTTGGCCGACGCGGGGGTGCGCGGCACCGGGACGCCGAGTGACGCGATCGTCGTGTGCTGCCCCGAAGGCGGCGGCGAGCCGTACGGCGGCCCGCGATCGCTGTGGGGCCAACGGATCGCGAACGCGGTCCACCAGGCGACCTCGGCCGGCGCCCAGCGGTGGCTGATCGCGAACACCGTCACGAACCGGGAGAGCGGGGCGTTCGGCCTCGGCCTGCACCACGTGCAACTCGCCATCCCGCCGGGCGGCGAGGAGCCGGCGCGGGCGTTCTACGTCGGGGTGCTGGGGATGACCGAGGTCCCCAAGCCCCCGGTGCTCGCCGCGCGCGGCGGCGTGTGGGTGCGGGCCGACCGGCTGGAGATCCACCTCGGCGTCGAGGACGACTTCCGGCCCGCCCGCAAAGCCCACCCCGGCATCGCCGTCGCCGATCTCGACGGGTTGGCCGCGCGGGTCGCGGCCGCGGGCGTCGACGTCCGCTGGGACGGCGACTTCCCGGGGTACCGGCGGTGCTACGTGTCCGACTCGTTCGGCAACCGGCTGGAGTTCCTCTCACCGGACGGCAGTCGGTAACGTGCCCGACCGCTCGGATCGGGCACGCGCCTCGTTACCGGCTCAGGTCCGGCGACCCCGGAGCACGAGCAGTACACCCATCGCCAGCAGCGCCAAGGCCGCCAGGAGGAGTTCCAGCACCCGGGCGCCCGTGTCTGCCAGCGGCGGCCGGGTCGCGGTGACGTCGGTCTTGGTGGTGCAGTCCGGGCGTTCCGGCTTGCAGTTCGCGCCCGGTGTCGTGGACACCACCGTGTTGCGCAGCGAACCGGTCGCGTCCACGTGCACGGTCACCGAGTACGTGATCGTCGCCAACTGGGCCGGTGCCAGCCGTCCCTGCCAGCGCAACACCGTCCCGGTGACGGTGACGGTCCCGGTGTCGGCCTTGACGTTGTTGTCGTAGGCCGCGTTGTCCAACACCTCTGCCAGGTCGTCGGTCAGCTCCGCCTGCTCGTACAGCGCGGTGCCGGTGTTGTGGACCGTCACCGTGTAGCGAACCGTCCCGCCGGGGGCCACGGTTGGGGCCGGATCGGCGACCTTGCGCATGGTCAGCGCCTGGATCGGGGTCTCGGTCGCGCACGCCGGATCGATCGGACCGGCCGCCCGCGTGAACAGCGCCGGCATCGGCAGCGGGCAGTTCGTGTTGTCCGGGCTGGTGACCGCGTTGCGCAGGAAGCTGTCACCGGCCGGCGGCGTCCCGACCACCACCGTGTACGTCACGGTGATCTCCGCGCCCGCCGGAACGTCACCGGTCCACGTCACCACCGGCGCGGCGTACGTGACCGCGCCCGCACTGGCCGCCGCGTCGTTGTTGTAGGAAGCGTCGTCCAGCACGCCGGTCAGGTCGTCGCTGAACGTCGCACCCCGGTACGGCGCTTCGCCGGTGTTGGCCACGACGACCCGGTAGGTCACCGTCCCGCCCGCCGGCACCGCGTCGGGGGTCGCCGACTTGCGGATCGAGAGCTTCGGCAGGGGCAGGGTCGAACGGCAGTCCGGGTCGTCGGACCCGGGCTCGCAGTTGGAGCCGTCGGACGTGACCACGTTGCTCAGCCGCTTGTCGCCGACGTTCGTGACCGTCACCGAATAGGTCACGGTGGCCGTCGTGCCCTTCGCCAGCGCCCCCGTCCAGGTCAGTTTCGGTGCGGCATAGGAGACCGCGCCCGCCGACGCCGACGCGTCGCCGTTGTACGTGGCGTCGTCGACCACGCCGGTCAAGTCGTCGGTGAACGTCGCGGCCGGGTGCGCGGCCTCGCCGACGTTGGTGACGGTGACCGTGTACGTGACCGTGTCGCCGGTCTTCGGGTCGTTCGGCGTCCCGGTCTTGACCAGCTTCAACGCCGGCACGGGCGTGACCGTGCCGCAGTCCGGATCCGTGCTGCCGGGCGGGCAGTTCCCATCGGACGTGCCGGTGACGGCGTTCTTGAGGAGCTTGTCACCGCCGGGCGGCCGGTTCACGGTCACGGAGTACGTGACGCGCACCTCGGCGCCCGCCCCGATATCGCCGTTCCACGTCAGAACCGGTGCGGCATAGGCGACAGCGCCCACCGTGGCTTGGGCGTCCTGGTTGTACCTGGCGTCGTCCAGCACGCCGGACAGGTCGTCGGTGAACGTCGCCCCGGCGTACGTGGCCTTGCCGGTGTTGGTCACCAGCACCGTGTAGGTCACCTCGTCGCCGGGCCGGGGATCGGTCGGCGCGACGCTCTTGACGATGCGCAGCGCGGCAACCGGTGTGACGGTGCCGCAGTCGCCTTGGCACGTGGAGTCGGTCGGTCCGGTCACGGCGTTGCGCAGCTCGCCGTCCCCGGCGGGCGGCGAGGCGACCGTGACCGAGTAGGTGACGGTGACCGTCGTGCCGGCGGGCAGGTCGTGCCGCCACGTCAGGTTCGGCGCGGCGTACGTGACGCTGCCCGCCCCGGCGGTGGCGTCGCCGTTGTAGGTCGCGTCATCGAGGACGCCGGTCAGGTCGTCGCTGAAGGTCGCGCCGACGTAGGTCGCCGTACCGGGGTTGCGGACGGTGACCGTGTAGGTGACCTTCTCCCCCGGCTTCGCGGTCGCCGGGGACGCTGTCTTGGCCAGTTCCAGCAACGCCAACGGTGTCACGGTCGAACAGTCGGGGTCCGTCGAGCCCGGCGGGCACGTCGCCCCGTCCGGCCCGGTCACCGCGTTGCGCAACTGGCGGTCCCCGCCCGGCGGGCGGCCGACCGTGACCGAGTAGGTGACGGTGACCGTGCCGCCCTTGGCCACGTCTCCGTTCCACGCCAGGGTTTTCGCTCCGGCGTCGAGCGTCGCGGTGCCGGAGGTCGCTGTGGCGTCACCGTTCCAAACCGCGTCGTCCAGCACGCCGGACAGGTCGTCGGAGAAGGACGCGCCCAGGTAGTCGGCCTCGCCGGTATTGCTCACCACGACGGTGAACGTGACGGTGTCACCGGCCTTCGGGGTCGTCGGCGCGGTCGTCTTCTTGATCTCCAGCAGGGCGACGGGGGTGTCCGTGCCGCAGTCCCCGCCCGGCGGACACGTCGAGTCCTCAGGCCCCGTCACGGCGTTGCGCAGTTTCTTGTCACCTCCCGGTGGCGTCCCGACGGTCACCTTGTAGGTGATCGTCACCGTGGCACCGGCAGCGACATCCCCCTGCCACGCCAAGGTCTTCGCACCCGCGTCGAACGTCACGGAACCCGAACTCGCCGTGGCATCACCGTTCCACGAAGCGTCGTCCAAGACGCCGGCCAGATCATCGGTGAAGGACGCGCCCGGGTACCCGGCGTTCCCGCTGGTCTCCGTGACGGTGACCGTGTACGTGACCACCTCGCCAGGCTTCACGCTGGTAGCCGACACCGACTTGACGATTCCCAGCTGAGGCTTGGGAAGCACGACCTGGCAATCAGGATCGTCCGAACCCGGCGGACAGTTCGAACCGTCACCGCTCACGACGTTCCGCAGGAACTGGTCACCAGCGTTGGTCACCGTCACCGTGTAGGTCACGGTCGCCGTCGCACCGACCGCCAGATCACCAGTCCACGTCAGCTTCTGACCCGCCGCGTCGAAAACAACCGCACCCACCGTCGCCGTGGTGTTGCCGTCCCAGGTGGCGTCATCCAACACGTCACTGAGGTCATCGACGAACGACGCCCCACCGTAGGCAGCAGTGCCGGTGTTGGTCACCACAACCGTGTACGTGACGACGTCACCGACCTTCGGATTGGCCGGGCTGCCCGTCTTCACCAACTTCACCGACCTGACCAACGTCTCCGTCCCACACGCCGGATCAGTCGAACCCGCCGGACAGTTCGGCCCCGTCACCACATTGCGCAACCTCTTGTCGCCAGCAGGCGGGTTCCCCACCGTCACCGAGTAGGTGATGGTCGCGGTCGCGCCCTTGGCGACGTCGCCGGTCCACGTCAAGCGCTTCGCACCCGCGTCGAACGTGGCCGTGCCGATGTCGGCGGTGATTTGGTCGTCCCACGTGGCGTCGTCCAGCACGCCGGTCAGGTCGTCGGCGAAGGTCGCGCCGGGGTAGTCCGCCTGGCCGGTGTTCACGACCGTCACGGTGTAGGTGACGCGTTCGCCGGGTGTGGCGGTCGCCTTGTCGGCGGTCTTGCGGACGGTGACCGCGCCGACCGGGGTCACGCTGCCGCACGCCGGGTCGGTCGATCCCGGCGGGCAGGTCGAGCCGTCCGGCCCGGTCACGGTGTTGACCAGCGAGAAGTCGCCGGTGGGCGGTGCTTTGACCGTGGCGGTGTAGGTGATGGTGACGGTCTGGCCGACGCCGACGTCACCGGTCCAGGTGAGCTTGCGGGTGCCGGCGTCGAAGGTCGGCTGGGTGGGCGCGTTCGTGCCGCCGACGCGGGCCACGGCGTCGGCCTGGTAGTCGGCGTCGTCCAGCACGCCGGTCAGGTCGTCGGTGAGCGTCGCGCCCGTCACCGCCGCGCCACCGACGTTCTCGGCGGTGATGGTGAACGTGACGGTGTCACCGGGCTTGACGGTCGCGGGCGCGGCGGTCTTGCGGATCACCAGGCCGGTGATGGGCTCGTCGGTGCGGCAGTCGGGGTCGGTGGAGCCCCGCGAGCAGTTCGTCCCGTCCGGGCCGACGACGGCGTTGGTCAGGCGTTTGTCGCCGGCGGGTGGGCTGCCCACGGTCACCGAGTACGTGACCGTCACCGTGCTGCCGGCTGGTACGTCGCCCGTCCAGGTGAGCTTCCGGCCGGCCGCGTCGTAGCCGACCGCGCCGGAACTCGCGGTGGCGTCGTTGTTGTAGGCGGCGTCGTCCAGCACGCCGGTCAGGTCGTCGGTGAACGTCGCCCCGGTCCACGGCGCGGTGCCGTCGTTCGTCGCGGTCACCGTGTAGGTGATGGTCGAGCCGGGCTTCGGGTCGGCCGGGGCGCTGGCCTTCTTCAGGCGCAGCAACGCGATCGGCACCTCGGTGGAGCAGCCCGCCGAGCAGTTGCCGTCCGGTGAGGTGACGGTGTTGCGGAGCGTCTTGTCGCCGCCGGGCGGGGTGCCCACGGTCACCGAGTACGTGATGGTGACGGTGGCTCCGGCGTCGATGTCGCCCGTCCACGTGAGGTTCTGCGCCGTGCCGTCGTAGACCGGCTGGGTGGACGGGCCGACGGCGACGGCGTCGTTGTTGTACGTCGCGTCGTCCAGGACGCCGGTCAGGTCGTCCACCACGGACACGCCGGACGCCGGACCGGTGCCGGTGTTGCGGACGGTCACCGTGTACGTGACCTTGTCACCCGGTCGGGCATCGGTCTGGTCCGCGGTCTTGGCGACCACGATCTTCTTCGTCAAGTCCGGCGCGATTCGGCACGCGGCGAGGTCGGTGATCGGCCACGTGCCACCGGGCTCGGATTCGATCCGCCCGACCTGGTTCTGGTGCGCGTTGCCGCCCGCGACCTGCTCCGACACCCCCGTCACCGGGTCGACCTTGTAGAGCGCGCCGGAGTACAGGCCGAGGTAGATGGCGTTGTGCGCGTACGCCATGCCGTAGTTGTTGAAGCCGTTGGCGGACGCGGGCCCGGTGACGTGCACGGCCTGGGTCGTCGTCCCCGTCGCCGGGTCCAGCCGGTACACGTAGGACGAGCCGCCGTAGGAGATGCCGTAGTACGCGCCGCCGTTGCTGTCCACGAACATGTCCGGCACCATCGACCCGCCGGTGAACACCGGGTCGTCGGGCGGCACGGACGTCAGGTTGACCCCGCGCGTCCACTCCTGCGTCGCACCGGTCGCGAGGTCCATCCGGAACAGCTTGGGCACGCCGCCGTTCTGCGCCCCGTACAGCGCGCCGGCCGCGGGGTCCGCGGCGATGCCGCCCCAGTTCGTCCCGCCGGGCAGTTGGCGCCCCTGGCCGCCGGCGATCTCGTCGGTCACCGTGTTGGTGCCCGAGACGTGCTTGTACAGCGTCAGGTTCGAGGTGGTGTAGTTCGCGTAGAACGCCGCCACGTTCCCGCTGTCCGGATCTTTGCCCAGCGCCATGCTGGTCGACCAGTAGGCCGGCAACCCGGACCCGACCCGCTTGCTGATCACCGTGTTGTCGATGGTCGGCTCGCCGGACGCGTCGTTCTCGAACTGCATCCCGGACAGGTAGTTGCTGTAGTACAGGTGGTCGCAGTCGAAGGTGGACGGGTCGTTCTCGCCCTCGACCTCCCAGGTAGCGGCGGCGGCCGCCGGCGCGGTCACCAGCGTCGCCGCGATCGCCACCGCCACGAGTCGGGCGACCACCCCGCGTCCCCGACCCAGCCGGGCGAACAACGACATCGTGCCTCCACCGTGTTGCTCGACCCACGCGACGACGCCCGGATCCTGACACGGTGTTTTCGCCGATGCCGGGCGAAACGTCCGCCACGACCGGGTGACCGTCGCGAGAGGACGGTCGTCAGCGGCGGATCAGGCCGCGGGCGGTGGCGGCGGCCACCGCGGCGGTGCGGGAGTCGACGGCCAGCTTCGCGTAGATGTGCACCAGGTGCGACTTCACGGTGGCCAGGGTGAGGTCCAGGCGGGCGCCGATGGCGTGGTTGGACAGGCCCTCGGCGACCAGCGACAGCACCTCGGTCTCCCGCCTGGTGAGCGCGGTCCCGGGGGTGCGCAGCCGGTTCATCAGCCGGTCGGCCACGGCCGGGGCCAGCGCCGTGCGGCCCGCGGCGGCGGTGCGGACGGCGGCGGCCAGCTCCTCCGGCGGGGCGTCCTTGAGCAGGTAGCCGGTGGCGCCCGCCTCGATCGCGGGCAGCGTGTCGGCGTCGGTGTCGTAGGTGGTGACGACCAGGACGCGCGGCGCGTCGGGCAGGGCGCTGATCGCGGCGGTGGCCTGGGAGCCGTTCATGCCCTCGCCGAACTGGAGGTCCATCAGCACGACGTCGACGTCCAGCTCGGCGGCCAGCGCCACGGCCTGCTCGGCGGTCGCGGCCTCGGCCACCACCACGAGGTCCGGCTCGGTCTCCAGCACGGCCCGCAGGCCCGCCCGGACCACCGGGTGGTCGTCGGCCAGCAGCAGTCGGATCGGGGTCACCGGGCGGCCTCGGGGATCGGGAGCCGGGCGGCCAGGGTGGTGCCCCGGCCGGGTGCCGACTCGACGGTGAGGGTGCCGCCGAGCGAGCGCACCCGGGCGGCCATCGCGGCCAGGCCGAACCCGCCGGCGGCCGGGTCGGGCGCGGGCAGCGCCGCCGGGTCGAAGCCCTCGCCGTCGTCGGCGACCTCCAGCGCGATCTCGTCGTCCCGGTAGTCGAGGGTGACCTCGGCGGTGCCGGCGCGGGCGTGGCGGGTGGTGTTGGCCAGCGCCGACTGCGCGATCCGCAGCAGTGCCACGTCGTGCGCGGTGGGCAGCGGCACGGGCCGGCCGACGAGGTGGAAGCGGGCCGTCGGCGATCGCGTGGTGGCGCACAGGCGTTCCAGCGCGCCGGCGAGGGTCGTGCCGTCCAGGGCGGGCGGGCTGAGCGCGGCCACGAACCGGCGGGCTTCGGCGAGGTTGTCCACGGCCGTGCGGCGGGCCTGCGCGATGTGGCGGGCGGCGTCCTCGGGGCGGTCGGGCAGGATGCGCTCGGCGGCGCGCAGCAGCAGTTGGATGCTCGACAGGCCCTGCGCGAGGGTGTCGTGGATCTCGCGGGCCAGGCGTTCCCGCTCGGCGAGCACCCCGGCCGCGTGCTGGGCTTCGGACAGGTCGGCGCGGGTGGCGGTCAGCTCCTCGATGAGCCGCCGGCGGCGTTCGCTCTCGCGGTAGAGGACCTGGTAACCCCACACGACGGCGACCGCGACGGCCGCGCCGAGCACCGGGCCGAGCACGGCGGCCGGGGTGAAGCCCTGGTGCACGGCGAACGCGGTGACGGCGGCGAGCGCCGTGACGGCGACCGCGGCGACGCCCGCGCGGCGTGGCAGCAGGTGCAGTTGGAGGAAGTACAACGGGAACGCCACCCACACCGCGTCGGCCGTGAGCACGAGCAGCGCGACCCACACCGCGCACACGGCGGCGAGCCACCACCTGGCGGACCGTCGCGACCGGCTGACGCCCGGCACCACCACACCCACCGCGTACACGACGGCCAGCAGCGCCGCGACAACGGCCGTCCGCGACGCGGTCCCGTCGGCGATCGCGGGTGCGTTCGCGGCCGTGCGGAGGGCGGCCAGCGCGATCAGGCCGACCACCAGCAGGTGCAGGCACCAGGCGAGAGCGGCGCGGGTGGTGAGGGTGTTCTCCATGAGCACCGTCCAGGGTAGGTGACCTGCCCGAAGCCGGCATCAACCGAAAGTTCGAGGTCCGCGGCCGCCGGACGGCGCGGGAAGTCCGTTCTCCCGCGCGATGCCCCGGCCCCCGCCCCGGGAGACGGTGGGAAGCGCACCGGGGCTGTCGGAGGCTCCGGGGAAGAAGGACGGGATGTACGTCGGCTGGAGGGACCTCAGGTTCGCCAAGGGGCGCTTCGCGCTCATGGGGAGCGTCATCGTGCTCATCACCCTGCTGGTGGGGTTGCTGTCCGGGCTGACCGCCGGGCTGGGGCGGCAGAACACCTCGGGGATCGCGGACCTGCCCGCGGACCGGATCGCCTTCGGCGGGACGGAGGTGTCGTTCGCCGAGTCCACCGTGACCGACGAGCAGGTGCGGCGGTGGGCGGGCGCGCCGGGTGTCCGGTCCGCCGAGCCGCTGGGCATCACCACCAGCAAAGCCTCGGCGGGTGGCCGCAACGCCCCGGTCACGGTGTTCGGCGTCGGTCCGGGGTCGTCGTTCGCCCCGGTGGGGGACGACCGCTCCACGGTGCTGTCCACCGCCGCCGCCGCCGATCTGGCCGCCGCCCTCGGCGACACGATCACCCTGGCCGGGCGCACGCTGACCGTCACAGCCGTGCAGGGCGACACCTGGTACAGCCACACCCCGGTCGTCTGGACCACTGTGGACACGTGGCGGCACATCGCGCCACCGGGCACCCAGGCCGCCACCGTCCTCGCCCTGACCACCGACGGCACGGACACCGCCGCGATCGACGCCGCCGCCGGCACCCGGACCGTGCCGACCGGCGACGCCTTGGCGGGCATCGGCTCCTACACCTCGGAGAACGGTTCGCTCCAGCTGATGCGCGGCTTCCTGTTCGCCATCTCGGCGCTGGTGATCGGCGCGTTCTTCACCGTGTGGACGATCCAGCGGGCCGGCGACGTCGCCGTGCTGAAGGCGTTGGGCGCGTCCACCGCCGGCCTCCTGCGTGACGCCCTGGGCCAGGCGGTCGTCGTGCTGACCGGTGGAACCCTGCTCGGCACCGGCTTGGCGGTCGCGGCGGGTGCCGCCCTGGCCGGCTCGGCGATCCCGTTCCTGCTCACCCCCGCGACGGTCCTGCCGCCGGCGGCGGTGACGGTGCTGTTGGGTGCCGCCGGCGCGGCGCTGGCCGTCCGCCGCATCACGTCCGTGGACCCGCTGACCGCCCTGGGAGCCGCCCGATGAGCCTCGAACTGCACGACATCACCCTCACCTACCCGGACGGCGACGGTCGCCTGACCGCGCTCGACCAGGTGACCCTCGCCGTCCCGGCGGGCACGCTGACAGCCCTGGTGGGCCCGTCCGGCTCCGGCAAGTCCAGCCTGCTCGCCGTCGCCGCCACCCTGGTCACCCCGGACTCCGGCACGGTCGCGGTGGACGGCGTCACCACCACCGGCCTGAGCCGGGGCGAGCTGGCCGCGCTGCGCCGGCGGTCCATCGGCACGGTGTTCCAGCAGCCGAACCTGCTGCCGTCGCTGACCGCGGTCGAACAGCTCCAGGTCATGGCCCACTTGGACGGCCGCTCCCCCACCGCCGCCCGACCCCGCGCGCTGGAGCTGCTGGCCGCCGTCGGCCTGGCGGACCTGGCCGGCCGCCGGCCGCACCAGCTGTCCGGAGGCCAACGGCAACGCGTCAACATCGCCCGCGCGCTCGTGAACGACCCGAAGGTGCTGCTGGTGGACGAGCCGACCAGCGCTCTGGACCACGAACGCGGCGCGGCCGTGCTCGACCTGATCACCCGCCTGACCCACCGCCAGGCGACGGCCACCGTCCTGGTCACCCACGACCGCACCCACCTGACCACCGCCGACCGGTTCGTGGAGGTCCACGACGGCCGGCTGACCGCAGGCGTCCCGGTGGCCGGCGGGTAGGGCGGCTCGGCGGCGGAGGGGGTGGCGGCGTTCGTCGGGAGCGCGCCGCGCTGGGCCGACCCGGTGAACCCCTGGGACACCCGGCCCAGACCCGGCGGCTGATCGGGCTCGAACTGCCAACTGTTGACGATCAACGCCGGATAGGTCCGCACCACTCGACAGCGCGACCATGGCCGCACCCGTGCCGCGACATCCCTGCCGACGCACGGGCGAGGAGGATCTCCATGCGGAAGTCTCTCGCGGGGGCCGCGGTCCTGGCCGCGCTCGCCGCCACCGTCTTACCGGGCGGACCGGCAGCCCACGCCGACGACCTCACCCTGGCCCGCGCCGCGACCGGCGGCGTCGAACTCGCCCCGCTGTCCACCACCGACTCCGGCGACCGGTCCACCGTCCGGTTCGGCCAGCGCCACCGGGGCGTGCCGGTCTTCGGCGCGCAGACGCTCGTGCACCTGGCCGGTCCGGCGGCGGAGCGGACCGTGCGGGCCACCACCGACCGGACCGCGCGCGGCCTGACCGTCGACACCACCCCGACCGTGTCCGAGGACCGGGCCGTCGGCGGCGCGCTGGCGGCGCTGGACCCGCAGACCCGGTCCCGGGCCAAGACCGAGCGGCACGGCCTGGTCGTGCTGCCCAACGGTCCCGGCGTGCTCACCTGGCACCTGACCGTGCGCGGCGAGGACGTGCCCAAGGGGCAGCCCATGCGGCGCGAGGTCTACGTCGACGCGCACACCGGTGCCGTCGCGCTGGAGTACGACAACCTGCACTTCGCCGAAGGCCCGGCGACCGGCGAGGGCGTCGCGGCCAACGGCAAGACCAAACCGCTGGCCGTCTACGAGCGCGCGGACGGCCGGTTCGAGCTGCGCGACCGCAGCCGCGCGATGTTCCCGGCGACCGGCGGCGAGATCCTCACCTACGACGCCGAGAAGCGCGACTACTACGACTTCCTCGGCGAGTTCCCGCCCGAGACCAAGCTGTTCGCCGCCGACACCACGCGGTTCGACGGCGCGGCGGCCGAGACCGGCGGCGTGGACGCGCACTGGTCGGCCGGCCAGGTCTACGAGTTCTACCGGCAGCGCCTGGGCCGCGAGGGCATCGACGGCAAGGGCGGCTCCAGCGTGTCCGTCGCGGGCGTCACCAACCGCGGCCGGCCGTTCCTCAACGCCTTCTGGGACGGGCGGAAGATGGTCTACGGCTGGGCGACCGGCGAGCGGCTGCCGCTCTCCGCCGACCTCGACGTCGTCGGCCACGAGATGACCCACGGCATCACCGAGCACACCGCGGGCCTGGTCTACCTTGGACAGTCCGGCGCGATCAACGAGGCCGTCTCGGACTACCTCGGCAACGCCATCGATGTGACCGTGACCGGCACGCCGATGACCGACCCGAACGCCGGCCTGCTCGGCGAGGACCTGTGCCGCACCACCGCGCCCGAGGAGTGCGCGATCCGCGACCTCAACGACGGCCGCACCACCGTGCACGACTACCTCGGCGTCACCAACAACACCGACAACGGCGGCGTGCACCTGAACTCCACCATCTTCGGCGGCGCGCTGTGGGACATCCGCGAGCGCCTCGACCCGGCCTTGGCCGACAAGGTCGTCTACACCGCGCTCACCGAGTACCTGACTCCGCTGGACACGTTCGTGGACGGCCGCACGGCCGTGCTCGGCGCGGCGGCGGCGCTCAAGCTCACCGCGCGGCAGCAGGCGACGATCGCCAGGGCGTTCGACGACCACGGCATCGTGCCCGGCTGGGAGCAGAGGCTCGGCACCGACAGCACCACGCTGGTCCCCGGCGTGACGTCGGTGTCGCCGTTCCCGTCCGCCGCGAACGGCCGGTACGTGGTGCTGCTGTCCGACCCGCGCGGCGAGCAGGCCGCCGAGGTGTTCGCCGGGCGCACCGACCGCGCCACGCCGCCCGTGCGGCTGTCGGCGAAGGACGGCACGAGCAACGCCCAGACCAACACCGACGGCACCACGGCGGTGTGGAGCAACCGGTCCCGGGCCGGCAGCCGGATCCTGGCCCGCACGCTCGACGGCGGTCCCCTCCGGACGGTCGTCGACGGCGGCACCGACGCCGAGCTGTCCGTGCCGGTGGTCTCCGGTGACGTCGTGGCGTGGCAGCACTTCGACTTCGCCGGCGCGTTCGAGACCGACGTGTGGGTGCGCGTCGGCGACGGCCCCGCCCGCAACCTCACGCCCGAGCCCGGCGTGCAGGGCAACCGGCCGTTCCTGCGCGGGCACCTGCTGTCCTACACGCAGGTCCGGCGGGACGGCACCGGCTGGTACTACAACGCCGTCGTGGAGAACCTGCGCACCGGCACCCGCACGGTGGTCCCGTCGCCGACCGGCTCGGTGTTCGTCAAGGACGTCGTGCTCACCGCGAGCGGAGTGGCGTGGATCCAGGACGTCGGCATCGACGGCCGTTCGGGCGTCCTGGCGGCCGACCACGACGGCCGGCGGGTGCGCGCGGTCGTCGCCGAGGACGGCGAGCACGCCCCGATGTACCCGGCGCTGGACGCGAGCGACCAGTGGCTGACGTTCAGCACGCGGGTCGGCGCGGCCGGCACCAACGCCGGCCTGCCCAAGCTCGTGCAGGTCCCGGTCCGGGGCGGCACGCCGGAGCGCGTCTCGTGCAACCGGGGCGACCAGGCGTCGTTCGCGGCCGACCGGAACCGGCGCGTGGTGTGGCTGGACGGCACTGCGGGCGGCACCGACCTGGTGACCCGCGAAGCCCCGGCCCGTCGCGGCTGCTGACCCGCACGGGCGGCCGGGGGGCGACCCCCGGCCGCCCGGCGGTGAGCCCTCCGGCGCTACGCGGGTCAGCGCTCGGGCGGGGGCGCGACCACGATCGGCCACGACTCCTCGTCGGCGAGGGCGTCCTCCAGCGTCTCGTCCGGGCCCAGCGCGAACACCGCCGCACCCGGCTCCGCCCGTGCGAACACCTGCGGGTCGACCCGGGTCTCCACCCGCAGCACGACCACGGCCTCCGGGTCGGTCGCCGACCGCACCGGGAACCGCTCCGGGTCGACGTCGACCTGCTTGAGCGCGGCCGGGTGGGCCACGATGTCGACGGTGAGCCGGTCGCCCGCGAGCGCGGACTCCGCCCAGCCGTCGGTCTGCGCGAAGTAGAGGACGCCGTCGCCCTCGTAGCAGTAGCTCGACAGGTTGTTCAGGACCTGCTCGGCCGGCGGCCCCTCGGGGTCGATCACCACGACCACGACCGGCACCTCCGGTTCGTCCGGGTTGACACCGGAACGCACCTGGATCTGAGCCACTGACGACCTCCCCCTGCGACGGATCAGCGGTCAGTACAGCACCACACCCGCCCGAGCCGTGCGGCGGTCCGTTGACGGGTCGGGGTCGGACCGCCCTCGAAGCCCGGTGACCGCGCGTCACGCACGCCCGGCGCACATCACCGGTTCGAGTTGGATGCTGTTCCGTCGTGGGACCTGGGGTCGATTCGCGCGCGCGAGGTCCGGATGGTGCGGATGCTGTGCGGCATTCGGACCGGAAGGGAGTTCTCCGCGATGGTGACACGACAACTGGCCGCCGCGGTCGGCGTGGCCGCGGCGGTGGCGGTGGGGTTGGTCGCGGCTCCGGCGGCGTCGGCCGCGCAAGGCGTGCTCAAGGTGGGCGACCGCGAGTACCGCAACCCGAGCGGCTGCTACCGCAACACCACGACCCCGCTCAGGGTCGAGAACCGCACCGACCAGGTGGTGGTGATCTTCCACGACTCGCGCTGCGCCGGCGAGCGCGTCGGGTTGGTCGGGCCGGGCAGTCTCGCGGTGAGCGAGTTCGGCGGGAGCGTCCACGTCCCGTGACCCCGGATGGCTGCCCGGTGACCTCCGGGCAGCCATCAGACCCGGCCGCCCTCTTAGGGCCACTGGGCCACATCTCCTGGGCCACACCTCCTGGGCCCCGCGGCCCGCGTGGCTCCGTGACAATCGACACGACCGGTCGGCCGGCGCCCTCCTTTGGCCCCTACGACCTCGGGCAAAGCAAGCAGCCGCCGTCAGTGTGACCTGTTCGGGCTATGAAATACACCCATTCAGGCGTACATATGCACGGTGCGCAACTTTTCACCAGTCAGATCAGGTTCGCTCGTGGCCTCCACGCTGCTGCTCGCCGCCGGCGCGGGGCTGCTCGCGCCGTCCGTCGCCGCGGCCGAGTCCGAGGCGGCGCGCGCGAGCCTCGTGCGGCTGACCGTCGCGGACGTCCCGGCGCTCGGCCTCGGCGCGTACACCGGCGACTACGGGTCCGCGGTCAGCACCGGCCACGGCGAGAACCCCGGCGACTTCAGCGACCCGGACGGCGTGCTCGACCGGGTCGGGATCGCCACCAGGACCACCCGCACCGCGTCGTCCGACGGCAAGAACTACGCCCAGGCCCAGCTCACCGCGCTGACGCTGCCGTACAACGGGCGCGACCTGCTGGCCGTCGCGTCGCTGGACTCCTACGCCGAGTGCGTGCCGCCGCCGGTCGGCCCGTGGGCGCTGGCCTACAACCGGTCCGACAGCGGCGAGATCACCGTGCTCGGCCACCGGGTCGGGGCCGGGGTCACCGCGCTCCCGGTGACCGGCGCGGACCTCGGCGTGGCCGACCTCGGGTCCGGCACGCTGACCGTGACCGTGACGCCGCACCAGGACCCGGCCGCGCAGTCCCGCCAGGACACCGCCCGCGCGTGGCTCGACATCACCATCGCGGGGTCGTTCGCGGGCAAGCACGAAGGCCCGATCGCGTCCGTCCGGCTGGGCGAGGTGGCCGCGAACTGCGCCCCCGACGTGACCACAAGCCCCAGTACCCCGACCTCGCCGACCACCGGCGCGACGACCACCGACCAGACCACGACGACGGCCCCGACCACGACGACCCACACCACCGGCGGGACCAGCGGGACCGGCGCGACCACGACGTCACCCGGCGCGGTGGTGCCCGGTGGTTCGCTGCCCGGTGCCGGCTCGGGCGATTCGGGTGACTCGTCGCTGGCCAAGACCGGGTTCGGCGGCCTGCTGTGGCAGTCGCTCGCCGCGCTGACCCTGCTCGCCGCCGGGCTGGGCGCGGTCGTGGTGGGCCGGCGCAGGAGGACCGCGTGACGCTCGGCCGAGGCTGATCCGCCGACACGCCCCCGGCCGCGCGCACGAACGTGCGGACTACTCGACCACGGCCTCCGACCATCGGGCCAGGATCTCGGTGACGGTTTCGTCCGCTGTTTGCTCCGAGGTGTCCAGCCACAGGCCCAGGCGCGGGGTCTCCTCGCGCAGCACGCGGTCGAGGGCGTTCACGGTCCACTCGTCGTAGGCGCGTTTGGCGCGGCCCGCCTCGCGCACGGTGATCGCCGCCGGCGTCGGCGCCAGCACCACGACCAGCAACGGGCGGCTGCGGACCCGGTCGACCAGGTACGGCAGGAACTCGCCGAGCACCACGTCCTGCACCACGGCGGTGAAGCCGGCCTCGTAGTACGCGTCCGCGGTGGACGCCGCCAGGTCGTGGCGCAACCTCAACTGCCGCAACGCTTCCTCGGACGGCTCCGGCCCCATCTCCGCACGCCCGCCGACGACCATGCGCCGGAACACGTCACCGCGGACGTGCACCGAGCGCGGCAGCCGTTCGGCCAGCGACTGCGCGACCGTGGACTTGCCCGCCGCCTGGATCCCCGTGACGAGCACGACGGCCCGTTCCGACCTCTGTCCCATCAACCGATGATCTCCGGCCGGGAGTGGGCCGCGCGACCGGATATCCGCCGCGGCCCACCCCGGACCGCGCTCACTCCTCGGAGGCGAAGTCTCCGCCGTCGCCCTCGAAGACGTCTTCCACGACCTCGCCGAGGATCATCCCGCCGACGACACCGGCCGCCGCGCCCGCGACGACACCGCCCACGCCGGGACCGCGCCGCCCGTGGTGGCCGTGCTGGTCGTAGTGCCCGTGCTGCTGGTAGCCGGCCTGCGGGTGGCCGGGCTGGCCGAAGGCGGACTGACCGAAGGCCGACTGGCCGTGGGCGGCGTGGCCACCGCGCTCGACGATCTGCGCGAGCCACCCGTTGATCGCCGACGCCCAGTCGGTGTGCTGCGCGTCCTGGTGCGAGGCGTGGAACCGGCCGAACGAGTCGCCGCCGGAGCTGAACAGCCCGCCGCGCTTGTCCGCCTCCAGCACCACGACGAGTTCGTGCGGGCTGGTGACGAAGGTGAGCTCCACCTGGTTGAGCCGGCCCGCGTACTGCGCCGGCGGGAAGAACTCGATCTCCTGGTAGAAGCCCAGTTCCTGGTGCACGCCGTGGATCCGGCCGGCCTCCACGTCCGCGCTGCGGAACTGGAAGCCGAGCTGCCCGAACGCGTCGAGCACGCGGTCCTGCGACGGCAGCGGCGAGACCACGACCGGGTCGAGGTCGCCCTTGTCCGGCGCGCCCGAGATGACCAGTTCGGTGCGCACGCCGACCGTCATGCCGGGCAGCGGGTGCCCGCCGACGGCGGTGATCGGGGTCTCCCACGGGATCGGGAGCTGGAACGGCACGGTGAGCGGCTGGTTCGCCGCGACCCGGACGCCCTGGGCGACCGGGATCCGCAGGAACTCCGACACCCCGGCGAACTCGTGGTCGCCGTGCTCGACCTCGACCCTGGTCACCAGCGAGAGCACGATCTGGTCGATGTTGGCGTCGCCGCTGCCACCCTGGATGCGCACCTGGCCGGTGATCACCTGGCCGGGCGTGGCGTGCGGTGAGTCGAGAACGGTGTCGACGGACGGTCCGCCGACGCCGAAGGCGCTGAGCATCCGCTTGAACATGGGAAGACATCCTCCGGGGACTGGGTTGCCGAGCCACTGGTCCCGCGCGCGCCCGGCCGACAGCTCCAGCCGTACCGGGTGGGCGCGTCGGGCACAGGTCACACTAGCACGTGCCGCTGTACGGTTTACCCGACGTACCCGGATGGCCGCACCTGGTGACGGGTGGTGCCCGGCCGCCGTCGCGGGCCGACCCCGTGCCTACTGTGGACCGGTGACCAGCATCCAGGAACGCCTGTACCCGGACCTCCCGTGCTTCGGGTGCGGCCACGCCAACGCCGACGGCCTGAAGTTGCGCAGCTACTCCGCCGACGACGGCGTGGTGACCGCGACTTTCACGCCGTGGCCCGCGCACGACAACGGTCTGGGCTTCCTCAACGGCGGCATCATCTGCACCGTCCTGGACTGCCACAGCGCCGCCGCCGTCATGCAGGAGGCCGACAAGCGCGGGTGGCCGCCGCTCGGCGACGCCGCGCTGTCCTACGTCACGGCCGGGCTGGACGTCCGCTACCTGCGCCCGTCGCCGTTGCACGACCCGGTGGAGCTGCGGGCGACGGTGACCGAGGCGTCCGAGGCGCAGATGACCGTCGACGTGTCACTGGTGTGGGACGGAAAGACGCGCGCCGAGGCGACCGCCCTGTGGAAGCGCTGGCGCCCCCGCGCCTGACTCCTCGCGTCTGACTCGACCGCGCACCCGTCCACCGGAGGCCCGGGATGCGGCACGGGGAGGATCCACGGCGACGGGCCAGGAGACTCCGGACCCGGTCGTCAGGTGACGGTGCTTCAGGTGATGGGGCTTCAGGTGGCGGGGCGCCAGCCGAGTGCGGGGCCCAGGCCGGTGGCGATGTCGGTCAGGATCTGGACGTAGTCGGCGTGCTCGAACGTGAACGGCAGGGCGAACGCCACCTCGGCCACCTCCCGGAACACCGCGTGCGCGTGCAGCCGCGCGGCGATCTCGGACGAGTGCCCCACCAGGTCCGGCGCGAACAGCAGCCGGGCCGGGCCTTGCGGCGACGCGGTGCGCGGCAGGCGTTTCGCGGCGTAGTCGTGGTACTTCGCCTTCTGCTCCGCCGTCGCCGTGTCGGTCGGGATCACCACCAGGCCCTGGGAGACGCGGGCCTTCTCGCCGTCCGGGTGGTGCGCGCGGAACTCCCGGACCTGGGCGAGCTGGAGCTGCTCGAACCCCGCGTCGCCGTCGGCCTTCACCACGCTGCTGGTCAGGTAGTTCATCCGGTTCTCGCCGGCCCACCGCGCCGACCGGGTGCTGCCGCCGCCGTACCACAGCCGTTCCGCCAGGCCCTTCGCGTGCGGCTGCACCCGGTCGGAGAACACCTCGATGCCCTCGGTGCCGCTGAACCCGGTCGCCCGCTCGCCCCGGACGAAGCCCAGCAGCCGTTTCACCCGGTCGTGGCTGAAGTCCTCCTGGTCGGCGGTGTCCGGGTAGAGCGCCTCGCGGACCCGGTCGTAGTGCGTCGGCGGGCCGACGCTGACGCCGGGGTTGAGCCGGCCGCCGGAGAGCACGTCGACCGTCGCCAGGTCCTCGGCCAGGCGCAGCGGGTTCTCCCAGCCGAGCGGGATGACGGCGGTGCCCAGGTCGATCCGGCTGGTCCGCTGGGAGGCCGCCGCCAGCACCGCGACCGGCGACGAGATGCCGTACTGGAGGTGCCGGTGGCGCACCCACGCGCTGTCGAAGCCCAGGTCCTCGCCGAACCGGATGATGTCCAGTGTGGACTCGTGGCCGGTCCTCGGGTCGTCGCCGTCGAACAGCCCGATGATGAGAAAACCCAGCTTCCGCAACGGTTCGTCGGGCAGCGGCACGGCACCCCTCCAGCGGTCCGCGGCGCGCTCCGGTGACCGCGCGCCGACGTACCCGATACTCCCAGCGTGCGCGGTGCCCGCGCGGGGCGTTCCACCAGGTGAACTACCCGCGCACCGGGACCCACTCCCGGCGTGCCCCGGCCAGCAGCTCCGGGATCGGCTCGACGCCCAGCCCCGGCCCGGTCGGCACCGCCATCCGGCCGTCGACCAGCTCGAACGGCGGGGTGAGGTCCTGGTGGAAGTACCGGCTCGACGCCGAGGTGTCGCCGGGCAGGGTGAAGTTCGGCAGCGCCGCCAGCGCCAGGTTCGCCGCCCGGCCGATGCCGCTCTCCAGCATCCCGCCGCACCACACCGGCACGTCGTGGGCCGCGCACACGTCGTGGATCCGCCGCGCCTCCAGGTACCCGCCGACCCGGCCGGGCTTGATGTTCACCACCTGGCACGCGCCCAGGCTGATCGCGTCGGCCGCCGCCCGCGCCGAGACGATCGACTCGTCCAGGCACACCGGCGTGGCGATCCGGCGCTGCAGCTCGGCGTGCCCCCGGATGTCCTCCTCCGGCAGCGGCTGCTCGACCAGCAGCAGGCCGAACGGGTCGAGCCGGGCGAGCTGACCGGCGTCCTTGAGCGTGTACGCGGTGTTCGCGTCGACCTGGAGGAGCAGGTCGTCGCCGAACCGCTCGCGCACCGCGCGCACCGGCTCGACGTCCCAACCGGGTTCGATCTTCAGCTTGATCCGCGCGTACCCCTGCTCCAGGTACTCGGCGACCGCGTCGAGCAGCTGCGGCACGCTGTCCATGATGCCGACCGACACCCCGCACGGGACGCTGTCGTGCACCGCGCCCAGCTCGCGCCCGAACGACACGCCCCGGTGCCGCAGCTCGGCGTCCAGCACCGCCATCTCCAGCACCGCCTTGGCCATCCGGTGCCCGGCGAACCGGGCCAGCGCCGGCCCGACCCGGTGCGCCTCGACGGCCGGCAGGTCGGCCAGCGCGGGCACCAGGTAGCGGCGCAGCACGTCGAGCACGCCCGCCAGGTACTCCGACGAGTACAGCGGGTCGAGCAGGGTCGAGCACTCGCCCCAGCCCTCCCCCTCGTCGGTCACCGCGCGCACCAGCAGCACGCCCCGCTCGGTCTCCACGCCGAACGACGTGCGGAACGGGGAGACCAGCGGGAGCGTGGTCGTGATCAGTTCGAAGCCGTCGAGTTTCACGCGTTGTCCTTCCGTGCCACCAGGTAGGAGCCGGTCCGGGAGAAACCGGTGACGGTCGACCCGGTCGACAGCTCGCCCGCCAGCGCCTCCCGGACCGCGTGCCGCCACGCGGCGGCGACCCGCGGCTCGGTCTGCCGCAACGACTCGACGTCGGGCGGCGTCGGCACCGCTACCAAGCCCGCCGACGACGCCACGACGTGCGGAACGCCCTCGTCCGTGCACCGGATCAGGGCGGGCACGCCGCCGTCGTCGGCCGCGCCGGCTGGCGGGAACGGCACGGCCAGGTCCCAGCCGACCAGCAGCCGGTCGGAGGCGTCGCCGCCGTTGATGCCGTCGGTCATCGGGCCGTAGAAGTCGGTCAGGTACGCCTCGGGTCGCGCGCCGAGCTTGGCCAGGTTGAAGTAGGCGTTGCGGCGCACCAGCGGGTCGAACGTCCAGGCGACGGTGGAGATGCCGCTCGCCAACGCCCACGCCCGCTGGTGCAGCTTGATCGCCGACCCGACGCTGCGCCCTTGCGCCTCCGGCGCGACACCGGCCATGTGGCTGTGCAGCCGACCGCTCGCGGGCACCCCGTTGAGCCCCACCGAGACGCCCACGAGCTGCTCACCGGCGTACGCCCCGACGACGTAGCCGCCCGCTTTGGACAGTCCGCGCAGAATCTCGACGGAGAGCGCGACGTGCTCGGCGTCGGGCCGCCAGATCCGCCGGTACAGCTCGTACGCCGCGCTCAGCTCGGGGAGCGTGTCGAGCGCCCGGATGGCGACGCCGGCCCGGTCCGCCGCGGCGAGCGCGTCCTGTCGGGACTGCCCGACCAACGCCGAGGCGTCGCGCGCAAGGAGATCCGTCATGCCGCCAATACTGCGGAGCGACCCCACCCCCGGTCTTTGTCCGAGGCCACCTAATGCCGCCGGGGCATTCGTGGAATCCCACCACGCCCCCGACCCGTCACCCGCCGTGACGAGCAAGACCACCCGGCCGGGCGGCGAAACGCGCCGCTGTTCACACTTCCGAGCCGACCCGCCACCCAGCCCCACGACCATGGCGTCGTGCCAACGCCACCAAACAACGCTTAACCACACCTTGGCCGCACCATCACCGCCCCGCACCAGCGATGCCTCACCCGCCGCCTCCACCCGCCGCGCGCCGCCTCTGGCCCGCCGCCCGGGGCGCGGGGCGCGGGGCGCGAGGCGCGAGGCGCGAGGCGCGAGGCGCGAGGCGCGAGGCGCGAGGCGCGAGGCGCGAGGCGCGAGGCGCGAGGCGCGAGGCGCGAGGCGCGAGGCGCGAGGCGCGAGGAAGGTTAGTGGATCTCCTGGACGGAGCGCCTGACTGACAGCGGCCGGGGCGGAAGGTGGTCGAGGCGGAACGCGAGCGCGGGCGAAAGGCGGGCGGGAGAAGACGGATGCGGTCCGGGTGGGGAGCGCTGACGATGGAGCAGCGGAGAGGCAAGGCGGCGGGGAGCGGCAGAGCAGCAGGAGCGGCGGGGACGGCGGGCAGCGGGAACGGTGGCGGGAGCCGAGAAGTCGACGGGCAGCGGGAACGGGGCGGGAGAGGAGCGGCAAGAGTGGCGGGTTAGGCGAGTAGGTTGCGGATGCGGAGTTCCAGCATTGCTTTGAAGCGGGCGTCGTGGTTGGTCAGGTCGATGCCGCAGATGTCCGACAGGCGGCGCAGGCGGTAGCGCATGGTGTTCGCGTGGATGTGCAGGGCCTGGGCCGCGTCGTGCACCGAGCCGAACTCGCGCAGGTACACCACCAGCGACTCCGCGAAGTCCGTGTGGTGTTCCGCGTCGTAGTCCAGCAGCCGGGACACCGGGGTCGGCAGGGCCGGGTCTCGGGCCAGCAGCTTCTCCCCCACTTCGTGCAGCAGGACGTCGAAGTACGCGTCCTCCACCCGCACCACCGTCGCGCGGTTCGCCGTGGCCGGGCTCCGGTTCACCGACGCCAGGGCTTTCAGCGCGTCGCTCCACGCCCCGAACACCCCGCCCGCGCCCTTCACCGCCGAGCCCACCACGACGTGCGCGGGCACGGTCTGGGCGAACCTCTCGGCCGCCGCCACGGCCCGCCGGCCGCCCGTCTCGGGCGCTTCCACCGGCAGCACGCCCACCACCCGACCGCCGACCGCGGCGGCGATGGCGCGGCTGCTCACGCCGGTGAGCTGGAGGTGCAGGATGTCGGCGTGCCGATCCAGGCCGCGCGCCGACAGGTCCAGGCCCGACCGCACCGGCTCGGCCACCACCAGGTAGATGAACTCGGTGTCGATCTCCAGCTCCTGCGCGCTGCGCGCGGCCTCCAGCTCGTCCTCGCCGACCAGCGCGCCGACGTAGCGCCGCCGCCGGTCCTGGTCGTGGGTGCCGCTGTCGATCAGCTCGCCCGCCCGCTCGGCCGCCGCCCGCAGGACCGACGTGTCGATCTCGGCGATCGGCGTCGCGGTGGCCACCCAGATCGAGCCGATCACGTACTGGCCGTTGGCGATCCGGATGGCCACCCGGGGCACGTCCAGCTCCGGCATCACCGCCAGGTCCACCAGCACCGGCTCGTCGTGGGCGTAGAGGCGTTCGAAGATCCCGGCGCGGCGCAGCTTCTCGGTGTACTTCGGCGGCACGACCCGGCCCAGGATGGTCTCGTGCCGCTGCGCGTCGCCCAGGTTCTGGTTGTCCGAGTAGCCGAGCACCTGGGAACTGAGGTCCTCGATGGTGACCGGCGCGTGCATCGTCGCGGCCAGCGCGTTGGCCAGGTCCGACAGCGACCGCTCCTTGTTCACCCGCTCCGGCTCGCCCCACCGCCGGCCGCGCGCGGTCTCCCGGTCCAGCGCGGTGGACAGCGCCACGGACAGCTGGCTCCACGAGATTCCGGGCGCGATCCGCAGCAGCACCAGGCCGCCGGTCGCCGCCTCGGCCGCGACCGCCTCGGGCAGGCCGGTGTCGTCGCGCAGCACCAGCGCGCACGCCCCGGCCGACAGGCACGTCCACACCACGTCCGCGATCTGCCGCTCCCCCGCGACGCCGACGCCGAGCACCACGGCCCGCTCCGGCCGCGCGGCGGTGTCGTGCGGGTCGTGGATGGCGATGCCGCCGACCCGGCGGGCCCCGGCCACGTCGCCCGCCAGCACGCTGAGCAGCGTCGCGCCGACCGCCTGGATCAGCGGCGCGAGCGGTGCCCCGGTGCCTGTCTGCGTCATCGCCGTCCTCGTTCCTCGCCGAACCGATCCCCCGATTCACTCTAATGCGCCTTTTGGCGCAGTCAGCCGGCCAGCAACCGGTCCAGCAGGTGCGCGAACAGCGCCACCCGGTCCGCGATCGGGGCGATCAGCACGTGCTCGTCGGGCGTGTGCGCGCCGCCGCCGACCGCGCCCAGCCCGTCCAACGTGGGCACGCCCGCGGCGGCGGTGAAGTTGCCGTCCGACGCCGCGCCCACCGCGAGGTCGGCCGGCGGGTCCAGGCCCAGTGCCGCCGCCGACGCCGCGGCCAGCGCGAACAGGTCCGCCGACGGGGGCATCGGCGGGTGCGTGACGCCGCCGTGCAGGACCAGCCGCGCGCCCGGCGTCCGGGGGGTCAGGCCGCGCAGGGCGGCGTCCACCCGGGCCAGTTCGGCGTCCGTGCGCGCCCGCACGTCCACCGCGACCCGCGCGGTGTCCGGCACGGTGTTCACCGACGTGCCGATCGACCCGGCGGTGGGCACGACGGTCGTGCCCACCGAGGCGTCGCCGAGCCCGGCGACCACCGGGATCTGCGCGGCCAGCTCCAGCCCGGCGTTGACGCCGCGCTCCGGCTCCAGCCCGGGGTGCGCGGCCCGGCCGACGACCTCCAGCCGGTAGCGCGCCACGCCCTTGCGCGCGGTGAGCAGCTCGCCGCCGGGCCCGGCGCCCTCGGGCACCAGCACGGCGGCGCACCCGGCGGACTCGCGCTCGATCAGCGCGCGGGCCGTCGCCGACCCGGCTTCGCCGTCGCCGGTGACCAGCACGCTCACCCCGGCCAGCCCGCCGGGCCGCTCCCGGACCAGCGCGCACGCCAGGAACGCCTGCACCAGGCCGGTTTTCATGTCGTAGCTGCCCGGACCGCGCAGCGCGCCGCCGTCGGCCACGGCGGGCAGCCGCTGCAGGCTGCCCACCGGCCACACCGTGTCGTGGTGGCCGAGCACCAGCACGCGGCGCGGCCCGTGGCCCAGCCGCCACCGCACGTGCGGGACGCCGTCGCGCGTCACGACCTCGCCGCGCACCCCGAAGTACGCCGCGCCGATCATCGCCACCAGCCCGGCGGAGCGCTCCAGCGCCCCCGGGTCCCCGGACGGGGACTCGCAGGCCACCAGCCGCAGCGCGTGGTCGATCAGCAGGTCGAGCCGATCGCGGGCGGCGTCCCGGTAGTTCACCGGTCGACGCGCTTGAACAGCCGGAACATGTACAGGTACTCGTCCTCCCCGTCGACCACGTGGGTGAACTCGGTCTGCGCGCCGTTCACGTCGGTCAGGAACCGGCCCTTGCCGGACGGGACGACCTCCCGGCGCGGCTGGACGGCGTCCTCGATGCCGGGCGTCTTGGTCTCCAGGTCCGTGTAGTACCGGCCGTCCTCGTCGCGGCCGATCGTCTGGCGCACCATCACCGTCTCGTACGTGCCGAGCAGGTCGTCGAGGTCCGCACCCTCCTCCACCAGCGGCTTGGGCGCGCTGAGGCCGAGTTCGGCGCCGATCAGGTCCAGCAGCTCGTCGGACAGGCCCAGGCCCCGGTCGGCGTTGGTGAGCACGCAGACCGCCACGCCGATCTCGGGGAACGTGACCAGCCGGGCGACCTGCCCGATGGTGTGGCCGCCGTGCTGGGAGGCGGTCACCGGGGCGCCGTCCGCGCGGCCCCAGTCGCTCAGGATCCAGCCCAGCCCCCAGCCCCGGTCCACTGTGGACACGCCCGACAGGTCGACCTGGAGGGTTCGCATGGCTTGGGCGGACTCGGCGGAGAGCACCCGCTCGCCGTTGAGGCCGACGCCGTCGCGCAGGTGCAGCGCGCCGAACCGGAGCAGGGCGTCGGCCGTGCCGGTGATCAGGCCGGCCGGCCCGACCGAGCGCGGCAGCATCCACACCTTGGCGGGCACGACCTTGCCGGCGGCGTCCGGGTCGGGGTTGTCCTGGTCGGGGTTGTCCTGGTGCCCCACGGCGGTGCGGAACAGCGGCGCTTCCTTGGCCCGGGTGATGACGTGGGTCAGCCCGAGGGGCCGCGCGAGGTGCTGGGCGACGGCGTCGTCCCAGGACGTCCCGCGCAGCACCTCGATGATCCGCCCGGCCAGCACGAACCCGGCGTTGCAGTAGCTCAGCGGGCCGCCCGGCCGGGTGTACGGGAGGGTCTCGGCCAGCGCGGCCACGTACTTCTCGACGCAGTCGTCACCGTCGCCGGTGTCCAGGAAGATGTCGCCGTCGATGCCGCTGGTGTGGGTGACCAGCTGCCGGACGGTCACCTTCGGGGCGTGCTCGGGGTCGGCCAGCCGGAACTCCGGCAGGACGTCGACGACCGGGGTGTCCAGGGTCAGCAGACCCTCGTCGACGAGCTGCATCAGCAGGGTCGTGGTCCACACCTTGCTGATCGAGCCGTACTGGAACAGGGTGTCCTCGGTGACCGTCACGCCGGTGTCCAGGCTGGTGACGCCGGAGACGAGCACGCGGACCTCCGCGTTGCCGTCGGCGTCGAGCTCCAGCACGCCCACTTGGACGCCCGGCACGTCGTGCGCGGTGGCGAGCACGTCCAGGCGTTCCTGCCACTCGGGCGAGGCGAGCAGTGCGTGGTTCATGGTGTCCTCTCGGGTTCGACGTCGGTGGTCAGGACGACTGGCGCAGCGACCACGGCTCGATCTGGAGCGAGCGGTCGGACTTGAAGCCCTGGTAGAAGTAGGAGACCTGGGTCCAGCCGATCGGCAGGATGTCGGCGGCGGCGACCAGCGCGGTCTCGGCGGCCACCCAGTCGGCGCAGCCCTGCGCGCCGAGCTTGCCGGAGGCCGCCGCCACCTTCTCGTCGTAGGCCGGGTTGGCGATCTTGGAGAAGTTCCCCGGGCCCGCGCCGCTGAAGAACGGGACCAGCATGTTCGGGAACGGGGCGGCCAGCCCCCAGTCGGCGACGTCCCAGTCGCCGGCGACGGGGTCGAACAGGATGGCGCTCGCGCCCGCCGGGTCGGTGGTCTTCAGGGTGGCCTTCACCCCGATCTTCTGCCACTCCTTGACCAGGTACTCGAAGCCGGCGACCCGCTGGGCGTCGCTGCGCACCACGACGACGAGCGCCAGCTCGCGGCCGTCCTTGGTCCGCGTGCCGTCGCCGGCCGCGGTCCAGCCGGCGGCGTCGAGGGTGCGCTTGGCCTCGTCCACCGAGTACTTCGGCGCGGCCTCGTGGATCTTGCCCGGCTGGCACACCTTCGGGTCGCCGGCCATGAACGACAGCGCCTCGCCGCCGTCACCGCCACCGAGGATGTCCGCCACCGCCCTGGTGTTGGTGGCCTGCACCAGCGCCTTGCGCACCGCCGGGTCGGCGGTCGGGCGGGTGGCGGCGTGGTTGAGGAACACCGCGGTCGACGGGAGGTTGAAGTCCAGCGAGGGCAGATCCGCGCCCGCGACCCGCTTGGCCTCCGGGCCTTCCACGCCGGCGCCGTTGGTCTCGCGCGAGAGCAGCAGGTTGGCCCGGGTGGTGTTGTCGCCGACCACGGTCACCACCACGGTCTTGGGCAGGCCCGGCGTCTTCGCGGTGGTCCCCATCGGGCCCCACGCGTAGTCCTCGCGGCGGGTCAGCGTGTAGCTGTTGCCCGCCTTGACCTCGGTCAGCTCGTACGGCCCGGTGCCGTTGAACTTGGCCGCGTGGTCGGTGGGCGCCTTCAGCGCGGCGTCGCAGGCGATGAACGCCTGGCCCAGGCTCTCCAGCAGGAACGGGGCGGGTCCGGACGCGGTGAGCGTCACGGTCCGCGCGGCCTCGTCCACGGTGGTGGTCAGCCCCGGCGGGACGAACACGCCGAGCAGCGGCGAGCCGTTCTTCGGCTCGGCGAGCCAGTCGAAGTTCGCGGCGACGGTCTTCGCGGTGAGCGGGCTGCCGTCGGCGCACTTGACGCCCTCGCGGACGGTGAACGTCGTCGCGGTGGTCGAGGTCTCCCACTTCTCGGCCAGCCACGGCCGGACCTCGCCCTCCGGGGCGATGGTCACCAGGCTCTCGTAGCCGAACGCGATGACCTGCCGGCTGTAGCTGTCGGCGGTGGTGTGCGGGAACAGCGAGCCGGGGTCGGCCTGGAGGGCGAGCTTGAGCGTCCCGTCCACCAGGGGCTCGCCGGAGCCGCCCGCGGAGGTGCCGGACGAGCAGGCGGCGAGCGCGAGCGCGGCGGTGGCGGCCACCGCGGTTGTCTTCGACCGAGTGTTCATGCGGAGGATGTCCTTCGGGGGTTGGGCCGGTCTCGCGGCGACCGGGGAGTGCGGGGGCTCAGCGCACGTGCTGGGCGAGCCGGGCGAGCAGGCGGTGCCGGTAGTCGACGCGCTGGGAGGGACGGCCGAGGAGGACGAACAGGTGCGACGCCCCGGGGTAGAGCACGAGCCGGGTCGGCACGCCGGTCTCGCGCGGGCCGACGAACCACTGCTCGGACTGGCCGACCGGGCAGCGCTGGTCGTCGGCGGCGTGCAGCAGGAGGGTCGGCGCGGTGACCTCGCGGACCTTGGCGATCGGTGACGCGGCCCGCAGCGCGGCCAGGTCGGAGACCACCCCGCCCGCGACCGCCGCCGCGAACACCTCCGGGTGGTGCGAGGTGAGGTAGCAGGTGGCGTAGCCGCCGTAGCTGTACCCCCACGGGATCAGCCGCGCCGGGCCGTTGCCGCTCAGCGCGGTCCGGTGCACGACCCGCGTGCCGTCGAGCAGCACGACCTCCGGAAAGCTGTCCACAGTGGACAGTATGGTGGCCGGTCGGCCGGTGCCCGCCACCGCCAGGCCGTTCAGGCTCTCGGTGGTGGAGCCGAACACGCGCCGGGCGGGAGCGTCCGGAGTGGACCAGTCGACCGCGTGCAGGTGGGTCAGCCCCTGGTCGCGCACGGCGAAGTACAGCGTGCGGCCGTCCGGGGTGAACCGCAGCGGCACGGCTTGGTCCGCCGCCCCGCCGGGGCCCGCGTGGACGCCGCGGTCCAGCTCCGGCGCGGCCACCTCGACGGTCTCCACGGCTCCGGTGAAGGTGGTGTCCCACCGGTCGTCGCGGTGGGTGACGTAGGCGATCGTGGTGCCATCCGGCGACCAGGTGACGCCGTCGATCACCGGCAGGCCGGTCACCGGCCGGGTCAGCTCGCCGAACGCCACGTCCAGCACCACCACGTCCAGCACCACCAGGTCCAGCCGCAGGCCGCCGAACCGGCCCAGCCCGTCTGCCTTGTGGAACGCGGTGTCCACCACCAGCGGCGCGGTCGGGTCCGGGTACGCGCCGAGCGTGACCACGGCCAGCCGCTTGCCGTCCGGCGACCACGCGCCGCCCAGCACGACGCGGTCGCCATCGCGGTCCAGGCTGCCCCGGACGAACACGGCGCGCGTCCCGTCGGCGGAGATCGCGGGGTGGGAGGGGACCCGGTCGGCCCACAGGTCGTCGATGGCGCACGTGCGGGGCATGGCGTTTCCGTTCTCAGACGCGGGTGAACAGCGGGACACCGATCTGCGGCACCGCGGCGACCAAGGCCCGGGTGGCGGGGTGCTCGGGCTCGGAAAGCACCTTCTCGACCGGCCCCATCTCGACCAGCTCACCGCGGTCGAGCACGGCGACCTGGTCGCACACGTACCGGACCACGGCCAGGTTGTGCGAGATGAACACCGAGGACAGGCCCAGGTCCCGCTGGATGCGCCGGAACAGGTTGAGCACGGTGCCCTGCACCGAGACGTCCAGCGCGGAGGTGATCTCGTCGGCCAGCAGCACGGCCGGCCGGGCACCCAGGGCGCGGGCCAGCGCCACCCGCTGCCGCTGGCCGCCGGAGAGCTGGTGCGGCAGCCGGCGGGCGAACGACGGGTCCAGGCCGACCAGTTCCAGCAGCCCGGCCGGGTCGTCGGGCAGTGACCCGTCGACCTTCGGCTGCCGCCGGCCGGCGTGGACGCCCTCGGCGATCGACCGCCCCACGGTCATCCGGGGGTCGAGCGACGAGTAGGGGTCCTGGAACACCATCTGCACGCGGGAGCGCGCCCGGCGCCCGGCCGGGCCGAGCACCGACTCGCCGTCCACCAGCACGTCGCCGGAGGTGGCCTGCTCCAGCCCGACCGCGACCCGGGCGATGGTCGACTTGCCCGAGCCGGACTCGCCGAGCAGCCCGAGCGTGGTGCCGGCGGGCACCGCGAAGCCGACCCCGCGCACGGCCCGCACCCGGCGGGCGCCCCGGCCGTAGCCGACGACCAGGTCGCGAACCTCGAAGGCGGTCATTCCCCCGCTCCCTTCACGAAGTCGCCGACGGTGGGCAGCGGCGCGGACTTGTCGGTGGTCAGGGTCGGGATGGAGGCCATCAACGCCCGGCTGTAGGGGTGCGCGGCCCGGCCCGCGACCAGGTCGGCGGTGGTGATGTCCTCGACGACCTCGCCCTGGTACATCACCAGCACCCGGTCGCAGAACCCGGTCACCAGCGCGATGTCGTGCGAGATGAACACGACCGCGGCGGCGTGCTCGGCGGCCACCCGGTCCAGCAGCCGCAGCACCTCCCGCTGCACGGTGGTGTCCAGCGCGGTGGTCGGCTCGTCGGCGATGATCAGCCGGGGGCGGCCCATCAGGCCCATCGCGATCATCGCCCGCTGCCGCATCCCGCCGGAGAACTGGAACGGGTACTGCTCGGCGCGGGCCGCCGGGTCGGGGATGCCCACCTCGGCGAGCCGGGCCACCGCCCGCTCACGTGCCCGAGCAGCACCGGTCCCGCCGTGCAGCAGGGCGACCTCGGCGACCTGCGCGCCGACCCGCAGTGACGGGTTGAGCGAGGACATCGGGTCCTGGAAGACCATCGACAGCGCGGTGCCCAGGTGGTCGCCCCGGGCCTTGACCTGCTTGCGGGTCAGCCCGGCGTACTCGAAGCCGTCGAACCGGATCGACCCGGCGTCCACCACGCCCGGACCGTCTACCAGCTGCGCCACCGACAGCGCGGTGAGGCTCTTGCCGGACCCGGACTCGCCCACGATGCCGACCCGCTCGCCGGCCGCCACGTCGAAGCTCACGCCGCGCACCGGCGACCGCCAGCCGTCCTCGGTCGGGAACCGCACCCACAGGTCACGCACCGACAGCACGGCCGACCGGTCCGGCTCGGCGGCCGGGGCCGTCCGGGTCGGCCGGGACCCGAGCCGGCGCAGCGACAGCACCGGGGTGATGCCCACCGCCCGGCCGACCGCGTCGCCCAGCATGGTCAGCGCGATCCCGGCCAGCACCACGGCCGCCGCCGGGCCCAGCGCGGCGGCGGGCTGGAGGTACATCCGGGACAGGCCCTCGGCGAGCAGCCGGCCCCAGTCGTAGTCGGGGGCCTGCACGCCCAGGCCGAGGAACGACAGCCCGGCGAACGCGGTCAGGCTGTTGGCCGCCGCAGCGGTCGCGTTGACCAGCACGACGTCCCCGATGTTCGGGATGACGTGCCGGAACAGCACCTTGGAGCGGGACACGCCGAGCACCCGGGCCGCGCTGATGTACTCCATGCCCGCCACGCTCGCGGCCATGGTCTGGCACAGCCGGGCGACGGTGGGCGCGATGGCCAGGCCGAGCGCGAACACCGCGCCGACCGTGCCCTGGCCGAAGAACACCGCCAGGAACAGCACGAGCAGCAGCGCCGGGAACGCCACCAGCATGTTCACCGTGGACACCACGAGCCGCCCGAGCCACACCGGCAGGACGTAGGGCAGGCAGCCGACGACCACACCCAGCACGACGCCGATGACGGTGGCCAGGAGGCCGTAGAACAGCGACGTCCTGGTGGCGACCAGGGTGCGCAGGAGGATGTCGCGGCCGGACGCGTCGGTGCCCAGCCAGTGCTCGGCGGACGCGCCGCGCCCGATCGCGGCCAGGTCCTCCTGCGCCGCGGCGTCACCCCACAGCACGGGGGCCAGCACCGCCAGGCCGACGAAGATGAGGGTTCCGACGACGCCGATGACTGCGGTCGGGCTCGCCAGGTGCCGCAGCACCGGGCGGGAACGGCGCACGGCCGCGCCGGGGAGTGTGGACATGCGTGCCGCCCTAGACCGTAGCGATGCGGGAGCGCGGGTCGAACAACCCGATCAGCAGGTCCACCACGAGGTTGACCACCAGGATGAGCGCGCCGTAGACCAGCACGATCCCCTGCACCAGCGGGTAGTCCCGCTGGGTGATGGAGCCGACCACCACCTGCCCGATGCCGGGCCAGGCGAACACCGTCTCCACGAACACGCTGCCCGCCACCAGCGAGCCGAGCACCAGGCCGGCCGTGGTGAGCGTGGGCGCGAGCAGGTTGGGCAGCACGTGCCGCAGGTACAGCCGGGTCCGGCTCATCCGCTTGGCGCGGGCGGTGCGCACGTAGTCGGTGTCCAGCACGGTCAGCGTCGCCGCCCGCACGATCCGGGCCAGCGCGCACACCGCGCCGAACGCGAGCGCGGCGACCGGCAGCACGTACGAGTCCGGCCCGGACTGCCCGGCCACCGGCAGCAGCCGGGCGTTCACCGACAGCACCAGGATCAGCACCGCGGCCACCACGAACACCGGCACGACCGTCACGAACCCGGTCACCGCGGAGAACACCGCGTCGAACGCCTTGTTCCGCCCACCCCGGACGGCCTCGGCGGCGAACATCCCCAGCGGCACCCCCACCACCAGGATCACCACGATGGCCAGCAGCGAGAGCTCCAGCGTGGCGGGCATCCGCTGCGCGATGACCTCCGAGACCGGCAGCCGCTTGCTGTAGGACAGCCCCAGGTCGCCCTGGAACAGGTCGGCCCAGAACCGCGCGTACTGGGTGAGGATCGACTCGTCCAGCCCCAGCTCCGTGCGCCGGCGCGCCACCTGCTCCGCGGTCGCCTCCGCGCCCAGCGACAGCCGCGCCGGGTCGCCGGGCAGCAGCCGGACCATCAGGTAGGCGGCGGTGACCAGCACGACCACCGACGCCACGAGCCGGCCGAGCCGGCGGGCCAGGTAGCGCGCCAGCGGGTGTCGGACCGCGTCGGGCACCCGCTCCCCCGGTGGGGCCCCGGCGTCGACGTCGAGTGTTGGGGTGGACATGCGGCAATCCTGCGTTTGCGACCCAGATCACTTCGTCGGACGATCCGACCGAACTTCCACCGCCGGGTAGTGGGATCGGACAACACCGCCGTCAGCCGGTGCGCCCGAACAGCCGACCGGCGAACACGTGATCGACACCCAGGTGGGTGAGCAGGGCGAATTCGCGCCGCGCGCCGTTGCGGGCGGTGAGCACGCACAGCGCCACCCCGGTTCGGGGAACGAGACCAGTTCGGCGAGCCGGCCGCTGGTGCTGCCGTTGTGGTGCGCGGCCGCCGTGCCGCCCCAGCCGGGCCGACTCGGCGGACAGGATCCGCTCGCCGGTGAGCCCGACGTCGTCGCGCAGGTGCGCGGCGAACCGGAGCAGGTCGCCGTCGATGCCGCTGGTGTGGGTGAGCAGGTGCCGGACGGTGATCTCCGGGCCGTGGTCGGGGTCGGCGAGGCCCGCCGCCGGCACCCGCACCCCGCCCTCCGGGGTCAGCAGGCCCACCTGGAAGCCGGGCACCCGGTGGCGTGCGGCGAGGTCGTCGAGCCGGGCCTGCCAGTCGGCACCGGCGAGCACGGTGGCGTCCGCCATGCGGGGTTCCTCTCGTGCGCGGATCTTTGGTCGAGCGTCCCGCTCCCCGGCGAGCCGGGTCATCGGGGGAACGCACCAACCCGACCTCGCCGGCTTGTCGGTCGCGACGACGTGCCGGCGGACCGCCGCGTGGTGGACTGGCGGCATGGTGCTGCTGCGTGGCGGCCGGGTGCTCGATCCCGGCACAGGTGTCGACCGGGTCGCGGACGTGCTGGTGCGGGACGGGAAGGTGGCCGCGGTCGGGCCGTCGCTGCCCGCCCCCGGCGGCGTGCCGGTCGTGGACGTCACCGGGCTGGTCGTCGGGCCCGGGTTCGTCGACCTGCACAGCCACGTGCACAGCATCGCGGGCCACCGCCTCCAAGGACTGGACGGCGTGACCACCGCGCTGGACTTGGAGGCGGGCCTGACCCCGATCGGCCGCGCCTACGCGCGGGCCGCCTGGGAGGGCCGGCCGCTCAACTACGGCTTCTCCGCGTCGTGGGGCGCGGCCCGCGCGCAGGTGCTGATGGGGCTGGAGCCCGACGCCGACTTCCGCAGCGGCCTGCACCTGCTCGGCGACCCCCGCTGGCAGCGGTCCTCCAGCCCGGCGGAGCTGGCGGCGTGGGTGGCGGTGCTGGAGCGCGAGATCGGCGCGGGCGCGCTCGGCGTCGGCGTGCTGCTCGGCTACGCGCCCGACACCGACCCGGCCGAGTACCTGGCGGTGGCCGCGATGGCGGCGCGGGCCAACGCGCCGATCTACACCCACGTGCGCGAACTGGTCGAGTCGAACCCGGACACCCCGGTGGACGGGTCGTTCGAGGTGGTCCGGGCCGCCGTCGAGACCGGCGCGTCGATGCACCACTGCCACGTCAACAGCACGTCCCGGCGGCACGTCGACCGGGTGCTGGGCCTGCTGGAGAAGACCCGCGCGGAGGGGTCGCGGGTGACCGTGGAGGCCTACCCGTACGGCGCGGGCAGCACCGGCATCGGCGCGTTCTTCCTCGCGCCCGAACGGCTGGCGGCGTGGGACATCACGCCGGGCGACATCATGATGGTCGAGACCGGTGAGCGGGTCGCCGACGTGGGCCGGCTGAGGCAGTTGCGGGAGACCGATCCCGGCGCGCTGTGCGTGGTGTCCTTCGTCGACGAGGAGAACCCGGCCGACGCGGCGATGCTGCACCGCGCGCTGGCCTTCCCGGACTCGATCGTGGCCAGCGACGCCATGCCGGTCCTGTGGCCGGACGGCACCCACGAACGCCGCGAGTGGCCGTTGCCGCCGAAGGGCCGCACCCACCCGCGCACGGCGGGCACGTTCGCCAAGTCGCTGCGCCTGATGGTCCGCGAGACCGGCACGTGGTCGTGGCTGGAGGCGTTCCGGCGGTGCTCCTGGCTGCCCGCCCGGGTGCTCGACCCGATCGCGCCCGGCGCGGTGGCCAAGGGCCACCTCGGGGTGGGCGCGGACGCCGACATCGTCGTGCTCGACCCGGAGCGGATCACCGACACCGCCACCTACCTCGACCCCGTCCGGCCGTCGGTGGGCGTCCGGCACCTGCTGGTGGCCGGCACCTTCGTGGTGCGCGACGGGGACGTGCAGGTCGACGCCCTCCCTGGCCGTCCGCTGCGCGGCGAGCCCGCGTAGCACCCGAACGGGCGGCGGTCCGGTCGGTGGACCGTGCCGCCGCCCGTCGTGGTCAGGCGACGAAGACGCTGCGGCCACGGTCGCGGACGAGGTCGTCGCCCACACCGTCCGGCCCGATGATCTGCACCAGCCGGCCTTCGCAGTCGCGGTCGTCGAAGACGAGGACGTTCTCGTCGGTCAGGTTCCGGATCTCCTCGTAGCCGTACACGTCGTAGCAGCCGCGCGGGTCTTCGATGGCGCGACCGGACAGCAGGAGCACGCCCTCGGCGGCCGACGCCGGCGCGGCGGCGATCGCCAGGGCGAGTGCCGCGGTGGTGGCCAGAACGGTGATCCGGGCGGTGAGACGTCGAGTCATGTGGTGTCATCCCTGGTTCGGCGGTGGGGCGGGGCCCCGTCCGTCCAACGTGGACCACGACCCCCGCCTCCCGCACGGCGACACCCCGACCCGGTGGGCTGAACGCCGGTCACGCGGGGTCAGCGCGCGGTCGACTCCACGCCCTTGATCCGGCCGTCGCGGAACGCCTCCACGAACAGCCGGTGGTCCTCGCGGGTGCGCTGGGCGTAGCGCAGCGCGAACTCCACCATGGACTCGGTGAACTCCGCCTCCCGGTCGCCGACCACGTGCGCGATGGCCTCCTCGACCTGGAAGTCGACCAGGGTCTGGTCGGAGTCCGAGTCGGCCACGCAGTGCATCTTCGCGGTCGCCCGCCCCAGGTACTCCAGCACCGGCAGCATGTCGGCCGGCTCGGTCAGGTCCGACCAGTCCAGGTCGGACTCGTACGGCGAGAGCTCGGCCACCACGTACCCGACGCCGTCGATCGTGGTGTGCCCCAGCCACGGGTCCGCGTGCGCCTGCAACGCCCGCTGCGACACGGCGGTGCGGTGGCCGTGGTGGGTGAAGTAGCGGCGGATCCGCTCGTCGGCCACGATCCGGCTGGGCGCGGCCACGCTCGCCTGCTTCATCGACAGCACGACGTCGTTCTCCAACGCCTGGGTGCGGCCCTCCACCAGCACGTTGTACGCCGAGAGCCCGGCCGACCCGATGCCGAACCCGAAGCGCCCCACCACGTCCTTGACCGCGTAGCTGAGGCTGCTCGCGGCCCGCTTGCCGCTCGGGATGGTGTCCAGGTACGCCTCGAACGCCGTCACCGCCCTGGCCCGCTCGGCGTCGTCGAGCTCGCGGATCCCCTCGCGGTCGCGGCGAAAGCGGCGCTCGTAGTCGACCACCGCGGTCTTCTGGTCCAGCAGGCCGACGCGGGTGGCCAGCCGGGCGCGCAGCAGCACCCGGTGCAGGACGCCGTCCGTGCTGTCCAGCCGCAGGCCGAACAGCTCGTCACCGGGGTGCTCGGCGAACGCGCGCACCTGGCGGACGTAGGCCGAGACGTAGGCGCGCACCAGGTCGGCGATGGTGTGGTCGGGCAGCGCCTTGCGCCAGCCCAGCAGCGCGAGGCTGGCCGCGAACCGGCGGACGTCCCAGGTGAACGACCCGAGGTAGGCCTCGTCGAAGTCGTTGACGTCGAACACCAGCCGGCCCTCGGCGTCCATGTAGGTGCCGAAGTTCTGCGCGTGCAGGTCGCCCTGGATCCACACCCGGCCGGTGCGCTCGTCGGCCCACTCGTCGGGCTCGTCGGCCATGTCGGCGTAGAACAGGCAGGCGCTGCCCCGGTAGAAGGTGAACGGCTCGGCCGCCATCTTGCGGAACTTGTGGCGGAAGGCGGCCGGGTCGGCCGACATCAGGTCCGCGAACGCGTCCTGGAGCACGGCCACGATGCGGTCGCCGCGGTCAGTCACGACGGTCTCCTCTCGACGGCCGGACGCTAGTCCACGCCGCGCCCGGTTCGGCGTCGACTCGCACACCCGTTCACCCGCAGTTCGGCGGTCCGTCCGCGAAGTCCCCCGCGCCCGGTCGAAGCAACCACGGGACCCACCGTCGGTTCATCCTGCGTTTCTCCGGAATTTACCTGGTCTGGTTACTCCGAGGGGGCCCGCCGTGAACAGGAGGCACCCGTTGAGCAAGACCGCCGACGACTTCGCCGCCGAACACCCCGACGACCACCTGGCCGCCGTGGACGCCCGCCTGATCGACCACCACCCCACCGTCCCCGCCGAGGAGATCCGCCGCCTGCGCCGTGAGGAGTCCTCCCGCTTGGCGGGCTCCCGGATCACGTCGTTCGCGGCGATCCTGGTCGAACGCGCCACCCGCCGACGCCTCGCCGGCGGGCTCTGACCCACCCGGCGGCCACCCGGTCACCGCCGGGTGGCCGCCACCACCTGCGCCGCGATGACGTCCTCCAGCGGCGTGTACACGTCCGGCTCGGACGAGGTGTGCACGGTGATGCCGCCGGTCAGACCGGCGTGGAACAGCCCGGAGCCGCCGCGCCCGACCGACACGCAGTCGCGCAGCGCGACCTCCTCGGCCCCGGCCGACCCCCGCAGGAACAGCGGGGACCCGAGCACCGCGTACACGTCGCCCACGGCCAGGCCCCGGTCCCGGGCGGCACGCCGGTCCCGCACCGCGTGCAGGGTGGTGCTGAGCCGGAACACCTGGTCGTCGAGGCTGATGGCGACCTCGCCCACCTGCCAGACCGCGGCGCGCGGGGCGTAGCCCGCCGGGCGGAACAGCGTCGACTTGCGCGGCGCGATGACCTGCACCGGCCGCACGCCCGCCGCGCGCAGCCGGTCGCGGCCATCGGCCAGCAGCGCCAGGATCTTCGGCACGGCGACCTCGGCCACCGCGTCCGCCCGGTCCTGCCTGGCTTTGAGGGCCGCGTCCCGGCGGTCGGCTTCGGCGGCGGCCTTGCGAATGGCGTCGTCCAGCATCGGGTCCCGTTCGGCGGTGGCGGTCGACGCCGGAACTCGGCGTCGACCGTGCATCGCCCCGGCCGGACGGCCCGTTACGCCGGGCTCAGTCGATGTCGTAGGCGAGGTTCGGGCGCAGCCAGCGCTCGACCTCCCGCACCGACGTGCCCAGCCGCTTCGCGTAGTCCTGCACCTGGTCGCGGCCGATCCGCCCGACGTTGAAGTACCGCGACGCCGGGTGCGCGAAGATCAGCCCGCTCACCGCCGCCGCCGGCGTCATCGCGAACGACTCGGTCAGCGCCAACCCGGCCCGCTCCGCGCCCAGCAGGTCGAACAGCGGCTGCTTGAGGCTGTGGTCGGGGCTGGCCGGGTAGCCCATCGCGGGCCGGATGCCGCGGAAGCGCTCCGCGTGCAGGTCCGCCAGCGACGGCTCCGCGCCGGGTTCGAACCACATCCGCCGCGCCTGGAGGTGGATGTGCTCGGCGAACGCCTCGGCCAGCCGGTCGGCCAGCGCCTTGGTCATGATCGACCGGTAGTCGTCCTGCTCGGCCTCGTACTTCGCGGCCAGCACCTCCGCGCCGTGCACGGCCACCGCGAACCCGCCCAGGTGGTCGCCCTCGGGCGCGACGTAGTCCGCCAGGCTCCGGTTGGGCCTGCTCTGCGGCTTGGTGGTCTGCTGGCGCAGCATCGGCAGCCGCACCCGGCCGCCGTCGAGCACCAGGTCGTCGCCGTCGGAGGTGGCGGGCCAGAAGCCGAGCAGGCCGCGCGCCTGGAACGCCCCGGTCGCGATGATCTCGTCCAGCAGGGCGTTGCCGTCGTCGAACAGCTCGCGGGCCACCGGCTCGTCGAGGATCGCCGGGTACTTCCCCTTGACCTCCCAGGCCAGGAAGAAGAACTGCCAGTCGATCATCTCCCGGAGCACCTCGATGTCCGGCTCGACCAGCCGCACCCCGGTGAAGTCCGGCACCGGCAGGTCGGCGAAGTCCACCACCTCCCGGTTCTCCCGGGCCTTCGGGTAGGTCAGCAGCGGCACGCTGCGGCGCTCCTCGTGCTGCTTGCGCAGCCGGTCCTGCTCGGCGTGGTTGCGCGCGGTCAGCGCGTCCGACCGGCCCGCGTCCAGCAGCTCGGACACCACGCCGACCACCCGCGACGCGTCCTGGACGTGCACGGTCGTGCCCTCGTAGGCGGGCGCGACGCGGACCGCCGTGTGCTGGCGGGACGTGGTCGCGCCGCCGATCAGCAGCGGCAGCTTCACGCCGCGGCGCTGCATGTCCGACGCCACCGTGACCATCTCGTCCAGCGACGGCGTGATCAGCCCGGACAGGCCGATCGCGTCCGCGCCCTCGGCCACCGCCGTGTCGATGATGACCGACGACGGCACCATCACCCCGAGGTCGATCACCTCGTAGTTGTTGCAGCCCAGGACCACGCCGACGATGTTCTTGCCGATGTCGTGGACGTCGCCCTTCACCGTGGCCACCACGATCTTGCCGGGCCCGCGCCGGGTGTCGACCCGACCCTCCAGCCGGGCCTTCTCCTTCTCCGCCTCCATGTACGGCTCCAGGTACGCCACCGAGCGCTTCATCACCCGCGCGCTCTTGACCACCTGCGGCAGGAACATCTTGCCCGCGCCGAACAGGTCGCCGACCACCTTCATGCCGTCCATCAGCGGACCTTCGATGACCTCCAGCGGCCGGGCGGCGTTCTGCCGGGCCTCCTCGGTGTCCTCCTCGATGAAGTCCACGATCCCGTGCACCAGCGCGTGCGACAGCCGCTGTTCGACCGGGGCCTCCCGCCACGCCAGGTCGGCGACCCGCTTGGTGCCCGAGCCCTTGACCGTCTCGGCGTGGGCGACCAGCCGGTCGGTGGAGTCCGGCCGGCGGTCGAACAGCACGTCCTCGACCAGTTCCAGCAGGTCCTGGGGGATGTCCTCGTAGACGGCGAGCTGGCCGGCGTTGACGATGCCCATGTCCAGCCCCGCGCGCACCGCGTGCAGCAGGAACGACGAGTGCATCGCCTCGCGGATGACGTCGTTGCCGCGGAAGGAGAACGACAGGTTCGAGATGCCGCCGCTGGTGCGCGCGCCGGGGCAGCGCTGCTTGATCCGGGGCAGCGCCTCGATGAACTCCTTGGCGTAGCCGTTGTGCTCGGCGATGCCGGTCGCCACGGCGAGCACGTTCGGGTCGAAGATGATGTCCTCGGGCCGGAACCCGACCTGCTGCACCAGCAGGTCGTAGGCCCGGCCGCAGATGGACACCTTGCGGTCGGCGGTGTCGGCCTGGCCCTGCTCGTCGAACGCCATGACCACGACGCCCGCGCCGAAGTCGCGGATCGCGCGGGCCTGGGCCAGGAACGGCTCCTCGCCCTCCTTGAGGCTGATCGAGTTGACCACGCCCTTGCCCTGCACGCACTTGAGGCCCGCTTCGAGCACGCTCCACCGGGAGCTGTCGATCATGATCGGGATGCGGGCGACCTCGGGTTCGGTGGCGATGAGGTTGAGGAAGGTCGTCATCGCCTCCTCGCTGTCGAGCAGGTCGGCGTCCATGTTGACGTCGAGCAGGTTCGCCCCGCCGCGGACCTGCTCCAGCGCCACGTCCACCGCGCCCTGGTGGTCGTCGGCCTCGATCAGCCGGCGGAACCGCTTGGAGCCGGTCACGTTGGTGCGCTCGCCGATCATCACGAACCCGGTGTCCGCGCCGATGGTGAACGGCTCCAGCCCGCTGAACGAGGTGGCCGGGGCGGGCCCGGTCGCCTCCCGGCCGGGGGTCAGGTCCTTGACCGCCGCGGCGATGCGCGCGATGTGCTCGGGCGTGGTGCCGCAGCACCCGCCGACCACGTTGACGATGCCGGCGTCGGCGAACTCGTGCAGCAGCTCGGCGGTCTCGTCCGGGGTCTGGTCGTAGCCGCCGAACGCGTTGGGCAGCCCCGCGTTGGGGTGCGCCGCGGTGTAGGCGGAGGCGATCCGGGCCAGTTCGGCGACGTGCGGGCGCATCTCGGTCGCGCCCAGCGAGCAGTTGACGCCCACCACGAGCGGCTCGGCGTGCTCGATGGACCGCCAGAACGCCTCGACGGTCTGCCCGGACAGCGTCCGGCCGCTGAGGTCGACGATCGTCACCGAGATCCACAGCGGCAGGTGCGGCGCGACCTCGCGGGCGGCCGACATGGCGGCCTTGGCGTTGAGCGTGTCGAAGATGGTCTCGACCAGCAGCAGGTCGACGCCGCCCTCGTCCAGGGCCGCGATCTGCTCCGCGTAGGAGGCCTTGACCTGGTCGAAGGTCACCGCGCGGTAGGCCGGGTCGTCGACCCGGGGCGACAGCGACAGGGTGACGTTGAGCGGGCCGACCGAGCCCGCGACGAACCGCCCGCCGACCTCGTCGGCCGCCTGCCGGGCCAGCCGCGCGCCCTGCACGTTCATGTCGCGGACCAGCGACTCCAGCCCGTAGTCGGCCTGGGCGATGCCGGTGGCGGTGAAGGTGTTGGTGGTGGTGATGTCCGCGCCCGCCGCGAGGTACTGCCGGTGGACGTCGAGGATCACGTCCGGGCGGGTGATGTTGAGCAGGTCGGGGTCGCCGGCGACGTCCTTGTGGTGGTCGTGCAGGAAGTCGCCCCGGTAGTCCGCAGGGGTGAGGCCGGCGTTCTGGAGCATGGTGCCCCACGCGCCGTCGAGCACGGCCACGCGGCGGTCCATGAGCTGCCGCAGGGCGTCGATCTTCGCCGAACCGTTCATCCGGACACCTCCCATTGACATGGAAGGCGCCCTTGTCCGGTGGTCCCCGGGGCGAGCGTGGCGGATTCGCATCCGTTGCAGCGCCTCTCGCTCCCAGGCCGCCCAGCATACCGAAAGATCAACTTCGGACGCCCTTCACCCGTTCGTGATTCCATCATGTGGACACCACCCGTCCACACGGCGCCCACCTGGTGAAACGCCGCCCCGACCGGCGTCGACACCGCCCCCGGCGGGCCTCACAGCCTAACTCCGCCCCGCCGCGCGCGAACGCTTCCGTTGTGCGAGCCGCATTAGCGCAAAAGGCACGGCGCGGCGGTCAGGACACCGGACATCGTGCGGCGCTCAGCCGATCGTGTCCTGCTGGTCGATCGCCCACCCGTCGCCGACCCGGACCAGGGTGTAGACGTTCACCTCGGACTCGCTGCCCCCGCCGCGGTAGTTGTAGGTCACCCGCGCGGTCACCTTGTCGCCGTCCACCCGCACCTCGCTCAGCGGCGCGCTCGCCACCCGCGACCAGAAGTCGCGGTACTTGGCCGGGGTGAGGGTGCGACCGGCTTTGAAGCGGTCGGTCAGCCTGGTGTAGGCGACCTCGGTGTTGCCGGGCAGCAACGCGTAGTAGTCGGTCAGCGCCTGGTCCGGGCCGGTCGGCTGGGCCGGGGTGGTCGTCGTCGGCGGCGCGGTGGTGGTCTCCTGGGTGGTCTCCTGGGTCGTCTGCCCGGTCGGCTGGTCCTGCCCGCTGGTGGGCTGCCCACCGGTGGGCTGCTCGCCGGTCGGCTGGTCCTGGCCGGTCGGCTGGGTGGCGCCGGTCGCCGTGGAACCGCCGGGCTGGTCGAGGGGCGTCTCGCCGTCGTGGCTGAGGAGCACCACCACCACCACGCCCAGCAGCACCACCAGCGCGGCGACGATCAGCACGACCCGCCGCCGGACACCGTCGGACTCGCCGTCGGGCCGTCCGGCGGGCGGCGGCTCGACCGGTGGGGTCGCCACCTTGGTCTTGGCCGGCGGGGTCGCCGGGGTCGTCGCGACCGGCAGCGTGGCCGGCTTCGTCTTGGCCGGCGTCGTCTCTGCCGAGTCGGTCTCTGCCGGGTCCGTCCCGGCGGGGTCCGCGTCGGTGGGGTCCGCCTCGGCCGGGGTTGTGGCTGGGTTCGTGGCCACCGGCTCGGCCGAGACGGTCGTCCCGGCGGGGGCGTCCGCCGCCGGGATCGGCACGGCGGGCGGCGCGAGCGGCGGGACGGTCTCGGGCAGGCCGGCCGCCTGCTCGTCCGCGGCGGTGGCCGCGGGCTCGGCGGGCGGCGCGGGAGCCGGCAGCGGCTCGGACGGGCCGGTCTCGGCGGGCGGGTCGAGCACCGGCAGCACGATCCGGGTCGCGGCGGCGAAGGGCAGGGCCTCGGCCACCACGGTGACCGGCTCCGCGGACCCCTCGGCGAGCATCCGCACCGCCTCGGCCATGGTGGGCCGGTTCTCCGGGTCGCGGTCGAGCAGCCGGGCCAGCACCGGCCCGAGCGGTCCGGCGTTCTCCGGCGGCGGGTACTTGCCCTCGGCCGCCCGGTGCAGCAGCAGGATCGGGTTGCCGTCCACCCCGAACGGCGGCGCGCCCTCCAGCGCCGCGTAGAGCGTCGCGCCGACCCCGAACACGTCGGACGGGAAGCCCGGCTCGGCGCCGAGCGCGACCTCCGGCGCGAGGTAGGCGGGCGTGCCGACGAGCATCCCGGACGCGGTGAGCGTGCCCTCGCCGGCGACCCGCGAGGTGCCGAAGTCGGTGACCTTCACCGTGCCGAACTCGGTCACCAGCACGTTGCCGGGCTTGACGTCGCGGTGGATCACGCCGGCGTCGTGCGCGGAGGCGAGGCCGGCGGCGAGCTGCTGCCCGATCCGGCGCACCTCGTCGTGCGTCAGGGTGCCCCGGTCGGCCAGCACCGCGGCCAGGCTGCGCGACGGGAGGTACTCCATCACCAGCCACGGCCGGTCGTCGTCCTCGACCACGTCGTAGAGCGCGATCACGTTGGCGTGCTGGAGCCGCGCGGCGATCCGGCCCTCGCGCACCGCCCGCTTGGCCGAGTCGGCGTCGAAACCGTTGCGGGTCAGCAGTTCCTTGACCGCCACGATCCGCCGCAGCCGGGTGTCCTCGGCCCGCCAGACCACACCCATGCCACCCGCGCCGATCCGGTCCGTCAACCGGTACCGGCCCGCGATGGTGCGCTCGTCCACCACTGCTCCCATTCCCGCGGCGCGCGTCGAGCACTCATGACCCGATCGAGCGACCTTCGAACGTGTGTACCCGACCACGATGCCGGCCAAGCGTCACCTGATCGGCGAGCGCCCGGTGGTGTGTCGCGCCGGGGCACTCCCGGCCGGGGCACCCGGAAACCCCTGGAAATAGGTGCGGGACAGCAAAAATAGACCGTGGTTAGCCTTACCTAATCATTCCCGTGTTGCGACCTTGTAATGCCGGTGGCAATGTCCACAACACCGAACCGGCATGAGGAGCAACCATGACCACCACCGAAATGCCCGCGGTCAGCTCGTGCACCGTCGCGGGCTGTTCGTACAACCACGACGGCTGCCACGCGTTCGCGATCACGGTCAACGGCGTCAACGGCACCGCCGACTGCGGCACCTTCGTCCCGCTGTCCCGCAAGGGCGGCTTGGACAAGGTCGTAGCGCAGGTGGGAGCCTGCTCGCGGACGGACTGCGTGCACAACGCCAACCTGGAGTGCACCGCGTCCGACGTGCGGGTCGGCCCCGGGTCGGGCGACCACGCGGCCAACTGCCTGACCTACACCCAGGTCTGACCGCGCCTCGCGCGCAATAGCGAATCGCGGGGGCGCACCACCGCCTCCGCGATTCGGCGCGAATCGCCGATCAGCGCCGCGACCGCCCCGGCGATCGGGCCCCGAGCTCGTTTTCCCAGTGCGCCGCACCGGCTTTGCGGGCCAGGTCGCGGGCCTGCCGGAAATGGTCCTCGGCGTCCCCCGGACGGCCCAGCGCCCCGGCGAGCCGGCCGAGCAGCCCGGCCACCGGCCCGAGCACGAGCAGCCCGCTGCCCGCCCCGGCCAGCTCCCCGGCCGCCGGACGCAGGGCCGCGTACACCTCACCCATCAGGTCGCGGTCGTCGAGACCGAGCGCGACCAACCCGGTCAGCCACGTCCGCGCCTCGTAGAGCAGGTCGCGCGGCGACTCCCGCACGGCGGCGCGCGCCCGCGCCGGCCGGCCCGCGTCGAGTTCGTGCAGCGCGAGCGCCCACGGCCGGTACGGCCCCCAGTCCTCGGCGAGGTCCACGGCGACCGGTCCGCCGGCCTGGATCCCGTGGCACAGCAGGGCGAACGGGCGGATCCCGGCCTCCAGCCCGGCCATCCCGGTGCCACCCAACCGGGCGGCGGCGGTGCGGTAGGCGGCCCGCGCGTCCCGGCCCGACACCGAGGCCCGCAGCGCGGCGTACCACCCGGTGAACACGCCGACCAGCGGCAGCTCGTGGCGTGCGGCGATCCGGTCGACGGTCGCCGCGTGGTCGTCGGCGGCCTCGAACTCGGCCAGCGCCGACTGTGCTTGCAGCAGCACGAGGTGGGCCAGCACCTCGAACGCCACGAGCCCGTGCCGGGTCGACACCGAGAGCAGGTCCCGGCCGATCCGGACGCGGTCAGCCGCGAGTCCCGCGCGTTCGAAGGACTGCATGAACCGGCCGTTGAGCGCGTAGGCGAGCAGCGCCGGGTCGTCCAGCCGGCGGGCGATCGCCTCGGCTTCCCGGGCCGCCGCCCGTCCCCGGTCCTCGGCGGTGCCGCGCAGCTCCAGCGCCATCGCGGTGAGCAGCCGGGCCCGCTCGGCGGGCCGGTCCGGCGGGAGCACCGCCAGCGTCCGCTCCGCGACGGCGACCACCTGGTCGGACAGGTCCTGGTCGTCGTTGCCGGTCCAGATCGCGGGCACGTCGAACGACCCGAGCACGGCCGCGGTCAGCTCCGGGTCGCCGACCCGTTCGGCGGCGCTCAACGCCTCGCCCCGCAACCGCCGCGCCGACGCCAGCTCCCCGGTCACGGCCAGCGCCCGCACGTACCCCATCACCGCCGCCAGCCGCACCCGCTCGCCGTCCGGGGCCCGATCGTGGGCTCGGTCGTGGGCCCGGTCGTGGGCGGCGACGGCGTCGCGCCGCCACCGGACGGCCTCGTGCGGGGCGAACCGGCGTTCGGCGCGTTCGGCCGCCGCACCGGCGTAGTGCGCCGCTTTCCCCGCCGTGGCACGGCTTTCGGCCCGGACGTAGTGGTGCGCCACGGTCTCGACGTCGTCGGGCCGGTCCCGTTCGACGGCCTGCGCGACGGCGGTGTGCCAGCGCGACCGCCGCGACGACGGGATGTCGGCGTAGAGCGTGTCACGCACCAGGTCGTGCGCGAACCGCACCGCGTCCGGGCCGCGTTCGGTGACGAAACCCAGCAACTGCGCGGATTCCACCGCGTCCAGCACCACGTCCTCGTCGCCCGCCACCGCGACCAGCACGTCCAGGTCGACCTCGCGGCCGATCACCGCGGCCTGCCGCAGCACCTGCCGCCGCGCGGGTGGCAACCCGTCGACGCGGCGGCGCAGGACGTCCCGCACGCCCTCGGGGACGGCGGAGAGCACCTCCGCGCCTTCGTCGTCCAGCAGCCGGGCCAGTTCGCGGGCGAAGAACGGGTTGCCGCCGCTGCGCCGGTGGATGGCGCGGGCCGTGGCGTCGTCCACGTCCCGGTGGGCGGTCGCGCGCACCAGCCGCGCCAGGTCCGGCTCGGGCAGGCCGCCCAGGTACACCCGCACCGGCTCGACCCGGGCCAGCCGCGCGAGCGCCTCGCCCAGCGCGGCGGAGATCTCCGTGCTCCGGTAGGTGCCGACCACCAGCACCGGCAGGTCGACCGGCTCGGCGACCAGCGCCGCCAGCAGCGCCAGCACGTCCTCCCCCGCCCAGTGCAGGTCGTCCACCACGAGCAGCAGCGGGCCGGGCGCGGCGGACAGGTGCTCGACCAGGGCGCGCCGCCGGTCCGGTCGGGCGTCGTCGGGCAGCAGCCGCCCGCCGCCCTGCTCGTGCTGCCGGCTCCACTCGGTGCGCCAGCCGGCCAGCCGGGCGGCGAGCTCCCCGGCCAGCGCGGTCTTGCCCGCGCCCGCGTCGCCGGAGACCAGCGCCACCCCGAGCCGCCGCCGCGCGCCGGCCTCGGCGGCCGCGCCGAGCAGCCGGGCCAGCTCCGCGTCCCTGCCGACGAACGCCCTGCCGGCGACCGTCCCGCCGGCGGGCACGACCGGCGCGGGCGCGGCGGCCAGGTGCGGCGCGTGGTCGAGGATGTCGGTCTCCAGCCGGCGCAGCTCCGGACCGGGGTCCACGCCCAGCTCGTCGGCCAGCGACCGCCGGGCCCGGCGCAGCGCGCCCAGCGCGTCGGCCTGCCGCCCGGCCCGGTAGAGCGCCAGCGCCAGCAGCCGCCAGGCGTTCTCCCGCCACGGCAGCCCGGCCAGGTGCGCTTCCAGCTCGGCCACCGCCTCGGCGGGCCGGCCCAGCGCCAGCACCGCCTCGACCCGCCGCTCCACGGCCAGCAGGCGCAGCTCGTCCAGCCGGGACACCTCGCCGCGCGCCCACGGCTCGTCGGCGAACTCCGGGTAGGCCGGTCCCCGCCACAGCGCGAGCCCCGCCTCGGCGGACGCGAGCGCGGCCCGGGGGTCGCCTGCGGCGAGCCGGTCGCGCGACTCGTGCACGGCGGCCTCGAACCGCACGGCGTCGACCTCGTCGGTGACCAGCGCGTAGCCGGGCGCGGCGGTCACCAGCAGCCGGGGCGGGTTGCGGGCGGGCCGGTCGGGTTCCAGCGCGCGGCGCAGCGTGAACACGAAGCTCTGCACCGCGCCGACCGCGCCCTCGGGCGGGTCCGGCCACAGGTCGTCGACCAGCCGGGCGACCGGCACCACCCGGCCCTTGGCGACCAGCAGCCGGGCCAGCACCGCCCGGTGCCGGGGCCCCTTGAGGTCGACCGGACCACCGGGTCCGCTCGCGGTGAGCGGGCCGAGCACCCCGAACTCCATCACCCGGTCAGCCTAACCGGGGCAGGCATCTTCGCTGGTCAACCCCGCGTGAACCGGACGCTGACCGGATGCTGATCGGGCCCGGACAGCCTGGTGGCACCACTCCGGGAGGAATCGCAGATGACCATCGCAGGATTCGACCAGCAGCACGTCACCGTCGCCGACGGCGTGCGCCTCAACGTGGCCGTGGGCGGGTCGGGGAGCCCCGTCGTGCTGCTGCACGGCTTCCCGCAGACCCACCTGATGTGGCGGCACGTCGCCGCCGACCTGGCGGCAGACCACACCGTGATCTGCCCCGACCTGCGCGGCTACGGCGCCAGCGACCAGCCGGCCGACACCGGCCGCACCTACGCCAAGCGCACCATGGCCGCCGACGTGGTGGCCGTCGCGAAGGCGTTCGGCTTCGACCGCTTCGCGCTGGCGGGCCACGACCGGGGCGCGCTGGTCGCCATCCGCACCGGCCTGGACCACCCGGACGCGGTCACCCACCTGGCGTCGCTCGACGTGCTGCCGACCTTGGACATGTGGGAGGTCATGCAGGGCCGTTCGGCCGCCGTCGGTTTCCACCTGTACCTCATGGCGCAGGCACCGGACCTGCCCGAACAGCTCATCGCGGGTGCTCCGGACGCGTTCTTCGGGCACTTCCTCGACGCGTGGACGACCCGGCCCGAGGCGCTCGCCGACGTGCGCGAGACCTACCTGGCGGCGTCCCGCGCGGCGATCGGCTCGATCGTGGCGGACTACCGGGCGTCGGCGGGGGTGGACGTGGCGGACGACGAGGAGGACCGCCGGGCGGGCAACCGGCTGCGGATGCCGGTGACCGTGCTGCAACAGGACTGGGGCGCGGCGCTGGGGTTCGACGCGGCGGGCCGGTGGCGTGCGTGGGCCGACGACCTGGTGCACGAGACCGTGACGTGCGGGCACTTCATGGCCGAAGAAGCGCCGGCCGACGTGGTGCGGGCACTGCGGAGCCTGTTCGCGCGCTGAGCGGTCAGGGCCGCAGCACCCGGTCGATCTGGTAGTCGAGCACCGCGCGGGCGTCCTCGGGCGTGCGGTGCCCGATCGCCACGTCCACGCCCAGGCTCGTCGCCAGCGACCAGCAGATGTCGGCGTCGAGCCGGTCGTCGCCGGTGCCGCGCCGGGCGGTGGCGATGAGCCCGGCGGTGAACGAGAGCAGCTCGTCGTCGCCGGGCGCGAGCACGCGGGCCAGGGTCGGGTCCGAGATGGTCCGGCCGAGCACGGCGACCGAGAAGCGCAGCAGCCGGGTGCTCTCCTCGTCCGGGCGGATCAGCGCGTGCAGGCACTCCCGCAGCACCACGGCGGCCCCGGCGTCGGCGATGGCGAGGATCGACCGCTCGATCCGGGCGTTCAGCTCGCGGACGGCGCGCTCCAGCGCGTCGCGGACCAGCGCCTCCATCGTCGGGAAGTAGTGCTGCACCTGCCCCATCGACACGCCGGCCTCGGCCGCGACCCCGCGCAGCGTGACACCTTCCAGCCCACCCCGGACCGCGAGCGCCCACACCGCCTCGGCCAGCCGTCCCCGGCGTTCCTCGTGGTCCACGACCTTCGGCACCCGCACCCCTTTTTCCCATGCAACCGCATTGCGTCAGCCCCGTCCATCCTATTACAGTGCAGATGCATTGGAACGGCTGCGAGGGGGAGAACCGTGAAGTACGACGTCTTTCAGATCGCCGGCGCGATCCTGCTGGTGCTCGGCGGGCAGGGGGCCGTCCGGCTGCTCCTCGACCACGCCGACAGCGGCCTGCTGGGCTGGGTCCCCGGCGGGTTCGGCGCGCAACTGGCCGGCTACCTGGTCGCCACCGCAGCGGGAGCGGTGCTGGCGGGGTGGGCCCACGACAAGGCCAAGGCCCTCGGCCGCCGCAACGGGTGATGGCCCGGAGCGGGCGGCTCCGGGCCATCGGGTCGCGGGTGGTCAGCCGACCGGGGCGGGCGCCTTCGGCCGGGTCGCGCCGGCGACCGGGGCGGCCGTCGGCGCGGTGCCGCGGAACCCGCGCAACCGCAGGCTGTTCGACACCACGAACACCGACGAGAACGCCATCGCCGCACCCGCGATCATCGGGTTGAGCAGCCCCGCCGCGGCCAGCGGCAGCGCCGCCACGTTGTAGGCGAACGCCCAGAACAGGTTGCCCTTGATCGTGGCCAACGTCCGCCGCGACAGCCGGATCGCGTCCACGGCGGCCATCAGGTCGCCCCGGACCAGCGTCAGGTCGCTCGCCTCGATCGCCGCGTCGGTCCCGGTGCCCATGGCCAGCCCGAGGTCGGCCTTGGCCAGCGCCGCAGCGTCGTTCACCCCGTCGCCGACCATCGCGACGACCTTGCCCGCCGCCTGGAGCCGGGCCACCACGTCCACCTTGTCCTGCGGCAGCACCTCGGCGAACACCTCGTCGATGCCCACATCGGCGGCCACCGCCCGCGCGGCGGCCTCGTTGTCGCCGGTCAGCAGCACGGGCGTCAGGCCCAGGCCGCGCAGCCGGCGGACCGCCTCGGCCGACGTGGGCTTCACCGCGTCGGCGACCACCAGGACCGCCCGCGCCACACCGTCCCACGCCACCAGCACGGCCGTGCGGCCCTGCCGTTCGGCGTCCCGCTTGGCCCGCGCCAGGTCCTCGTCCAGGTGCACGCTCCACTCGGCGAGCAGGCGCTCCCGGCCGACGATCACCGCGTGCCCGTCGACCACGCCCTGGACGCCCAGCCCGGCCAGGTTCTGGAATTCCTCCACGGCGGGCAGCTCGCCGACCCGCGCCTGCGCGCCGGCCGCGACCGCCTTGGCGATCGGGTGCTCCGAGGCGTTCTCCAGCGCACCCGCGAGCCGCAGGACGTCCTCGTCGGCACCGTGGGCGTGCACCTCGACCAGGCTCATCCGACCGGTGGTGACGGTGCCGGTCTTGTCCAGCACCACGGTGTCCACCCGGCGGGTCGACTCCAGCACCTCCGGCCCCTTGATCAGGATGCCCAGCTGCGCGCCCCGGCCCGTGCCGACCAGCAGCGCGGTCGGCGTGGCCAGGCCCAGGGCGCACGGGCAGGCGATGATCAGCACCGCGACCCCGGCGGTGAACGCCGCCGCGACCCCGTGCCCGCTGCCCAGCCAGAACGCGAGCGTCCCGACGGCCAGCGCGATCACGATCGGCACGAACACCGCCGACACCCGGTCGGCCAGCCGCTGCGCCTGCGCCTTGCCGTTCTGCGCGTCCTCGACGAGCTTCGCCATCCGCGCGAGCTGGGTGTCCCCGCCGACCCTGGTGGCCCGCACCACGAGCCGGCCGCCGGCGTTGACCGTCGCGCCGACCACCGCGTCACCGGGGCCGACCTCGACCGGCACCGACTCGCCGGTGACCATGCTCGCGTCGACCGCCGAACTGCCGTCCTCCACCACGCCGTCGGTGGCGATCTTCTCCCCCGGCCGCACCACGAACCGGTCGCCCACCGCGAGGTCCGCGACCGGGATCCGGGTCTCGCGCCCGTCCCGCAGCACCGCCACGTCCTTCGCGCCCAGCTCCAGCAGCGCCGTGAGCGCCGCGCCAGCCCGCCGCTTGGACCGCGCCTCGAAGTACCGGCCCGCCAGGATGAACGTGGTGACGCCGGCGGCGACCTCCAGGTAGATCGAGCCCGCGCCGTCGGTCGGCGCGATGGTCAGCTCGAACGCGTGGGTCATGCCGGGGGTGCCGGCCGTGCCGAACAGCAGCGCGTACAACGACCAGGCGAACGCGGCGAGCGTGCCCATCGAGATCAGCGTGTCCATGGTGGCCGCGCCGTGCCGCAGGTTCGTCCACGCCGCCCGGTGGAACGGCAGCGCGCCCCACACCAGCACCGGGGCCGCGAGCGCCAGCGAGATCCACTGCCAGTAGGTGAACTGGAGCGCGGGCACCATCGCCAACGCGATCACCGGCACCGACAGCACCGCCGACACGACCAGCCGCTGCCGCAGCGCCGCCGTCGGGTCTTCCTCCGCCACGGCCTCGGCCTCCGCCTGCGGCAGCCGCGCCCTGTACCCGGCGGCCTCGACCTGCTCGACCAGCGCCGCCGGGTCGAGCCCCTCGGGGAAGGTGACCTTGGCCTTCTCGGTGGCGTAGTTGACCGTCGCGGTCACGCCGTCGAGCTTGTTCAGCTTGCGCTCGATCCGGGCCGCGCACGAGGCGCAGGTCATGCCGGTGATCGACAGTTCGAGGTCAGTGGCCATGACCCGCCTCCACGGTGAACTCGGCGGTGCGCACCGCGCCCGCGTGCCGGAAGTCCAGGAACAGCCGGTAGGTCCCGGCGGTCGGCACCTCGGCGACGAACGAGATCTCCGGTCCCGGCGCGGTCTTCCCGTCGTCGGGCGCGCCTTCCGGGTGCACGTGCAGGTAGGCGAGGTCGCTGTGGCGCAACGCCACCAGGTGGCCGTAGGCCGCGAGGTAGGGCTGGAGGTCGGTGACCGGTGCGCCGTCCCGCGAGACGGTCACCCTGAGCGGCGACGCCTTGCCGGGCACCAGGTCGCCGTCGAGCCGGACCTGGTAGCCGTCGACCTCGGCGACCCGCGACGGCGAGTACGCGCGCGGCTCGAACAGACCGGGCACGGACACGTCCGCGCCCAGCGTGAGGGCCTGGCCGCCGGTCGGGGTGAAGTCGGCGAACACCCGGTAGGTGCCCGCGTCGGGCAGGTCGAGCGGCACCGACCAGGTGCCGTCCGGTGCCATCTCCGGGTGCACGTGCCGGAAGCCGGCGGTGTCGCGGCGGACCACGATCAGGTGCAGCCGCTTGTCGTGCTCGACCTCGAACGCGGTGACCGCACGGCCCTCGCGGTCGGAGATCCGGAAGGTGAAGGGTGATCCCGCGGCGGGCGTCGGGTCGGTGGGCGTGAGGGTGTAGCCGCCCCTGGACGACGCCAACCCGGCGGGCTGGTCCTGCTCGGCCCCCGCGACGGTGGCGCTGTGGTCGTCCCCGTGCCCGGCGTCCTCGCCGCCGTGCGTGCCGCCGTGACCGCGCTCGGCGGAATCGGCGGGAAGGGGACCGACAGCGCTCCCGACCGCCCAGGCCGCTCCCGCGACCAGGACGAGCGCCACACCGTAGGCGGAGAGCTTCGCTGTTGTGCTCATGGTGGTGTTCCTCGGTGAAACCGGGGAGCCCGCCCCGCGCGGGCGGGCTCCGGTGGGTCCTGCTATTCGGCGAGCGCGTAGCCCGCTTCCTCGACCGCGGCGCGCACGTCGGCCCGCGCGACCGGTTCGGCGCTGGTGACCTTGACCGCGCCGGTGGGGACGTCGACGGCCACGTCGGTGACCCCGGCGATCCGGGTGACCTCCTCGGTCACCGACGACGCGCAGTGCCCGCAGGTCATGCCGGTGACGGTGAAAGTGGTCTCTGCCATCGGAAACGTTCCTCCTCGTGAGTGCCGGAGCCGTTCAGGAGCGGACCAGGCGGGCGATCGCCTCGCCGGCCTCGCGGATCTTCTCGTCGGCACCGTCGCCGCCCTGCGCCAGCGCGTCGGCCACGCAGTGCTTGAGGTGCTCGTCGAGCAGGCCGAGCGAGACCGCCTGCAGCGCCTTGGTCGCGGCGGCGATCTGGGTGAGCACGTCGATGCAGTACTTGTCCCCCTCGACCATCCGCTGCAACCCCCGGACCTGCCCCTCCACCCGGCGCAGCCGCGCCAGGTAGTCGTCCTTGCCGGTGCTGTAGCCCCGCATGTCCCGCTCCTCTCAGCCACCACATTTATACCCCCATGGGGTATCCCCGTGTCAACGTCCTGAGACCCCGCACACACCTATGCCCGGTAGGGGTATACCTCAACGGCCGATCCGCCCTCCGACCGGCCGTCGCACGCGGGCGCTGTTGTCGTACCCCGTCGCTACGGTGACGGGGTCGTGGCGGCCGAACTGGGGGTGGGTACGTGGCGGTGCACGTGGTGAGTCGACGGCGCGGCGCGGTGTCGGTCGAGAAGGCGCATCCCGGCGCGATGGTGGTCGACGTGACCTCACGCGGGCCGGAGCCGTGGGTGCGGCTGAGCCCGTTCTACCCGCACGGCGGCATCCCGGTGCCGTTCACCCCGCACCTGACGGGCGCGTCCGTGGAGGGCATCTGGCAGGCGCTCAAGGTGTTCCGGGAGGCCGACGTCGACCTGGCCAAGCTCCGGGTCACCGGGATGACCGGGCTCAAGCGGACCGTCCGCCGGTTCGGCGAGGTGCTCGGCCACCGGGCCGGCGCGGACCTGCTGTCCTACGAGGACGCCCGGCGGCGCATCTACCTGCCGGTCTACCGGTGGGTGCTGGAGAACAGGGCGGTCGACGAGGTCGCCGCGCTGCGCGAGCCAGCCAACGGCGGCGACGTGGTGCTGCTGGACCACACGACGAACGGCGACGTGACCGACCTGTCGACCCCGCTCTCGCACGCCGCGCTCCTGCGCCACTACCTGTGCGACACCTGGCCCGCCGACACCCCCGGGCCGGAGGTCACCGGCGCGGGCCCGTTGCCCGGCTAGGCCGACTTGCGCCAGACCGGTTCGAACGCCTTCCAGTCCTGCTCCCAATGCCGGGCGCGGATCCGGTTGTGCGTCGAGCGCACCAGCAAGCACGCCAGCACCATCACGCCGCTCGCGCCGGCCCACACCCCCAACCCGACCAGGACGGCGGTGCCCGCACCGCTGGTCACGCGCACCTCGGACCCGATCGCCGCCGCGACCGGCAGGCTGAGCAGCACCACCGCGGCGGTCGCGACCAGCAGCGTCCCCTCGACCCGGTCACCGGGCCGGGCCAGCGGGTTGTTCCCGGGCAGCGCCCGCCGCACCGACCGCGCGATCCAGGTGTCCATCCGGTCGACCTCCCTCGTGTCGCACCCCACCCTGGCCCGCTCCCGCCCGCACCGCCCAGGGCCGGAGGTCAGTGCCGGGGTCCCTGTTCACCGAGGACTTCCGACTCTGCGCCGCACCCGGCCCCCGATGGCACCGTGGACCCCGAAGCCGCCCACTCCGACCTGGTCGGACCCCGGGCAGGCCCCGGACCCGGAGTGGCGATCGGGACGCCACTCCCGCCCCGGGCGACCGTGGACGGCTCCCCCAGGCCGTCCGCCGGTCGCCGGCTGGACGCGTCACCCGGTGCACGTCGGGTGCGCGTCCTCGCCACGTACCGCGCCCCGGGCGCGCAGCCGCGGCCGCCGGACACTTCGCCGGTCCGGCGGCCTGGCGGCCGCTCTCCGGCCTCCTGGCGGGGTCACCTGCGACGGCCCGGCGCAAGTAGGCCGGCGGGCCGACGAAGTTCACCGCGATGAGCAGCGCCCAGCGCCGCTTCGAGCCGTTCACGGCGGTCGGAGCCCGGCGGGCCAGGTCGCTCCACGCGCGGTGCCTGTCCATGACGGCCGATTCTGCGCGCCACCGCACCGTGCCGCGAGCCGGCGCGAACTGCCAGAGTGGGCACATGAGCTACGACGTCGAGGCGGTCCGCGCCCACTTCCCGTCCCTGGCCACCGGAACCGCGCACTTCGACGGTCCGGGAGGGTCGCAGGTGCCCTCGGTGGTCGCGGACGCCGTGCGCGACGTGATGGTGTCCTCGATCTCCAACCGGGGCCGGACCACGGCGGCCGAGCGCGCCGCGGACCACGTGGTGCTCGCCGCGCGCCGGGCCGCGGCCGACCTGCTGGCGGCGGACCCGGCCGCGATCGTGTTCGGGCGCAGCGCCACCCAGCTGACCTACGAGTTCGCCCGCACGCTGGCCAAGACGTGGCGGCCGGGCGACGAGGTCGTGGTGAGCAGGCTCGACCACGACGCGAACATCAGGCCGTGGGTGCAGGTGGCGGCGCAGGTGGGCGCGGTGGTGCGGTGGATCGGGTTCGACCCGGCGTCCGGCGAGCTGACCCCCGACGACGTGGCCGCCGTGCTGTCGCCGCGCACCAGGCTGGTCGCGGTGACGGGGGCGTCCAACCTGATCGGCACCCGCCCGCCGCTGGCCGCCATCGCCGAACTGGTGCACGAGCGCGGCGCGCTGTTCTTCGTGGACGGCGTGCACCTCACGGCGCACAACGCGGTGGACGTGACGGCGTTCGGCGCGGACTTCTTCGTGTGCTCCCCGTACAAGTTCTTCGGCCCGCACTGCGGCGTCTTGGCGGCCGCCCCGGACCTCCTGGCCACGCTGGACCCGGACAAGCTGCTGCCCTCCTCCGACGCGGTGCCCGAGCGGTTCGAACTGGGCACCCTGCCCTACGAGCTGCTGGCGGGCACCACCGCCGCCGTGGACTTCATCGCCGGTATCGCACCCGGTGCGGGCGACCGCCGGACGCGGCTCGTCACGTCGTGGGAGGCCGTCGAAGCGCACGAGGACCGGCTGCGCGCGGCCGTGGAGGCAGGTCTGCGGGACCTGCCCGGCGTGACGGTGTGGTCGCGCGCCGAATCCCGGACCCCGACCCTGCTGGCGACGTTCACCGACCACGACCCGACCGACGCCTACCGCTTCCTGGCCGACCAGGACGTCAACGCCCCGGCCGGCTCGTTCTACGCGGTCGAAACGTCCCGTTGGCTGGACCTGGGTGATGCCGGGGGTCTACGGGTCGGCCTGGCGCCGTACTCGACCGATGCCGAGGTGGAACGCCTGCTCACCGCCCTCGAACGCTTCCTGAAGTCCTGACGCGCACACCGTCCGCCCCGCACGGTTCAGCGGCGGCCGCGGAACGTGCGGCGCAGGTCGTCCACCCACAGGTCGGGGATCTCCCACGGGATGAAGTGGCCGCCGCGGTCGTGCACGGTCAGGTTGACGTGGTGATACCAGTCGGCCCGCTCGCTGTCGAGGAAGCTCCGCACCCGCTGGTCGGTGGTGACGCCGGGCGGGTTCTCGTAGCCCACGAACGTGATCCCGGTCGGCGCTTCGATCACGGGCACCCGGTCGTGCGACGGCTGCCACGGGTACCGGTTGTTGTTGGCGTAGGTGCGGATCGACGTGGAGATCGCGTTGTTCACCCAGAAGATCATCGCGTGGGTGAGCAGGTCGTCCTTCGAGAACACGGACTCGACGTCACCGCCGCAGTCGCTCCACTTGATCCACCGTTCGAGGATCCACGCCAGCATGCCCGCCGGCGAGTCGGACAGCCCGTACGCGAGCGTGCTGGGCGCGAGCACGTGCGCCGCCAGGTGCCCGGCGAACCGGTGCTCCAGCTCGATCAGCCGCGCCCGGACGTCGGGGGCCAGCCCGTCCGGGATGGGTCGGCCACCGGTGAAGTCCCACCCCCGGTCGCCGTTGAAGAAGGTCAGCAGCAAACCCGAGCCGATGTGGATGCCGTACAGCGAGTCGGCGTACTTGTGCCCGAGCTGGCCGGTGACCAGCGCGCCCACATCACACCCGGCGGCGGCGTACCGGGCGTGGCCGAGCGTGTCGGTCATCAGCCGGTGCCACACGTCGGCGACCTTCCAGAAGTTCAGGTCCGGGTGGTCCGGCAGCGGTGTGGAGAACCCGAACCCGGGGAACGACGGGACGATCACGTCGAACGCCTCGGCCGGGTCGCCGCCGTGCGCGCCGGGGTCGGCGAGCGGGTCCACCACCTTGGACCAGTGCCAGAACGTCCACGGCCAGCCGTGCGTGAGGATCAGTGGCACGGGCGCGGGACCGACGCCGGGCTTGCGCATGAAGTGCACCGGCACGCCGTCCACGGCCACGCGGTAGTGTTCGTAGGCGTTGATCGCGGTCTCCGCCGCGCGCCAGTCGTACTCGGTGAGCCAGTAGTCGACCAGCTCGCGCAGGTAGCCGCGATTCACCCCGTAGTGTGAATCTTCGTTGCCGGCGTCATCGGGCCAGCGGGTCAGTTCGAGTCGGGTCCGCAAATCGGCCAGCACGTCGTCCGACACGTGGATCGGCGTTGGTGCCAACGGGAACGCGCTGCGGGACGTCGGTTCGGGTTCGTCGACCACGCGCCCAGTCTCGCACCCCCGTTCGTGTCACGAGATCACCGGACCGGGGGACGTGCGTACGCAACGGTTGAGCGTTGCGTACGCGCAACTACTATGTCCGACGTGAGCTCAGAGCAGAACATCACGCCGTCGCCCCTGTGGACCTACATCGAGACCAACCTGGAGAACCGTGGCCTGAACACGGGTGACCTGGCACGCGCCACCGGCGTGCACCGCAGCCGGTTCACCGACTGGCGGCGCGGCAAGTCGATCAGCATCGAGACGGCGCGCGCCATCGCGAAGCTGTTCGAGGTGAGCCCGCTGGAGGTCCTGGTCGCCGCCGAGCTGCTGACCCCGGAGGAGGCGCAGCTGCGGCACACCCGCCCCAACCCGGCCGAGGTGAGCAACGAGGAACTGATCGCCGAACTCAAGCGCCGCCTCAAGCACTCGTAACCCCTCCCCCGGCCACGGCCAGGGCCAGGGCCAGGGCCGAAGGAACGTCAAGCACGGAGCAGGCGCTTCGAAGTCGAAGGCTCCCGGGACCGACGGTTCCCGGGGGCCGAGGTGCCGAGCCAGGGCCCTCAGGCTGTCGGCCGCTCGGTCCACCACCGACATCTCGGCCGCCACGGACGCCCGGTCGTCAGGGGCGCTCGGCGGCGTCAGCGGCTTTGGTCGCTTCGGCGGCTTGCTTGAGGCGGGCCAGCGTGGCTTCGATGTTGCGTTGGTTCTCCTGCACGCGGTCGCGGACGCCCGTGGCCAGGACGGTCACCGGGCGGAACCACCCCGGGCGGCGGTCCCAGGTGCTTTCGGTGACCCGGCAGCCCTCCGCGTTCGGCTCGATGTCGTACTGCCAGCGCGACACCGCGAGCCCCAGCGACCTGACCTCGAACGCGAACTTGCCCGGCTCGGCGTTCGTCACGGTCGAGACGGTCGACCAGAAGCGCACCCCGCGCTTGTTGGTGCCCCGGAAACGCGCACCGACCCGTGGGCCGTCGGCGTTCAACCACCGGCCGCCCGAGTACTCGGTAGCCAGGTCCGCCATTCCCGGCAGGTCGCTGACCAGGCGGTACACCAGGTCGGCCGGGGCGTCCACATCGATGCTGCCACTCGCGTCGGGCTTGTCCACGACGTGAATCTACTGACCGGTAGGGCCCGCTGGAAGGCCTTTGCGACACCCCTCGGGGTTGACCGGACCCGCACATCCTCGTATGTTCGTATGTAGAACTTTTGTTCGGTATACGAACACGTGAGGGTGCCGTGGCGGAGATCGGAACATTGGCGGAGGCGATCGGCGACCTCGTCGGCGACGGGGACGTGGTGGCCCTTGAAGGGTTCACCCACCTGATCCCGACGGCGGCCGGGCAGGAGATCATCCGACAGGGGCGGCGCGACCTGACCCTGGTGCGGATGACGCCCGACATCGTCTACGACCAGCTCATCGGCGCGGGCTGCGCGCGCAAGCTGGTGTTCTCGTGGGGCGGCAACCCCGGGGTGGGGTCGCTGCACCGGTTCCGCGACGCCGTGCAGAACTCGTGGCCGGTGCCGCTGGAGATCGAGGAGCACAGCCACGCGGGCATGGCCAACCGGTACGTCGCCGGCGCGTCCGGCCTGCCGTTCGCGGTGCTGCGCGGGTACGTCGGCACCGATCTGCCGTCGGTGACCACCACCATCAAGCCCATCACCTGCCCGTTCACCGGCGAAGAACTCACCGCCGTGCCCGCGCTGAACCCGGACGTCGCGATCGTGCACGCCCAGCGCGCCGACCGGAACGGCAACGTGCAGCTCTGGGGACTGCTCGGGGTGCAGAAGGAAGCGGTGCTGGCCGCGCGGCGCAGCCTGGTGACGGTCGAGGAGATCGTCGACGAGCTGTCCCCCGTGCCGGGGGCGATCGTGCTGCCGTCGTGGGCGGTCACCCGGGTCGCCGAGGTGCCCGGCGGCGCACACCCCTCGTACGCGCAGGGCTACTCGGAGCGGGACAACGCCTACTACGCCGCGTGGGACCCGATCAGCCGGGACCGCGACGAGTTCGGCCGGTGGCTGGAGCAGGTCAAGGAGGCAGCGGCATGAGCCCCGCACAGGACACCGGACCCGCCTCGGACACCGGCCCCACGTCGGACGAGGTGATGGCGGTCGCCGCCGCCCGCGCGCTCTCCGGGCGGCAACGGGTGTTCGTCGGCATCGGCCTGCCGTCCACCGCCGCCAACCTGGCCCGCCGCACCCACGCGCCGGACCTGGTGCTGGTGTACGAGTCCGGGACGCTCGGGTCCAAACCGGACCGGCTGCCCGCGTCCATCGGCGACGGCGTGCTGGCCGAGACCGCCGACGCGGTGATCAGCGTCCCGGAAGTGTTCAACTACTGGTTGCAGCCCGGCCGGATCGACGTCGGTTTCCTCGGCGCGGCCCAGTTGGACCGGTTCGGCAACATCAACACCACCGTCATCGGCAGTGACTACCACCACCCCAAGGTGCGCCTGCCCGGCGCGGGCGGCGCGCCGGAGATCGCCGCGTCCTGCCGCGAGGTGTACGTCGTGGTGCGGCAGAGCAGCCGGTCGTTCGTGGACCGGGTCGACTTCGTCACCTCGTTCGGCCACGGCCGGGGCAAGGGCGACCGCGAGCGGCTGGGCCTGCGCGGAGCGGGCCCGACCCTGGTGATCACCGACCTCGGCGTGTTCCGCCCGGACCCGGAGACCGCCGAGCTGGTGCTCACCGCCGTGCACGAAGGCGTGACGGTGGACGACGTCCGCGCCGCCACGGGCTGGGACCTGAAGGTGGCACCGGACCTGGACCGCACTCCCCCGCCCACCGACCAGGAGCTGGCCGCGCTGCGGGCGCTCAAGGAGGCCTCGAAGTGACCGACGTGTTCGTGCTCGACGGCGTGCGCACCCCGTTCGGCCGCTACGGCGGGGCGCTGTCCGGCGTGCGCCCGGACGATCTCGCCGCGCACGTCCTGCGAACCCTCGGCGACCGCACCGACCTCGACCCGGCGACCGTGGACGAGGTCGTGTTCGGCGACGCCAACCAGGTCGGCGAGGACAACCGCAACGTCGCCCGGATGGCGACCCTGCTGGCCGGCTGGCCCACGTCCGTGCCGGGGACGACGGTCAACCGCCTGTGCGGCTCCGGGATGGACGCCGTCATGCAGGCGTCGCGGACCATCGCGGTCGGCGACGCGTCGCTGGTCGTAGCGGGCGGCGTCGAGTCGATGAGTCGTGCGCCGTGGGTGCTGCTCAAGCCCGGCAAGGGTTTCCCGGTCGGCCACGAGACCCTGCACTCGACCACGCTGGGCTGGCGGATGACCAACCCCGACCTGCCGGCGGAGTGGACCGTGTCGCTCGGCGAGGCGACCGAGCAACTGGCCGAGCGGTACGGCGTGACGCGGGAGCGGCAGGACGAGTTCGCCCTGCGCAGCCACCAGCTCGCCGCCAAGGCGTGGGACAACGGCTTCTACGACGGCCACGTCGTGCCCCCGCCCGGTGTGGCAGCGACGCGGGACGAAGGGATCCGCGCCGACACCAGCCTGGAGAAGCTGGCCGGCCTCAAGCCCGCGTTCCGTCCACAGGGGACGGTCACGGCGGGCAACGCCTCCCCGCTCAACGACGGCGCGGCGGCGCTCTTGCTCGGCTCGAAGCAGGCGGCCGACAGCGCGGGCCTGGTGCCCTTGGCCCGGATCGCGGGCCGGGGCGCGGCCGGCGTCGACCCGCATGCGTTCGGCCTCGGCCCGGTGCAGGCCGCCGAGATCGCATTGCGGCGGGCCGGGATCGGGTGGGGCGACCTCGCGGTGGTGGAACTGAACGAGGCCTTCGCCGCCCAGTCGCTGGCGTGCCTGACCGATTGGCCGGAACTGGACCCGGAGATCGTCAACGTCAACGGCGGCGCGATCGCCATCGGCCACCCGCTGGGCGCGTCCGGCGGGCGGGTGGTGCTCCAGTTGGCACACGAGTTGCGGCGACGCGGCGGCGGGTGGGGCTTGGCGGCGCTGTGCATCGGCGTGGGCCAGGGCTTGGCGGTCGTGCTGGAGGCCTAGCGACGGACGGTTGGGCGGTGGTCGGGTAGCAGCGGTCGGAAGGCGGCCGGCTCGCGCACCTCCGGCGGACAGCACCTGTTCGGCGGACGGCACGTCCACCGGCCGCCACCACACGACGAGCCGCCACCGCACGACGACCAGCCACCGCACGACGAGCCGCCACAACCCGTCGAGCAGTTGTCGCACGTCGAGAGATCGACGCACGTCGAGCAGTTGTCGCACGTCGAGGGATTGTCGCGCGGTGGGTTGAGGTGTGCGGCGGATAGGGTGATGGCCACCATGACGGAGCAGGAAGCACCGCCGGAGCGCGGCGCGCATTACGTGCAGTCGCTGGAACGCGGCTTGGCGGTGATCCGCGCGTTCACCGCAGACAGTCCCGCTTTGACGCTGACGGACGTCGCCAAGCGGACCGGGCTGACCCGGGCCGGGGCGCGGCGCTTCCTGTTGACGTTGGTGGACCTCGGGTATGTGCGTACGGATGGCAAACTCTTCTCGTTGACGGCGCGGGTGTTGGAACTCGGGTACGCGTTCTTGTCGAGCGCGGCGTTGCCGGAGGTGGCGCAACCCCACCTGGAGCGGTTGTCGGTGGACGTGCGGGAGTCCACTTCAGCCTCGGTGTTGGACGGGACGGACGTGGTGTACGTGGCCAGGTTCGCGGTGTCGCGGATCATGGCGGTGTCGATCACGGTGGGCACCCGGTTCCCGGCGTACGCGACGTCCATGGGGCACGTTCTGTTGGCCGGGTTGTCGGTGGGTGAGCTGACGGCGTACCTGGGCGGCGTGCGGTTGGAAGCGTTGACGTCGCACACCATCACCTCGCCGGACCGACTGCGGACCGAACTGGCACAGGTCCGCGACCAGGGCTGGGCGTTGGTCGACCAGGAACTGGAAGAAGGACTCCGATCGATCGCCGCCCCGGTACGAGACCGGGCGGGCCGGGTGGTGGCGGCGGTGAACGTGTCCACCCACGCCAGCCGCACGACGGTGGAACGGCTGCGCCACGAGATGCTGCCCCCGCTGTTGGCCGCCTGCACCGCGATCGAACAGGACTTGGCCGGGCCTCGAAACGGTGCCCGATAGCGGTTGACGGTGCCCGATGTGTCCGGCGCGGGCGGCGCGAGGCGGGTCCGCCGCATTCGGAGTTCGGTTGGCGCCGGTTCTGGTCGGGCGAAGGCGTAGCCGATGTGGCCATGGGTCGTAGCTTCGTGTCGTCGGCGGGTCTGCGGGCTGGCCTCCTAGATGACTGGCCCGGCGAGGGCGGCAGGGGCAGGGCCAGCAGGGCCGGCGGGCGGCGGAGCCGGCGGCGCGCGTGGGTCAGCGTTCGCTGTCCAGGTCGCGCATCAAGGGGGTTGCGTAGCGGGAGCCTGCTGCGGCGCCTGCGGGGATGGCTTGTTCGATGGCGGACAGGTCGGCTTGGGTGAGGGTCAGGGTTGTGGCTGCTTGGGCTTCGGCCAGGCGGGGCCTGGTGCGGGCTCCTACCAAGGGGACGATGTCGTCGCCTTGGTGTAGGGCCCAGGCGATGGCTACTTGGGCGACGGTGGCGTCCTTGGCTTCCGCCACTGTTCGCAGGGCCTCGACCAGTTTCAGGTTCCGGGTCAGGTTGTCGCCTTGGAACCTGGGGCTGATGGTGCGGAAGTCCTGGCCGGGCAGGTCCCGGTCCGCTGTCCAGTGGCCGGAGAGCAGGCCCCTCGCCAGGACCCCGTAGGCGGTGATGCCGATGCCCAACTCCCGGGCCGTCGGGAGGATGTCGGCCTCGATCCCCCGGGAGAGCAGGCTGTACTCGATCTGGAGGTCGGAGATCGGGTGCACGGCGTGCGCCCGGCGCAGGGTCTCGGCTCCCACCTCGGACAGCCCTATGTGGCGGACGTGGCCCGCTTCCACCAGCTCCGCGATGGCCCCGACGGTGCCCTCGATCGGGACTGCCGGGTCGAGGCGGGCCGGGCGGTAGATGTCGATGTGGTCGGTGCCGAGCCTGCGCAGGCTGTAGGCGGCGAAGTTCTTGACCGCCTCGGGCCTGCTGTCGTAGCCCGACCAGCCACCGTCCGGGTCGCGCAGGGCGCCGAACTTGACGCTGATCACGACCTCCTCGCGGTAGCGCGACGAGGAGCGCAGGGCATCACGCAGGAGCAGTTCGTTGTGGCCCATGCCGTAGAAGTCGCCGGTGTCGAGCAGGGTCAGGCCGGCGTCCAGGGCGGCGTGGATGGTGGCGGTGCTCTCCGCCTCGTCGGCCGGGCCGTAGAGGTCGGACATGCCCATCAGGCCCAGGCCGAGGGCGGAGACCCGCGGGCCCGTCTTGCCGAGGGTGCGAGTAGGGACAGCGGGAACTGCGGAAAGGGTTGACATCGGAACTCCTTGGGGTTGGTAGCAGTGGTATCGAGTTCACGTTAGCAGTGGTTCTGTATCAGCGCTACCCACTATCGTGTTAACGTTGTTCTCATGACTGAGGGCGCGGCCGGCACACCCCGGGAGCGGATCATCGCGGCGGCGGCCGGGCTGCTGACCGAGGGCGGGATCGACGCGGTGTCGACGCGGGCCGTCGCGGCGGCGGCCGGGGTGCAGGCACCCGCGCTGTACCGGCTGTTCGGGGACAAGCAGGGGCTGCTCGACGCGGTGGCCGCGCACGGGTTCGAGCGGTACCTGGAGACCAAGCTCGCCACGCCGAGCGACGGCGACCCGGCGCGGGACCTGCGGCGCGGCTGGGACAGCCACGTCGAGTTCGGGCTCACCCACCCGGCCTTCTACGTGCTGATGTACGGCACTCCGCAGCCCGGCAGGCGGCCCGCCGCGGCAACCGAGGCGTACCGGATCCTGCTCTCGACCGTGGAGCGGGTGGCCGAGGCCGGCCGGCTGCGGGTGCCGCCGGAGACCGCGGCGAGCATCGTCCAGGCGGCCGGCACGGGCGTGACGCTGAGCCTGATCGCCGATCCGTCCGGGGACGGCGACCCCGACCTGTCGGCGCACACCCGGGAGATCGTGCTGGCCTCGATCACCACCGACGACCAGCCCGAGCTGGACGCCTCGCTCTCGGCCCGCGCGCTGGCCCTGGACATGACGCTCAACCGGCAGTCGCACCCGTTGAGCCCGGCGGAAGCCGCGCTGCTGAAGGACTGGCTGCGCCGGCTCGCCACCGGGTGACCCGACCGGGACCGGTGCGACCCATGGGCGGGCTCAGCAGGCAGGGCCGGCAAGGCCGGCAAGGCAAGGCCGGCAAGCGGGGTCAGCGGGCCGGGGACGGGCGGCGGGTGCGGCGGGAGGCGAGCAGCCGGGCCAGCCGGACGCCCTGGCGGATGTTCATGCCGGGCAGGTAGGCGCGGCCGACGGCGTTGGCGATCCGGGGCAGCGCGGCGGGGTCCGGGTAGGCCATGAACATCGGGCGGTACACCGGCTGGAACTTCGCCTTGAACGCGAACAGCGACCGGAAGCCGTAGACCGGCTCCAACACCTGGCCGGCGAAGTCCAGCACCCGCTGCACCCCGCACGCCCGCACGCCCCGGTCCAGCCGGGCCAGCGGCGCGCCGGACAGGCTGAGGAACCCCGCGCCCTCCTCCTTCAACGTCATGGCCGCCGACGCGATCAGGAACTCCATGGACCCGGCGAACGCGTTGGCCCGCCGCCGCATGAAGTCCAGCGTCCACCCCACGACCTGCCCGTTGACGTACACCGGCAGCCAACTGGTCACGCCGTGCACGGTCCGGTCCGCGTCGACCGCGATCAGGCACCGCACGCCGTCGCCGGAGAGCTCCTCCAGCCCGCCCAGCGTGAACCCCATCTCGGGCAGCCCCTTGTCGGCCACCCACGCGGCCGAGATCGACCTGATCTGGTCGGTGAGCGCGGGCGGCGCGTCGGCGTAGCGCACCCACTCGGCGGTGACGCCCTCCTTGGCGGCCTTGTTGAGCGCCGTGCGCACGTCCTGCCACTTCTTGCCGGTGAACTGGAGCTCCGACAACGGGATGACGGTGTCCTCGGCGACCTGCACGGCGTGCCAGCCCAACGGGGCCACTTCGTCGCGCAGCTCCTCGCTGATGCTGTACAGGCACGGCGTCCAGCCCTCGTGCGCGCAGAACGACGCGAACCCTCGCACGGCCTCACGGCACGCGTCAGGCGGCCCGATGGGGTCGCCGACCGTAAGGGCGATCGTGGCGACCACCCGGTACGCGACGACCGCACGCCCGTCAGGCGTGAACCAGTAGCGGTTGCCACGCCACGTCGTCATGTAGGACAGGGACGTCCCGCCGTGCTCGACCATCAGCTCACGGGCGCGCGCGGCGGCGTCCCCGTCTTCGACGCGGCGCGCGTTCCACGACGCCTGGAGGATGGCGACGAGCACGATCAGCCAGAACACCGCGCCGATGTACTCGAACAGCACGGCCGCGAGGAAGTCGTCCGGCCGGAACGGCGTCGACACCAGACCGAGGTACCCCGGCGGCAGGAACCGCGCGGGCAGGTCGGCCAGCAGGTCGAGGAAGGCGGGCTCCGGCGTGAACTGCGCTCGCGCCGGCCACCCGCCGATCAGGTACACGGCGCTGAGCCCGACCAGCCCGATGCCGGTGGTCTTCCAGAACCGCCGCACGGGCGTGGCCAGCGGGAAGTGCGGTCGGGTGAACAGCAGCACGACCGCGGTGCCCAGCGGCAGCAGGAACGGGATGCAGTACTCGACCAGCACGCTCGGCGTCACGGTGGTGCCGGTGAGCAGCACGGCCTCCCACAGGTACCAGCCGATCAGCCCGGTCATGGCCACGTTGACCACGAACGCGGCCCACCACGCGAACCGGCGACCGCGCCGCAGACCCTCGGCGAGCACGAGCAGCAGCAGGGCCGGCATGACGGACATCAACAGCGCGGGCAGCCTGTCGTACACGGCCTGCATCGACAGCGTGTGGCACAGGTCGACCATGTCGGGATCGGCGCAGTAGGACGCCAACGTCTCCGCGTCGGCCTGGGGCACGGCGAGCACGTCCGCGAACCACGACAGCGGCCCGTTGGAGTACGGCGACATCAGCACGAGGATCGGCCCCAGCGCGGACGCGGCGATCAGCAGCGCGACCAGCACACGGGTCTCTTCGCGGGACGGCGGCGCGGGCGCGGGGCGTCCACGCACGGCGACTGCACCGATCACCAGCCCGGCGATGCCGCCGCACAGCCGCAGCACGTCCTGGAGGTACCCCGAGTACAGGGCGAGCACCAGCAGCGTGAGCACGAGCAGCAGCCGCACCCGCCGACGCCACAGGGGCGGCAGCCGGAAGCTCAGCGCGAGCGCCATGCCGACGATGCCGGGCGACGGGCCGACCGCGAGGTCGTAGCCCAGGTAGTCCAGCCAGCTCCACCCTGCCGCCGCGCCGACCTGCACCAGGCCGCTGCCGGCGAGGACGCCGAGCACGTGGGTCGAGACGAGCAGCCCGGCGGCGCGCAGCGACCCGAACTCGCGTTCCGCCGCGGGCCCGAACAGCACCAGCAGCACGGTCGTCGCGAGGTAGCCCGCGAGGTTCGCGCACCACAGAGTGGACGTGAGGGACGCCCACAGCGGGGACGTCACGCCGAACCCGACGTTCTCCAGCAGTTCGTCGGACGGGCCGGACCACAGACTGCCTGTGACCGCGCCGACCGTCCACAGCGTCACCAGGGCGATCACGGTGACCGGCGCGCGGCGGGTGAACGAGCCGAGGCCGCCGGCCCGGCGCACCACGGCGGCGAGCCGCACCGCACCGCCCGCCACCCGCTCCAGCCGGGTCCGCCGGGCGGTTCCGCCCGGCGCACGTCCACTCACGCCCGTCAACACGCCTCGAACACCTTCCCGTACTCGTCGCGGTGACCCGCACGCGGCCGCACGACGACACCGGCGGAGTCCGGGTGCCTGCGGCCGTCAGGATGCCACGAGGGGTGCGCAAGGCGAGCGTCCAGTCGGGCCTGTCCCGGCGCGACGAGCGCCGCCGGAACGGGCCCCGTTGGCGCGGCGGCCCGGTCATCCCCCGTCGCATCCCTGCGAGGTGACCAGTTGACCGCGTGGGGACGGTCGGGCACATCGGCCCAACGGATGCGGGCGGTCCGTCCGAGGGGTGAAGGACTATCAGCCCGAAGTAGTACGACTCCGGGTCACGGCCACTCCCAGCGGGGCACGTCGCCCGCCTCGGTGGGGTAGGGCTCGCCGGGTGCGGACACGTCCCGGGCGATCTCGGTGCCCCACCGGATGTACCGGTTGAAGCTGTCCTGGAGGTGTTCGTCGGCGGGCAGGGTGACCCGCGCCGACTCGGCCATCAGCTCCGCCCAGCGGGCCCGCTGCTCCTCGGTGATGCCGAGGTCGTGGTGGGCTTGGAGGATGTGCAGGTGCCCGCCGAGCTGTTCGGTGAACCGGGCGGGGCCGCCGAAGACCTCGGCCAGCCACACGACGACGTGATCGAGGTGTTGTTCGGTGAAGTTCACGAACACCGGTCGCAGCAACGGGTCGGCGAGCACTTTGGCGTAGAAGTCGTCCACCAGCTCGCGCAGAGCGGGCTCGCCGCCGATGGCCTCGTACATGGTCTGTCCCAAGATGATCCCCCCAGTGCGGTCCGGTCCGAATCCTGTCACCGTCCACAGTGCCGGGGCAGCTCCCAGTCGTTACGCCGTGGGCATAACGACCGGGAGCGGGGCTCAGCGCAGGTGCCGGTCGAAGAACGCGGCGACCGCGCCGCGCACGTGTGGCACCGAGCGGCTCGGCTCGATGGCACCGACCAGCTTGACCCGGTCGGCGGCCGTCATCAGCCCGGCTGCCTGGAACTGCGGGGCCATGGCGGCGAAGTCGGTGAACACCCAGTGTGTCGCGTTGGTGACCACGCGTTTCATAGTGCACCCGCCGTGCGCCAGCATCGCGGCCCACGAGCTGTCGTAACGGGCGTCGCGGTAACCGTCCGTGCCGTACAGGAGCAGCGGGCGGTCGACGCCGTCGCGTGCGACGGGCAGCAGTTCACCGGGCTGTCCGGGCTGAGCGGTGCCGTGGTCGAGGTAGCCCTCCAGGTTCACGGCGGCATCGAGGCGCCGGTCGTCGTACATGCTCTGGGCGGCCGTGGTGCCGCCTGCCGAGTGCCCGTACATGCCGATCCGACGCAGGTCCAGGGCTCGGGACAGGTTGCGCGGCAGGGCCCGGCCGGCCGCGTCGGGGTTCTGCCCGCGCGCCAGCACCTCCAGTTGGTCCAGGACGAACCTGGTGTCGGCGATCCGGGTGTCGATCATGGCCCGGAAGATTTCCGGGTGGGTGCGCGGGTCGGCGGGCAGGGCGATGATGCGCACCCGGCCGTCCGGGAACTCCACTTCGCTGGTCTCGCCGGGGTGGTCGAACGACACCACCACGTAGCCACGGCTCGCGAGGTCTTCCGCGAGCGTCGTGTTGATCGTGCGCGGATCGGCCGCTCCGGGGCTGTAGAGCAGCACCGGACGCCTTACGGGCGACGCGGGCGCGCCGACGTGCGAATGGGTTTTGGTGGCCGCCCAGTCGACGCCCGACTTGGGCAGTTCGGGGTGGGCGGCGGTCACGTCGAGCCAGCCGAACGTCTCGGCGGCCTTCGGCGTCATCTGCGGCGCGACCGGGTAGCCGCGCACGTCGTGCGCCGGGTAGAACACCGTCGCCATCAGCTCGCGGGCGCGCCCTCGCGCGTCCGGCCACGGGTCGGGCCGGTCCCGGTCGACCAGGTGCAGGGTGGTGACGCCGACCTGGTGCGGTCCGGTCGGCGCGGGCAGTCGCACGGTGTCGGCGGCGCTCGCCGATCCCGTCCAGGCGAGCAGCAAAGCGGCGGTCAAGCCTGCTGTTGTGCGCAACAAGACAGTTCCCCCTGTTTCTTGATTTCGGGCAGCACCGACCGCCCGAACCGGTGGTCGGAATTCGAGAAGGGGCTCCCCCGAGCCGTTTACCGCGCGGCCGCGTGCACCCGGCCGACGTAGTCCCAGAGACCGTCCCCGAGGTCGGACACCGGTTCGTCGGGCAGCACGTCACGCAGCACGCCGTGGCCGTGCGTCCGGAAGAACGCGCTCATCGAGGCGAGGATGGCCGGGTCGCCGCCCGCGAAGTCACGGCCGATGCCGGCGAGCCGGCGGCCGAGTTCGCGGACCTCCGGATCGTCCGGCGGGGTTTTGGCGCGGTAATGGCCGATGATCGCGACGAGCACCCGCGGCCATTCCGCGTCGAGTTCCTTGCGGCCGATCTCGCCGAGCCCGGCGGAGCGCCCGTCGAGGAATTCGTGCTGTTCCTTGGTGAGGTAGTCGTCGAAGATCCCGGTGCAGCCGAGCAGTGCCAGCAGGCCGCCGGAGTCCTGCTGCGGCGGCCCGTCGAGCTGGTCCAGCAGGCCCCTCGTCTGCCGGCGCAGCGCCTCCAGCCGCCACACCTGGTCGTCCAACCGGTCCAGGTGCCCGACCAGCACCCCGCGCAGCGGGCCGTGCGACGGGTCGGCGAGCACCTCGCCGATCTCCTCCAGCGACATGCCCAACTGCCGGAGCAGGCGGATCCGGTAAAGCCGCTGGACGTCCGGCTCGGTGTAGCGGCGATGCCCGGAGTGGGTCCGCTCGCTGGGGCGCAGCAGACCCAGCTCGTCGTAGTGGTGGAGGGTGCGCACCGTCAGCCCGGTGACCTTCGCCAGCGCGCCGACGCTCCAGCGCGGCTGCTTCGCGTGCCCGGTCCCCGTCATGGGACCGACTCTAAAACCTCACGTCGGGTCAGTTTCAACACCGTATCGGCGGACATGTCGCGAACCCGCCCGCGGAACGCCGTTACCTGGCGCGGCGGCTGGCCGAGCTGGACTAGGACCAGTCCCAGCCGATGCCGACCACGCCCGGTTGGACGTCCTTCGCGGTCACGTGCAGCATCCGGCCCGGTGTGAGTGGGAGTTCGTCGCCGTGTACGAGCGGCGCGTCCACGCCGGGTTGCCCGAGGGCGTAGCAGCGCACGGGAAGGCGCGGCTCGGTGAATCGCACGCTCAACACGTACGTGCCCACGGGGTAGCGGAACGCGCGGCGGTAGTCGTGGGCTTGTGCGCCGTTCTCCGTGATGGTGAAGCGGTACTCCAGCAGATGTGTCTGGCCGGCGCGCAGGGTGTGGTCGAACAGCAGCTCCGCCGCGATCACCGGCGCACCGGGGTGTCTGCGCACGCGGCCGAGCCGGCAGTTGGCCACCGCTTCCGCGCCCAACGCGTCCGGCGGGGTGTCGGCGTCCGCGCAGTACACCGCCAGATAACGGTCGGGGTGCCCGGCGACGGCGCGCAGCACCTGTCTGGTGTGGACCGAGCGGATCACGCCGTGGGCGTCCACTGTGGCCGCGTCGTCCTGCGACCACAGGCGCAGGTTGCCGTCCGACGGGCCGACGAGCGCCTCCACCGTCTCCGCCAACGATTGCGCGGGCTCCAGCATCCGCCCGTACTGCCGGGCCTGCTGCTGCTTGGACACCCAGCGGCCACGGGGGCGCGGCGGTCCGAGCAGGGCTTCCAGCGAGTGCCGGGGCAGGCCGAGGATCGTCTCGATGGCCTGCACGGCGCGCAGCGAGTCGGCGCGCTCGGGACGGCTGCGGCCCAGCCGCCAGTAGCTCAGCGTCGACAGGCTGACGTGGATGCCGCGCCGGTCGAGGCGGTCGCGCAGGCGTTCCAGGGTGAGCCCGCTGCGCTCGACGGCGGCGCGCAGCGCGGCGTGGAACGGACCTGTGCGGAGCAGTACCTCGACTTCGTGGCCGGCGTCGGGCGGGACGACCACCGCGCACCCCCTCGACTGTGGAAGACACAGTTTAAAAGTCGGACAACGCCCGATATGACCGACGAAGGTGGGTATCCGTTCACAGTATTGGCGGCCGGTTCCACAGTTGTGGGTCACCTGGTCGAGGCGACCTTGACCACGTCGGACCGCCGGTATGTCATCGGCGCGGCGGCCCCCTGCAAGAGCCGCCGGAATCCCTGCCCTGTGCCGATTTCCCCCTGGAGGGCACATGTCCCGTCCGTTGTCCGCGCGGCGGTTCGCCGCGTTGTTCTCCGCACTCGTGGCCGGTGTCGCGGTGCTGGTCGCGCCGTCCGCAACGGCCGCCGCACCCGAGACCGACCTCGCCGCGACCGTCCGCGCCACCATGCTCCAGCAGCACGGCGACGCGGTGAAGCAGCAGTGGGGCACGCAGACGTTGCGCGAACCGCTGTTCGAGCCGACCCGCACGTCCGGTTCGTGGGTATTCGGCAGCACCACCATCCCGATGACCTACGGCCAGGAGCACGGCGCGCCGCACATGGCGTTGTTCCTGGCCCGCAAGGAACGGTCCACGTGGCGGGTCGAGCTCGACGGCACCGCCGGGTTCGCCGCGCTCGCCGCGCAAGCCCCGTCCGCGGTGCTCAGCGACGGTGAGAAGCAGACCTTCGCCGCCAACCAGAGCAACCGCGCGCAAGCGCTCGCGCCCACCGGTCTCGGCCTGCCGTGGCCGGTGAACGTGGCGTGGTGGATGGGCGGCGGTCCGCACGGCAACAGCGGCAACAGCCGGCCGTTCAGCTCGATCGACTTCAACGGCGGTGACGGCCGGGTCCTGTCGGCCGGCAACGGCCGCGTGTACAAGAGCTGCATCGTGGGCCGCAGCGCGCTGGTGAAGGTCGTGCACGACAACGGCTACAGCAGCACCTACTACCACATGTACAACCTGACGACGCTCGCCGACGGCAGCGCCGTGCGCACCGGCACGTACCTCGGCAACATCGGCAACGAACTGCCGTGCGGTGGTTCCAGCAGCGGCGCGCACGTGCACTTCTCGTTGTTGCGCGGCAACACCCACATCAGCGTCAACGGCATGACGATCGGCGGTTGGACGTTCTACGAGGGCTCGCAGGCGTACGGCGGCTACGCGCAGCGCGGCAGCACGCGCGTGTCCGTCGGCGGTCGGGTCACCAACTACGGCGGTGGCGGCACGACGCTGCCCACCGGCACGGTCGACGCGGGTTCGAACAGCACGGTGAACCTGCGTTCCGGCCCCGGCTTGAGCTATTCGGCCGTGGGCACGGTCGCGGACGGCGCGGTGGTGTCCATCGCGTGCACCAGCCGCGGCGAGGCCGTCGAAGGGGTCTGGGGCCGCACGGATCTGTGGAACCGGCTCGACGACGGCAAGTGGATCAGCGACGGGTTCGTGGACACCGGCTCGGACGAACCGGTGGCTTCGGCCTGCTGATGCCGAAGGTGCCGATCCCGCCCCGCCGCCGGGGCGGGATCGGTACCGTCCGTGCGGTGACGTTCTGGAAGTCAGGCCGGACCCCGGAGCCGCTCGGCGACCCGGGCCAGGCACGGCTCGCCTTCCTGCTGAACGAGTACACCGCGATCCGCGCCGAACTGGTCGCGGCGGTCGCCTCCCAGCAGGCGGTGATGAACTACGGGTTGGCCGCGATCGCGGTCATCTACACGGGTGTGCTCGCGACCTGGTCGAACGTGCCGTTGCGCACCGGGATCCTGGCGCTGGCCCCGGTGCTGCTGATGTTCGTGTGGTTCGTCTGGTACGGCGAGGTGAAGCGGCTGCTCCGGACCCGCCGGTTCCTGTGGGAGCTGGAGAAGAAGGTCAACGCCGTGCTGCGGTCCCCCGAAGCGACCGCGGGCGAGTCCGACCTGCCGGCGGGCGACGTGCTGCACTGGGAGAGCTGGGTCCGGGGCCGCAACCGGTGGCGGGAGAACCTGCACTCGCGGCCCGCCTACCACCTGTCCACCGGGTTGTTGTGCGGCACCGGGTTGGGCACCACCGTGCTGTCGGTCGTGCTGGGCGTGACCGACAGCGGGATCGCCACTGCGCTGCTGGTGCTCCTCTACGGCGGCGCGGCGGCCTTCCTGGCGTTGCTCTGGTACGCGGTCTCGCTGGTGCGGAGCAACCCGCTGCTGGCCGGTGCGGGCAAGCCGATCACCTGACCGGCTTGGGGAACCCCCGGCTGGTCAGCACGACGGCGAGCACCGGAACCAGCAGCACCAGCATGGTCCACGGGAACGTCATCGGCCCGGCGGCGTCGAGCAGCAGCCCGCCGATGGCACCTCCCGCCGCCATCGCGACGTTCCACAGGGTCACCAGCATGGCCTGCGCGCTGTCGGCCTCGTCGCCGGCGGCGTCCGCGACGGCCGTCTGGAGCAGCGTCGGGATGCCGCCCCAGCCCAGGCCCCACAACGTGACGGCGGCGTAGACCAGGACGTGGCTGTCGTTCAGGACGGCCAGCGCCGCCGCCGCGACGGCGACCAGGACGGTGCCCGCGACGGTGAGGGCGCGGAGCTTGCGGTCGATGTGCGCGCCGACGTACCAGATGCCGACGATGGACGCGATGCCGTAGACCAGCAGGACCACGTCGACGGAGTCACCGAGACCGACCTGGCCCAGGTAAGTGGCCACGTAGGTGTAGAACACGGTCTGCGCCAGCACGAACACCAGGGTGGTGAACAGGACCGCCGGGACGCCGGGGCGGCGCAGCGCGGCCCTGGGCACCAGCCGGCCGGCGGGCGCGCCGGGCTGGTCCGGGACGAACGCCACGATCGCCGCGACCAGGACCGCGGCCAGCGCGGTCACCACCCAGAAGGTGGCCCGCCAGCCGACCAGGTGGCCGAGGAACGTGCCCGCCGGGATGCCCAGCGACAGCGCCACCGGCAGCCCGGCCATCACGATCGCGACCGCCCGGCCCGCCTGGTGCGCGGGCACCAGGCGGCGGGCGTACCCGGCCAGCAGCGCCCACACGACGCCCGCCGCGATCCCGGCGACGAACCGGGCGGCCAGCGTGACCAGGTAGTCCGCCGACACGGCGGTGATCGTGTTGGCCACCGCGAAGCCGAGCATCGACGTCAGCAGCAGGCGTTTGCGCGGCCACGCGGCGGTCGCGGTGACCAGCGGGATCGCCGACACGGCGGTGCCGACGGCGTAGATCGTGACGAGTTGTCCGGTGGCGGACTCGCCGACGCCCAGGCCGCCGCTCATCGCGGGCAGCACGCCGGCCGGCAGCGCCTCGGTCAGGACGGTGACGAACGCGGCCGTGGTCAGCGGCAGCAGGGCCCGCAGCGGGAGCCGGGGAGGAGCGGAAGCTCGGTTCGACATGCACGTATGCTCAGACCCTCACATATGTGTGAAGGTCCAATCCGGTGACCGTGAGGTGGAGCACATGCGCATCGGGGAGCTGTCCGAGCGGACCGAGACGTCCCGCCGGTTGCTGCGCTACTACGAGGAACGCGGGCTGATCGTGTCGATCCGCGCGGCCAACGGCTACCGCGACTACGACGAGAACCTGGTGGACCGGGTCCTGCAGATCCGGGGACTGCTCGACTCCGGGCTGCCCACCCGCATCATCAAACAGATCCTGCCCTGCCTGGACAAGCCCCGGGCGATCCACTTCCCGGACGCCACCCCGGAGATGCTCGCCACGCTGGAGCGGGAACGCGACCGGATGACCGAACGCGTCCGCTGCCTGACCCGCAACCGGGACGCCATCTCCGAGTACCTCGACGCGGTCCGCGCGTACGTGCCCTAGCGACAGGAACTCCGGGCCGTGTACATCGCGGCCGAGCGCGCCGCGTCGGCGCAGACCGTGCCGGGCGGCGTGGGAATCGCGGACTTCAAGTCGATGAGCAACGGCCCGTGGGTCGTCACTGCCCACGAAGCGGCGCGTTCCTTCACGGCCGCAGGGAGATCACGCCCTGGCGGTAGGCGTCGGCGAGCGCGGAGAACGACTCCTTCGGCACGCGCGTCCCGTCCTGGTCCACCCGGACGACGCCGAAGCTCGCCAGGTCGAGGTCGGGGTCGCCGCCGTGCGGCAGGTGGAAGGACGCGTAGGTGCAGCCGAACGCCGCGTCGACGCCGGTCCGCTCGAACACCCCCACCAGGTCCCGCAGGTACCCGGCCTGGCCCTGTTCGTCGCGGACCAGCTCGCGGGTGAACCCGGACGGGCGGCCGTCGGTGTACTCGACGACGAGGGTGCCGCGGGCGCCCAGGTCGGCCGCGCCGCGGTAGGTGGCCGCGCCGAACTCGGTGATGGCGACCGGTTTCCCCTGCGCCACGATGCCGCGGATCAGGTCTTCGTAGCGGTCGGCGATCTCGGCGGCCCGGTAGGCGTCGACGGAGACGATGTCGAACGGCGTCCAGTCCACGCCCTCGAACGGGATGGACGCGTAGGTCACCGGCCCGCCGAACCGCTCGCGCACCACCCGCACCGCACGCGCCAGGAACTCGTTGATCCGCCGGGGCACGTCCGCCAGGAGCGCGGCGACCTGGTCGCGCGGACCGTGCAGCAACGCGTCGGTGCGTTGCAGACCGTCCTCGCCGGGCAGGAATCCCTTGGTGAACAGGCTCAACTCGGCCCCGGTCACCAGGACCACGCTCGCCCCGGCGCGCCGCACGCGCTCGGCGCGGTCCGCGCAGTCCGCGAGGACCGCCAGCAGTTCGTCGGTGGTCAACTCGTTGGTGAACGGCGAGAACCACACCTCCAGACCGAGTTCGGCGGCGATCCGGGCGGCGGTCTCCAGCCGGTCCGGGTCGCCGCCGGTCAGCCGCACCGCCGTACAGCGCAGGTCGTCCCGGATGCGCCGCAGGTCGCGCGCCACCTCCGCCGGGTCCCACTCCTCGTGCGTGCTGACCCCGGACTGGTTGATGAAGCCGGTGTCGTAGCCGATGCCTTTTGCCCGCATGCCAACCCCTCACATTTACGGTACTTCGAGTACCTTAACAGTGAAGTTAGCACAGTACAGAAGCAAGCTGTTAAGGTACGCCGGGTACCAGGAGGTGAGCGGGTGACGGAACGCCGGCGACGCGGGGCGGAGCTGGAGCGGGCGATCCTGGCCGCCGCCGCCGACGAGCTGACCGAGTCCGGGTACGAGGGCCTGACCATGGACCGGGTCGCGAAACGGGCCGGCACCAACAAGAACACCCTCTACCGCCGCTGGCCGAACCGGGCCGTGCTCGGCGTCGCCGCCTACCGGCACCTGATGACCAAGGCCGTCGACCTGCCCGACACCGGCGAGCTGCGCGCGGACGTCCTCGAACTCCTGCGCGGCGCGAACCGGCACTGGGACTCGCCCGAAGGCGCGGTCCTGCGCGGACTCATGGCCGGCATCGGCGTGCCCGAGCTGCTGGCGCAGATCCAGGACGCGGTGAGCGACGCGGGCAGCGCGCTCTGGCTGACCGTGCTCGGCCGCGCGGTCGCCCGCGGCGAAGCCCGCCCGGAAGCCCTGCACCCGAGGGTCGCGACCGTCCCGGTCGCCTTGCTGCGCAACGAGTTCCTCACCAGCGGCCGGCCGAACGTGCCGGACGCCGTGCTGGTCGAGATCGTCGACGAGGTCTACCTGCCGCTGGTGCGCGCACGCTGATCAGGTCTCGCCCAAAACGGATCGGGCGTCGGCTAGCTCGCCGGGCGCAGTTCGCGGCCGGACGCGGTGAGGTGCTCCCACGTGCGCCCGCGCTGGCTGGGTGGCTCGGCCCCGTCCGCCGTGCGCAACGGGTACACCAAGCCGAACGGGACGGGCTGGTCGAACTCGTCACCGCTGCGGACGTCGATCAGGTCTCGGACGTGCGCCATGACGACCTCCTCGCCGGAGAGGGGAACGACCCCGCCGCCACGGGGCCGTTCGGGGGTTGTGCGGCTTGAATACCCTTCACCGCACAACAACAGGCTGCGACATCAGGGTGAACTCGACTCGCGGTGGCGTCCTGTTCCGTTCGCGCTTCACACCCCGCGATCCGCTTGTCGTGGCACCGGATCCGGATCCATTGTGGACAGTTCGGTGGCACAGCGTCCGAGGATCCCGCGAGCGGAACCGCCCAGGAGCCGACAGAACCGTCAGAGCTGAAGATCTACCCGCAAGATGTTGCACAACTCGGTCAGCGCCCGGCCCAGCGGCAGGTCGACCCGCGCGCTCGCGTGCCGGTCGCCGCGGGTCTCGCCCTGGTTGACGATCAGCACCGGCGTGCCCGCGCCGGCCGCCCGGCGGACGAACCTCAGCCCCGACATGACGGTCAGCGACGAGCCCAGGACCAGCACCGACCGGGCCTCGTCGACCAGCCGGCCGCACTCCTCCACGCGTGGCCGGGGCACGTTCTCGCCGAAGAACACGACGTCCGGCTTGAGCACGCCCGCGCAGTCGGCGCAGCCGACCACCCGGAAGCCGCGCACGTCCTCGTCGGCCAGGTCCGCGTCGCCGTCCGGGTTGATCCGCGCGACCTCGGCGGTGAAGTCCGGGTTAGCCGCGCGCAGCCTGCCGTCCAGCTCCTCGCGCGGGGTCAGCCGGCGGCAGTCCAGGCACACCACCCGGTCGAGGTTGCCGTGCAGCTCCACGGCGTCCGACGTGCCCGCCGCGTGGTGGAGGCCGTCCACGTTCTGGGTGATCACGCCGGACACGAACCCGGCCAGGCGCAACGCGGCCACGGCGTGGTGACCGGTGTTCGGGTCGGCGCGGGCGATCGTGCGCCAGCCGAGGTGGCTGCGCGCCCAGTACCGCCGGCGGCCTGCCTCGCTGCCGGTGAACTCGTCGTAGGTCATCGGGGTGTGCCGGCGCAGGCTGCCCGCCGCGCCCCGGTAGTCGGGGATGCCCGACTCGGTCGACAGGCCCGCGCCGCTCAGCACCACCACGTCCCGGGCGGCGACGGCCCGCACCACCTCGTCCAGGCTGGTGGTGCGCGGCAACGGAGCACCCGTGGCGGTCCAGCTCAGCGTCGGACGTGTGCGCACCACCCCATTCTACCTGCGGTTTCCAGAGCCGGCCGCAGTTCTCCGCGACGCGCACCGCCTCGGCCCGAGCGCAGGCCGGCACGTTGCGCTCCTACCCGGTCAACGGGCTGCGGCCGACCGCCGGCGACTCGGCTGCCGGCGCCGGGCCCACCACGCGCAGCCCCGAACCGCACCCGCTGCCCTCGGCCGCCGGACAGCTCGGTGCAGCGCCGGTCCTCCAACTCCGCGATCCCGGCCTGCGCCGGGGTCACGAACCCAGCATGACATCCGTCAGAGGGGCCGCCTGATGGGGTTCGTGCCGGAATTGAGCGATCTGCCGTGTCTAATTCCGGTGTCGGTTTCCAGCCGGCGGCGGCAGTGCCGTCACGGGTTCCGTTCACCGGGCCGGCACCAGGGCAGTCCAGCACGTTCACAGTTCACGGCGTACTGGCGCGGCGTACCGAAACACACCGGGAGATTCACGGGAACGGCCTGCCGAATACGGCGCGCAGGGCCGCGATCGACCTGGCCGGCCATTCGCCGCGAGGTCGACGGGCGACCTGGGGAGCATTCACCGGGAATAGCCGGAATGGTTTTCCGGTGTGACGGGCGGAGCCTGCGGCCCCGCCCGTCCGCGAGGTCAGAACTTGACGGTCGCGCAGCCCAGCCGGGGGCCTGCCGTACCCGCCTTGCCGGGTTCGGTGGCGGTCTTCTCGGCGTGGATCACGACCGAGCCCGCCCGCCGGTCGTCGAACTGCCACGGCACGACCGAGGTCACCACGGCCCGACCGCGCGAGTCGGTGGTGAAGTCGAGCCAGATCTCGTTCTCCGGGTTGGCGAACTCGGGGTCGACCGAGGGCTGCTTGGGGTCGACCACGTGCTGGTGGTGCGCGCCCGAGTCGGCCGGGAGCAGGCCGCAGGGCTTCTGGTGGGCGTGCGAGCCGTACGTGCGGTTGGGGATCAGGCCCCACACGCTGAGCTGCACCTTGGTAGAACGCCGCTTCGGCGTGGCCACGACCATCACCTTGGAGCCCGGCGCGATGAGCGCGGAGTCGTAGGTGAAGGCGTTGGTGGCCTTGTCGGGCGGCGCGAACCGCCCGATCGTCACCGCGTTGCCGCCGTGCCCGTGCCCGTGGCCGTGGCCATCAGGGGTGTGCGCGGAGGCGACGCCGGCGGCGGCCACGAGAGCCGTGGCAGCGCCGAGCAGGGGAAGAAGACGTTTCACACCTCATGCCTTTCCGAATAGTCGGCGGCCGTTTTGTCCGTACTTCCCGACGCTAGCACAATGATCATGGACTGATTCGCCGGCGGAATCCGGGGCGCGTTGTCCCGGACCCCGCACAAACACCCGGTACCGGCGAATTCACCACTCGAACAGGCGAGTGGGTCCCTCCAGCGGGTGATACCCGGGGGAGGCTCGGCGACGATCTCCCGCCGTGCGCCCGGTGGCTCAGCCGGAGTGCAGGAACCGGCGCGCCGACCGGACCACCCCGGCCCGGCGCACCGGGTCGTGCCGCAGGCCGTCCTGGTCGCAGAACCCGTGCCCGGCGTCGACCACCTCGACCGCCACGGTCGGCCCGGTGATCTGCCCGGCCACCTCGCACGGGTCGGACCCGGGCTCGTGCCCGGCGAGGATCGCCAGGCACGGGACGCGCGGCACGTGTCCGATGTGGTCCCGGATCCGCGAGCCGTACACGCACACGATCGAGTCGAACGCGTCGGAGGCCAGCCACGTGGCCGCCGCCCCGACGCCGAACCCCAGGCACAGCACGCGTTCGTGGCCCGTGCGCAGGTCCGCCGCGTGCGCGGCCAGCGACCGGGCCATGGCGTCCACGCCCACCTCGTCGGTGAACCTCCGGTACGCCTCGGCCTCCCGGTCGTGCGGGTGGACCACGCCGCCGGGCAGGAAGTTCGGCGTCGAGACCGTCCACCCCGGACCGCGCACGGCCTCGGCCATCGCCCGGAGGTGCGCGTCGGGACCGTAGACGTCGTGCGCCACGACCAGCGCCGTGCTCATGCGGGGTACGTCCGGATCTCGGTGGCCTTGAGCGCCGCCCACAGCACGTCACCGGGCCGCACCCGCAGGTCGGCCAGCGTCGCGGTGGTGATGTCGGCCAGCACCGGCGGCGCGCCGTCCAGCCGGACGCGGGTGGTGTGCGCGTGCTGCTCGACGCCCGCGACGGTGACCCGCCAGGTGTTGCGCGGGCTGCCCGCCGGCGGCTCGGGGTGCAGGCTGACCGCGCTCGGCGGGAACGCCACGTGCACCGCGCCGGACGCGGGCTCGGCGACGGTGAGGGTGCTGCCGTCGGCCAGCGCCACGGCCGTGCCGGCGGCCCGCCCCCTATACAGGTTGAGGCCGACCAGGGTGGCCACGTAGTCGGTGCGCGGCCGGCGGGCCACCTCGGCGGGCGGCCCGTCCTGCACCGGCCGGCCGTCCTCCACGATGACCAGCCGGTCGGCCAGCACCATCGCGTCCAGCGGGTCGTGCGTGACCAGCAGGGTGTGGCCGGGGAAGTCGGCCAGGTGGCGGCCGAGTTCGGCGCGCACGGCCAGCCGGGTGCTCGCGTCGAGGGCGGCCAGCGGCTCGTCCAGCAGCAGCAGGCCCGGGTCGGTGGCCAGGGCGCGGGCGAGCGCGACGCGCTGCGCCTGGCCGCCGGACAGCGCGCGGGGCTTGGCCTGCGCGCGGTCGGCCAAGCCGACCCGGTCCAGCCACTCGTGCGCGCGGGCGCGTGCCTCGGCGCGGGGCGTGCCCCGGGCGCGCAGCCCGAACGCCACGTTCTCCACCACCGTCAGGTGGCCGAACAGCAGGTAGTCCTGGAACACGACGCCGATCGGGCGGCGTTCGGCGGGCACGAACACGTCCGGCGGCACGTCCCACGGCTCGTCGTCGAGCCGCACGTGCCCGTCGGTGAGCGGCAGCAGCCCGGCCAGCGCCCGCAGCGCCGTGGTCTTGCCCGCGCCGTTGGGCCCGAGCAGCGCCACCACCTCGCCGGGCGCGACGGTCAGCGGCAACTCCAGCCGGAACCGGTCGCGGGTGACCCGCAGGTCGGCCGCCACGGTCACGTCGCGCCCCGGATCCACCGGTCGCGCAGGCCCGCCAGCACGCCCACCGACACCACCAGCAGGACCAGGCTGAGCACGATCGCGGCCTCCGGTTCGGTCTCCAGCGCCAGGTAGACGGCCAGCGGCATGGTGGTCGTCTCGCCGGGGAAGTTGCCGGCGAAGGTGATGGTGGCCCCGAACTCGCCGAGCGCCCGCGCCCAGCACAGCACGGCGCCGGCCACCACGCCCGGCGTGATCGACGGCAGGGTCACCCGGCGGAAGGTCAGCCAGCGCGACGCGCCCAGCGTCGCCGCCGCCTCCTCGAACCGGGGGTCGGCGGCCCGCAGCGCGCCCTCGACCGAGATCACCAGGAACGGCATCGCGACGAACGCCTCCGCCACCACGACCCCGGCGGTGGTGAACGGCAGCGAGATCCCGAACCACGCGTCGAGATACTGCCCGATCACGCCGCGCCGGCCCAGCACCAACAGCAACGCCACGCCGCCGACCACCGGCGGCAGCACCAGCGGCACGGTGACCAGGGCCCGCAGCAACCCGCGGCCGGGCACGTCGGCGCGGGCCAGCAGCCAGGCCAGCGGGATGCCGAGCACCAGGCACACCACCGTGGCGAGCGACGCGCACACCAGCGACAGCCGCAGCGCCTCCCCCACCTCGGCGCTGAGCAGCCGGTCCGGCAGCGTCGACCAGGGCGCGCGAACCAGCAGGCCGACCAGCGGGACCAGCAGGAACCCCAGTCCCAGCAGGGCGGGGAGCACGAGGACGGCGGGCAGCCGCCCGCGCGCCCGGCGGGACGTCACGGCTGGTCGAACCCGGCCTCGGCGAGCGCGGCGCGGCCCTTCTCCGACAGCACGTAGCCGACGAACGCGAGCGCGCCGGTCGCGTTCGGGGCCTTGGCCAGCGGCGCGATCGGGTAGTCGTTGACGGCCTTGTCGGACTCCGGGAAGGCGATCCCCTCTACCTGGCCGCCGGCGGACTCCACGTCGGTCCGGTAGACCAGCGCGCCGTCCACCTCGCCGAGCTCGATCTTGGTGAGCACGGCCTTGACGTCCTGTTCCAGCGTGTCGGGTCGCGGCGTGACGCCGGCCGCCTCGAACGCCTTCCCGGCCGCCGCGCCGCACGGCACCTGTTCCGCGCACAGCGCGATCTTGGCGTCTTCCCTGCCGAAGTCGGCCAGGCCGGTGATCCGCCCTGGGTTGCCCCGGGGGACGGCGATCTGGAGCTTGTTGCGGGCGAACACGGTCGGCGCGGCGGTGATGCCGCCCGCGTCGCTCACCTGCTTCAGGTTGGCCGGCGCGGCGGCGGCGAACACGTCGGCCGGCGCGCCCTCGTTGAGCTGCCGGGCGAGCGCGGAGCTGCCGGCGAAGTTGAACTTGACCTTCGTGCCGGGGTGGGCGGCCTCGAACCCCTCGCCCAGCTTGGTGAACGTCTCGGTGAGCGACGCGGCGGCGAACACCGTGACGTCCCCGGTGACCGCCCCGGACGGGGTCGAGGGCGCGGTGGACGGCTGGTCCGACGTGCCGCACCCGACCAGGGACGCGGCGGCGGCGAGCGCGAGCGCGGTGCGCAACACGGGGGTCAGCCCTCCGGGATCTCGACGACGACGTGCGTGGACTTGATGGAGGCGACCGCGACGCTGCCGACCTCCAGGCCGAGTTCGTCGGCGGCCTCCCGGCTCATCAGCGACACCACCCGGAACGGGCCGGCCTGCAGCTCGACCTGGGCCATCACCACGTCCTTGACCACGCGGGTGACGATGCCCCGCATCCGGTTGCGGGCCGACGCGGCGATCGTCGCGCCGGGCTCGGCGGTGTCGGCCAGCCGTTGCGCGAGCTCGGCCAGCTCCCGCCCGTCGATCCCCTTGCGCCCGCTGTCCAGCTGCACGGCGGGCAGCCGTCCCTGGTCGACCCACCGCCGCACGGTGTCGTCGCTGACCCCCAGCAGGGAGGCAGCCTCGCTGATCCGCAGATTCGGCACTCAAGCATCCTAGACGCCGCAAACGCGGATCTGGCAAGTCCACTCACCCCGCTGGTCCCCCACCGCTGTCCGCACCCCTCGCGCGTCGCGGAGGCCGACAGCGCGGCACGGTCCAACGCCGGCGGACCCCCGGTCGCGCCCGTGGAGGCGTGCGGACTACTCGGCACGCCGGCGCGAGCCGCACAAAGTGCGCGCCGCCGAGGCGCTGCCGAGGCGGCGCACCAGGGGACGAACCGGGCGGATCGGGTCAGATCGGGCGGGGACCGCCGGGCGAGGGAGCCCGGCGGGTGCAAGGCCTTGGGCCATTCCGCTCCCGACTTCCGGCTGTGCCGCTGGGACCGTGCCGGCGCATACGGTCCCGCACGAACGTCTTTCACCTATCAGCGAGGGGGACTCGTGCGCAGACTCCTAGCCGGCGCAGCAGCGATCGCGCTGGCCACTGCGGGCATCACGATCATGCCCGCGGCCGCCGCCGCGGCACCCGACACCACCACCGACACCGTCCAGTCCCGACCCGACGAACTGCCGCACCCGTTGGAGGACAAGCGGCGCGCCCTGCGCCAGGAAGCGCTGGCCAAGGTCCTGACCGGCGAGGCGACCACGGAGAAGCGCGGCGCCAGCACCGTCGTCAAGGTCGGCAGCAAGGACAAGAAGAACGGCCAGAAGGCCGCCAAGGTGGACCAGTACGTCGAGCTGGAGCGCGAGAAGGTCGACAAGATCTTCGTCGTGCTCGCCGAGTTCGGCAACGAGCGCCACCCGCAGTACCCCGACCAGGACACCTCGCCCAACACCGCCGGGCCGGTGCGCTTCGACGGGCCCAAGCACAACGAGATCCCGCAGCCGAACCGCGGTGTGGACAACACCACGATCTGGCAGCCGGACTTCAGCCGGCAGTACTTCCAGGACCTGTACTTCTCCACCGCGCCGGACGCGAACTCGGTGGCGAACTACTACGACAAGCAGTCCTCGGGCCGCTACAGCGTCACCGGCTCGGTGACCAACTGGGTCAAGGTCCGCTACAACGAGGCGCGCTACGGCCGTTCCGACGGCTTCCCGTGCGGCTCGAACGTGTGCAACAACAGCTACGAGCTGGTCCGTGACGCGGTGACGCAGTGGGTCGCCGACCAGCGGGCCGCGGGCCGCACCCCGGAGCAGATCCGCACCGAGCTGGCGTCGTTCGACGAGTGGGACCGGTACGACTACGACGGCGACGGCGAGTTCAACGAGCCCGACGGCTACATCGACCACTTCCAGATCGTGCACGCGGGCGGCGACCAGGCCGATCGCGACCCCTGGCAGGGCGAGGACGCCATCTGGAGCCACCGCGGCTACGCGTTCAAGAACTACAACACCGGGCCGGGCACCAACAAGCTGGGTGGCGCGCCGATCGGCGACACGGGTCTGTGGGTCGGCGACTACACGATGCAGCCGGAGAACGGCGGCGTCAGCGTGTTCGCCCACGAGTACGGCCACGACCTCGGTCTGCCGGACCACTACGACATCAGCAACGGCGGCACGAACAGCGTCAACTGGTGGTCGCTGATGGGCCAGACCCGGGTCGGCGAGCCGGGCGAGGCGCCGGGCACCCGCGCCAACGAGCTGTCCGCGTGGGACAAGCTCCAGCTCGGCTGGCTGGACTACGAGGTCGCGGTGGCGGGCCAGGAGCGCACCTTCGACCTGGGACCGCACGAGTACAACACCGCCAAGGCCCAGGGCCTGGTGGTCGTGCTGCCCGACGTGTCCAAGACGTTCAACTACGGCAACCCGTTCGCGGGTTCGAAGATGTGGTGGAGCGACAAGGGCAACGACATCGACCACTCGATGACCCGGGCGGTCGACCTGACCGGCAAGACGACCGCGGAGCTGACCCTCAAGGCGCGCTACGAGATCGAAGAGGACTTCGACTACCTCTACGTCGAGGCGCAGAACGCCGACGGGAGCTGGACCCAGCTCGACGGCACGTCCGACGGCAAGCCGTTCCTGCGCGACTCCGGCGACGCCCCCGCGCTCAGCGGGACGACGGCGGACCGCTGGGTGGACATCAAGGTGCCGCTGAACGCCTACGCGGGCAAGAGCACCAAGATCCGCTTCGCCTACCGGACCGACGGCGGCCTGGCGCTGCAGGGCTTCTTCGCCGACGCGCTCAAGCTGACCGCCGACGGCGCGACGGTGTTCGAGGACGGTGCCGAGACCGGTGCGGACTGGACGCTCAAGGGCTTCCGGGCCACGGCGGGCAGCGAGACCAAGGCGTACGACCAGTTCTACATCGCCTCGAACCGGACCTACGAGTCCTACGGCAAGTACAACAAGACCGGCCCCTACCGGTACAGCTTCCCGAACAAGCCGAAGTGGGTGGAGCACTTCCCCTACCAGGACGGCCTGCTCGTGTCGCTGTGGGACACCAGCTACCTGGACAACAACACCAGTGAGCACCCCGGTGAGGGCCTGATCCTGCCGGTCGACGCGAACCCCGCGCCGATCTACAACCTGGAGGGCGGGGTGTGGGCGCCGACGGTGTCGGGCTACGACGCGCCGTTCGGGTTGCAGAAGTCGGACTCGTTCACCTTGCACATCAACGGCAAGGCGTCCTACGTGCGCGGCCAGCCGGCCAAGCCGGTGTTCGACGACACCAAGCAGTTCTGGTTCCCGCAGACCCCGACCGCCGGCGTGAAGACGCCGGGGGTGGGTGTCGGCCTCAGGGTGCTCCAGCAGTCGGGCACCTCGATGAAGGTGAAGTTGTTCAAGACGAAGTGACCCCCGTCGGTGATCGCCTAGCGGGCACGGCCGCCCGCTGACCGACCGGTAGTCCGTTCGGAGCCGGACGTGATCCATTCAGTGTCACGTCCGGCGTCCGGCCGGCGATGTAGACGGACATGGTGAGATCACGTGGTGCGGTAGCCGCCGCCGTCCTGGCCGTCTCGCTCGGGGCGTGCGCTGCGCAGGTGTCCCCGGCGTCCTCTGTCGACTCGACCACGCGGACGAGCGAGCCGCTGCGCATCAGCCTGTGCGAGAGCAAGGGCGACCTGACGTCGTGGATGCGCGCGGAGGGCCTCGCGGTGGACGACGCCAAGTGCACGGCGGAGTCGACCGACAGCCGCAAGCTGCGCGCGTTCGGCAAGTGGACCTTCCCGCCGGGCTCCCGCGACAAGTCGCACGTCGAGTCGGTGGAGATCGCGGTGTTCGCGGACAAGGGCGCGGACGGCGTGAGCGCGTTCGACAACCTCAAGGGCTCCTACCCGCCGCACGAGCAGCGCGCCGTCGCGGGCAACTACTCGCGGGTCGCCAACGCGCGCGGCAAGACGATCGTCAACCTGCCGGAACTCGCCGAGCCGCTGGACATCACCATCGCCACGACGGCGGCCGGCGCGACGGACACCGAGTACGCCGAGATCCGCGCGGCCCACCTGCGCGCGCTGGAGCAACTCGTCCCGGTCCTGACCCAGTCCTGACCCGGTCCTGACCCCGGCCGGAGCCACGCCCGGAACGCCGACGCGGCGACGGGCGATTTCGTCGCGCCCGGACTTGAGCCGGCAACAATCCGGCAATCATCACCGACGGGCCACTCCCGGGCAGTCCGGCCCGGCCATTCGCGGAAAGCGTACCCGGAGCGGAATGGCAGATCACCGAGGCGGCCCCCGAGCACCGTCCGCGTGGAATAAGGGGCAGACTTGCAGGAATGCGCAGTGAGCATATTCACGAAGTCCTGCACATCGACCGGACGAATGCGGTAAGGGGTCGCGCCGAGTAGTCCCGGTTTCCCCGTTTTCACCCGTTTGGCCCTTCCGGCGCACAACCGCGGCGCAATACGGTCTCGTCCGGGCCGTGGTCCTGAGGGAAGAGCACGACGTGTTCCGGGGGATGGGGGCGGCAATTTCCCGGATCGGCACCGGGGTCACCGGCGAATGGCCACCGACCGGCCGCGACCCCTGGCGAAGACCATTCCGCGCAATGGCCCGAGGCTCCGCGTCAGGCGAGGTCCCCCAGTCCCGCCTGGCGCTCGCGAGGGGTCGGGGAGTCCGTCCACGGGACTCCCCGACCCCGCTTTTCGCGCATTGTCGCCGTTTCGGCGGGCACCAGACCACAACCATCGCAAGGGCGGGGCACCAGGCGGTTCGGCCGACGGCGGGCACCGGCCGACGGCGGGGCGCCGGGTGGGTCCGGACGCCTCCCGATGTCCGAAACCCGCCCGGCGGTGTGGGATCAGGCCGTCGGCCGGGTCTGCACCCGGAGTCGGCGACGGCGGGTGAACGCCCGGTCGGCGGCACAGCCGACCAGCAGCCCACCCGACAGCAGGACCAGCGATTCCCCTCCGTGGACCGCGCACGCGCAGACCAGGACGGTCCAGAGCAGCAGCCTCATGCACCAAGGCTAGGGACGCAGGTCACAGCCGTCGAAGGATTTGAGCATGTCTTAGGGTTGACACTTCGGCCCACCGTCCGAACGGGACGTCGGACGTGGTGGGGGCCGGTCCGCCCCCACCGACCGGGGCCTACGCCACCGCGTGCAGGTTGCCGTCCGAGCCCTCCAGGCAACGGGCGGTGCCCGCCCCGCCGGTCACGAACTCCGTCACGCACCGGCCCAGCTGGGCGTGCGCGGCGGCGTTCGGGTGGAACGACTGCTGGGCCAGGTGGATGCCGATCGCGTCGAGACCGCCGGTGACCAGGGCGTACGGGTCGACGGTGAGCCGCCGCTGCCACTCGCCGGCGGAGTTGCCGCCCTTGCTGCACGCCTCGCGGTTCTCGGTGGCGCGGGAGAAGTCGAGGAACTTCGCGCCCGACCGGGACGCGGCACCGCGCAGCGCGTCGGAGAGCTGCGGCACGGCCACCGTGCGCCCGTAGGCGGCGTCGGGCAGCCGCAGCGGGCAGCCCTGCGGGCCGTGCAGGACCTTGTCCATCTTCTCGGTCACCGGCGAGGCGTAGGAGGTCAGCACCAGCGAGTAGGACGAGGCGGCGTAACCGGCCTGCGTCATCGCCGAGCGCACGTCCCGCAGCGCCGTCTCGACCTTGGGCGCCATGGCGGCCAGCCGCGCCGGCCACTCGGTGGCGAGCTTCGACCGGCAGCTGGGCCCGAACGGGTTCGCCCACGCCGCCACGCAGTCGACCATGGTGTCGGCGAACCGGGGGTCGTCGTTGGCACCGACCTGCACCAGCACGGTGGTCACCCGGTACTGGCGGGCGAGGTCGATGAGCCGGCGCGCCTGGGAGCCCTCGGTGTAGTGGGTGGTGTCGGCCAGCGACACGTTCGCCGAGTCCGCGCCCGAGCACGCGAGGTTGAACGTGCGCTCGGCGAGGGTGGTCTGGTGGATCATCGACTGGGTGGAGCGGTGGCACCAGTTGCCGTTCTGGCCCTCGGTGCCCGGCTCGTAGGAACCCGCGCCCTCGCCGGACATCGCGCTGTCGCCCAGCGACACCACGGCCGTCTGGCGGTTGTCGACCGCGCCGGCCGACGTCGGCAGCACCACCAGTGCCGCTGCGACGAGCGCCGCCGCGCCCACGATCCGACTCCACCCCATGGCCAGGCCTCCACCGCTCGTGGCGCCCGACTGGACGCCGACTCACCGTAAACGGCCTGTCACGCAGCGACAATGCGCCGATTCGGCTATCCGCAGGCCGGGGAACCGGCGGCTCCCCGGCCCGACCGGTCAGCCCAGCGCGGCGGTGACCTCGGCGGCGGTGGCGGTCACCGAGAACATCGGGTAGTCGAACCGGATGGCGTTGTCGTGCTCCTCCCGCGAGGTGGCCGCGACGCAGTCGGTCAGCGTGATGACCCGGTAGCCGTTCTCGTAGCCGGTGCGCATGGTCGACTCGACGCAGCAGTTGGTGAGGAACCCGCCCAGCACGATCGTGCCGATGCCCTTGCTGCGCAGGATGAAGTCGAGGTTGGTGCTGGCGAACGTGTCCAGCCCGCGCTTGCCCTCGATCACGATGTCGCCCTCGCGCGGCGCGAGGTCGTCGACGATCGCCGCGCCCCAGGAGCCCTTCACGAACGCCTTGCCGTCGACCACGCCCTTGAGGATCCCGTAGGGGTGCCTGGTGATCTCGTGGTAGCCCTCGGCGAACGTGATGGGCGCGTGCATCACCGTCACGCCGGCCGCGCGCGCGGCGTCGACCAGCGCCACCGTCTTGGGCAGCATCCCGTTCTCCGCCATCACGCCGCCGACCGCGCCGTGCAGCACGCCGCCCTCGGTGGTGAAGTCGTTCTGGTACTCGATCAGCACCACGGCGGTGGTGGCGGGGTCCAGCGTCAGGTCGGTCATCTGCGGCACTCCACGGGCTCGGCGGGCAACAGCGCCGATTCAACGGCGGCCGACCGGAGCGCGCAATGCGGCGTCCGGGTTACCGGACCGGGCGGGCGGCCAGCGACCAGAGGTAGCTCAACGCCTCGCCGTCGGGCTCCTCGCGGGCCAGGAACTCGTCGATCAGCTCGGCCAGCCGGGTCTTGAGCTCGGTCTGCGCGTCGGGCCCGAGCCGCAGCACGCCGCGCGACATGCCCCGGCCGGAGTCGGGGCCGGCCTCCACGATCTCGGCGCGGTGCGCGGCGAGCACCGCCAGGTCGACCTGCTGCGCCAGGCCGACGCCCTCGACGTCGATCAGGCCGAGCTGCCACGTGCGCCCGGTCGCGCGGTAGGGGCGTTCGAGCGCGCCCTTCGCGCTGGTGCGGACGGGTTCGGCGGCCAGGAAGTCGGTGCTCACCAGCGCCCGGACGTGCCGCAGCACGGTGGCGGGCGCGACCTCCAGGCGTTCGGCCAGTTCCTGGTTGGTCCACGCGCGGTCGAGGCACAGCCGCAGGATGCGCCAGCGCAGCGGGTGCGCGAGCGCCTTGAGCTCGTCCACCGAGGCGGTGCGCGCGGGGGGATCTTCGGGCACGGCACGAGGCTAACCGACCGGTCCTTGCCGGGCACGCCGGTGATTTGGTTCACTGAGATCGATTGCACAAAGTGAAATCACTAGCGGGGAGCGACTATGGGGTTGGCCGAACAGGTTCGCGACTGGGTGCGGGACCGGGAGCCGGAGCTGCTCGCGGAACTCGCGGCGTGGATCGCCCAGCCGAGCGTGAGCCGGACCGGCGAGGGCATGGCGGAGGCCGCCGCGCACGGCGTGGAGCTGCTGCGGCGCAGCGGGTTGACGCCCGAGGTCGTGGCGACCGGCGGGTGGCCCGCGCTGGTCGGCACCGCGCCGGGACCGCCGGACGCGCCGCACGTGCTGATCTACGGCCACTACGACGTGCAGCCCGCCGGTCCGCTGCACGAGTGGCTGTCGCCGCCGTTCGAACCGGACTTCCGCGACGGCCGCGTCTACGGCCGGGGCACCGGCGACAACAAGGGTCAGCACCTGGCCCAGCTGCTCGGCCTGCGGGCGTTGCGGGAGATCACCGGCGGGCTGCCGTGCCGGGTCACCGTGCTGCTCGACGGCGAGGAGGAGACCGGCAGCCCGAACCTGGCCAAGGCCGTGCGGCAGTTGGCCAAGCCGGACCTCGTGGTGTGGAGCGACGGGCCGGTGCACGAGTCCGGGCGGGCGTCGGTCGTGCTCGGGGTGCGCGGCATCGTCACGTTCGAACTGCGCGTGCGCGGCGCGGACGACGTGCTGCACTCGGGCAACTGGGGCGGCGTCGCACCCAACCCCGCGTGGCGGCTGGTGCAGGTGCTGGCCGGGATGCGGGACGCGCGGGGCAACGTCCTGATCGACGGGTTCGCCGACGACGTCGTGCCGCTGAGCCCCGGCGAGCGGGCGGCGCTGGAGGAACTGCCGGTGGACGTGCCGGAGGTGCTCGCCGGCATCGGCGTGACCGGCATGGAACCGCCCACCGGCCTGGGCTTCTACGAGAGGCTGACCGGCCCGACGTTCTCGATCAATTCGCTGACCTGCGAGGACGCCGGCGAGCACCGGACGGTCGTGCCGAACGTGGCGGTCGCCAAGTGCGACATGCGGCTGGTCGGCGGGCAGCGCTCGGAGAACGTGTTCGCGGCGATCCGGGCCCACCTCGCGCGGCACGCGCCGGACGTCGAGTTCGTGCCCGGCGGCGCGATGAACCCGTCCCGGACGCTGCCCGAGACCCGGTGGACGCGGGCCGTGCTGCGCGGCGCGGAGGCCGGGCTGGGCGAGCCGCCGCTGCTGCTGCCCGCACTGGGCGGCAGCCTGCCGATCGCCGCGTTCACCGACGAGCTGGACGTGCCGTGCTACGGCGTGCCGCTCGCCAACGTCGACGAGCACAACCACGCGCCCAACGAGAACCTGGTGCTGGACTGGTTCCGGCGCGGGATCGTCGCGGCGGCGACCGTCCAGCGGGCGATCGCGGAGGAGGGTCGGTGAGCCTGACCGACTTCGAGTGGGTGTCCGGCGCGGAGGTCGCGCCGGACGGCCGGGTCGTGTGGCTGTCCGACCGGTCCGGCCGGCCCCAACCGTGGCTGGACGGCGTGCACCTGCCCGTGCCGGGTTCGGTGCGGCGCTGCGCGTGGCGGCCGGACGGCGCGCGGTTGCTGGTGCTGACCGACCCCGACGGCGGCGAGGACCACCGGCTGGGCGAACTCGACCCGGCGACCGGGGACGTCGAGTGGCTGGTCGCGGAAGACGGCGTGCGCTGCGAGGTCGGTGTGCCGTACGGCAGCACTGGTGATCCTTACAGCGCGGACAGCCGTCTCCTCGCCTACGCGAACAACGCGCGTGACCCGGAGGTGTTCGACGTCCTGGTGCGGGAGGACGGCGTGTCCCGGATCGTGCTGCACGGCGACGACCGGTACGTGCCGATGGGCTTCTCCCCCGATTCGCGCCTGCTGCTGGTGCAGAAGCTGCACCAGAACACCGACCACGAGCTGTACGTGGTCGACCTGGCGTCGGACACCTCGCGCAGGCTGACCGACCACGACGGCCCGGCGAAGTACCTGCCGGTCGCGTGGCTGCCCGACTCGTCCGGCGTCCACCTGGCCACCACCCAGGGCCGTGACTTCACCGGCCTGGCGACGCTGTCCCTGGCCGGCGTGCTGACCTGGCTGGACACCCCGGACGCCGACGTCGAGGGTGGCGCGCTGTCCCCTGACGGCTCGCGGCTCGCGTGGGGCCGCAACGAGCACGGCTACACGCGGCTGTTCTGGTCGGCGGTCGGCGGCACGCCTGTCGAGGTGACCGGGCTGCCCGCCGGGTTGGCCGTCTGCGAACACGGCATGGACGGCTTCGCGCTGCGGTTCACCCACGACAACCGGCTGCTGGTGCAGCTCGCCCGGGGCGACGCGGCCACCGAGCTGTTCCTGGCCGACCTCGACGCCGGGACCGCCGAGCGGATCAGCGATTTCGGCGCGGGACTGCCGGACGACCTGGTCGCGCCGACCGTCGTGCACGCCACCAGCGCGGACGGCCTGCGCGTGCCGTGCCTGCTCTACCGGCCGCCGGGGGCGAGCGCCGACGCGCCCGCGCCGGTGGTGATGACAGTGCACGGCGGCCCGGAATCGCAGGCGTACCCGGCGTACTTCCCGATGGTGCAGGCGTTGCTGGCCGAGGGGATCGGGGTGATCTCGCCCGACTACCGCGGCTCGTCCGGCTACGGCCTGGGCTACCAGCGGATGATCTACCGCGACTGGGGCGGCGGCGATCTGGAGGACCTGGCCGCCACCGCCGCGCTGGTGGGCGAACTCGAGTGGGCGGACGGGTCGCGCCTGGGCGTGCACGGCGCGTCTTACGGCGGGTTCGCGGCGCTTTCGTGCGTGACCCGGCTGCCGGAGCTGTGGCGTGCGGCGGTCAGCGAGTGCGGCACGTCGGACCTGCTCACCGACATCCGGGACGTGCCGCCGACGTGGCGCAGGCGGACCAAGGAGTGGATCGGCGACCCGGACGACCCGGCGGAACTGGCGCGGCTCGTCGAGCGCAGCCCGGTGAACCACGCGCACCGCGTGCGGGCGCCGGTGCTGATCCTGCACGGGCAGAACGACACCCGGGTCAACCCCGAGGAGTCCGAGCAGATGTACCGGCGGCTCAAGGAGGCGGGCAAGACCACCCGGCTGGAGCTGCACCCCGGGATCGGCCACGAGGTCGACCGCGAGGGTCTCGCGGACACCACGGCGCTGATCGTGGAGTGGTTCAAGACGAACCTGTGACGCTGCGATCTTTCCGGCATGTACTCGTTCCCCGGCCGCCGGGTAGGCGGCACCGCGGCGATCCTCGGCCCGTTGCTGCTGCTGACCGGCACCCTGCTGCGGTCGCCGTTCCCGTTCTTCTACCCCCACCAGCTCGACGCGATGGCCGATCACCCGGCGCTGATGAGCGCCGCCTACACGACGTTCCTCGCCGGGCACCTGGTCACCGCGTTCGGGGTGCTGGCGCTGGTCGCGCGGATCGGGCGGACCCGGCCCGCGCTCGCCACGTGGAGCGGGGTGCTGGTCGTGGTCGGGCTGGTCGAGCGCACGTTCCACGGCGGTGTGGACCACGCCGCACAGGGGCTCGTGCGGCGGCACGGGCCGGAGTTCGCCGCACGGCTGGTCGGCGAGTCGTACCAGGACCCGCACCTGTACGGCTACCTGTCGCTGTCGATCATGCTCGGGTGGCCGGTCCTGGCGTTCGCGGCGTGGCGGTCCGGTGAGCTGGGCGTGCTCCGCGCGGTGGCGCTGGCGGCGATGACCCTGCTGCCGCTGGGGGTGCTCAAGGGCGCGGAGGTGGTCTCGATCGTGGGCACGGTCGGGCTGTGCGTGGCGCTGCTCCCCGCAGGAGTGCGGTCTTTGCGCGAGGGTGCAAAGCCCAGTCGCCGGGCGGTTCTGGGCACGATCGCACTATTGCCCCTGGTCGGTGCTCTCGGGTACGTGAGCACGCTCGGCTAGCTGTTCACAGGCATGAACGTCTTCCAGGTGGCGGATCAGATGTATCCACCGAATGGCGGTCGACCCTTGTTGTACGTGGGAGGGCGCGCCAGGGGGGTGCGCTCGCCCTGTCCGGGTGGGGATCCGGACCGACCACGGGGGAGAAAAATTGAAACACCACGGGAGTAACAGCTTCTTCGTCGTGGGTGAGGGGGTGCTGGAGTTCGACGGCCGCGGGGAGCCGACGGCCCGGCGGCCGCTGACGGTGGAAGAGCTCCGGCGGTTCCGGTTCTCGCGACTGGGACCGGAAGGCGTGCAGACGCCGGAGGACGTCCGGATCGCGCTCGCCGAGGCCATGACGGCCGACGTGCCGCAGCCGGACTCGACGGCACCGGCCATGCCGGCCGGCTTCACCTACCTCGGCCAGTTCGTCGACCACGACCTGACCATGGACCGCACCGAGTCGCAGCTGGGTGGTGACGTGAACCTGGACGACCTGGTCCAGGGCCGTTCGCCCGCGCTCGACCTCGACTCGGTGTACGGCCGCGGCCCGCTCGACCCGATCGACCGGGTCTTCTACGCCGCGGACCAGGTCAAGCTCAAGATCGGCACGACCTCCGCGACGCCCGTCCCGGACGCCGGGACGGACGTTCCGCTGGAGGGCTTCGACCTGCCGCGCGCGGGGTCGGGGACGACCGGCGCGGACCGCCGGCGGGCGTTGATCCCGGACCTGCGCAACGACGAGAACCTCGTCGTGGCCCAGACCCACCTCGCGTTCATCCGGTTCCACAACCGGGTGGTCGACGAACTGGCGCTGACCGGGCTGTCCGGCCAGCGGCTGCACCGCGCCGCGCGGGCGCAGGTCGTCCGGCACTACCAGTGGATGCTGCGGCACGACCACCTGCCGCGGATCGTCGACCCGGCGATCGTGGACGACGTGTTCACCAACGGCCGGCGGTTCTTCGAGGCCACCGGTCGCGGGTACCCGGGCGCCGCGCAGCCGGCCACCATGCCGCTGGAGTTCTCGGTGGCGGCGTACCGGTTGGGCCACAGCATGATCCGCAGCAACTACCAGTGGAACCGGGTGTTCAACAGCGAGGGCCCGCTGGGCATCGCCACCCTGCTGCTGCTGTTCACCTTCAGCGGCACCAGCGGCAACTTCGTGCCCGGCTCGGACCTGGACGACCCGACCGTGCAGGGCCCGGACACGCTGCCGACCAACTGGATCGCGGACTTCCGCCGGCTGTACGACTTCACCGAGGCCGGCCGGCCGGACCTGGTCCCCGGCACGGGCGGCGGCAACGTGACCAAGCTGATCGACACGCTCCTGGTCAACCCGCTGACCGCGCTGCCGGCGGGCACGTTCGAGGGGCGCGGGCGGGACGTCCCGCCGATCCACCGCAACCTCGCGTTCCGCAACCTCACCCGGGCCAACATGGTCAAGCTGGCCAGCGGTCAGCAGATGGCCGCGCTGTTCGAGGTGGAGCCGCTGACCGCGGAGCAGATCGTGACCGGCAACGGGGGCGTGCTGCTGGACTCGCTCACCGAGCAGCAGCGGGCCGCGCTGGTCGAGGCGACGCCGCTGTGGTTCTACGTCCTGCGGGAAGCCGAGTTCGGCGGCGGCCTGCTGGGCCCGGTGGGCGGCCGCATCGTGGCCGAGGTGTTCCACCGGTCGATGGAGGCCTCGCGGTGGTCGATCGTGCGGGAGCCGTACTGGCGGCCGTCGTTCGGTCCGGACCAGACGACGTTCCGGATGACCGACCTGCTGCTGTTCGCCTTCGAGGGCAAGGCCGACCTGCTCAACCCGCTGGGCGACTGACATGTCCACGACCCGGGACTACGAGGTCGAGGAGGTCACCCCGGACCCGCCGCGCACGTGGTGGGACCGGTTCGAACACCGGGTCCGCAAGGTCGCGCCGACCGCGTTGCGGATCGCGATCGGCCTGGTGTTCGTCTGGTTCGGGGCGTTGAAGGTGGTCGGCGAGTCGCCGGTGGCGGACCTGGTCCACGCCACCCTGCCCTGGGTGTCGCGCGGCCTGCTGCTGCCGGTGCTCGGCGGGGTCGAGGTGGCGCTGGGCGTGGCACTGCTGATCGGCAGGCCGTGGCGGGCGACGCTGGTCGCGGTGGGGCTGCACCTGGTGGGCACCTTCCTGGTGTTCCTCCAGGCGCCGGCCCTGACGTGGACCGACGGCAACCCGCTGCTGCTGACCGCGAACGGCGAGTTCGTGCTGAAGAACCTGGTGCTCGTCGGCGCGGTGCTCATGCTGCTGGCCCACGGCCGCACGACGGCGAGGTGATCGACAGCGGCCCCGCCCCTCGGCGGGGCCGCTCACCTGCCGTCGAGCCACAGCTTGAACCCCTGGTGCGACCCGACGAACCCGAGCCGGGCGTAGAACCGGTGGGCGTCCTCCCGACGTGCGTCGGACATCAACTGCACCACGGCACACCCACGATCCCGAGCCTCCGCGACCGCCCACGACAACAACGCTTCACCCAACCCACCACCCCGCTGCCCACTGGCCACCCGAACCCCTTCCACCTGCGCCCGCACCATGCCGCGCTGGGAAAGTCCGGGCAGCACCGTGAGCTGCAACGTGCCGACCACCACGCCGTCCGACTCGGCGACCACGAGCGTCTCGTGCGGCGACGCATCGATCACCGCGAACGCCTCCAGGTACCGCCCGAGGTCCCCCGGCGTCTCCCGCTGGGCCCCAAGCTCGTCGTCGGCCAACAACCCGACGATCGCCGCCACGTCCCCGACCACGGCCCGACGAATGATCACGACGTCTCCTCACGTCCTGCGACAACGACCGGCAAGATCTTCACCCGATCACGCTATTCGGGTGATAGCGGGTGGCCGGTCCTCGACAGCGATCAAGGACATGGGCGGTCACGACTCCTGATAGCGGATTGTCACCGCAGTGGGACCAGGCGCCGGAACTAATCCGCGTGCAATTGCGGGTTGCCCTCCGCGCGCAACAACGGGGAACGCACCGGCACGTGGCGAGGTCGCGTTGGATCCGCAACCGCACTCCCCGACCCCCGCCGAGAATGGCACGCCCGACGTTGCTCAGTTCGAGTGTCATCGGCCCGCGCCCTGCCGGCACCGCGCGTTTCTGGGCTAGAACAGAACCACCGACGCAGCGGGAGGCGCCGATGGACACGACCTCGATCCACCGGTCGATCGTGGTCGTGGACGTCGAGGGGTACGGCGACCTCGCCCGGACGACCGGCCACCGGGTGGCGGTGCGCGAGGGCATGTACCGGGTGATGCGGTCGGCGTTCGCGAACGCCGGGCTGCCCTGGGACGACCGGGCGGTGGACGACGCGGGCGACAGCCTGATCCTGGTGCTGCCCGCCGACGTGCGGAAGCTCGACCTGGTGGACGTGCTGCCCGGCCGGGTGGCGGCCGAACTCCGCCGGCACAACTCCGTGCACGCGCCCGAGGCCCGCGTGCGGCTGCGGATGGTCGTGCACGCGGGCGAGATCCACCACGACGAGCGCGGCATGACCGGCCCGGACCTGCTCTTCGCCTGCCGGCTCCTGGAGGCCGGGGAAGCCAAGCCGGCGCTGCGCGACTCGACGGCCACCACGGTCCTGGTCGTGTCCGACGCGATCTACGGTTCCGTGGTCCGCCAGGACGCCGCCGCGCACCCCGCCGAGTTCCGCCGGATCGCCGTGGAGGTCAAGGAAACCCGCACCCACGCGTGGATCCGCCTGGTGGACGGCCACCCGACGACCCCCGCACCCCGCGCCGAACCCCGCGAACTCGACCTGAACGCCCTGCGCCCGATCGTGGAGACCCTGCTCTCGACCCCGGGCTTCGACTCCCGCGAAGCCCGCGACACGGTCCTGCGCGAACTCCCGTTCGCCTCGGTCATCCCCCGGCTGCCGACCGACCGCGCCGACACCGTGAGCATCGTGCGCACGTGCCGGCTCTACCCCGGCGGCCTGGAAGCACTGGTCGAAGCGGTCCGCTTCTACGCGGCGGGTTCGGTCGCGATGGACAGGCTCGACCAACTGCCGGCGGTACCGCGGACTCCTTGTCAGACCGGGGTGGGGTGGCGGGTGGTGAGGGATTGGCTGGTGATCACCAGGTCGGCGGCCACCCGGTCGACGGCTTCGGTGAACTCCGGGTCGTCGCACTGCCAGTCGACCAGTTTCACGTGCAGCCAGTCGCGCCACGACGAGACCAGGCGGGCGAAGGTGGCCGAGCCTTCGGGGGTGAAGCGGTAGTCGTCGTCGGATTCGGTGAGCAGGCCCTTGGTCATCAGCTGGCGCGCCACGGGTTCGAAGATGCCTGGCGGGACCTTGGTCTCGGCGGCCAGGCGGTCGAGGGTCGCGGCACCTCGGTGGGCCGACTGGCGGAAGACCTTGACCAGGAGCCACGCCTGGGCGTGGGTCAGCGGGAGGCCGGATCCGGCCAGTACCTCGGGGGTCGGGTCGCGGCGCTCCTTGCTCACGATCAGGGCCACCAGCTTCTCCAGCTCCTGGCTGGAGACCGTCGACTGGGGCACCGCGAAGCTCTCGCCCACCCCGTTGTTGCCCGTCGCCGCCGCACGGGCCGTGTCGCGCAGCGGGACTTCGCGCAGGAACAGCGCCACGACGAACGCCACCGCCGCGACCGGGGCCGCCCACAGGAACACGCCTTGGAGGGTCTCGGCGTACGCGGCGACGATCGGGGCTTTCAGCTGGTCGGGCAGGGCGTGCAGGGCTTGGACGTTCGACGCCGCGCGCGGGTCCACGCCGGGAGGCAGGGCGGCGGCGAGCTTCTCGGGCAGGTTGCTCGCGTAGATGGAGCCGAAGATCGCCACGCCGAACGAGCTGCCCAACGTCCTGATGAACGACACCCCGGACGTCGCCACGCCCAGGTCCTCGTAGCTGCTGGTGCTCTGCACGACCACCACCGGCACCGGCATGCACATGCCGACGCCCAGGCCGAGCACGAGCATGTACGCCGACGCCTCCCAGAACGCCGTGTCCACGTCCAGCAACGACAGCAGCAGCAACCCGGCCACCATCAGCAGGCTGCCCAGGATCGGGAAGACGCGGTAGCGACCGGTCTTGCTGATCACGTTGCCGGTCACGATCGACGCCACCAGCAGCCCCACCACCAGCGGCAGCATCTCCAGGCCCGACTGGGTCGCGGACGCCCCGTGCACGTACTGGAGGTACGTCGGCAGGAACGTCACCCCGCCGAGCATGGCGAACCCGACCACGAAGCTGAGCACGCAGCACACCGTGAACACCGGGTTGCGGAACAGCCGCATCGGCAGCATCGGCTCGGCCGCCCGCAGCTCCACCCGGACGAACAGCGCGAGCGCGACCAGCGACCCGGCCGCCATCCACAGGATGGTCGGCGACGCCCACTCGTACTCGACCCCGCCCCAGCTCGTGACCAGCGTCAACCCCGTCGCGGCCAGCGCGATCAGCAGGATTCCCAGGTAGTCGATCCGGGGTTTCGCGGTCGTTCTGACCCCGGGTAGTCGGAGGAACCCGACCACCAGGACCAGCACGCCCAGCGGCAGGTTGACGTAGAAGGCCCACCGCCAGCTCAGGTGGTCGACGAACAGCCCGCCCAGCAGCGGTCCGACGACCGTCGACACGCCGAACAGCGCGCCGATCAGGCCCTGGTACTTCCCGCGCTCGGACAGCGGCACGACGTCGGCGATCACCGCCATCGACGTGACCATCAGGCCGCCGGCGCCCAGGCCCTGGATGGCGCGGGCGACGATCAGCCACGTCATCGAGTCGGCCCACCCGCACAGGAACGACCCGACCATGAACAGCGCGACGCTGACCAGGAACGCGGGCTTGCGCCCGAACAGGTCGCCGAACTTGCCGATCAGCGCGGTCATGATGGTCTCGGCCAGCAGGTACGACGTGACCACCCACGACAGGTGCCCGGCCCCGCCGAGGTCGCTGACGATCGTGGGCAGCGCGGTGGCCACGATGGTCTGGTCGAGGGCTGCCAGCAGCATCCCGAGCATGATCACCGCGACGATGGCGTTGCGCGCACCGCGCCCGACCTCGACCGGTTCCCGGCCCCGTTCCGCGACCTTGCCGACTGCGTTCGCCACGCCGAACCTCCCGGGTGGACGATAAAGCCGCCGGCCGCACTCCGCTCGGGACGCCGACCCGTCGCCGGGCCGGGCCGGGCCGGGGGCAGACGGGCCGGGCCGAGGCCGGCGTGCCCGGAATCGGGCACGGGGTTTGGTGTGGTGGTTGGCTGTGGCCATGCTGGAGCCCGTGGCGGACGAGGCACCCGAGGACCTGGTCCGCCACATCGTCCGGACGACCGGCATCCCACCCGCCGTGGCAGCGCGGGTGGTGTCCGACGTGATGGGCTACTTCGTCGAGACCGCCGAGGAGTACGTGCTGCGGCGGCACGGCGAGTTGCAGGCCCAGGGGGTGCCCAACGCGCGCATCTGGCCTCGTCTCAGGGACGAGCTGGACGTGCGCCCGGTGGCCGCTCCCCCGCTGTCGGAACGCCAGTTGCGCCGGATCGTCTACGGCTGAGGGGAACGAACGCATGTGCGGGATCGTCGGGTACGTCGGCGCGCGGGACGCGACCCAGCTGTTGCTGGAGGGCCTGCACCGGCTGGAGTACCGGGGGTACGACTCGGCGGGCATCGCCGTCGCGGGTGCCGGGCTGCACCTGGTGAAGACCGCCGGGCGGGTCGCCGACCTGCGCCGGGTCGTCCCGGACGACGTGGCGGGCACGGTCGGGATCGCCCACACCAGGTGGGCCACGCACGGCGAGCCCACCGACCGCAACGCCCACCCGCACGTCGCGGGCCGGATCGCGATCGTCCACAACGGAGTGTTCGAGAACTCGGAGCGCCTGCGCCGCCAACTGACCGAGGACGGGGTCGCGCTGGCGTCCGACACCGACAGCGAGGTGCTCGCGCACCTGGTGGCGCGCAGCACCGCGGCGACGCTGGAGGACGCGGTCCGCGAGGCGCTCGGCCAGGTCGAGGGCACCTACGGCGTGATCGTGATGGACGCCGACCGCCCCGGCGAACTGGTCGCGGCACGTCGTGGCAGCCCGGTCGTGCTGGGTGTCGGCGAGCACGAGATGCTGGTCGCCTCGGACGTGACGGCGCTGGTGCGGTTCACCCAGCAGGTCATCTACCTGGACGACGACGAGCTGGCCACGGTCACCGCCGACGGCTACCGCACCAGCACCATGGACGCCCGGTCCACGACGAAGTCGCCGACGTCGATCGACGTGCCGTCGGCGGAGTACGAGCTGGGCGACCACCCGGACTTCATGCGCAAGGAGATGCGCGAGCAGCCCGACGCGGTGGACCGCTGCCTGCGCGGACGGCTGGACCGCCGGTTCATGAGCGCCCGGCTGGACGGCGTGGGCCTGACCGCGCAGGAGTACCAGCGGATCCGCCGGGTGAAGCTGCTCGGCTGCGGCTCGGCGTACTACGCGGGCCAGGTCGGCGCGGGCCTGGTCGAGGAGCTGGCGCGGATCCCGGCCGACGCCGAGCCCGCCTCCGAGTTCCGCTACCGCAACCCGGTGGTCGACCCGGACACCCTGTACGTGGCGATCAGCCAGTCCGGCGAGACGCTGGACACGCTGGCCGCCGTGCAGGAGCTCAAGCGCAAGGGCGGGCACGTCATCGGCGTGGTCAACGCCGTGGGCAGCACGATCGCCCGCGAGTGCGGCAGCGGGATCTTCCTGCACGCCGGCCCCGAGGTGTCGGTGGCGGCGACCAAGTCGTTCACCGCGATGACGGTCGCGCTGGCGCTGCTCGCGCTGGACCTGGGCCGGGTCCGGGACCTGTCGATCACCGAGGGCCGGCGGCTGGTCGCGGGCCTGTCGGAGCTGCCCGCGCAGCTCACCGCGATCCTCGGCCAGGAGGACGGCATCGCCGAGATCGCGGCCAGGTACGCCAAGGCCGAGCACATGTTCTTCCTGGGCCGGGTGCGCGGCTGGCCGGTGGCGCGGGAGGGCGCGCAGAAGCTGAAGGAGATCTCCTACCTGCACGCCGAGGCCTACCAGGCCTCCGAGCTCAAGCACGGGCCGTTGGCGCTGATCAACCCCGGGATGCCGACCGTGTTCGTGATCCCGGACGACGAGTTGCTGGCCAAGAACACGGCCACCGTCGAGGAGATCAAGGCGCGTGGCGGCCCGGTGATCGCGGTGACCGACGCGGACCTGCCGGCGGGCCTGGCGACGGACGTGATCCGCATCCCCAAGGCGCACGACGCGTTGACGCCGATCACCCTGTCGGTGCCGTTGCAGTTGTTCGCCTACCACCTGGCGAAGGCGCTGGGCCGTGACATCGACCGGCCGCGCAACCTCGCGAAGAGCGTCACCGTCGAGTAGCCCGGCCGCCGCGTTCACCCGATCCGGTGGGTTTGCCGCGTCGGCCTCGGCCTGTGTGCGAGTTCCGCGACCGGTCCCATCGCCGCCCGGCGGCGGGACCGGTCGCGCTGAACAATCCACTGCGGACACACCGGGAGGTGAACGCGGTGACCACCGTGGACATGCTGTTGCGGGTCGGCTCGGGGCTTGGTCTGGGCGCGCTGATCGGGTTCGAGCGCCAGTACCGGGCGCGGATGGCGGGCTCGCGGACCAACGCGCTGGTCGCGGTCGGTGCGACGCTGTTCGTGCTGCTCTCGGCGCACGGCTTCGGTGACGCGCCGGGCTCGGCGGACCCGACCCGGGTGGCCGCTCAGGTCGTGTCCGGCATCGGCTTCCTGGGCGCGGGCGTGATCCTGCGCGACGGGTTGAGCGTGCGGGGGTTGAACACGGCGGCGACGCTGTGGTGCTCGGCGGCGGTCGGCTCGTTGGCCGGGGCCGGGCTGCACCTGGTGGCGGCGGTCGGGACGGTCGCGGTGATCGTGGTCAACATCGCGTTGCGGCAGCTGGGGCGCGCGGTGGACCGGCGGCCGGAGAGCGGCGAGGAGTCGCCGACGAACTACACGTTCATGGCGACGACGAAGGACGACGCCGAGGCGCACGTCCGCGCGTTGCTGGTGCAGTCGTTGACCCGCACGGACTTCCGGCTGCTGTCGATCGCGTCGAACAACAGCTCCGAGGGGTACGTGGAGGTGCGCGCCGAACTGGCGGGCGACCAGCGCGACGACCGGCAGATGGAGTCGGCGGTGTCCCGGCTGAGCTTGGAACCGGCCGTGACCAGCGTCCGGTGGCAGGCCGAAGCACCTGCCACCGAGGAGAAGGGCGCCGATTGACGGCACCGGCTCCACCACCTCCGAGCTTTAAGGAACGGTCGTTCTTGACTGATCGTTCCTCAAAAGGCTATCGTCGTGGCATGGGCCGGCGGAGAACGTTCGACGAGGACGAGGTGGTGCGCGCCGCCGTGGGGTTGTTCGGCGGCCGCGCGTACGACGGGGTGTCCATCGACGACCTGGTCACCCACCTCGGCCTGCACCGCAACAGCCTGTACAAGACGTTCGGCAGCAAGCGCGGCCTCTACCTGGTCGCGCTGCGCCGCCACCTCGCCGACGACGTCCGTCCGTTGACCGAGGCGCTGGCCGCGGCGACGGATGCCGCGACCGCGCTGCGGCTCGTCACGTCGGCCGATCTCGGCCTGCTGCTGCTCGCGGCGGTCGAACGGGCACCGGCCGACGAGGAGGTGGCCGCCGAGGTGGCCGCGGCGCTGGCCGCCGTCGACCAGGCGATCGCCGACGCGCTCGGCATCCCCACCGCCCTGGCCGCCGCCCTCACCGCCGCCGCGCTGGGCGTCCTCGTGCGCGGCAACCCCGACGGCGTCGGCACCGCGCTGACCCAACGTCTCGATCCCCTCGACTGACAAGGAACAGACATGGCACTGGTCGACATCGACGGCGACGACCTCGTGGTCGTGATGGAGGGCCTCGACAAGCTCTGGGCCCTGAAGAGCAGCCTCACCATCCCGCTGGCCAACGTCCGCGGCGCGACCGCGGACCCCGGCATCGCCACCGAGCGCAAGGGGATCAAGGCGCCGGGCACCCACCTTCCCGGCGTGATCACGGCGGGCACCTTCCACCTCGACGGCGACAAGGTCTTCTGGGACGTCAAGGACGCGTCGAAGGCGGTCGTGATCGAACTCGCCGACGAGCGCTACGCCCGCCTGGTCCTCCAGGTCGACGACCCGCGCGCGACCGTCGCGCTGGTCGAGGACGCCCTGCGCTCGAAGCGGTGAACCACCCGACCACGCCGGCTAGGCGAGGTCGAACACGCCGAGCTTCGCGCCCTGCGTGAAGAACTCCCACTCGCCGAACGTGAACCGCTGGGGCGCCTCGTCGGGCCGGTTCGAGTTGCGCACCAGCACTTCGTCCTCGGTGCGCAACACCTCGACGCAGTTGTCCCCGCCACCGCTGAACTTGGTCCACTCACCCAACTTCAAGGTCATCTGATGTCCTCCGCGTCGCCCGGAACAGACCGGGACCTCCGTGTCCAACCCAAGGCGGTGACCACCGACAGGACGTTCTGGCGCAGGGCGACCCGGCGGGCCCTGCGGACCCGCCGCATCGCGTTCACCTGTCCGGAGCGCGATGACCAGACCTACCAGCAGCGTAACGCGGTCGAGCGCTGCTTCACCAAGCCGAACACAACAGCGCCGCCTGCGCGCTCCGGCTCGGACGAGGCCGACAGAACACCATCTAGGCGAGGTCGAACACGCCCAGCTTCGCGCCCTGCGTGAAGAACTCCCACTCGCCGAACGTGAACCGCTGGGGAACCTCGTCGGGCCGGTTCGAGTTGCGCACCAGCACTTCGTCCACGGTGCGCAACACCTCGACGCAGTTGGAGCCACCGCCGCTGAACTTGGTCCACTCACCCAACTTCAAGGTCATCTGATGTCCTCCATGACGCGGGCCAGGAGCTCGCGGCTCTCCTCCAATCCCAGCGCTTTCGCCCTGGTGAAGTCGAACCAACGGCTGGTCCGCTCCACCTGGTCGGGACTGTCGGCGAAGTGATCGCCGAAGGGCGTGTCGACGCTGATCAGCGACGGCAGGTCCCCCGGCAGCCGGAACAACGTGAGTGTAGTGCCGATCAACGGGTGGACCCCCGCTCCCCGGGGCATCACCTGGAGGTTGACGTTGTCGAGTTCGGTCATCGCCAGCAGGTGCGCGATCTGCTCGCGCATCACCTGCGGGCCGCCGATGCCGGCCCACAGGACGGGTTCGGCGATCACCGCCCACAGCCGCAGCGGGACCTCGCGCTCGGTCAGCAGGACCCGGCGGCCGAGCCGGAGTTCGAGGTTCTTCTCCAGCACCTCGCCCGCCAGCCCGACGTTGGCCATCAGCGCGCGGGCGTAGTCCGGGGTCTGGAGCACGGCCGGGATCAGGTCGGGTGAGGAGAAGATCGCCTCGACCGCGATGGCCTCGACGTCGAGGATGCGGCGCAGCCACGGCGCGATCTGGCCGCCGATCTTGCTCTTGGGCCGGCGGCGGTGCGCCTCGGAGTTGAGCGCCAGCAGGTCGTCGCGGGTGGGCTCGTCCGCGCCGTAGAGGGTGAGCAGCTTCTCCAGCTCGGCGTGCTTGACGCCGGAGCGCGCGTTCTCGATGTTGCCGATCTTGGTGATGGTGCAGCCGAGCGCCTCGCAGGCCAGGTCGCGCGGCAGCTTGGCGTCTTCCCGGAGCCGGCGCAGCGTGGTGCCGATCTGGATCCGGGCCGCACTGCGGTGGGGGCTGGTCATGGCGCTCCTCGAAAGATCACCCGATCGAAAGTGGCATCCAACTCGCACTTACAACTTATCATGGGCGAATACTTGGAGTGCCAGAGTCTAACAGGGAGTGACACGCCCATGGCCCACCGGTTCCAGCAGCTGAGCGTCATCGAGAGCACCGGCCGCAAGTCGAGCTACCTCCTGCTCGAACGTCACGACGAGGTGACCGACGAGCCCCTGGAGTCCTGGGCGGCCGACCGGTTGCGCGCCGGCCGCTACGCCAGGGGCCTTTACGTGGCCGAGCGCGGGCACGTGGCCGATGATTGGCCGGAGGACGAGTACGACTCGGACGTCGAGGTGGTGTCGGACGGCCACGGCACCGTCAAGGTCGTCTGAGACCCGACACCCGGAGGTGACCGGGCGAGGTTGACAGGCAAGTGATGACTTGCCTATAACTGTCGTCGTGGACGCGGACCCCGGGCTGTTCAAGGCGATCGGCGACGCGACGCGACGCACCATCCTGGACGAGCTGACCGACAGGGACGGGCAGACGCTGTTCGAGATCTGCGGCCGGCTCACGATGAAGCACGGCCTGACCTCCTCGCGCCAAGCCGTCTCCCAGCACCTCGCGGTGCTCGAACAAGCCGGCCTGGTCCGCACCCGGCGGCAGGGCCGGTACAAGTTCCACCACATCGACCCGGGCCCGCTGCGCGCGATCGCCGAGCGCTGGCCCGTCAACGGAAGAGGGACCGAACCCGTGATCCGCATCAACGTCACCAGCGTGTACGTGGACGACCAGGCCAAGGCGCTGGCCTTCTACACCGAGAAGCTGGGCTTCACCAAGAAGACCGACGTGGCCGCCGGCGAGTACCGCTGGCTCACCGTGGTCTCCCCCGCCGCGCCCGACGGCGTCGAACTGCTGCTGGAACCGGACGCCCACCCGGCGGCGGGCGTGTTCAAGAAGGCGCTGGTGGAGGACGGCATCCCGTTCACCCAGTTCGCCGTGGACGACGTGCACGCCGAGGTCGAGCGGCTCAAGGCGCTGGGCGTCGAGTTCACCCAGGAGGCGACCGACTACGGGCCGGCGATCACCGCCGTGCTCGACGACACGTGCGGCAACCTGATCCAGATCGCCACCATCAAGTAGCCGCACCGCCCCGGCCCCGCCCTAAGGTTCGGTTAAACCTCGCCGCCGATCCGCGAACCGCCGCCCCGCGCGCTTTACCTTGTGGGACAGGGGTGGTCGCGATGTCCGCAACGCTGCGGAACCGCTTCGCCGAGCCCGCCGCGGCCCGGCGACTGCTGGTGGTGTGCGATTTCGACGAGTCGTTGCCGGGCGACGTCCGGTTTCGCCGGTCCGCGCGCGGGCTGGCCGCGCTGCCGGCGACGACGCTCGCGCTGGTCTCGTGGCGGGGGTGCCGGGAACTGGCCGAGCTGTCCGGGCTGACCGCGCCGGTGCTGCTGATCGGCGAGTTCGACCGGGGCGCGGTGCGGGCGCTGCTCGCCGACGCCGAGACGCACCTGGTGCTGGGCGTGGCGCTGGGCGGCTGGAACGTCGCGGTGGGGCGCGCGCTGACGGTCCTGTTCGAGGAACGCGTCAGGCGTGGCCCCGCCACAACCGCCACGCCCGCGGACTGGCGGGCTCGTGGTGACTGTCCGACTCGCCGAAGCGGAGCCTGATCCGCGCGCCGCCGAGCCGGCCGCGCTCCACGTGGATGGTGCCGCCGGTCGCCTCCGCGGCGGCACGGGCGATGTCCAGCCCGAGCCCGGTCGACCCGCCGCCGGACGAACCCCGGTGCAGGGCGCGTTCCGGGTCGGCGATGCCGGGGCCGCCGTCCTCCACGGCGAGGGTGATCCAGCCGGCGTGCCGGACCACCGCGACGCTCACCGCCGAGCGCGCGGGCGTGTGGTGGAAGACGTTCTCCAGCAACGCGTCGACCACCGCGCCCACCTCGTCGCCGGTCAACGGCACGGGCGTCGGCTCGTAGGGCAGGTCGACCTCGCACGGGCGGCCCTGGTCCTCGGCGTGCGCGGACCAGAAGCCCATCCGGGCGCGCACCACCTCCACCACGTCGCAACTGCCGCCGGCGGCCGACGCGACCGGGTGCAGCGACTCGATGATCCGGTCGACGTCGTGCCCCAGCACGGTGACGGCGCTGCGGATCCGGTCGGCGACCGGGCCGCCGCCGATGGCGTCGGCGTCCAGCCGCAGCGCGGTCAACGGCGTGCGCAGGCGGTGCGAGACGTCCGCGATCATCTCCCGCTCCTTGGCCAGCAGGCGTTCGGCGCGGTCGGTGGCGGCGTTGATCGCGGTCGCCAGCGCGGCCAGCTCGGGCGGTCCGTGCACCCGGACGTGCTCGTCGCCCTGGGCGATCCGGGTCGCGGTGTCGGCCAGTTCGCGCAGCGCCTCGACCACCGGCGTGGTCGAGCGCCGACCGACCGGGACCGCGACCGCCGTGGCCGGCAGACCCAGCAGCAGCAACGCTGCCAGCTCGGCGAGCAGCCCAGCCGTGACGACCGGTGCGGGCTCCGAGATCTCCACCGAAGCCCACTCACCATCCACAGTGGACACCGTTGCCAGGTCGGCGGACGCGGTCCCGACGCCGACCGTCGTGCCGTCCGGCAGGTGGACGGCCAACCGGCCCTGGGAACCGGCGGCGGTCCGGGACACCGCGCCGCGCACGGCGTCCGGGTCGGTGGTCACGGCGAGCACGGCGGCGACCGCGACGACGTCGCGGCGGTCGTCCGACGCGGCCCGCTCCCCCGCCGCCAGCACCAGCAGGAAACCCGCCCCCACGAACAGGATCACGACCGCCGTCGCCGCCGACCGGACGAACGCGCGGGTGAGCAGCCCTCTCATCCCGGGGCTACCAGCTTGAAGCCGACGCCGCGGACCGTGTGCAGGTAACGGGGTTTCGCGGCGGTCTCCCCGAGCTTGCTGCGCAGCCACGACACGTGGACGTCGATGGTCTTGTCGTCGCCCAGGTACGGCTGCCCCCACACCGCCTGGAACAGCTCGCGGCGCGCGATCACCCGGTTCGGCCGCTGCGCCAGGTAGGCCAGCAGGTCGAACTCGCGGCGGCTGAGCGCGACCGGGCGGCCGTCGCGCAGGACCTGGCGCTGCGCCAGGTCGACCCGCAGGTCGCCGACCACCAGCAGGTCGCGGTCCGGACGGGCGGCGCCGGACGTGCGGCGCAGCAGGGCGTTGATGCGGGCCGCCAGGTGCTCCGCCGAGAACGGCTTGACGATGTAGTCGTCCGCGCCCGCGTTCAGCGACCCCACCACGGAACTCTCGCCGCCCCGGGCCGTGGCGATGATGACGGGGACGTCGCTGATGCCGCGCAGCATCCGCAGCGCGGCCACCCCGTCGAGGTCGGGCAGTCCCAGGTCGAGGATGACCAGGTCGGGTTCCTCGGTGCCCGCCTCGCGCAGCGCGGCCACCGCCGTGCCGACCGCGCGCACCTCGTGCCCGAGGTCGGTCAGCGCGTGCACCAGCGCCGCCTGGACCACCGGGTCGTCCTCGACCAGCAGCACCTTGGACATGCCAGGAGGGTAGGGCCTGATCGCGCCGCGTTGGGGGCGAGTCGGCGGGTTGTTGCGGCTTATCGAAACCGTGCCTGCGCCTTAACGGTCTCTTAGGGAAGTGCGCACTACTGTCTGCCCCACCTGAAACCGGGGTGCCGCGGATCACACCGCGGCGGGAATCGCAATTCTGCGGACAACCGGTGAAGCGGTGCCGGCGGGGTGGGGAGTGGGCGTGGCGGAAGTCGTGCTGAGCGGTCTCGGCAAAGTGTACGTCGACGGCACGCGGGCCGTCGCCGACCTGGACCTGGAAATCCGGGACGGGGAGTTCCTGGTTCTGGTGGGGCCGTCCGGGTGCGGCAAGACCACCGCGTTGCGGATGATCGCAGGCCTGGAGAGCGTCAGCGAGGGCTCCATCCGGATCGGCGAACTCGTCGTCAACGAGGTGCCATCCCGGGACCGTGACGTGGCGATGGTGTTCCAGTCCTACGCGCTCTACCCGCACCTGAACGTTTACGACAACATCGCCTTCGGGCTCACCTTGCGGAAACTGCCGAAGAAGGAGATCGACCGGCGGGTGCGCGAGGTCGCCGAAGTGCTGGAATTGCACGAACACCTGCAACGGAAACCGCGCAACCTCTCCGGCGGCCAACGCCAGCGGGTGGCGATGGGGCGGGCGATCGTGCGCGCGCCGCAAGCGTTCCTGATGGACGAGCCACTGTCGAACCTCGATGCCAAGCTGCGGGTGCAGATGCGCGCGCAGATCGCCCGCATCCAGCGCGACCTGGGCGTCACCACCGTCTACGTGACCCACGACCAGACCGAGGCGATGACCCTCGGCGACCGCGTGGCCGTGATGAAACGCGGAGTGCTGCAACAGGTCGGGCCGCCCCAGGAGCTCTACGACCGGCCGGTCAACCTGTTCGTGGCCGGGTTCATCGGCTCGCCGGGCATGAACCTGGTGACCGCCCGGCTCGACCGCGACGACGACGGACACCACTGGGTCACCGTGGGCTCGGACGCGTTGCTGCTGCCCGAGTCCGTGCTGCGCGCCCGGCCCGCGTTGGAGGGGTACGCGGGCCGGGACGTGGTGCTCGGCATCCGCCCGGAGGACATGGAGGACGCGGCGCTGGCCGACGCGCAGGAGGGCTCGATCCTGCACTCGGTCGCCGACCTCGTGGAGGCGATGGGCTCGGACGTGCTGGTGCACTTCCCGGTCGACGCCGAGCCCGTGGTCACCGACGACACCAGGGCGCTGGCCGAGGACGACGGCACCGCCGACCTGCCCCGGGGCAGCGGCGTCGTGCTGGTCGGGCGCTTCTCCCCCCGGACGCACATCTACGAGGGCCAGCCGGTGGCCGCGTGGGTGGACACGTCCCGCTTGCACTTCTTCGACCCGGCGACCGGGTTGTCCGTGTGGACCGACACGTCAGGAGAGCTGGAATGAGCCGCTTGAAGGTGACCGCCGCACTGGTCGCGGCACTCGGCGTGGTGACCGCGTGCGCCGCGGGCACCACCACCCCCGGACCGGACGGCAAGGCGTTGAGCGGGCAGACCGTCGAGGTCATCGGTCCGTGGACCGGCGACGAGCAGTTGCGGTTCGAGCAGGTGCTCGCCGCGTTCAAGGACAAGACCGGCGCGGAGGTCCGGTACACGCCGGCCGGCGACGAACTGCCGACGGTGTTGCAGACCCGGGTGCAGGGCGGCACGCCGCCGAACGTCGCGCTCGTCGCGCAGCCCGGCCTGGTGGAGCAGCTGGCCAAGGCCGGGTCCGTCAAGGTCGTGTCGTCGGAGGTCGAGAAGGCCGTCACCGAGCACAACGCGGGCGTGTGGAAGAAGCTCGGCACGTTCGACGGGCAGCTCTACGGCGTGCACTTCAAGTCCGCCAACAAGTCCACCGTCTGGTACAGCGAGAAGGCGTTCGGCGCGGTCGGCGCGGAGCCGCCTGCCACCTGGGAGGACTTCCTCAAGGTCGGCCGCGCGGTGGTCGACACCGGGCAGGCGGCGGTGTCGGTCGGCGGCGCGGACGGCTGGACGTTGACCGACTGGTTCGAGAACGTCTACCTGCGCACGGCCGGGCCGGAGAACTACGACAAGCTGGCCAGGCACGAGATCCCGTGGACCGACCCGTCGGTGCGCGAGGCGTTGGCGACGCTGGGCGAGCTGTTCGGCGACTCCCGGCTGGTCGAGGGCGGTGCCACGGGCGCGTTGCAGACCGAGTTCCCGCAGTCGGTGATCAACGTGTTCGGCGACGCGCCCAAGGCCGCGATGGTGTTCGAGGCGGACTTCGTGGCGTCGGTGATCCGCACCAGCACCAAGGCGAAGGTGGGCGAGGACGCCAAGTTCTTCAAGTTCCCGGCCATCGGCGGCAGCGAGGACGCCGTGGTCGCGGGCGGCGACATGGCCGTGCAGCTCAAGGACGACCAGGCGACCACCGAGCTGATGAAGTTCCTGGCCTCGCCCGAGAGCGGCCGGGTGTGGGCGAAGCTGGGCGGGTTCCTCTCGCCCAACAGGAGCATCCCGGTCGACGACTACGCCGACGACGTGACGCGGGAGCTGGCCAAGCAGCTGGTCGACGCGGGCGACAACGTCCGGTTCGACATGTCCGACCTCGCGCCGGCGGCGTTCGGCGGGACCAAGGGCGCGGGCGAGTGGAAGGCGTTGCAGGACTTCCTGGCCAACCCGAAGGACGTCGACGCGGCCGTGCAGCGGTTGGAGTCCGAAGCCGCCAAGGCGTACCAGAAGTGACCACCACCCGATCCCGACCCGCCGGTCCGCGTCGCCGGGCCGGCGGGGTGGACCCGACACCGGGCCGCTCGCCGCGCCAGGCCCTGCCGTTCCTGCTGCCCGCCGTGGTGGTGATGGGCGCGCTGGTGCTGTACCCGTTGGTGTACTCGCTGATCCGGAGCTTCTTCGACCGGTCCGGCTCGGGGTTCGTGGGTGCCGGGAACTACGTCGACCTGTTCACCGACCCGCGCACGCTGACGGCGTTCAAGAACAACGTGATCTGGGTCGTCGTCGCGCCGGCGGTGGTGACCGGGCTCGGGTTGGTCTTCGCCGTGCTGACCGAGCGGATCCGGTGGGCCACGGCGTTCCGGCTGGTGCTGTTCATGCCGATGGCCATCTCGCTGTTCGCCTCCGGCATCATCTTCCGGTTGGTGTACGACGAAGACCCCGCACGGGGCGTGGTCAACGCCATCACGGTCGGGGTGCACGACCTGTTCTCGGCCCCGTCGCCGTATCCGGGCGCGCGACCCCGTGACGGGGTTCCGTTCACGGCGGCTGAGGAGGGGTTCACCAGTACCGGGACCTATGCGCCGGGGTCGTCGGTGGCCGTGCCGCTGGCGGGTTTCGCACCCGGCCAACTGCCGGCGGGCGCGTCTCGTGCCACCGAGCCAGCGACGGACGCGCGGGAGTTGCGCGGCGTGGTGTGGTTGGACGTTTCCGTTGGCGGCAAAGCGGGAGCGGTGGACAACAGCGAGCGCGGACTGCCCGGGGTGGCCGTGGAAGCGTTGCGGGACGGGCAGGTCGTGGGCCGTGCGACGACCGGGAACGACGGGCGGTTCACGTTCCCGGACCTGGCGCCGGGCCAGTACTCGGTGCGGTTGGCGGCGTCGAACTTCGCGTTGCCGTTCCGGGGGTTGACGTGGCTGGGGTCGACGCTGATCACACCGGTGATCATCTCGTCGTGGATCTGGATCATGACTGGGTTCGCGATCACGTTCATCGCGGCCGGGCTGGCGGCGATCCCGCGTGACGCGCTGGAGGCGGCGCGGGTCGACGGGGCCACCGAGTGGCAGGTGTTCCGGCGGGTGACCGTGCCGCTGCTGTCGCCGGTGCTGCTGGTGGTGTTCGTGACGTTGGTGATCAACGTGCTGAAGATCTTCGAGTTGGTGTTCGTCATCGCGCCCGGATCGGTGCAGGAGGAGGCGAACGTGCTGGCGCTGCAGATGTGGCAGGTGTCCTTCGGCGCGGGCGGCGACCAGGGCGTCGGCAGCGCGCTGGCGGTGGTGCTGTTCCTGCTGGTCGCACCGGCGATGCTGTTCAACATCAGGCGATTCCGACGGGAGCACTCGTGACCGAGGTGACGGTGGCCGGCGCACCCCGCCGGGGTGTGCTGTCGCGCCTGGTGGCCCGCGCCGGCGGCGGCGTGGTGCAGGTCGGGCTGGCGCTGGTGGCCCTGTTCTGGCTGGTGCCGGTGTTCGGGTTGCTGATCGCGTCGGTGCGCGGCGAGGCGGACAACACGGCGTCGGGCTGGTGGACCATCTTCACCCGCCCGGCGGAGCTGACGTTGACCAACTACGCCGACCTGGTCGGGAACTCGACCGTGCTGCGGTCGTTCCTGAACACGGTGTACATCGCGGTGCCGGCCACGGCGCTGGTGGTGGTGATCTCGGCGCTGGCGGCGTACGCCCTGGCGTGGATCGAGTTCCCGGGCCGGGTGTGGCTGACCACGCTGGTGGTGGGGCTGCTGGTGATGCCGATCCAGGTGGCCCTGATCCCGGTGGCGAGGCTGTTCGGCGCGCTGGGGCTGTTCGGGACGATCACCGGCGTGGTGCTGTTCCACGTGGCGTTCGGCCTGCCGTTCGCGATCTTCCTGCTGCGCAACTTCTTCGTCGGAATCCCCCGGGACCTGGTGGAAGCGGCCCGGATGGACGGCGCGAAGGAGTGGGTGATCTTCCGCCGGGTCGTCCTGCCGATCGCGAAGCCGGCGATGGCGTCGTTGACGATCTTCCAGTTCTTGTGGGTGTGGAACGACCTCCTGGTGGCGCTGGTGTTCGCAGACCAGGACTCGGCCCCGATCACGGTGGCGCTGCGCGCCCAGCTGCGCCAGTTCGGCGCGAACATCGACCTGCTGTCCACGGGCGCGTTCCTGTCGATGATCGTGCCGTTGGCGGTGTTCCTGGCGTTCCAGCGGTACTTCGTGCAGGGCGTGCTGGCGGGCTCGACGAAGTAACCGCACGCGGGGTCGCGACGATGATCACCGCGAGACGGTGTCGTCGTGGGGGTGGATGTGCGGACGAACGGACGGCGGGGCGCGTGGTTGATGCTCGCGGCCGGAACAGGGCAGAAGCGCTACAGCAACGACGGCTACGACGACGCCCCGGCCGCCCACTACAGCTGGGACAGCGAGGTCGACAACGCGAAGTTGCCGCAGGTCGGCGACGTGATCGTGCTGTGGGACAAGAAGGGGCTGCTGGGGGCCTCGGTGATCGAGAAGATCGTCACGGGCGAGGGCAGGAAGGTCCAGAACCGTTGCCCGTACTGCGGTATGACGAGCATCAACCTGCGTAAGGTCAAGACCCCGCGCTATCGGTGTTACGAGTGCACCCGGACGTTCGAGGAGCCGGATGTCGAACAGCTCGACGTCACCACCTACCGGACTCACCACGAGATCGCCTGGGTGGATCTCGCCGGGGAGCTGACCAGCGACCAGCTGCGCGAGTTGTGCAAGCTCCCGAAGTCGCAGCAGAGCATCCGCGAACTCGACTACCGGAGGTTCGAGCGGGCGCTGCGCACGGCCCCCGGCCTACCGTCGCTCTCCCCGGTCGAGGCGGCGCTGGCCACCGAGTTGAGCGGTGGTCACACCACGGCGGTCGTGCGCGTCCGGCGTGGGCAGGGAGCCTTCCGCAGCCGACTGCTGAACCAGTACGGCGACAGGTGCGCGTTCACCGGACCCACCCCGCGCGCCGCGCTCGAAGCCGCCCACCTGAACAGCTTCGCCACCGACGGCAAGCACCACGACCAAGGCGGCCTGCTGTTCCGTCGTGACATCCACCGCCTCTTCGACCTCGGCCACCTCGCCGTCGACCCGCGGGAACTGACCATCGACGTCGCCGCGACCATCGCCGACTACCCGGAATACGGCCGGCTGCACGGCGAGAAGCTCCACGTCGACCTCACCACGCGCCAACTCGGCTGGATCAAGAAACACTGGACCATGCACCGCGGGTAGCCGCGCACGGCCCAGTGCATCCACGAGAACCGCTGGTCAGGATGAACGGCTCAACAGCTCCGTCCACGCCTCCACGGTAGGCGTTTCCGCCAAGTCCACGAACGCGACCGACGCGCCGCCCGCCCGCCACGACTCGACCAGGGACATGACGCGCACCGAGTCCAGGCCGTGGTCGAGGAGGTTGTCGTCGTCGGCGATCTCGGTGGCCGGGATGTCCAGCACCGCGGCGATCTGGTCGCGCACGTCGTCCTTGGTCATGACGCTCCGTTCAGTTCGGTGATCAGCCGCGTCGTCGTGGTGGTGACGGCGCAGCGGCCGGCGGCGTAGCGCACCGCCATGTGGTGGTCGTCGGGCGTGAAGTCCGCTACCGCGTCCGCCACGAAGAACGCCTGGATGTCCTGCATGAACGCGTCCGCCGCGGTCATCAGGCAGCCGATGTGGGCGTAGATCCCGGTCACCACCAGCTGGTCGCGGCCGGTGGTGTCGAGCAGGGAGCGCAGGTCCGTGCGGTGGAAGGCGTTGTAGCGCCACTTCGTCAGGCGCACGTCGGACTCGCCGGGTTCCAGCGCGGCGTGGATCTCCGCGTCGACCGGGTCCGGGCCGATGCCGGTGCCCCACATGTCCAGTTGCAGGCCGCGCTGTTCGGTGCTCTGGCCGCCGGGCTGCGCGGAGTACACCACCGGCACGCCCAGCGCGTGGCACGTGTCGCGCAGCGCGCGGATGTTGCGCACCAGCTCCACCACGGGCGACGCGTCCGGGCTGAAGGCGCGCAGGAAGTAGTTCTGCATGTCGTGGACCAGCAGCACCGCGCGGGACGGCTCGCAGGTCCACTTCACCCGGTTGACGGGCAGGTCCGCCTCGGTGGGCATCGGGTACGGCTCGATGGTCGGCAGACCCATCTCACTGCGCCTTTCTGAACGTGTCGGCCAGCGCCCGCCGCAGGTCGCGACGGCTGGTCTTGCCGACCCCGGTGTGCGGGAACGCGTCCACGAGCTGGATGCGGTCCGGGATCTTGTAGGCGGCCAGGCCCCGGCCGCGCAGAAACGCGCGCAGCGCCGGGCCGGTCGGCGGTTCGCCGGTCGCGATGACGAACGCGCACGTCCGCTCGCCCAGGTAGTCGTCCGGGATGCCGACCACCGCGGCGTCGTGCACGGCGGGGTGGGCGAGCAGGTGGTTCTCGATCTCCTCGGCGGCGATCTTCTCGCCGCCCCGGTTGATCTGGTCCTTGGCCCGGCCCTCGACCACCAGGTGGCCGGTCGGCAGGCGGCGCACCAGGTCGCCGGTGCGGTAGAAGCCGTCCGGGGTGAAGGCGACCAGGTTGTGCGCGTCGGCCCGGTAGTAGCCGCGGATCGTGTACGGGCCGCGGGTCAGCAGCTCGCCGACCTCGCCGGGCGGGACCTCCGCGCCGTCGCCGTCGACGATCCGGATCTCGTCGTCCGGCGAGATCGGCCGGCCCTGGCTGGTCACCACGACCTCGTCCGGGTCGTCGAACCGCGTGTAGTTCACCAGGCCCTCGGCCATGCCGAACACCTGCTGCAACGCGCAGCCCAGCTCGGCGCGGACCCGGCGCGCGGCCTCCGGCACGAACTTCGCGCCGCCGACCTGGATCACCCGCAGGCTGGACAGGTCGTGCTCGGCGCGGGCCGGGGAGTTCATCCACTGCAACGCGATCGGCGGCACGACGCCCGTCGACGTCACGCCTTCCCGGGCGATCAGCGGGAAGACCACGTCCGGGCTCGGCGCGGGCGCCAGCACGATCCGGCCGCCGGCGTGCAGGACGCCGAGGATGCCGGGCGAGGACATCGGGAAGTTGTGCGCGACCGGCAGCGCGACCAGGTAGACGGTGTCCTCCCCCAGTTCGCAGATCACCGCGCTCTCCCGCACGCTGTAGAGGTAGTCGTCGTGGGTGCGCGGGATGAGCTTCGGGATACCGGTGCTGCCGCCGGACAGCTGGAGGAACGCCACGTCGCCGGAGCGCACCTCGGGCAGGTCGCCGCCCGCCGCCGGCACGTCGGCCAGCGCGGTGTGCTCGCCCGGGTCGCCGAGCACGAACACGTGCTCCAGCGCCGTCGCCTCCTTCACCTCCGACGCCAGCGCCCGGAAGTCGAAGCCGCCGGAGGAATCGGCGATCACGTACGCCACCGCGCCGGTGATCTCGCAGAACGCCGAGATCTCGGCAGACCGGTGCGGCGGCAGCGCGAACACCGGCAGCGCGCCGGCGCGGAACAGCCCGAACACCACGGAGGTGTACTCGGCGACGTTCGGCAGCTGCACCACGACCCGGTCGCCCGGCTCGATCCCGCGCGCCAGGAACCCGTGCGCCATGGCCGAGGCGCGCTCGTCCAGCTCACGGTAGGTCCACCGCCGGTCGCCGTCGACCACGGCGATCCGGTCGGCGAACGCCTCGGCCCGCGCGGCGAGGAAGTCGCCGAAGGTCTCACCGGTCCAGTAGCCGGCCTCGCGGTAGCGGCGGGCGAACTCCTCGGGCCACGGTGTCCAGTCGTTCACGCCGACTCCTTCAGTCCCAACGCACCCAGGAAGGTCCGGAACTTCGCGCTGGTCTCCGCCAGCTCGGCCTCGGGCGTGGAACCGGGCACCACGCCCGCGCCCGCGTACAGCCGCAGCGTGCGGTCGGCGACCTCGCCGCAGCGCAGCGCCACGATCCACTCGCCGTCGCCGCGCTCGTCGGTCCACCCGACCAGCCCGGTGTAGAACCCCCGGTCGAACGGCTCCAGCTCGCCGATCAGGTTGCGCGCGGTGTCGGCCGGCACCCCGCACACGGCGGGGGTCGGGTGCAGCGCGGAGGCCAGGTCCAGCGCGGAGGTCGACTCGTCCCGCAGCACGCCGGTCACCTTGGTCGACAGGTGCCACATCGTCCGGGTGGGCAGCAGTTCGGGCGTGGCCGGCACGATCAGCTCGCGGCAGAACGGGGCCAGCGCGTCGGCCACCGCACCGACGACGAACGCGTGCTCGCGGAGGTCCTTGGGAGAGGCCAGCAGCTCGGTGGCGTTGCGCCCGTCCTGCTCCGGGTCGGCGCTGCGCGGGCGGGAGCCGGCCAGCGGGTTGGACACCACGGCGGGGCCGGTGCGCCGGATCAGCAGCTCCGGGCTGGTGCCGATCAACGTGCTGCCGCCCAGGTCGGTGGCGAAGGTGTAGCCGCGCGGGTCGCGGGCGGCCAGCGCGGCCAGCACCTGGCGCACGTCGATGCGCTCGGCGGAGGTCAGGTCGAGCGCGCGGGCCAGCACGACCTTGCTCAGCGCGCCGTCGGCCATCAGGTCCAGCGCCCGCTGGACGCCGGAGGTGTAGGCGTCGGCGTCGGTGCGCTGGTCGAGCCACCGGCCGCCGGGGGTGGGGCGGTCGGGGAAGGACACGGTGTGCAGCGGCGCGCCCCGGCGGACCGCGCCCGGCACGGTCAGGCGGGACGCCACGTCCGGGCGGAACGGCACCGCGCCCACCACCACCTCGCCCGGTTCCAGCGGCGCCACGTGCGCGGCACCCGCCTGTTCGGCGACCAGGACCCCGGTCGGCGAGGCGAAGAAGAACCCGCCCTCCCGGTAGGTGTCGAGACCCGGCAGGGCACTGGATGTTTCGGCGGCTAGCACCGGCTGCTCCGTTCGCTGTTCATGGTTCAGGCGCGGAGGGTCGCGCCGCCGTCCACGTAGAGGTTCTGCATGGTGATGTGCCGGGCCTGGCCGGAGACCAGGAACAGCACGGCGTCGGCGATGTCGGCCGGGTCGGCGATGCGGCCCAGCGGGATGCCGACCCGGTAGGTCGCGGGGTCGCCCGCGATCACCCGGGACGGGGAGTCGTCGTCGGTCCACAGCGAGCGCTGCATGGCGGTGTCGGTCGAGCCGGGTGAGACGACGTTGCAGCGGATGCCGTGCTCGGCCAGTTCCAGGCCCAGGCACCGGGTGAACATGGTGGTGGCGGCCTTGGACGCGGCGTAGGCGGCCATGTCGGTGCGCGGCACGCCCGAGGCGTTCGAGCCGACCGTGACGATCGCGCCCTCCCGCCGGGGGACCATCCGCCGGGCGACCGCCCGGGACACGTGGAAGACGCCGTCGGTGTTGACCGCGAACGTCCGCCGCCAGTCCTCGTCGGTGGTCTCCAGGACCCGGCCGGGGCGCAGCACGCCCGCCACGTTCACCAGGACGGAGATCGGGCCGAGTGTGCGCTCCACCTGGTCCACAACCTCGTCCACACCGTCCACATCGGACACGTCGACCTGGTGCGTGGCGCCTTTCAGGTCGACGTCCGCGACCAGCGCCCCCTCCGCCGCCAACGCCGCCGCCACCGCCGCGCCGATGCCCTGCCCGGCACCGGTCACGAGGGCGACCCTGCCCGCGATCCCCCTGTCGACCATGTGCGGTGTCTCCCCGGTGAGTGGTAAGTGCGGTCGGATCATCACTGTAGCGTGACGATTAGGCTAGGCTAACCAACGTTTGAGGTACACCACACTCCGTCGGTCGATCGATTCAGCCGCGGCCGGCGCGCCACTCGCGCAGCAGCAGCCAGCCCAGGTACGCCCCGCCGACAGCGCCGGTCACCACCCCCACCGGGAGCTCGCCCGGTGACGTGATCCGTTGCGCGACAATGTCACTGACCAGCAGCAACGCGCCGCCGAGCAGTCCGGCGGGCAGCAGGCCGGGCCCGGCCGACCGGGTCAGCCTGCGGGCCACCTGCGGTGCGACCAGCGACACGAACGCCACCGGCCCGGCGCACGCCGTCGCCACGGCGGTCAGGCCGACCGCCGAGACGATCAGCGCCAGCCGGGACCGCTCGACGCGGACCCCGAGCGAGGTCGCCCCCTCGTCGCCGATGTCCAGCGCCGACAGCGTGCGGCTCAGCGCCAGCACGATCGGCAGCAGCACCAGCAGACCGACCGCCATCAGGGTGGCTTCCGGCCAACGCCGCTCGTACAGGCTGCCGACGATCCACACCGTCGCGGCGCGCGCGTCGTTGAGGTCGGCCCGCGTCACCAGGTAGTTGTTGAACGCGATGAGGATCGCGCTGACCCCGATGCCGACCAGCACCAGCCGGTACCCGTGCGCGCCTCCCTTGAGCGCCAACAGGTACACCGCCGCCGCCGACACCAGCCCGCCCGCGAACGCGCCGATCGCCGTCTGGGTCGTGCCGCCGCCGAACAGCAGCAGCACCACCACCGCGCCGGTCGCCGCGCCGTGCCCGAAACCCACGATGTCCGGGCTGCCCAACGGGTTGCGGGTCAGGCTCTGGAACACCGCGCCCGCCACACCCATCGCGATGCCGACCATGACACCGGTCAGCGCGCGCGGCAGCCGGCGGCGTTCCACGAACAACTCGGCCATCCGCGTGCTCTCGCCGAACACCGCGCGCAACGCGTCGTCCAACGGCACGTGGTAGTCACCGACCATCATCGCCGTCACGAGTCCCGCGGCGATCACCACCAGGAGCAGGCCGCACACCCAGAGCGTGCGGGCGTGCAGCCGGAACGAGATCCGCCCGTCCAGCAACCGGACCGGGCGCAGCGCCGTCACAGCTGGGGGACCTTTCTCCCGCGCACCAACGCGATGAAGACCGGCGCGCCGAGGAATGCCGTCACCAGGCCCGCTTCCAGCTCGCTCGGCGGCAGCACCACGCGCCCGACCACGTCGGCGCCCAGCAGCAGGCACGGCGCGAGCACCGCCGAGAACGGCAGCACCCAGCGCTGGTCGGCCCCGACCAGGGACCGCGCGATGTGCGGAACGGTCAGACCGATGAACGAGAACGGGCCGGCGGCGGCCGTCGCGGCACCGCACAGCAACGTGATCGCGGCGGCGGCGGACAGCCGCACCTTGCCCAGGTTCGCGCCCAGCGCGCGCCCGGTCTCGTCGCCCAGCGCGATCACGTTCAGCGGGCGCGCGAGCGCCAACCCGATCACCACGCCCAGCGCGAGCATCGGCCCGACCCGCACCAGCACGTCGAGGTCGCGCCCGGCGAGCCCGCCGACGATCCAGAACCGGAACTGGTCCAACGCCTTGTCGTCGGCCAACTGCACGGCGAACGTGTAGGCCACGAGCACCGCGCTGATCGCCGTGCCCGCCAACGCCAGCCGCACCGGCCCGCCGGCCCGGCCGGAGCTGCCCAGCCCGTAGACCACCAGGGCCGCGGCGGCGGCGCCGAAGAACGCGAACCACACGTACTCCAGCGGGCTGGTCAGGCCGAAGAAGCTGATCGCGGTCACGACGGCCGCCGCCGCGCCGCTGTTGACGCCCAGCAAACCGGGGTCCGCCAACGGGTTGCGGGTCAGCGACTGCATCAGCGCGCCCGCCAGGCCCAGCGCGGCACCCACCAGGATGCCCAGGACGGTGCGCGGAACCCGTTGCTGCGCAACGACCAGCGTGTCATAGGAGGCCTCCGACGACCACAGGGCGTCGAACACCGTCGAGAGCGGCACCGACCGCGCGCCGACCGCGATGCTGAGCACCGCGAACCCCGCGAGGGCGACCAGGCACAGCAGGAGTCCGGCCGATCTGCTCAGCACGGCTCACCGTCGAGCACGTCGGCGAACCCGGTGAGCAGGTCGGCGTACACGGCGTGGTCGAACGCGTGCCAGCGATCGTTCCACAGGTGCGCGCCCGGCACGTCGATCCCTTCGTCGAAAACGAAAAGCAGGTCAACCCCGGCCGGCACCCGGTCGGCCGGCCACCGGCCGGGCGGCGCGAGCCGGACCCCCAGTTCCCGCAGGGTGACCAGCCAGGGGTAGCGGTCCGGGTCGACCACGGCCAACGACCCGTGGCGGACGAACGCGAAGGCCACCGCGCGGTCGGGCCGCCACAGCGCCGCCTCCCGGACGCGCCACTTGGCGGCCCGGTAGCGGGCGCGGGCGACCTCCGGGACCGGCGCGCAGCCCAGCGCCGCGGCCAGCGCCGCGACTTCGCCGAACAGCGCGTCCAGCGACTGGCCGGGGGCCTTGAGCGTGAGCCCGACGGCGGGCACCGGCGAGTCCGCCACCCGCTGCAACCCCTCGCCGTGCGTGCGGTCGACCACGAGGTCGACCTGGCGCAGCAGCGACGGGTCCGGCGACGGATCGTCCACAGTGTCCAGTCGGGCCACGCCGAGCGGGTCGAAGCCCACGGCCGACAGGCATTCGTCGGCCGGGTCCTCACCCATCGCGGCGGCCACCGGGCGCACCCCGGCCGCCCAGAGGGTCGAGGTGGCCAGCAGGTCGACCACCGCCACCCGCTCCGGCCGGCGGGGCAGGGTCACGGTGACCCCGCGCCCGTCCGTGTACCGCCACACGCGCCCCTCCCCGGGTGCCTTACTTGCCCAGCGCCTTGCGGATGTCGTCGAGCACGACGCCGGCCGCGACGGGGCCGCCGCGCGAGGTCCACGGCACGCCGTCCACGGTCACCACGTGCTTGGCCTGCACGGCCTTGAGCTGGGTCCAGGTCGGGTTGGCCTCGGCCTGCTTGAGCGCGCCCGCGCCGTCGGCGTTGAGCGTGCCCAGGAACAGCCAGTCGGCGTCGAGCACGTCGAGCTTCTCCAGGCTGACCGGGTCGGACGGGCCGGTGCCGTCGGTCTGCTGCGCCTGCGGGCGCTTGAGGCCGAGCTCGCCCACCACCGTGCTGGCGAAGTGCTGCTTCTGCAGGTAGGTCGGGCCCTGCGGGTTCCAGCGGACCAGGCTCACCTCGGCGGTGGCGTTGGCGCCCAGCGCGCCCTTGGTGTCGGCCACCTTCTTGTCGTGGTCCTTGAGCACCTCGTCGGCCTTGGCCGAGAGGTTCAGCGCGTTCGCGACGCCCTTGAGGCTGGCCTTCCAGTCGTCCTTCACCAGGCTGGTGACGACGGTCGGCGCGATGGCGTTCAGGTCGGCGATCTGCGCCGGGTCCGGCTCGATGAAGTGGCCGTAGAGGATGATGTCCGGCTTCGGGTCCAGCGCCGCGATCGCGTCCAGGTCCGGCTCCACGATCTCGCCGACCAGCTTGATGCCCGGCACCTTGCTCGCGAGGTAGCCCGCGACGCTGTCGCCCTGGCGGGACTTGCTCGCGCCGATCGGCGTGACGCCGAGCGCGATGGCCGCGTCGAGGTCGGTCTCGGCGAGCGCGACCACGTTCTTCGGCTTGGCCGGCACGGTGAGCTGAGCGCCGGTCGCGTCGGTGATGGTGCGCGGGCCCTGTTCGGCGGCGGCCGGGGACGACGAACCGGTGTCGGTGCTGCCGCCGCCACCGCACGCGGTGAGGGACAGGGCGGCGAGCGCCACGGCGGCGAACAGCTTTCTACTGCGGAACATCGTTCTCCCAAAGGGGAAGCGGGGGTCGGAGGAGCAGAGGCACCTTACCCCAGCCTAAGGGCAGCCTAACCTTATGAACCGGGTAACGGTTCGGCATCACGCGCAGAGGTCGGCGGCCGTGGCCACCACCGTCGCCTCGGTCGGACCGTAGGTGTTGATCAAGGAAACACCGGTCGCGCGCCACTGCGCAACCCTCGTGGCCAGCGCGGCCTCGCCGCCGATGACCACCGCCCGCACCGATCGCGGCAGCTCCTCCCCACCGTCCACGGCGTGCGCGACCTCGTGCCAGAACGCCGTCGGGAGATCGAGGAATGTGACGCGCGATTCATCACAGGCCCGCAGGAACCCGCCGATCGACGCGGTCATCTCGTCACTCCTCAACACCAGCGCCGCGCCCGCGCACAGCGTGACGAACACTTCTTCCACGCTCGCGTCGAAGTGCAGCGCGGCGAACTGGAGAACGCGGTCCTCCGCCGTGATGCCGTACCGCTCGCCCGCCGCCCGGACGAACCCCGCCAACGCCTCCCGCGTCACCAGCACGCCGTTGGGCCGCCCGGTCGAGCCCGAGGTGTGCACCACGTACGCGAGGTTGCCCGGCCTCGCCTGTCCCGCAACGGGTTGCGTCCGTCCACTGATGACGTCGGTGATGCGGATGGGCGGGTTCGCCGCCTCCAGCACAGCCCTGGTCCGCTCCTCGGGCGCGTCCGGGTCCAGCGGCACGTAGGCCGCTCCCGCGAACAGCACGCCGAGCAGCGCGGCGATCGTCTCCGGCCGCCGCCGCGACTGCAACGACACCAGCACGTCCGGGCCCGCGCCGCGCTCCCTGAGCCGCCCGGCCAGCCGGTCGGCCTCGGCGACCAGCTCGGCGTAGGTCAACCGGGCGTCACCCTGCTCGACGGCGATCGCGTCGGGCCGTTCGGCGGCCCGCCGCCGGATCAGGTCCACCACGTCCGGGGCGGGCGGCAGCGGCTCCCGGCGCGGGACCACCCGGTCCGCCAGCGGGATTCGGCCGATCGGCCGATCAGAAACGCGCACTCCTTCGTCCAGAAGGCGCAACAGGCGGTCACGGTGTCGGACCAAGGTCCTCTCGTCGTACAGCGCCGGGTTGCCGTCGAGTTCCACGCTGAGCCCGGAACCGTCGGAGAAGTCCCGCACGCCGACCGCCAGGTCCTCCACCGGCCCGGCGGCCAGGTTGCGCATCCGGCCCCGGTGCCCGTCGAACCTCAGGTCGTTGTCGAACGGCATCACGTTGACGACGGGCCCGAACAGCTTGCGGTTGCCGCCGACCAGCGAGAGGTCGCGGCGGATCTGCTCGTGCCGGTAGCGCTGGTGCGGCCTGGTCCGCTTGACCTGCGCGGCGACCTCCCGGGCCAACGCGGGCAGGGTGTCGCCCGAGCTGACCGGGATGCGCAGCGGCACGATGTTCATCACGATCGAGGGCACCCGCAGCAGCGGCGTGCCGAGTCGGCCCATCACCGGCAGGCCCAGCACCACCTCGTCCGCGCCGGTCGCCCGGTGCAGGTAGCCCGCCACGGCCGCCGTGACGACATCCGGCCAGCCGACGTTCTCCTGCGTCGCCAACGCGCGCAACGCCTCGGCGGGCACCTGCGCGGTCGCCCGCACGGTGTGGTCGCCGATGCCCGCCAGCCGGTCCACCAGGCCGGGCGGCTCGGGGAGGTCCGCCAGGTAGTCGCGCCAGAACCCGCCGTCCACGGCCGGCTTCCCGGAGTCCACATAGGACGCCTCGGTCGCCAGCACCTTCGCGAACGGCCCGAACGCGGTGCCGCCGCCGTCGGTGTACAGGTCGGCGACCCGCCGGGCCAGCAGCGAGAACGCGTAGCCGTCCACCGCGATGTGGTGCACGCGCTGGTGCCAGATCCAGCGGTCGTCGGCCAGCTTCAGCAACGCCTGCGCGAACAGCGGCCCCTCGGCCAGGTCGACCGGGGTCCGGACGTCCGCGCGCATCCACGCCTCGGCCGCCGCCGGCGGGTCCGGCTCGGCCGAGAGGTCCAGCACCGGGAACGGCCAGTCGCGCGGCTCGTGGCGCTGCCGGGGCTCGTCGCCCTCCAGCGCGAACCGGGCGTGCAGCGACTCCGCCTCGGCGACCGCCGCGCGCACCGCGCGTTCCATTCGCTCGGGCTCGACCGGCCCCTCCACCAGCACGTAGTCGGCCGTGTTGTAGACCGGGTTGGCCGGGTCCAGCTGCTGGCCGAACCAGATCGAGGTCTGCGCCGCGGACAGCGGCAGGGTGGCGGTCATGACGGGAACTCCTGGTCCAGGACGGGGCCGATCACCGCGAGGGCGTCGGGGTCGGTCATCTCGTCGTGCAGCGCGTCCACCTCGACCACCCGCACCCGGCCGGTCACGTGCCGCTGCCAGCGCTGCGGGGTGAAGGCGGCCTCCGGCTCCTCGCGGGCCGCGGTGAACAGCAGCAGGTCGCCGTCGAACACGTCCGGCTTCGCGCCCGCGACCTGCTCGGCGGACGCGAGCAGGTTGTCCACCACGGCCAGCAGGGCGTCCCGGTCCAGGCCCAGCGCACCGCGCGCCAGCACCTCGTCCACCACTCGGTCCCGGTCGTCCACATCGGACAGTTCGAGACCGGCCATGGCCAGCAGGAACCGGTGCGCGTCGTTCACCTCGGTGCGCTCGGGGCCGCCGGGCGGGTAGGCGTCGAGCATGGCCAGCAACGCGACCCGGTCGCCCCGGTCGCGCAGCAGGCTCGCCATCCGGTGCGCCACCAGGCCGCCGAGCGAGAAGCCCAGCAGGTGGTACGGCCCGTGCGGCTGCACCTCGCGGATCAGCGCCAGGTAGTCCTCCGCCATCTCCTCCACCGTCGGCGGGCGCATCCCGGGCGTGCTCAACGTCCTGGCCTGCAACGCGTACAGCGGGCGGTCCGGCAGGAACCGGGCCAGTCCCGCGAACGACCAGCCCAGACCGGCCGCCGGCGGCAGGCAGAACAGCGGCGCGCCACCGCCCCGCGCCCGCAGCGGCAGCAGCGGCCGGGTGCCGGACGAGCCGTCGCCCAGGTTCGCCGCCAGCGCCGCCGGCGTCGGGTTCGCGATCAGGTCGGGGATGCCGACCGTGCGGCCCAGGGCCGTGCCGAGCACCGCCTGCAACCGCACCACCAGCAGCGAGTGCCCGCCCAGCGCGAAGAAGTCGTCGTGCAGACCGATCTCCGGCAGGCCCAGGACCTCGGCGTACGCGCCGCACAGCAGCCGCTCGACCGGGGTCCGGGGCCGTGCGCCGGAGTGCCCCGCGAACTCCGGCGCGGGCAGCGCCTTGCGGTCGAGCTTCGCGTTGGGTGTCAACGGGAAGCTGTCGAGCACCACGACCGCCGCCGGCACCAGGTGCTCGGGCAGCACGCTCGCCAGCTCGGCGCGCAGGTCCTCGGGTTCGCGGTCGGTCGTCGCGTAGCCCACGAGCTGCTTGATGCCCGGCCGGTCCTCGCGCAGCACCACGGCCGCCTGGCGCACGCCCTCCAGCGCGGCCAGCACGTTCTCCACCTCGCCCGGCTCGACCCGGAACCCGCGCAGCTGCACCTGGTCGTCGGTGCGGCCGTGGAAGTCCAGATCACCGGTCTCGCGCCAGCTCACCAGGTCGCCCGTGCGGTACAGCCGGGAACCGGCCGGGCCGAACGGGTCGGCGACGAACCGCAGCGCGGTCAGTCCCGGCTTGCCGTGGTAGCCGCGCGCCAAGCCCGCACCACCCAGGTACAGCTCGCCCGGCACGCCGACCGGGACCGGTCGCAGCGCCGCGTCCAGCACGTACGCGCGGGTGCCCGGGTCGGGCACGCCGATCGGCACCTTGCGGGCGTCCCAGCTCTCGTAGTGCGCCCACAGCGTGGAGTTCACGGTCGCCTCGGTCGGGCCGTACGCGTCGTTGAACCGGACCACGCCGCCCCACCTGTGCACCAGTTCGGGCGTCACGGCTTCGGTGCCGCACAACAGCGTCGCGCCCTGCGGGAGCGTGCACTCCTCCGGCAGCGCGCCCAGCACGGCCGGCGGGAGCGCCATGTGCGTGACGCGGTGCTCCGCGATGTACTCGGTCAGCTCGTGCGACGCGACCCGGCGGTGCGTGGGCACCACGACCGCCGTGCCGCCGGCCAGCACCGCCATGGCGAGTTCGAAGAACGCCAGGTCGAAGCTGATCGACGCGAACAGCAGGACGCGGGACTCCGCCGTGACGCCCAGCGACCGGGTCGCCGTGGCGACCAGTGCCGGAACGCCCTCGTGGGTCACCACGACCCCCTTGGGCAGGCCGGTCGAGCCGGACGTGTAGATCACGTACGCCGGGTGCTCCGGTCGCAGCCCGTGCTCGGGTTCCACGGCCGGCGCGGCGTCCCAGAGCTCCCGGAAGGCCGGGTCGTCCAGCAGGAGACCATCACCGGTGGGATTCGTGTCCACAGTGGACAATACAGCGATCGGTGCGGAGTCCTGGAGCAGGTGCGCGATCCGTGCCGGCGGGTAGGACGGGTCCACCGGCAGGTAGGCCGCGCCGGAGCGCAACACGCCCAGCACCGCGACCACCATCTCCGCGGTACGCGGCAGCGCCAGGGCCACCGTGGCCTCCGGGCGTGCACCGCGGGCCGCCAAGACGTTGGCCAGCTTCGCCGAGCGCTCGTCCAGCTCACGGTAGGTGAGGCGGACGTCCTCGCACACCACCGCGATCGCGTCCGGGTTCCGGCGCGCGTGCTCGGTGAACATCTCCGGCACCGTGCGGATCGGGTCGTCGATCTCCGTGTCGTTGAACGCCTCCACGACCTGGCGGCGTTCGGCGGCGGTGATCAGCTCCAGCGTGCCTACCCGCGCGTCCGGGCGGACCACGACCTGCTCGACCACCGAGCGCAACCGGGCACCGAGGGCGCGCATCTCCGCCGAGCCGAACACGTCCGGCCGGTAGCCCAGTTGCAGCACCAGGTTCGCACCGGGCAGCACGGACAGGCTCAGCGGGTAGTGCGTCGCGTCCTGGTCCACCGCCCCGGTCACCCGCACGCCGTCGAACGACTCGGCGGCCGCCTCCGGGTCGTACGGGTAGTTCTCGTACACCGCCAGCGTGTCGAACAGCTCGCCGATCTCGGCCAGGCCGATGTGCTGGTGGTCTAGCAGGTCGGCCTGCTCGCGCTGGACCCGGGCGGCGAGCGCGGCCACCGTCTCGTGTGGGTCGAGCCGCACCCGGACCGGGACGGTGTTGATGAACAGCCCCACCATGTCCTCGACGCCGGGCACCTGCGGCGGGCGGCCGGAGACGGTCGTGCCGAACACGACATCCGTGCGGCCGGTGAGCCCGCCGAGCACCAGCGCCCACACCACCTGCACGACGGTGTTGGACGTGACACCCGTGCCGCGCGCCCAGGACTCCAGCCGGCCGGTCAGCTCCGCCGACAGCTCCACCTGCACCTGGTCGGGCCGCATCGGCTCCCGGTCGCCGGGCGGGGCGACCAGCGTCGGACCATCCACATCGGACAGTGCCTTGCGCCAGGCGTCGAGCGCGGCCCCGTGGTCCTGCGCGGTGAGCCAGCGCAGGTACTCGCGGTACGGCGTCCGGCGCACGGGCGGTTCACCCGCGTACCGGCGGAACAGCTCCTGCACGAACAACGGGGTCGACCAGCCGTCCAGCAGCAGGTGGTGGTTGGTGATCAGCAGCCGGTGGCCGCCTTCCGTGCGCTGCACCGTGATGCGCAGCAGCGGCGGGGCGGTGAGGTCGAACCGGGCCTTGTCCTCCTCGGCGGCATCCGGCGAGTCGGTGACCCGCCACCAGCCGTCGACCTGCCTGGGCACCACGGCGACCACCCGGCCGCTCGGCGCGGTGTGGAACCCGGCGCGCAGGTTCGGGTTGTCGCGCAGCAGTCCGGCGGCGGCCTGCCGCAGGCGCTCCGCGTCGAGCGGGCCGGTCAGGTCCAGCGCGAGCTGAACCGTGTACACATCGGGACCGTCGTCGTCCAGCAGCGCGTGGAAGTACAGGCCCTCCTGCAACGGCGTGGCGGGCCAGATGTCCTCGACGTCGTGCGCGAGCGCGTCCACGTCCCGCTGGGTCAGCGCGACCAGCGGGAAGTCGGACGGGGTGTGGCCGGACTCGGTGCTGCGCGCCAGTTCCGCCACGTGGTGCGCCCACCGCTCGGCCAGCGCCCGGACCTCGGTCCCGGTCAGCACGCCCGACGGCCACGACCAGGTCGCGACCAGTTCACCGGCCACGTCCTCGACGTTGACCTCCACCGCGTGCGTGGCGGGCATGTCGGCGTCCGCACCGCCCGCGAGGCCGGTGTTCTCCGGTGCCGGGGTCCACTCGCCGTCCGGTGCCGCCGTGGCGCGCCCGAGGTAGTTGAAGGCGATCTGCGGGCCGGGCCGCTCCGGGAGCCGGTCGCGCAGCAGGCCGAAACCGATGGTCGACGGCGTGGCGCGCAGTTGCTCCTTGACCGTCTTCAACGGTGTGCGGGAGCCGGGTTCGAGCCGCACCGGGTGGATGGAGGTGAACCAGCCGACCGTCCGGGAGGTGTCGACGTCCGGCGCGATGTCCGCGCGGCCGTGACCCTCCAGGTCGACCAGGACCGGACCGCCGTCCTCGCGCACGGCCAGGGCCAGCGCGGTGAGCAGCACGTCGTCGATCCGGGCGTGGCACGCCTTGGCGACCTCCGCCGGTGGTGCGCCGGCCGTGATCCGCAAGTGCGCCATGGTGGCCGTGGTGTCCCGCGCCGGGTCGAGCGGGCGCGCGCCGAGCAGCGGCTCGTCGGCGGCCAGGACCCGATGCCAGTGCGGGATCTCCGCGCTCAGGTCGAGCGCGGTCAGGGTGCGGGCCCAGCGGCGGAAGGAGGTGCCGGTGGCGGGCAGGGACTCGCCCCGGCAGGCCGCGGCCAGGTCCGGGATCAGAATCCGCCAGGACACCTCGTCCACGACCAGGTGGTGGATCACCAGGAGCAGCCTGCCGCGGGCCCCGACTGCCCGGACCATCGTGCGTTCCGGGTCGAGTTCCCGTTGCGCCCGCGCGGCTTCGGCCGCCCAGTCGACCTCGCCGTCCAGCCAGCGCAGGTCGGCGCTGCCGGTCGGCTCGACGGTGAGCGCCTGCCCGACCAGTCGGGCGCGCAGCATGTCGTGCGTGCCGACCAGGGTGTCCAGCGCGGCGCGCAGCCGGGTTTCGGTCAGCTCCGGCGTGCGCAGCAGCACGGCCTGGCTGAAGCCCTTCGCGCCGGCGGGGAGGTCGAGCAGCCAGCGCACGATCGGCGTCGGCGGCACCTCGCCCCAGGCTTCCTCCGGGCGTTCGGCGGTGGTCGCCGTGGTGGCGACGGCCGCCAGCGCGGCGGGCGTGCGCAGGTCGAACACCTGGCGCGGGGTGATCACGACACCGGCCGCGCGGGCCCGGCTGACCAGCTGGATCGAGACGATGCTGTCGCCGCCGAGGTCGAAGAACCCCTCGTCGACGCCGATCCGCTGGCCGCCGAGCAGATCGGCGAACAGGCCGCACAGCACTTCCTCGGCCGCCGTGGTCGGCGCGCGGTACGCACCGGACCGGAGTTCGGGCGCGGGCAGCGCCGCCCGGTCCACCTTCCCATTGGGCAGCAACGGGAGTTCGTCCAGCACGACGACGAACGGCACCATGTGCTCGGGCAGCACGCGGGTGGCGTGCTCGCGCAGGTCGGCGGCGGTGGCGTCGCCCTCGGCGTACCCGACGAGCCGGTTCTCGCGCACCACCACGACAGCGTTGCGCACCTTGGCGTGCGCCGTCAGGACAGCCGCGACCTCGCCCGGTTCGATCCGGTAGCCGCGCACCTTGACCTGGTCGTCGGCCCGGCCCAGCAGCTCCACGCCGACATCGGTCCAGCGGGCCAGGTCGCCGGTGCGGTAGGCACGCGAACCCCGACTTCCCAACGGATCGGCGACGAACCGCGCGGCGGTGAGGGCGGGTTGCCCGAGGTAGCCCCGGGCCAGGCCCGGTCCCGCCAGGTACAGCTCGCCCACGACACCCGGCGGGACCGGGCGCAGCGCCGCGTCCAGGACGTAGAGCGACGTGCCGGCGACCGGCGTGACGGTCCGGTCGGTGTGCCGGACGTACGCGTCGACGGTGTACTCCGTCGGGCCGTAGCAGTCGTAGACCTCGGTCTCGGCGGCGGTCAGCTTGTGCCACAACGATTCAGGTACCGCTTCGCCGCCGACGCAGAGCACGGCGGGAGGGCTGTCGAACAGTCCCCGCTCGGCCAGTTGCGCCAGGTAGGTCGGCGTGAAGTCGAGGTGGTCGAGGCCGCGCTCCCGCACCAGGTCCAGGACCAGGTCCGGGTCGCGGTAGGTGTCGGCGTCGAGCAGGTGCAGCTCGTTGCCCGCCAGCATCCACAGGATTGGGTCCCAGGCCGCGTCGAACGAGAACGACGCGGTGTGCGTGACCTTGAGCCTGCGGTCGCCGAACAGCGTCGCCTGGTGCGAGGCGAACAGGTTGGCCAGAGCCGAGTGCGGGACCACCACGCCCTTCGGGGTGCCGGTCGAGCCCGACGTGTAGATCGCGTAGGCCGCGCTGTCGGCGCGGATCGCGACCGCCGTGCCGGGTTCGGGCAGTTCGGGCAGTTCGTCCAAGCGCAGCACGGGCTTCGCGTCGGCCAGCACGTGGGCGATCCGCTCGGCCGGGTAGTCCGGGTCGATCGGGAGCACCGCCGCGCCGGACTTGAGCACGCCGAAGATGGCCACGACGGCGTCGGCCGTGCGGGGCAGCGCCAGCGCCACGAACCGCTCCGGCACCGCGCCGTTGGCCACCAGCCACGCCGCGAGCCGGTCGGACTCCGCGTCGAGTTCGGCGAAGGTCAACGTCCGGTCCGCCACCACGGCCACCGCGTCCGGGGTGGCGTCCGCCTGCGCGCGCAGGACGTCGGTGACGAGTTCGACCGGCTGCGCGGGGGCCGTCAGGCGGTCGACCTCACCGGGCAGCAGGGCCTTCGTGCGCGACGGCCGCGCGTCCGGATCGGTGATGACGTTCGCCAGCAGCGCCGCCAGCCGGTCACCGATGCGGCCGACCTCGGCCGCGTCCCGCAGGTCCGGCCGGTACTCCAGCAGCAGCCGCAACCGCACGCCCGGCAGCACGGACAGGGCCAACGGGTAGTGCGTGGTGTCCCGGCCGCCGACGCCGGCGATCGTGACGCCACCGACCCGGTGTGCCGCCGTCTCCGGGTCGAACGGGTAGTTCTCGAACACGACCAGCGTGTCGAACAGCTGTCCGACGCCCCGCTGGAGATCCGCCAGCGCCACGTGGTGGTGCTCGCCCAGCACCGCCTGCTCGCGCTGGACCCGCGTCACCAGGTCCCGGAAGGTCTCGTCGCGGTCCTGTCGCACCCGCACCGGGACGGTGTTGATGAACAGGCCGATCATCGCGTCGACGTCCGGGATCTCGGCCGGTCGGCCGGACACCGTCGCGCCGAACACCACGTCGTCACGACCGGTCAGGTGGCCCAACAAGATCGACCAGGCGACCTGCACGACCGTGTTGACGGTGACGCCCAGCTCCTGCGCCAGCAGGGTCAGCCGCCGGGTCAGGTCCTCGGTCAGCTCGACCGCGATCTCCTCCGGGTCCACCGCGTCCCGCGACGCGTCGGGGCTGACGAGCGTCGGCTCTACACCCGCCAAAGCGTCCCGCCACACGTCCAGCGAGCTGCCCGACCGCTCCCCCAGCCACTCCAGGTAGCGGCGGAACGGCGGCACGGCGGCCGGCCGCTCACCGCCGTAGTGCGCGAACAGCTCTTGGATGAGCAGCGGCGTCGACCAGCCGTCCAGCAACAGGTGGTGGCTGCTCAACACGAACCGGAACCGGTCGTCGCCCAGGTGCAGCAGCGCGCAGCGCAGCAACGGCGGCGAGTCGAGGTCGAATCGGACGCGCTGGTCCTCTTGGAGGAACTTGTCCGGGTCGACGCCGTGCAGCTCGATCCACGGCACCTCGACGGTCTCCGGCACGTACGCGAACCCGCCGCGCACGCCGACCCGCAGGTTGTCGTGTCGTGCCACCAGCGCGTCCACGGCCGCGCGCAGCGCCGGGACATCCAGGTCCCCGTGCAGGTCGACCGTGAGCTGGGTGAGGTACAGGTCCGGGCCCTCGTCGTCCAGCAACGCGTGGAACGCCATACCCTGCTGCAACGGGGTCAGCGGCCAGACATCGGCCACGCCGGGCGGCAGACCGTCCACTTCGGACTGGGTCAGCGCCGCGAGCGGGAAGTCGGAGGGCGTGCGGCCGGCCTCCCGGACCTCGGCGAGCTCGGCGAGCGCGGCGGTCCAGCGGCGGGCCAGGTCCTCGACCTCGACCTCGGTCAGCACACCGTCCTGCCACGACCACACGGCGGACAGCGCGTCGCCGGCCGCGTCCACGTTGACTTCCAGCGGGTACGCGGCCGGCAGCCGGTCCGCGCCGCCGCGCAGCAGGTCCGGTTCCGGCGCCCACGGCCGGGTTTCGGGCGACCCGCCGGGCGTCCCGATGGCGCGCCCGAGGTAGTTGAAGCAGATCTGGCCGCCGTCGACCGTGCCGAGCAGGCCGAAGCCCAGCCCGTGGTCGGGTGCGGCGCGGAGCTGTTCCTTGACCCGCTTCAACGCCGTGACGACGTCATCGCGGCCGTCCAGCAGCACCGGGTGCAGGCAGGTGAACCAGCCGACCGCGCGGGACAGGTCCAGCTCGCCGTCGCGGCCGTGGCCCTCGATGTCCACCAGGACCTCGTCGGACTCGCCGTAGCCGTGGTCGCGCCGCCAGCCGGGCACCACCCTGGCCAGCGCGGTGAGCAGCACGTCCTGCACAGTCCCCCGGACCGCAGCCGGAACGGTCGTCAGCAACGACTCCGCCGGGACGGTGACCGCGAGCCGCCGGGTCGTGGCCGCCGTGTCCTCCTCGGTCAGGCCACGCGAGCCCAGCACGGGTTCGGTGCGCGCCAACGCGTTCCAGTAGTCGGCGTGCGGGTCGCGGTCGGCCAGCGACCGGGCCCACGTCCGGTACGACACCGGGACCGGGTCCAGCGCACGGCCCGCGCACGCGGCTTCCAGGTCACCGAGGATGATCCGCCACGACACCGCGTCCACGACGAGGTGGTGCGCCACCAGCAGGAGCCGTTCGCCCAACCGCACGGCGCGGAACATCACGCCGCCGACGGGGTCCAGCTCGTCCTGCGCGGCGCGCAGTTCCGTCGCCACGTCGGCGTTGCCGATGCGCAGCCTGACCTCCGACGACGCGGGCACGTCGAGCCGCCACGGGTCGCCGAGCACGAGCCGTGCGCCCAGCACGGGGTGCCGCGCGACCAGTGCCCGCAGACCGGCCGCCAGCTCCTCGTCGGTGAGCGCGGCGGGCAGCCGGACCAGGACTTCCTGGCTGTAGGCCGACATCCGGCCCGGTTCGTCGCCGACCAGGTCGGCCAGCCAGCGGGTGATCGGCGGCGCGGGCAGCTCGCCGTGCGCGGCCTCGGCCGGTTCAGCGGTGTCCGCCACGAACGGGACGAGCACCGCGGCGATGCGGGCGGGCGTGCGCTCGGTGAACACCTGGCGCGCGGTGACGGCGTAACCGGCCGCGCGGATCCGGCTGACCAGTTGGATGGAGACGATGCTGTCGCCGCCGAGTTCGAAGAACCCGTCGTCCACGCCGACCGCGACACCGAGCAGGTCCGCAAAGGCTTGGCACACCACGCGTTCGGCCTCGGTGCGAGGTCCGACGACGGTCCGGTCGGTGGCGGTCGGTGACGGCAGGGCGGCGCGGTCGAGCTTGCCGTTGGGGGTCGACGGGAGTTCTTCCAGCGCGACGATCGCCGCGGGCACCAGGTGCGCGGGCAGGCTCGCGGCCAGCAGGTCCCGCAGACCGTCCGCCGGCGTGCCGACGACGTAGCCGACCAGGCGGCGCTCCCGGACTACGGCGGCGGCGGCCGTGACACCGTCGAGAGCGGCCAGCGCCGCTTCGACCTCGCCCAGTTCGATCCGGTAGCCCCGGACCTTCACCTGGTCGTCGGCCCGGCCCAGGAAACGCAGCTCGCCGTTGGCGGACAACATCGCCAGGTCGCCCGTGCGGTACATCAGCGTGCCCGGCGCGCCGTGCGGGTCGGCCACGAAACGCTGAGCGGTCAGGCCGGGGTTGCCGAGGTAGCCCCGCGCCAGGCCGGGTCCGGCCAGGTACAACTCCCCGGCGACACCCGGCGCGACCGGCCGGAGCGCCGCGTCCAGCACGCGGGTCGTGGTGCCGGCGACCGGGCTTTCACCGTCGCGGTGGCGCAGGTAGGCGTCCACGGTGTACTCGGTCGGCCCGTAGAGGTCCACCGCCCGGACTCCGGACAGCCTGTCCCACAACTGTTCCGGCACGGCCTCGCCACCGACGCAGACCACGGCGGGCCGGTGCGCGCCCGTCAGCAGGCCCCGGTCCACGAGCTGAGCGAGGAAGGTCGGGGTGAAGTCGACGACGTCGATCCGCTCGCGGCGCACCAGGTCGATGAACGCGTCGGGGTCGCGGTAGACGTCCTCTCCGACGACGTGCAGTTCGTGCCCGGCGACCATCCACAGGATCGGGTCCCACGCGGCGTCGAACGAGAGGGACGCGGTGTGCGAGACACGCCGGCGTTCGTCGCCGAAGAGGTCCCGTCGGTGCCCGGCAAGGAGGTTCGCCAGCGCGCGGTGCGGCACGACGACGCCCTTGGGCCGTCCGGTCGAGCCGGACGTGTAGATCACGTAGGCCGCGTCGCCCGGCGACGGCCACGGCAGGTCGCGCGTGCCCACCGTGTCCGGCAGATCGCGCAGCACGAGCACGGGATCGGCGTCGTCGGTCATGAGCGCGAGCCGTTCGGCCGGGTACTCCGGGTCCAACGGCAGCGCGGTCGCGCCGGCCCGCAGCACGGCCAGCAGCGCGACGACGGCGTCCGCGCCGCGTGCCAACGCGAGGCCGACCACGTGCTCCCGTTCCACGCCCTGCTCGGCGAGCCAGGACGCGACGCGGTCGACGTCCCGGGCCAGTTCGGCGAACGTCCGTGAGCCGGCCTCGTCGGTCAGCGCCACGGCGTCCGGGGTCAGGGTCACCTGACGCGCCAACGCTTCCGGGATGGTCGGCCCGTTGGTCGGGACGCCCAGCGGCGTCGGCGCGGGCCGCACGATCGGGAGCCGGCCCACCAGGAGGTCGGGTTGTCCGGCGATCGCCGCCAGCACGGCCGACAGCGCGTCCAGCACGGGTTCGGCGTCGAGCACGTCGGGCCGGTGCTCGATGTCGACGCGCAGGGTCTCGCCGGGCGTGACGGTCAGGCCGAGCGGGAACGGCGTCGCGTCCCGGCCGGCGACCGCCGAGACCTTCAGGCCCGGCACGGGTTCGGCGGCCTTGGCCGCGTCGAACGGGTAGTTCTCGAAGACGGCGAGCGTGTCGAACAGCTCCCCGTGGTCGCGCTGGAGGTCGGACAGGCTCACGTGCTGGTGGTCCAGCAACGCCGTCTGCTCCTCCTGCACGCGGGTCAGCAGCGCGGCCAGCGACTCGGCCGGGTTCAGCCGCACCCGCACCGGGACGGTGTTGATGAACAGGCCCACCACGTTCTCGATGCCGGGCACCTGCGGCGGGCGACCGGACACGGTCGTGCCGAACACCACGTCCGACGAGCCGGTCAGCCCGCCGAGCACCAACGACCACGCGGTCTGCACGAGGGTGTTCAGCGTGACGCCGGACGCCTTCGCCCGGTCGGCCAGCGCGGTGCCGAGCGTGGCGTCCAGCCTGGTGCGCAACGTTTCCGGCAGTGCCGGGGCGCGGTTCGCCGACGGGCCGCCGACGAGCGTCGGCCGTGCGCCGGACAACGCCTTGCGCCAGACCTCCGCGGTGTCGGCGGCGTCCCGGGAGTTCAGCCAGCGCAGGTACTCGTGCGGTCCGGTGACCGGACGCGGCTCGATCCCCTGGTAGAGCGCGAAGAGGTCGTCGAGCAGGAGCGGTGTCGACCAGCCGTCCAACAGCACGTGGTGGTTGCTGATCAGCAGCCGGTGTTCGTCGGTTCCGGTGCGCACCAACGTGAAGCGGATGAGCGGCGGCGTGCCCAGGTCGAACCGGAGGGCGGCGTCCTGCTCGGTGATGCGGCGCACGGCCGCCTCGGTGTCCTGGTCTTGCACGTCGAGGAACCGCCAGCGCACGTCGACCTGACCGTGCACCAAGGCGTGCCGGGTGTCCGGGAACGCCGTGCGCAGGGTCGCGTGCCGGTCGATCAGGCCCTGCGCGGCGCGGTGCAGCGCGTCGGCGTCCAGCGGGCCGCGCAGGTCGAGCGCGAGCTGGGTCAGGTAGACGTCCGGGCCGTCCTGGTCGAATTCGGCCTGGAACACCATGCCCTGCTGCAACGCGGTCAACGGCCACACCTCGACCACCCCGGCGGGCAGGCCGTCCACTTCGGACTGGGAGAGCGTGACGAGCGGGAAGTCCGACGGCGTGCGCACCTCGGCCGGGATCTCGGCCAGCGCCCGCACCCACGCGTCGGCCAGCGCGCGGACCTCGGCCTCTTCCAGGACACCGGCGGGCCAGGCCCAGGTGGCGGTCACCTCGCCGTCGTGCGAGGCGGCGTCGATCTCGATGGCGTGCACGGCGGGCATCCGCGGGTCGATCCCGTTGACCAGCAGGGAGTTCTCCGCGGCCACCGCGAAGTCGGCGTCCTGCGGCGCGGGCAGCCGGCCCAGGTAGTTGAACCCGACCTTCGGCTGGGGGAACCCGACACCGCCCAGGTGCCGCAGCACGCCGAACCCGGCGACCGGCGGCAGCGCGCGGACCTGTTCCCGGACTGCCTTGAGCGCTTCGGTCGCGGTGCCGTCGCCCGGGGTGAGGCGCAGCGGGTGGACGGCGGTGAACCACCCGACCGTCCTGGAGACGTCCAGGTCGCCCTCACGGCCGTGCGCTTCCCGGTCCACGACCAGGCTCGCCACGCCCCGGACCCGGCGGAACGCCAGCGCCAGCGCGGTCAGCAGGGCGTCGTCGGCGTTCTTCGGCTCGGGCGCGGTGACCGTCAGGCGGCACACGGTCGCCTCGGTGTCCACGGCCGGGTCGAGCGGACGCCCCAACGGCAGCTCCGCACCGTCCAACACCGCCTGCCACGCCGGGAGGTCGGCCGTGTAGTCGGCCTGCTCCCGCGCCCAGGTGCGGAACGCGACCCCCGTGCGCGGCAGCTCGACTCCCTGGTAGGCGTCGGCCAAGTCGGACAACAGGATCCGCCACGACACGGCGTCGACCACGAGGTGGTGCACGGTCAGCAACAGCCGCCCGAGGTCCTCGAACCAGACGGCCTGCACCATCACGCCCGCGTCGGGGTCGAGCCGGTCACGCGCGGCGGCCGATTCGGCGGCGACGTCACCGACCGCACGCCGGAACACCTCCGGCGCGGCCTCCGGGACGTGCAGCGACCAGCGCTCGCCGCGCACCAAGCGGGCGCGCAGCAGGTCGTGACGGACCAGCAGCGACTGGACCGCTTGGCGCAGCCGGGTCTCCTCACCGGGCACCCGGACCAGCAGCGCCTGGTGGTAGCCGGACACCGGGGCGTCGAGTTCGCCGAGCCACGCCGTCATCGGGGTGGCCGGGACCTCGCCCAGCGCGTCGGCGGCGGTGTCGTGGGCGTCCGGTTCGGCCAGCGGCGTGGCGACGGCGGCCAGCCCGCGCACGGTCTTGTGGGTGAACACGTCCCGCGCGGTGAGGCCGAGCCCGGCGGCCCGCGACCGGCTGACGAGCTGGATGGAGACGATGCTGTCGCCGCCGAGGTCGAAGAACCCGTCGGTCGGGCTCACCGCGTCCAGCCGCAGCACCTCCGCGACCAGCGCGCACAGCAGGCGTTCGGTGTCGTCGGCGGGCTCGGACGAACCCCTGGTGAACGTCGGCGCGGGCAGCGCCGCCACGTCCAGCTTGTCGTTGGCGGTGCGCGGGAAGGTCTCCAGCGCCACCACGGCGGCCGGGACCATGTAGTCCGGCAGCACGCCGCCGACGTGCGCACGCAGCGCACCACCGTCTACTTCGGACGGTGTGACGTAGCCGATCAGCCTGCCGTCGCGCAGCACCACAGCGGCCTGGTCGACGGCGGGGTGCGCGGCCAGGACCGACTCGATCTCGCCCGGCTCGATCCGGAACCCGCGCACCTTGACCTGGTCGTCCGCCCGGCCCAGCACGGCCAGGCAGTGCGGCGTCCAGCGGGCCAGGTCTCCGGTCCGGTAGAGCCGGGACCCGGGCGGCCCGAACGGGTTCGCGACGAACCGCTCGGCGGTCGCGCCGGGTCGGCCGAGGTAGCCCCGGGCGAGCGACGCGCCCGCCAGGTACAGCTCCCCCACCACGCCGACCGGCACCGGCCGCAGCCGGGCGTCGAGGACCAGCGCCGCGCTGCCCGCCACCGGCCGGCCGCCGTGCTCGTCCCACCAGTACGTGTCGACCGTGCACTCCGTGGGGCCGTACAGGTTCAGCACCCGCACGCCCGACCGGACCAGTTCCTCCCACAGCGAGTCCGGCACGGCCTCGCCGCCGACCGCGATCACCTGCGGCACGTGGGCGTTGGCGAACAGCCCTTCGTTGACCAGTTCACGCAGGTACGACGGGGTGAAGTCGAGGTAGTCGGTCCTCTTGGCGGCGACCCGCGCGAGCATCGCGGCCGGGTCGCGGTAGACCTCGCCGGGCACGACGTCGAGCAGGTGGCCGGCGAGCATCCACAACACCGGGTCCCAGGACGCGTCGAACGAGAACGACGCGGTGTGCGCGACGGTGAGGCGCACACCGGGAAGCCCGCCACCGGTCGGGACGAGGTCCCGGCGGTGCGCCGCGAGCAGGGTCGCGATGCCGGCGTGCGTAACGACGACGCCCTTGGGCTTGCCGGTCGACCCCGAGGTGTAGAGCAGGTAGGCGGCCGACTCGGGCGCGATGTCCCACTGCGGTGCGGTGCCCACGACGTACGGCACCTCGTCCAGCACCACGACCGGGTCGGCGTCGGCGATCATGGCGTCCAGCCGGGCCTGCGGGTAGTCGCGGTCGAGGTTGAGCGCCACCGCGCCGGCCGTGAGCACGCCGAGCAGCGCTACGACCGAGTCGACGCCACGCGGCACCGTGATCGCCACGACCCGTTCCGGACCCGCGCCCTGGTCACGCAGCCAATGCGCCAACCCGTACACGCGGTCACGCAACTCGCCGTAGGTCAGCGACGTGTGGTCGTCGGTGACGGCGATCTGCGAACCGGGCAGCTCCGCGAGCACGTCCGGCAGGAGCGGCGCGGCCAGGGATTCCGGCACGGCGACCTGTTCGCCGGGCAGCAGCACGTCCAGGTCGCCCACGACCCGGTCGGGCTCGGCGCACGCTTGGCGCAGCAACGACACCAGCCGCGCGGCCATCGAGTCCACAGTGGACTGGTCGAACAGGTCCGTGCGGTACTCGACGAAGCCGGCCATGCCGGAGACGCCCGGCACCTCGTGCACGCTGAACGTGAGGTCGAACTTCGAGGTCTCCTGGGCGGCTTGGACGATCTCCGCCGTCAGCCCGGCCAGCTCCGGCGGGCGGCGCTCGCCGATCTGGTGGCTCACCATCACCTGGAACAGCGGGTGGTGCGCGGCCGAGCGCTCCGGGTTGACCGCCTCCACCACCCGGTCGAACGGCAGGTCGGCGTGGTCGAACGCGGCCAGGTCGGTCTGCCGGACCCGGTCCAGCAGGGTGCGGAACGACGGGTCGCCCGCCAGGTCCACCCGCAGCACCAGGGTGTTGACGAAGAACCCGACCAGCCGGTCCAGCGCGGGGTCCGGCCGGCCCTCGACCGGCGCGCCCAACGGGATGTCCTCGCCCGCGCCCAGGCGCGACAGCAGCGCCGCGACGGCGGCCTGCACCACCATGAACACACTGGTCCCGGTAGAGCGGGCCAGGTCGCGCACGGCGTCGTGCAGCTCGCCGTCGACCTGGAACCCGTGCAGGGCACCGGAAAACCCGGCCACGGCGGGGTGCGGGCGGTCGGTGGGCAGCGTCAGCCTGGTCGGCAGGCCGGCCAGCGCGGACGTCCAGTGCCCGACCTGCGTCTCTTCGAGCTGCGTCAGGAGTTCGTTGTGCCACAACGTGTAGTCGGCGTACTGCACCGGCAACGGCTGCCACGTCGGCGCGTCACCGCGCAAACGTGCCGCGTACGCCGTGGAAAGGTCGCCGGCCAACGGTTCCAGCGACGCTTCGTCGCCGGCCACGTGGTGCAGCAGGAGCAGCAGCCGGTGCTCGTCCGGGCCGTCGACGGCCAGCGACGCGCGCAGCGGCGGCTCGGCGGCCAGGTCGAACACGTACCCGGGGTCGAGTTCGGCGACCCGGTGCAGCACCGGGCGGTCGTCCCGCACGACCTGGCGCGGGCGGCCGTCCACCTCGGGGAACACCGTGCGCAGCGTTTCGTGGCGGTCGACCACGTCGGCCAGCGCGGCCTCCAGCGCCGGCACGTCGAGCGGGCCGGTCAGGCGCAGCAGCAGCGGCAGGTTGTAGCCGGCGTTGGGGCCGTCCATGCGGCCCAGGAACCACAACCGGCGTTGCGGCGCGGACAGCGGCAGTTCCTCCGGGCGTTCGGCGACCACCAGCGGCGGGCGGGCCGGTCCGTTGTCGTCCAGCAGCAGGGCGAGCGCGGCCGGCGACGGCGCGGCGAACAGCGACCGCAGCGGCAGGTCGACGCCGAGTTGGGCGCGCACCCGGCCGACCAGGCGGGTGGCGAGCAGGGAGTGCCCGCCCAGCGCGAAGAAATCGTCGTCCGCGCCGACCGGGACGCCCAGCACGTCCTCGAAGGCCCGGCACAGCGCCAGTTCCCGGGCCGTGGCGGGCGCGCGGGACCCAACGCTCTCGATGACCGGCGCGGGCAGCGCCTTGCGATCGAGCTTGCCGTTGGCGGACAACGGGAGTTCGTCCAGCACCACGAACGCCGACGGCAGCATGTAGTCCGGCAGCACGGCCGACGCCGAGCGCCGCACCTCCACCAGGTCCGGCGTGCCGGCGAGGTAGCCGACCAGCGCCGGCTCGCCGCCCGCGCCCGCTCGCAGCAGCACGGCGGCGGCGCGCACGCCCGGTGCGGCGGCCAGTGCCGCCTCCACCTCGCCCAGCTCGATCCGGAACCCGCGCAGCTTCACCTGGTGGTCGACGCGTCCCAGGAACTCGACCACGCCGTCCGCCGTCCAGCGCGCCAGGTCGCCCGTGCGGTACATGCGGGAACCGGCCGGGCCGTACGGGTCGGCGACGAACCGCTCGGCGGTCAGGCCGGGTCGGTTGAGGTAGCCGCGGGCCAACTGCACGCCCGTCAGGTACAGCTCGCCGGCCACGTTCGGCGGCACCGGCCGCAACAACGGGTCCAGCACCCGCACGCCCGTGTTCCACACCGGGCGGCCGATCGGCACCGACGCGCCGTCGGCGTTGGACACCTGCCACGAGGTGACGTCGACGGACGCCTCCGTGGGGCCGTAGAGGTTGTGCAGCTCGACGTGCAGCAGCTCGCGGCAGCGCCGGGCCAGGTCGCCCGGCAGCGCCTCGCCGCTGCAGATCACCCGGGCCAGGCTGGAGCACGCGGCGGCGGTGTGGCCAGCGTGGTCCGCAGCATCGAGGAACGCCCGCAGCATCGACGGTACGAAGTGGACGGTCGACACCCGGTGCTCGCGGATCACCGAGGCCAGGTAGGCGGGATCGCGGTGGCCGTCCGGCTTGGCCACGACGAGCGTCGCGCCGACCAGCAGCGGCCAGAAGAACTCCCACACCGACACGTCGAACGTCGCCGGCGTCTTCTGCAACACCCGCTCGTCGGGCGCGAGCCGGTAGCGGTCCTGCATCCACAGCAGGCGGTTCACGATGCCCCGGTGCGACACCACGACGCCCTTGGGCCTGCCGGTGGACCCGGAGGTGAAGATCACGTAGGCGGCGTCGTCCGGCGACACCGCCGGCAGCGGGCGGGGGTCGACCTCCGGCAGCGGGGAGTCCAACCGCACCACGGGGAACCCGGGGAAGTCGCGGTCGGCGAGCACCAGCACCGGTTCGGCGTCGGCCAGCACCCCGGCGATCCGGTCGGCCGGGTGGTCGACGTCCAGCGGCAGGTACGCCGCGCCGGCCCGCTGCACCGCGTGCAGCGCCACGACCAGGTCGAGTGACCGGGGCAGGGCCACGGCGACGATCCGGTCCCGTTGTGCGCCGAGCGAAGCCAGCACCTGTGCCAGCTCCTCCACCCGCCGGTCGAACTCGGCGTAGGTGAGCTGCTCGTCGCCGATCAGCGCGACGGCGTCCGGGGTCCACGCCACCTGACGGCGCAGCAGGTGCGGCAGGGTGGCCGGCGGGACGGGCTGCCCGGTGGCGTTCCACCGGTCGAGCACCTCGGCGCGCTCCCGGGCGGAGAGCAGGTCCACGTCCTCGATCGGCGTGCCCGGGTCGGCGGCGACGGCGTCGAGCAGCCGTGCGAACCGCTCGCCGAGGGCGCGGGCCGTGGTCGAGTCGAACAGGTCGGAGCGGTACTCGACGCTGCCGGTCATCGCCGACCCGGTGTCCACCACGCCGAAGGTGAGGTCAAACTTGGCCGTGCCGACCCCGGTCACGTCCACAGTGGACTTCAGGCCCGGCAGGTCGAGCCGCTCGGCGAGCCCGGCCCGGTGCACCAGCATCACCTGGAACAACGGCGAGTGGGCCGGCGAGCGCGGTGGGTTCAGCTCCTCCACCACCTGCTCGAACGGCACGTCGGAGTGGTCGAACGCGGCCAGGTCGACCCGGCGCACGGCCGCCAGCAGCTCCTCGAACGTGGTGACGTCGGCGGTGTCCACCCGCAGCGCCAGGGTGTTGACGAAGAAGCCGACGAGCTGGTCCAGCGCGCGGTCGCCGCGACCGGCGACCGGTGTGCCGATGGTGATGTCGGTGCCGGCGCCCAGGCGGCGCAGCAGAGCCGTGAGGCAGGCGTGCAGCACCATGAACACGCTCGCGCCGGTCCGCGCGGCCAACGTGCGCACGGCGTGCGCGGTGCGGGGATTGATGGTGAAGGGGACGGTGTCGCCGGCCGGGCCCGCGACGGCGGGACGTGGCCGGTCGGTCGGCAGCTCCAGCACGTCCGGCGCGCCCGCGAGGGCCGTGCGCCAGTGGTCGAGCTGGGAGCCGGCGGCCAGCAGGTCCCGCTGCCACAGCGCGTAGTCGGCGTAGCGGACGGGCAGCTCGGTCCAGGTCGGCTCGTCGCCGTCGAGACGGGCGCGGTAGGCCGCGGCGAGGTCGCCCACCAGCGGGCCCATCGACCACTCGTCGGCCGCGATGTGGTGCAGCAGCAGGATCAGGACGTGCCGCTCGCCGGTGCCGCGGATGACGGTGCAGCGGACCGGTGGCTCGGCGGTCAGGTCGAAGGTGCGGCGGATCTCCTGGCGCACCAGGGTTTCCGGGTCGCCGGCGGTCATCACGGCGAGTTCCGGGCCGGCGTCGAGGACCTGCGCGTGCGGTGCGCCGTCCGGGCCTTCGGGGAACACGGTGCGCAACGACTCGTGGCGGGCGGAGACGTCGGCCAGCGCGGCGCGCAGCGCGCGCACGTCCAGCGGGCCGGTCAGCCGCACCACCAGCGGCAGGTTGTAGGTGATGTCGGCCGGGTCGAGCCGGTGCAGGAACCACAGGCGCTGCTGGGCGAACGAGAGCGGCAGGCGGTCCGGCAGGGTGCGCCGGGTCAGCGCCGGGCGGCCGAGCTCGGTCAGCGCGGCCGCCACGGCGGCGGGCGACGGCTGCGCGAACAGGGCGCGCAGCGACAGGTCCTGGCCGAGTTCCGCGCGGATCGCGCCGATCAGCCGGGTGGCCAGCAGCGAGTGCCCGCCGAGGGCGAAGAAGTCGTCGTCGGCACCGAACTCCGGCAGCCCGAGCACGCCGGCGAACAGCTCGCACAGCCGGGCTTCCAGCGGTGACGTGGGCGCGCGGCCGGCGGTCTCGGCGGTCGGCGTCGGGAGAGACCGCCGGTCGACCTTTCCGTTGGAGGTCAACGGGATGCGGTCCACCGGCACGATCGCCGAGGGCACCAGGTAGTCGGGCAGCGCACGGGACAGCGCGGCGCGCACCCCGGCCGGGTCCAGCGACGCCGGCACCACGTACCCGACCAGCCGCAGCGTGCCGCCGACGTCCGGCAGCGGCAGCACGGCCGCGCCGTCGACGCCGGGCAGCGCGGTCAGCGCGGCGGTGACCTCGCGCGGCTCGACCCGGAAGCCGCGGATCTTGACCTGCTCGTCCGCCCGGCCCACGTACTCGAACTCGCCGTCGGGCCGTTCGCGCACCAGGTCGCCGGTCCGGTACATGCGGGAACCCGCAGGCCCGTACGGGTCGGCGACGAACCGGGCGGCGGTCAGGCCGGGGTTGCCGAGGTAGCCGCGCGCCAGCCCGTCACCGGTCAGGTAGAGCTCGCCGACCAGCCCTTCGGCGACGGGGTGCAGGCCGCCGTCCAGGACGTAGGCCCCGGTGTTGGCGAGCGGCCGCCCGATGGACACGGCGGACGGGGGCGGTGCGCTGTCGGGCATGGCGGAATGCTCCAGTGGTCCACACGAACGGGGTCATGCTTTAAGGTGAGGCTAACCTAATACACAGGTGCAACGCCTCCCCCCGAACAGCTCTGTGACATTGCTCCGAGGAGACCCCATGCGGCTCGGCGACCTGGTTGTCGACACCACACCGCTGCGACAGAGCAAGGAGTTCCGCTACCTGTTCATCGCGCGGCTGGTGTCCCTCTTCGGGTTCGGGCTGACCACCGTGGCGATCCCGGTGCAGATCTACGACCTCACCGGGTCGTCCCTCCAGGTGTCACTCGTCAGTGTCGTGATCATGGTGCCGATGCTGGCCGGCACCCTGGCCGGCGGCGTGCTCGCGGACCGGATGGACCGCCGCCGGCTGATCCTGCTGGCCCGCGGCAGCGCGGTGCTGGTGTTCGCCCTGCTCTCGCTCAACGCCCTGCTCGACCCGGCCCAGCTGTGGGTGATCTACCTGTGCGCGGCGCTGAACAGCGTGCTCAACGGCCTGAGCGCGACGGCGCTGATGGCGGCCACGCCCGCGATCGTCGGCCGCGACCAGCTCGCGTCGGCGGGCGCGCTGATGGCCATCACCGCCGAACTGGGCGCGATCATCGGGCCGTCGCTGGGCGGCGGCCTGACCGCCGCGTTCGGCCTGGCCGCGAACTACGCGCTGACCGGCGTGGCCACCCTGGTCACCACGTCCCTGGTCGCGCTGATCCGGCCGCTGCCGCCCACCGGACCGGTCGACGAGAGCCCGCTGCGGTCCATCGGCGAGGGGCTGAGGTTCGTGGCGCGCAGCCGGATCATCGCCGGGCTGCTGCTGATCGACGTGTGCGTGGCGTTGTTCACCATGCCGTTCGCGCTGTTCCCGGAGATCGCCGAGCGGGTGTTCGCCGGCGGCCCCGAGGTGGTCGGCCTGCTCTACGCCGCGCCGGCCGTCGGAGCGATGATCGCCGCCGCCGCCAGCGGGTGGACCGGGCGGGTCCGGCACACCGGGCGCTACCTGGTCGCCGCGACCGTCGCCTGCGGCATCGCGGTGGGGCTGTTCGGCCTCAGCGCCGGCGCGCTGTGGCTCGCGCTGACGGCGCTGGCGATGCTCGGCGCGGCGGACACCGTGTCGGAGATCCTGCGGCGGTCGCTGTTGCAGCACAACACCCCGGACCACCTCCAGGGCCGGGTCAGCAGCCTGTGGCTGGCGCAGACGAACATCGCGCCCGCGCTGGGCAACTTCGAGGCCGGCGTCCTGGCGCGGCTGATCGGCCCGGTCACGGCGGTGGCGGTCGGCGGGGCGCTGTGCGTGGTGTCGGCGGGCGCGGTCGGCGCGGCCATGCCGTCCCTGCGCAACGCCAGCCTGCACGACCCGTCCGCCGACGAACTGGCCGAGGACACCGCCCGGCCGTGACGCGGCCCGGGTCACCGCGTCGGAAGGCCCTTGAGGGTCGCGTCGGCGAACTGCGCGGTCGCGTCGCGGAGCGCGGCCGTCCGGGCTTCGGTGAAGCCCCCCGTCGGTCCGACGGAGACCCGGACGGTGATCAGCACGTTGCTGCGCTGGACGCGGACCTGGAACTGGCCGGTACGAGCGCCCACGCCGTCGCCGTGGCGCAGCCAGTGCGCCTGGTCGCCGTACCCGGGCAGGGGGTGGACGTCGCCGATCTCCGGGTCGACGGTCTCCTTGGCCTTGGCGTACCTGGCCCGCGCCTTCTCGACGTCGGCCTCGAACACGAGGTCGGTGACCGCGAACCCCTCGGGGTACTCGGCACCGGAGAGCAACTGGTTGCACGACACCAGGTTCGTGTCGTTGGAGGTGGTCCTGGGCTCGTCCACCGGCTTGCCGAACCGGTCCTCCACGGCCTCGTAGCCCAAGTGGTCGACGCAGGTCGACGTGATCGGCGACGGCGCGCGGTACACGCCGGGGCCGGTGGTGGGCGCGGTCGAGGACGGCGGGCCGACCGACGGGGTGGAGGACGAGCACGCGGCCACCGACAGCGCCACCAGCGATAAGAACACGACGGTTCGCATGATCACGGATGGTAGTGATCCACACCGCGAGCCCGACCGTTGTTCGACCGGCCGACAAGTGGCAACGTTCCGCCGCCACCAGGCTTGACACCCGGCGAAAGGACCGCGGCCACCCGACCCGAGCGGGTGGCCGCGGTGGCTCAGTCCTCGTCCTGCTCGTGGTGGTCGAAGTTGACCAGGCCGAGCTTCCAGTAGCCGTCCACGTCGTACGCGTCGCGGTGCAGGCCGCGCTCGTCGCGCAGGTGGCGGCGGATGGGCTTGAGCGAACCCGCCTCGCCCGCCACCCAGACGAACCCGTCGCCCTCGGGCAGCACCAGGGCGGCGATCGCGTCGTGCAGCAACGTCGTGGAGCCCGCCGGTGCGCCGTCGCGGTGCAGCCAGGTCAGCCGCACGTCGGCCTTCGACGCCAGTTCCTGCTGCTCGGCCTCGTCGGCGACCTCCACGAAGGCGAAGACCCGGTCGCCCTCCTCGGCCTGCTCCAGCCACCGGGCCACGGCGGGCAGCGCGGTCTCGTCGCCGGCCACCACGTACCAGGCCAGGCCCTTGGGCACGAGCACCGAGCCGCGCGGCCCGAGCACGCCCACCGCGTCACCCTCGCGCGCGCCGGCCGCCCAGGACGAGCCGGGGCCGTCGCCGTGCACCACGAAGTCGACGTCCAGCTCACCGGCGTCCGCGCGGTACGCCCGGACGGTGTAGTCCCGGAACGTGGGACGCGGCGCGGCCGGGTCCCGCTGGAGACCTTCGGGACCGAGCTTCGGCATGTCCGGCAGGCCGTCGCGGTCCTTCGGGAAGAACAGCTTCACGTGGTCGGCGGGCGCGGCCTCCCGGAAGCCCGCGAGGTCGGGGCCGGCCAAGGTCACCCGCACCATGCGCGGCGTGAGCCAGCGGACCGCCTTGACCCGCAGCACCCGCGGCACCAGGTCGTACTGGACGACCTCGGGGGCGGCGACGGTCACTGCTGCGCCTCCACCAGGCTGCGCGGGCGCAGGTCGGTCCACTCGCGCTCGACGTACTCGACGCAGGACTGCCGGCTGTCCGGACCGTGCGCGGCGGTCCAGCCCGGGGGCACCTCGGCGAACTGCGGCCACAGCGAGTGCTGGCCCTCGTCGTTGACCAGCACCAGGAACGTGCCGGCCTCGTCGTCGAAGGGATTGGTCACGACACGACTCCCCATCTGTTTGGTTAGGCTCACCTTACCGTGCGATGAGCCCGTCCACCATGAGTGAGATACCACGCACCGCCGCCCGCGTGCCGAACGGCAGCCCCGACCGGACTCAGCGTTACGGCGGGCAGCCCGTCCCGACTCGCCCGGACTGTCCAGTGTGGACGGTACGGTCAAGCCGAGCTGGATGGCCAGGTCGGCGGCACCTGGTGAAGGAACGCGGTGTCGACCGCCGCTCGGTGATGTTCGACGGCTATGGGAAGGTCGGCCCCGCTCGACCGGCACCGGCCGGGGCGTGGCCTGGCACTGTCCGCTACCGGTCGGGGCGCAGCCCTGCCAGGAGGAACCCGACCACGCGGCGGGCGTCGTAGCGCGGGTCCTTGCCCGCGCCGACGCAGAGGTTGCCGACCCCGCGTAGCAGTTCGAGGGCTTGGACGTCGGGCCGGACCTCGCCCGCCTTCGCGGCGGCGTCGAGCAGGTCGGCGCAGACCGGCACGAGCCGGTCGAGGAAGTACTCGTGCAGGGTCGCGAAGGTGGCGCTGTCGGACTGGAGCGCCTCGGCGAGGCCGTGCTTGGTGATCAGGAAGTCCACGAACAGGTCGACCCACCGCACCAGCGCCGCGTGCGGTGAGGCGCTGTCCGCCGACAAGGCCGGACCCGCCTCGGCGCACGCCTCGACCTGGTGCCGGTAGACGGCGACGACGAGATCGGCCCGCGTCGGGAAGTGGCGGTAGATCGTGGCCACGCCCACGCCCGCCCTGGCCGCCACGTCCCGCACCGGCGCGTCGACGCCGGACGCGACGAACGCCGCGGCGGCCGCCTCCAGCAGGGCCTTCTCGTTGCGCCGGGCGTCGGCCCGCTTCCGGGGTGCCGTCGACCCCGCTTGACCGCTGTCGGCCATCGCCGCCTCCTGCCCACCTTGCTAACCGGAACATGGTTCCGTATCGTCGTTAACGGAACAACGATCCGGTTGGCCATGATGCCCGATCGGGCGTCCGGCGGCCAAACACCCCCATCGCGAGGACACCCCCATGCGCCACAATGCACCCACACCCGTCATCTCCACACATCCGGTGGTGCTGCCGACCCCGGAGCGAGGCCAGGACCTGCACGTCCGGGTGTCGGCCCCGGCCACCGGACACAACCTGCCCGTCATCGTGCTCTCCCACGGCTTCGGCCAATCGCTGCACGGCTACGCGCCGCTGGTCGACCACTGGGCCGCACGCGGTTTCGCGGTCGTCCAGCCGACGCACCTCGACTCGCGAACCCTGGACGTGCCGCCCGACGACCCCCGCCACCCGGAGATCTGGCGGTTCCGGGTCACGGACCTGACCACCGCCCTGGACCGGCTGGACGTCCTCGAAGCCGCTGTCCCGGGACTCGCCGGCCGCCTCGACCGGGACCGGATCGCCGTGGCCGGGCACTCCTGGGGCGCCCAGACGGCGAGCACGTTGCTGGGTGCGCGGGTCCTCGACGCCGACGGCCGCCCCGGTGAGGACCTGTCCGATCCCCGGGTCAAGGCCGGGGTGCTGCTCGCCGTGCCGGGGACCGGCGGCGACGACCTGACGCCGTTCGCCGCCGAGCACTTCCCCTTCATGAGCCCGGACTTCACCGCGATGACCACCCCGGCCCTGGTGGTCGCCGGGGACGCGGACCAGTCCGCGCTGACCGTCCGGGGCCCGGGGTGGTTCACCGACGCCCACACCCGCGGTCCCGGCGCCAAGAGCCTGCTCACCCTGTTCGGAGCGGAGCACTCGCTGGGCGGTGTCGCCGGGTACGCCGTCGCGGAGACGACGGACGAGAACCCCGACCGGGTCGCCCTCGTCCGACACCTCACGTGGGCCTTCCTCCGCAGTGCGCTCCACCCCGCGAACACCGACTGGGCCACCGCGAGCGCCGAGCTGGCCGCGAGCACGAACCCGTTGGGCCGTATCGAATCACGGTGATCTGACCGGATCGCGCACCCGAAACCTGATGAGGCAGGCCGTCACGTACCTCGTCACCACTTGCCGGAGGTGACGATCGCCTTCAGCTGGTCGAGGGTCAGCGGCGGTTGCGGCGAGTAGATCCGACCGCCCGGCGAGTTGATCGCAGCGCCGTGGGGATCTTCCTGGTTGCCGACGTGCAGGAGGACCGTCGTCCCGTCGGGCCGCTTGAGGGACGCCATGTGCGACACCGCACCGGGAGCCGGCCGCGCGGTCTCGGTCGCCAGCCGGGAGCCGTCGGGCAGCGTGCTGACAACGCAGTCCTCTGGTCGGGCCGGCAGCAGGCCGGGACCCGTTCGGCGGAAGCTGCACCACGCGCCGGGCTCGGAATCGCCGGGCAGGATCGTCAGGCTGAAGCTCCCGGTGACGCCGGCGGAGTTCAGGGTCCCGCCGAGGAGCGCGCTGGTGGGGGCGCCGGGGTCCACAGTCAGCGGGACGACCAGTCCCGACCCCGGTGGCGAGGGGTTCTGCGAGGACGCGGAACCCGCCGGCAGGGTGACCTGGGTGGTCGCCTCGAACGTCGCGGTGTCGCCGAGCACCACCCTGAACCGGGCGATCAGGTCGTCCGGCGAGGCGGGGACCGGGCCGCGCGCCACGGTCGTGATCGGTGCGGCGCTCGGCGGGCCGGCGGTGTGGGTGCCGGAGTCGCCCGGCACCAGCCACACCGCACCCGCGACCAGCACCGCCACCGCGACGGCGGTGGCCGCGACGGGCACCAGCCGCACCGCCCGGCGCGGCCGCGCGACCGGTGCCGTGCCCATGGCCGTGGCGTCGGCCCGCCGCTCCAGCTCGGCGAAGGCGTCGTGGAGGGTGCGCAGCTCACTCATGAGGTCTCCTGGAAGTCGTGGACGCCGGCGGTGAGGTCGATGCGCAGTGAGTTGAGTGCCCGATGGATCTGGCTGCGCACGGTCGGTTCCCGGCACCCCAGCTCGGTGGCGATCTCCCGGTCGGACAGGCCCGCGTAGTAGCGCAGGACCACGGCCGCGCGCTGCTTCCTGGGCAGGCCGGCGAGGCGGTGGATCATCGCGTCCCGCTCGGCCCGCTCGTCCGCGCCGTCGGAGACCACCACCGGCTCGACCTCGGCGCGCGGGGACGTGCGGGTCAGCCTCCTGCGCCAGGACAGGTACTCGTTGACCACCATCCGCCGCACGTAGGCGTGCGGCTCGGCCATCACCGAGATCCGCGCCCAGTGCTCGAACGCCCGGCCCAGCACGTCGCTCACCAGGTCCTCGGCCAGCCACGTCCGGCAGGTCAGGACGGTGGCGAACCGCATCAGCGCGGGACGCTGCCTTGCCACGTACTCGGCAAACTCCATCGGCCACTCCCGATCGTCGACTCGACCTCGATTCCGCACCCCCAATGCGGAAGTGACCCGATTCGTTGCATCCGGTCTCTCCGCGACCTAGATGCCCAGGGCGGCGCAGGCCGCGTCGACCCCGGCCGCGCACAGCTCGTCGTAGGACGCCTCGGGGAAGGTCATCACCAGGTCGGCGAGCCCGCCCAGCGCCACTGTCGCCCGCACCTCGTCGACCAGGGTCGGTTCGGGGCCGACCAGCAGGGCGCCGAGCCGCCGCCGCCACTCCCACACCTGGTCGAGCAGACCGAGTTCCCGCAACGAGGTGAGCTCCTGCACCATCAGCTCGACCACGTCGCGGTGCCGGTACTGGAACTCGAAGTAGCCCGCCAGGAGTTCGCGCGGGGTCATCGCGCCCTGCTCGGCCTGCGCGACGAACGTGCGGCCGGCGTGGAACAGCGGCTCCACGACGCTGCGCACCAGGTCCTCGCGGGACGCGAAGTGGTAGTACAGCGCGGGTTTCGACACGCCCAGCCGGTCCGCTATGTCCTGCAGGCTGGTGCGCTGGAGCCCTTGTTCGCGGAACAGTTCGCGGGCTACCGCCTGCGCACGGGCCTTGGTGTCGGACCTCGGTCTGGCCATCTCCGCAGCATAACGACTTAACGGTCGGTAAGCCGTTGCGGACCGGGGGGCCGGTCACTTACCATCCGTTAAGTAAGGAGGTGGTGACCATGGAGGTACTGATCTCCGGCGCGAGCATCGCCGGACCCGTGCTGGCCTACTGGCTGGCCCGGTACGGCTTCGAGGTCACGGTGGTGGAACGCGCGCCGGCCCTGCGCAAGACCGGCGGCCACTCGGTCGACCTGTTCCGCCCGGCCGTGGACATCGCCGAGCGGATGGGCGTGCTGCCCGCCGTGCGGGCGCTCAGGACCGGCACCGACCGGATGACCGTGCACACCGCCGGCACCCGCCCGGTCGAGGTCGACCTGCGCCGGCTGTTCGGCGCGCTGTCCGACCGGCACGTCGAGATCATGCGCGACGACCTGGGCGAGGTGTTCCACGACGCGGGCAAGGACGACGTGGAGTACGTCTTCGGCGACTCGATCACGTCGATCTCCGAGGACGGCGAGGTGACCTTCGAGCACGGCGCGCCGCGCCGGTTCGACGTGGTGATCGGCGCGGACGGGCTGCACTCGAACGTCCGGCGGCTGGTGTTCGGGGACGTGCCCGAGGAGTACATCGGGGCTTACCTGGCGGTGCAGTCGCTGCCGAACGACCTGGGCCTGGCCGACCACACGATCACCCACGTCGAACCCGGCCTGATCGCCTCGCTCTACACCGCGCGCCACCTGACCGACGCGCGGGCGGTGTTCCTGTTCCGCAGCGCGCGGGAGCTGGACTACCACCGCCGGGACGTGGTGCGGCAGAGGGACTTGCTGCGCGCGGCGTTCGCCGGCGTGGCGGGGGTCGCGGACTGGCTGGACCGGGACGGCGCGTTCTACTTCGACTCGATCACCCAGATCCGCCTGGACACCTGGTCGCGGGGGCGGGTGGCGCTGGTCGGCGACGCGGGCTACTGCCCCGGCCCGGCGGTCGGCGGGAGCACCAGCCTGGCCGTGGTCGGCGCGTACGTGCTCGCCGGCGAGCTGGCCGAGGCGGGCGGCGACCACGTGCGGGCGTTCGCCGCGTACGAGCGGGAGATCGGCGAGTACGTGCGCCGCAGCCGGGCGTTCGCGGTCGGGGCGGCGAAGCGGATCGTGCCGAGGACGCGCCGCGACGTGTGGCTGCTGCGCAACGGCGGCCGCCTCGTCTCCCACCTGCCGGTGCCGGTCGGGCGGCTGCTCGCGAAGCTCGGCGCGAACGGCCTGCGGCTGCACGATTCGGTCCGCCTGAAGGACTACGCGCCACCGATCGACTCGTCGCGCTCCGACAGCGCGGGAGGACACCGGCGGCCCGGGACCACCCCGCCGCAGTGATCGGGAGCGGTACCGCGACCGGGCGGGTCGCGGGAGGAATGACCCGCGCGCCCCGTTCTCGTGGGACGCGCGGGTCTGGTCTCACCACTCGATGGCGGACAGGTCGTCGAGCGGTCGGTGGTCGTCCAGCGATTCGGGGGCGGCCAGGGTGTCGGCCGCGTGCAGCGGTTGCGGGAAGGTGAAGCCGCAGCGCGCCTCGACATCGGTCAGCTTGACCTGGAACACCCGGAACTCGTCCAGTTCCAGCGCTTCCAGCTGGTTCAGGTTCTGGGTCAGCACGAACGCGCGGGCCTTGAGCACGCCCTGCTCCACGAACGCGACGACCTTCCAGTACTCCCGGGGCAGCCGCACGCCGCGGAACACCCGGTCGTCGGCCTGGAACACCGGGCCGCCGTAGACGCTGACCCTGAGGTCGTCCACCTCGACGTCGGCGAGCAGCGCCTCCTCCAGCCGGCCCCACAGGCCCTGCCGCGCGCTCTGGTTGAAGTCGTCCATCTGCGGGGTGATGTTGGTGAAGCAGAAGGAGTCCACATTGGCCTGTTCTGCCTCGGACCGGCTGCCCCACAACAGGTCGGCGCGCCGGGCCACGTGCCCCCGGTCGAGCCGGTTGCCCCTGTACAGGTCGTCGCCGACCTGGAACTGGGCCGGCAGGCGCGGGTCGAGGACGAACGGGATCCCGCTGCGGTTGATCGCCTTGAGGGTCTTGCCGTCGATGTTCCACGCCACCCAGAACGCGAACCGCCGGGACTTGCTCTGCGCCAGCGAGAAGTGCGTGTAGTCCACGACCTCCGTGCCGCCGACGACGACCGCGTCCGCCTTGGCCGCCGCGCCCAGCACCGGCAGGCCCACCGGCACGCCCAGGAAGTCCACCGCGAACCCGGACCTCTTCGGCTTCGCCTCGGGCCTGGGCGGCTTGAGCGTCACGCCGAGCTTCTCGAACACCGACTGCGGCAGGCAGGCCAGCGCGTGCTCGTCGGTGCTGCCGCCGGCCTCGCCGCCGAAGTGCAGGCCCGCCAACGTCTTGCCGGGCTTGCCGTTGGCGGACTTGAAGACCCACGCCGCGCCCGAGTCGCCGCCCATGCTGATCTCGCCGCCGGCGGTGGGCTTGGCCGGGTCGGGGCCGATCTCGAAGCAGCCGATCTCCTTGACGCCCGCCGCGCCGCCGTAGTCCAGCTTGACGATCGTGTCGACGCGGCGCACGACACCGTGCGTGACGCCGGTGGTCCGGCCGCTCTTGACGACCTTGTCGCCCAGTTCCGGCTCGCCGATCCGGTCCACCGACACGCCGAGTTCGACGATCTCGGCGGCGAACTCCCGCCCCTCGACGGTGGCGATGGCGCAGTCGCCGGCCGCGCCGAGGTGGGAGCGGACCAGCGTGCCCAGCCGGTTGCGCTCGACCCGGTTGTCGTCGTGCGGTCCGGGTTGGACGACCACCTCGCCGATCGCGCCGTCCGGGCCGTGCAGGACGTGCCAGTTGGACAGCACGTACGGCGTCCCGTCGACCTGGTCGTAGACGATGCAGCCGATGGTGCCCGCGGACACCTTCACGTGCCCGACGCTGACGCCCGGCGCGATCGGGTCGAGGCGGGCCTTGCGGTCGCCGGTGGTGCGCTCGGCGACGACCTGGAAGTTCGTCCGGTAGTCCCGTTCGAGCACGTCGGTCGGCACTACGACGCCGTCCACCACGATCGACTTCGGCAGCAGCTCGGTGCCCAGCGCACCCAGCGCCTCGGGCTCCGCCTTCTGCTTGACGGTGAACTGGACGGCGATCTCGTTGGTGGGCTTGCCGTTCTCGACCTTGTAGCCGATGCCGATCGAGGACACGTTGTCGTCGCGCAGGAAGTCCGCGCCCTTGGTGCGCACGAATCGCCGGAGCGATGCCAGCAGCGCTTCGTTCTTCTTCTTGGCCATGGAGCGCCCCCTGTATGCGCACGTCGGTGCCTTGCTGTCGACAACCCCCGGGCCGTCGTTAGCCGCCACCCGACCGGTTCACCCGTTCAGCCCTGAGCAGCCCGCCAAACGCGGACATGATCAAGGATGTCGAAGCGGGGCAACGGAAACATCAACAACCGGCGAACGCCGGGTGGCCGGCAGCGGGCCCTTCGACGGGGGGTCAGGCCGGGATGGTCACCGGGCGCTGCGGGTCGACCTTGGCGGGCGCGGACGTCTCGACGGCCATGGCGGCGGTGGCCAGTTCGGCGGCGTCGTCGCAGCCGGGCGCGCGCACCATCATCAACTGGTCGGCGTACTCGGGCTGCGGCCGGCCCGACGGACCCGTCCGCCACGTGTACTCGCAGCGGTCCCCGCCGTCGTACCGCATGGCCTGGCGGCCGGCGAGCACGACGGGCTCGTCCGGCTCGATGCTGCCGTGCACCCCGTACCTGATGCCCAGCAGGTACACCGCTTCCCAGCCGTCGCCGCCGTCGCGCTCCTTGGTGAGCTCGCGCGAGGACTGGCACTGGCCCAGGTTGCGGGAGTACCGGGTCGACAGGCCGGCGAGCCGATCACCCGCGACTCGTTTGAGCAGGTCGCACGTGTCCGGACGGGGCTCGGCGCGGGACACCGCCGCCGGGTCCCGCAGCGCGGCGATCGTCGCGCGGGCCGCCGTGGTGGGTTCCTCGCAGGCTCGCTCACCCTTGTCGGCCTTGGAGTGCGTGATGCCGAGGTCCGCCCCGACCAGCACGTAGACGTCACAGCCGTTGTAGGACTTGTGACGCGCCGCTTGGACGCCGTCGAGCACGAACGTCTCACGGCCGCTGCTGAACACCCGGTCGACGTGCGACCCCACCTCGACCAAGAGGGCATCCCGCGGACCGCCGATCCCGGCCCGGCAGAGGTGCGGTCCGGACCGCACGCCGGTGGCGGGGTCCAGCCCGCCGAGCGCACAGGCGTCCAGCGGCAGCAACGCCGCCGCCACCGCGAGGGGGTCGCGCCCGGTCGGATCGCGGTCCGGCGCGGACACCGGAGTGGACTCCGATGTCGTCGTGCAGGCGGCCAGCACCAGCAGAACCGTCAACAACACCGCTCGCATGGCATCACGCTAGGACAGCGCGGACGGACGTGAAGGCCATTCGACCCAAGTGGGCGCGGTCGGCGTCGAAGTGGCGGTGGTCGTTGCCGGTCCGGGCCTGGGTGTTGGCGGACTCGTGTTGCAGGGTGCGGGCGAGGCGTTCGGCTTCGCCGTGGGTCCAGGGGCGGCCGGGTTTCTCGGCGTCGGCGTGCGGCAGGTCGCCGGGACGGGGCGTTCGGGGCGGATGCCGGTGTGGCGGTGCGCCCGTGATCGGGTCGACCGCGGTCGGGGCGGGCTCGGCGCGGTTCACCCCGTCTTCAACCGACACGCCGCCAACAACCCGATCAGCCACTACAGCTAGAGGAGGCCGTGGTCTCGGGCGTAGAGGGCCGCCTGCGTTCGGTCTCGCAGGGCCAAACGGGTGAGGATGCGGGAGATGTGGTTCTTCACCGTGCCCTCGCTGACGTACAGGCGTCGGGCGATCTCGCGGTTGGTGCTGCCGCCCGCGACGAGCCTGAGCACCTCCACCTCGCGTTCGGTGAGCGCGTGGTCGATGGTCGGCGTCGGTGTGCTGCGGCTCAACGCCGCCGCGAGCCGGGCCGCCGCCGCCGGGTCGAACTGGGCGATGCCGTCGTGCGCCAGCAGGACGGCGGCGGCCAGTTCCCGGGCCGGGCGGTCCTTGAGCAGGTAGCCGCTCGCCCCGCCGCGCAGCGCGTGCACGACGTACTCCTCGTCGTCGAACGTGGTCAGCATGACGACCCGGCACGTCGGTGCCCGCCCGCGCAGCACGGCCAGCGCGTCGATCCCGTTCATCACCGGCATCCGCACGTCCATCAGCACCACGTCGGGCAGCAGCTCGACCGCGCGGTCCACCGCCGCGCGCCCGTCGCCGGCCGTGCCGACGACCCTGATCCCCGGCTGGATGCCCAGCAGCGAGGCGATGCTCTCCCGGATCAGCTGCTGGTCGTCCACCACCAGCACGCGCACGTCGTTCATGCCGGCCTCGGGATCGTGACGACCAGCCGGGTTCCGCCGCCGGCACCGCCGCGCACGTCGACCACGCCGCCGAGCTGCGCGACCCGCTCGCGCATCCCGGACAGCCCGAAGCCCTCTTGCCCCACCTCGAACCCGCGACCGTCGTCGACCACCTCCAGCCGCACATCCGCCAGTCCGCAATGGACAGTCACAGCGACGCTGGACGCCCGCGCGTGCCGCAGCGCGTTGGTGATCCCCTCCTGGGCCGCCCGGTAGACGGCGAACAGGACGGCGGGCTCGTGGCCGGTCTCGTCGCCGCGGCAGTCGAGCGCCACCTTCAGCCCCCGGGTCAGCTCCCCCAGCGCCGGCGCCAGCCGGAACGGTTCGCGCAGCGTGCGCACCGAACTGCGGACGTCCGCCAGCGCCCGGCGGGCCGACTCGCGCGCGTCCGCCAGTGCCCGGTCGGCCACGGCCGGGTCCCGGTCGCGGAACGCGGACGCCTTCTCCAGCAGCACGCTCACCGCCGTCAGGTGGTGCCCCAACCCGTCGTGGATGTCGCGCGCCACCCGGTTGCGCTCGGCCGCCGCCGAGAGCTCGGCCAGCCGCGCCCGGCCGCGCTGCTCCTCGACCGCGACCGCCGCCATGGCCACCGTGAGCACCAGCCCGACGGTGAACATCAGCAGGTCGGACACCTGCTCGACCTGCCGCGACCACCCCGGCGAGGTCACCTCGAAGGCCACCACGAGCAGCACCAGGCAGCCCAGCCCGAGCCCGACCGCGACCAGCCGGCCGAACACGAAGTACGCGCCGAACGGCACCAGCAACAGCAGCACCCGCGACATCCCGGACCCGTCCGCGGCGACCACCACGACCACCAGCGCCGCCCGTGCGGCGAGCAGCGCCGCGGCGGCCGTGAACGGGGTGCGCGCCGGGTAGCGGCGGCGCTCCAGCACGTCCACCAGGGCCAGCACCACCAGGCCGGCCACGAACTCCGGCCGCACCGCGCCGAGCCCGGTCAGCCCCGCGTAGCAGCCGGCGACCAGCACGACCCCGTACAGCAACGGGGACAACCACGGAACCGGGCGCACCAGCGCAGGCTACTCGGCGGCACGGCGCGGGCGGGGGTGCCGGACGGCACGTGCCCGACGGCACCCCCGACGCCGGCCGGTCGGCACTCCCGGCCGGCCGGGCCCCGCTCCTAGCGTCGCCACCATGACCTTCCTGCTGCGTTTCGGCGCCGTGTTCGGCGTCCTGTCCGGAGTCCTGATCGTGGTCACCGGGGCCGCCGAGGCGTTCGTCGGCGAGACCCTGCCCACCAGCCTCGCCGTCGGCCTCTCGCCGGCGCTGGCGCTGCCGCTGATCACCGCGCTGCACCTGGGCCAGGTCGACCGCACCGGCCGGTTCGGCTCGATCGCCTACGCGGTCAACGTGATCGGGCTCGGCCTGTTCGGCGCGGCGGCGTACTCGCTCAACGTCGTGCTGTTCCCGCTCGGCGTCGAGCCCGCCGCCCCGACCAGGCTGGTGCTGCTGGCCAGCGCGCTGGTGTTCGCCGTCGGCACCGTGCTGTTCGCCGTCGCGATGCTGCGGGCGAAGGTGCACCCGCGCGTGCCGGTGTGGACCTACGCCGTCGCGCTGCCCGCGTTGGCGATCGCCGCCCGCCTGCCCGACACCCCGCTGACCAGCGGCGTGCACGTGCTGGCGGGCGGCGCGCTGATCTGGCTGGCGGTCTCGGTGGCCGGGCGCCACCCGGCGAACGCCGCCACGTCGTCGGGTGCCGCGCCGGCCGCGAACGCCTCCTCGGTCGTCTCCTCGTCCGCCTCGTAGTCCACGACGATCCGCCACCGGCCGCCGAGCTTGCGGCAGAGCACGTGGAACCGGCCGTAGAACACCTTCGGCTCGCCGGCGCGGATCGCGTCGATCCGGAACAGCCCGCGTTCGCTCGCCGCGTCGGCGGACGCGAGCCGTTCGGCGAACCGGAACCGGATGTCGAGCGAGTCGCCGTTCGCGGCCACCCGGGCGAACCACTCGGCCATCTGCCGGGCGTAGTCGGCGTGGCCCAGGACGTTGCGGGCCGGGCCGCCGGCGCGGATCAGGTCCGGGCTGTGCACCGCCAGGAACGCCGCCGTGTCAAGACCTCGGTAAGCGCTGCGGAACGGCTCCCACACGTCGTGGTCGAGCTCCCGGAGCAAGGTCGCCGTGGACATCAGTCGCTGGTCTCCATGACACCGGGAGGCTGGTCACGACGAGGCGATCGCGTAACCGAGATATTCGAGCCCCAGCACGGCGAGGATCCCGACGTAGGGCACCAGGAAGCGCGGCGGCCGGGTGGAGCGGCCGGTCCGGCCGACCCACGTGCCCAGCAGCGCCACCAGCACCAGGACCGGCAGGCCGAGCAGGTTCAGCATCATCGGCAGCTGCCCGTAGGCGCACACGCCGGTGTTCGAGTCCTCGCAGCCGATGGTCGGCGTGAACGCGAACAGGCCGTAGAGGAACGCCGGCGGCGTCAGCAGCACCAGCAGGACCGTGCCCAGGACGGCGGCGGCTTTCATGACCGCACGTTAGCAGCGGACCGGCCCCGGACCAGGGCGTTTCGGTCGATCCGCGCGGGCGTGACGTGTTTTGCATCGTTGGAACAACGATGTACCTCCGGCCGGCGCGACTTCGGCTCGCGGTCACCCGCCGGGCCGGGCTGGTGCTGCGCGCGGTGCGGCGGCACGACTGAGACGTGCTGATCGAGCGGACCTCCGGCACCCGCGAGGTCGAGCGGGACGCGCTCGCCGCGCTGGCCACGCACCTGGTCGACGGTGCGATCGTGCGCCCGGAGCCGTTGCGGGAAAGGGACCTCGCCGCACTGCCGGCGGTGCTGCTCGGCGAGCACCACGTGGGCCTGCCCTTCGACCACGTCGGCATCGACAACACCGCCGCCCGTGCCGCCGTCGGGCACCTGGTCGGCCTGGGCCGGCGGCGGATCGCCGCGATCGGTGCGCACTCGCGACGCAGCACGTCCACGCATCCACTACAACGACGGGTTCGTGCTGCCGATCGCGTTGCCGCACGCGGCGCGCGTGACCGCCGCGCGACGCTATGACGGCGTGCTGAGCGTGACGTAGGAGCAGGCGGAAGGCGCGGTGGAGAGCGCGACCGCGCTGGCCATCAGCGAGCTGTCCGAAGTGGACGTCGGGATGCCGCGCGGGATCATGGACCAGTCGGCGTCGCTGCTCGCCCGCGAGGGCCACGCGCTGCTGCTTGTCGCGCACTCCCGTTCGACTTGGCATCGGCCGGACTGGAGTCGCTGGTGGTCGACACCCGCGCACGCACCGCCCGGTGGACGGCGAGTACGCGGCCCGGCGGACGCCGATGGCAGCAGTACCAGACGCGTCGACGCCGAACCACTCGGCCACATGCCGGGCGGTCCGCCGCTGGTCCTTTTGCCCGTTTCGCAGGGGTACTTCGGCTCAACGCACCCGCCAACCAAGACAACCCGGTGTACATGTGGAGGATGGCGTGCGCTCACCTTGAGCGTGTACGCATCTAGGAATGCGTCGATCAGCCGTCATCGCAGTCGCCGTCCTCCTGGTCCCAGCGCCACCGGCCGGCGCCACCGGGGTGACCCGTGACCCCGTGACGGTCGTCTACGCCCGTGACCACGCCTTGCCCCTGCTCAGCAACGGGGCCACCGACGACGGACCGACCCACCGGAGCACCTCCGCCGACCTGACTTCGTCCCGGGCGATCGCTCCGAGCTACGCCGACCAGGTCACCACCGACTGGCAGGCCCACGTCACCGCGTGAGGACAACGGTCGCGCGTTGTCCTGAGAAGGAGGCACACCGTCCATGTCCCCATTGACTCGGCGAACCCTGATCGCCGGCGGCATCGCCACCGCCGGCGTCTCGGTCCTCGCACCCACCACGGCCAACGCGGTCGCCTACCCCTTCACGCTCGGCGTTGCCTCCGGTGAGCCCTCGCCGGACGGGTTCGTGATCTGGACCCGGCTCGCACCCACCCCGCTCGCAGCGGACGGCCTGGGCGGCATGTCGAGCGCGAACGTCACCGTCGAGTGGCAGGTGGCGACCGACCAGCGGTTCACCCAGATCGCGCAATCCGGCACGGCCACCGCCGTGCAGGCGTGGGCGCACAGTGTGCACGTCGAGGTCGCTGGCCTCCAGCCAGGACGCGAGTACTACTACCGTTTCCGCGCGCTCGGCTTCCTCTCCGGTGCCGGTCGAGCGGTCACCGCGCCCGCACCCGGCACGTCTCCGGCGCTGACCATGCTGTTCACCTCGTGCTCGCACTACGAGGCGGGCTACTTCACCGCGTACCGGCGGATGGCGGAGGAGAACCCGCACCTGATCCTGCACCTGGGCGACTACATCTACGAGGGCGCGGCGTCCACCACCAACGTCCGCAAGCACGCGCCGACGGCGGAGATCTCCAGCCTCGCCAACTACCGCGTGCGGCACGCGCAGTACAAGACCGATGTGGATCTGCAGGCCGCGCACGCCGCCGCGCCGTGGCTGGTCGTGTGGGACGACCACGAGGTCGAGAACAACTACGCCAACCTCGTGCGCAACGACAGCTCCCCCACCGGCGACTTCAAGGCCCGGCGCGCGGCAGCGTACAAGGCGTACTACGAGCACATGCCGTTGCGACCCGCGCAGGTCCCGACGGCGGAGAACATGCAACTGCACCGCCGGATCCGGTGGGGTTCGCTGGCCACGTTCCACCTGCTCGACACCCGGCAGTACCGCGACGACCAGGCGTGCGGCGACGGCACGAAGGTGTGCCCGGAGGCGGACGTCCCGACCCGCACGCTGATCGGCAACGCCCAGGAGACGTGGCTGCTCAACGGGATGCGGGAGAAGCTCGGCACGTGGGACTTCCTCGGGCAGCAGGTGTTCTTCGCGCAGAAGCTCGCTTCGGCGGACGGCGCGCGGTCGATGGACGCCTGGGACGGCTACACCGCCAACCGCGACCGGCTCCAGCGCGGCTGGGACGCGGCGGGCCTGAAGAACACCGTCGTGCTGACCGGCGACGTGCACCGGTCGTGGGCGAGCAACCTGATGTTCAACTACACCACCCAGGACCGGGTCGTCGGCACCGAACTGGTGACCACGTCCATCACGTCCGGCGGTGACGGCAACGCGGCCGACAACGGCCTGTCCGCGCTCAACCCGCACGTCAAGTTCTACAAGAACCTGCGCGGATACGTCAGGACCGTCACCACGCCGAGCCAGGTCGCGGTGGACTTCCGTTGCGTGGACAAGGTGACCGTGCGGGACTACCCGGTCAAGACGGTGCAGAGCTATGTCGTCCAGGCAGGCAACCCCGGATTGCAGGCGCCATGAAGAAGATCATCGCACTGGCCGTCGCGCTGATGCTCGTCACGACGGGCACCGCGTCCGCTGCGGTCGCGTGGACCACCGCGAACTCGACCGCCACCGGAGACCAGGACAACGCCGCGGTGTCCGCCGTGCGCAACGGCTTCACGGCGGTGGTGTGGGAGGACGACCGCGACACCGCGAACCCCGGTGACGCGCTGCACAGCGACGTCTGGATCCGGCTGTTCGAGGACGGCCTCTCCCGGTACGAGAAGAAGCTGTCGGCCGGTGGCACCGGGAACTGGACGCACGTGCAGCCCGACGTGTCGCTGCACGACGACGGCAGCGCGGTCGTCGTGTGGTCGGAAGACCCGGACGGCAACGGTTTCTACAACATCGCCGTGCGGGTAGTGCGCACTGACGGCACGATCGCCGGTTCCACCACGGCGAACACGTCGTCCGACGGTCAGCAGAGCGTCGCGGCGGTGGCCGCCGACCCGGACAGCGCGGGTTTCGCGGTTGTGTGGGAGGACAAGCAGTCCACCACCAACGCGACCGTGCGGGTGGCGGGCTTCTCGTCGGTGACGGCGAAGACCTACGAGGCCCAGGTGCACGCGAACGGCGGCACGCACCAGCGGCCGGACGTGGCCATGGGCGCGGCGGGCAACGCGATCGTCGTGTGGGACGAGGACGGTGACGGCAACGGGTTCTTCAACGTCGCCCGCAAGGCCCTCACCCCGGCCGGTGGCGTGAAGCTGGCGCAGGCCGCGGTGAACGCCGCCGGCGGCGGGCAGCAGCGGCACGCGTCGGTGGCGGCGAACTTCAACGGCGATTTCGTGGTCGGGTGGGAGACCGACCACACCGGGGCGCTCCAGACCGCGGTCCGGTCCTTCAGCGCCAACGGAACCGCCGGGTCCACTGTGGACACATTGGTGGCCGGGTCCGATCCGCAGGTGGGCATCGACGACCAGCGCGCCGCGGTGGTCACGTCCGTGGTCGCCTCGGACGTCGTCACGCAGGGCCTCAACCCGGACGGCTCGGTCGAGGGCCGGTTGCCGCGCCAGAACACCGTGCAGACGGCGACGGGGCGGCAGGACGAGGCCGCGCTGGGCGTGGACGCGTGGGGCCTGATCACCGTCGTCTACACCGACGACAACGACGGCAACGGTTTCGACCAGGTCTACCTCGGGACCGGGTGGCAGAACAGCACGTGGTGAGCCGGGCGCGGCGCGTCCTCGCGAGGGGCGCGCCGCGTCACACCGGCACGACCGAAATCATCTGCTCCGGCCTCTCGCCGTCGTACGCCCCACCCGCCACGACCATCGGCAGGTACCCGTGGGCGTGCCGGAACTCCTCGACCATCGCGAAGTACCACAGGCGGTCCGGCGGCACGCCGTCGACCACTGGAACCAGCCGGTGGTCGACCAGCCAGTCGAACCCGGTGGCCGGGTCGATCCCGTAGTCCTCCCGCAGCCGCCCCAGCAGCCATGCCGTGAACGGCCGGACCACCCCGGGGATGGGTGGCCCCGGCCAGGTGGCGAGATCCAGGAGCACCGGCACCGGTTCCGCGTCGTCCGCAACAGCCTTGGCTGCCAGCACGTGGGCCACTTCCAGCAGCACCGACGACGTCTCGGCGGCCGGCCCGCACACCACCAGCCTGGTCCCGCTGCTGTCCAGCTCCTGCGACGGACTCGCGGACACCCGGAAGCGCCGGGAAAGATCCAGCAGTCTCGGGCAGTCGGCCGGGCGCGCGCCGAGCCGCCGCACCACCCGTTCCAGCACCTGATCGCGCGACTCAGCGCTCGGCCCGCCCCGCACCCGGCCGTCCACCAGGTCCACCGCCCTCAAGTGGTCGCGCAGCACCAGGTGCGGAAACCGGAACGCTCGGCCGTCAGCGGTGACCAGACCGCACGCGGCGGCTGTGCGGAGGAAGCGCCGGGTGCGCCACGGCAACATCCCCGCCCACGCCGTCACCGAACTCCACCACCACCCGCGCAACAGCACGCTGGTCAAGCTCGCGAGCGGGTAGCCGGCGAGGAGGCCGATCAGCAGACCGACCAAGGGCGCCACAACCGGGCCCGACGCCGGCGCACCGACCACGGTCGCGAGGCCGACCGCCACCGCTCCCGCCGCCGAGGCCACCATCGGTGCCCATCGTCCGATCCGGTGAACCCGCCCGGCTCCCGGCCGGACACCGCCCGCAGAGGCGTCCACCACGGCGCGACAGCAGATCGCGCACAGCCCACCGGCGACGAACGCCACGTCGAACCCCTCAGGCGCGAGCGAGAGCAGGAAGCCCACTGCGGCCGCGATCACGACCACGACCACGTATGTCGTGATGATCAGCTTCGGCAAGGATACGCGGTGACTGAGCGCGGCCGACACGATGAACACGGTCCCGGTGTAGAACGCCAGGGCGGGCAGGACCAACTCCGGCACCACCGCGGCGGCGGCCGCCAACACCGCGACCGCCAACCCGATCACCACGCCCAGCGCCAGTCCGCCCAGCGCTCCGGTGATCCGGCGGGTCGTGCTCCGCACGGGGTCGACCGCGTGGCGCGTGGGCCACGCGCCGGCCCGATGCCACCCGAGCACCCACGCGAACCCGGCGACGAGCAGGGTCGACAGCAGCCCGGTCGACAGCCCGCGGGACAGCGCAAGCGGCAGCGCGGCCCCGGCTGCCAGGATTCCGGCGACGAGGGTGGGGGTCACCCACCGCCGCACGGCGAGCGCCACCTCGTTCGGCAGTGAAGTGGCCTTCGCGCCGGGTCTGGTCGGGGCCGTGCGCGGGTCGTCGGTCCGTTCCGCGACCCGGACCAGCAGACCGATCCCGCGCAGCAGCCGGTCCTGCTCGGCCGCGCTCCCGCCACGTCGGCCGAGCAGTTCGGCGACGTAGGCGTCCAGCAGACCGCGGCCCGACCCGGTTGGGTGCGCGGTGCGTGCCACGCGCAGCCAGAGCGGGGTGTCGACCAGGTCGTGAAAGCCCGGACCGATGGCCCGTTCTACCTGGTCGGATGTCAACGGTTCGACGGTCACCGTCCGCGCGAGCGCCGGTAGCGCGCCCTCACCCGTGCGGCAGGTGACGACCAGTGGTGGCGCGGCGGGGTCGGCGGCCAGTTCGTCGATCGCCTTCACGCACGCCCTGCGCAGGTCGGCGCGCACCTCGTCCAGCCCGTCCAGCAACAGCACCAACTGTCGCTGTCGCAACCACGCCCGTGCCACGTCCGGCAGCAGGCCGTACCGCGTCCGGGCCTGGGCCAGCAGCCAGTCCAGCAGCGCCGGCGGCTCGTCCGGTCCCTTGCGGCGCAGCGAAACCCGGCGGCGACGGCCCCAGCCGGCCAGCGACAGCACCGCCGGCACGGGCTGGGGCACGCGGTGGGCGCGTTCGGCGCGCCGGACCAGGACGCGCGCCAGCCGCAGCAACTCGGTGCTCTTGCCGGCCCCGGCCGCGCCGAGCACCAGCAGCGACTCGTCCACGTCGTACGCGGCCACCAACGAGTCCGAAACCTCATCACCCGAACGCAGGGACAGCGTCAGCGGCTGGACGGAGGCGAACTCCTCCCGCAGCGCCGCCGCCACGTGCTCGCCCGACCGGCTCAACGCCCGTGCCCGGTCGCGCGGTGTCGCCTCGGGCGCGCCGCCCAGCAACGACCACGTCCCGCGCTGGCGGCGCAGTTCGACGGCGGTCAGCGCGAGCGCGACGGCCACCCAGACCACCCACAGCCACCACGGTGGCGAATCGCCGGTGACCAGGTTGGTGAGCAGCCCGACGAGCACCGTCAGCCAGGTGCCCGCGACGACGAGGGGTAATCGGCGCATCAGTCGTCGAGGGTCGCCTGGAACTGCTTGGCCAGCCGTTTCGGGGCCTTGCACAGCCACGCCTCGGTGATCAGCTCGGCCAGCTCGGGCACGTCGACCCGGTCCAGCCGGACCAGCACGGCGGCGTACCCGTCGAGGTGCGGGATGGTGAAGTAGACGTCCGGGTCGTCGACCACCAGGGCGTCCTTCACCCCGAGGTCGGGGACGCTCGCGCCGAGCACCGGGCCGTCCGGGGCGGCCGCGCCGAGGGCCGCGAGGTCGCCGCGCCGCAGCGGCCGGTCCCAGGCGAACAGCTTGTCCTTCACCCGCCAGGCGGGCAGCCCGTCGTAGGACGGGCGCTCGGTGACTTCGGGCAGCGCCGTCGCGAGTCGGCGCACGTCGTCCCAGGTGGCCATGCCGAACGATAACCCGCTGCGGGCGGTTGCGTGTTTGTGCAACGCGGTCTTCGCGCTTGCCCCGCGAACGGGCCGGCCGGTTGAGTGTCGGGTGTCGAGCACGGGGGGTCACGGCATGGCGGCGGGTCCGGCGGGGTTGGCGAGGGGTGCGGCGATCCCGCTCCTGTGGCGGTGGGGCCTGTCCCCGGACGCCGACCTGGTCTACCGCGCGCTGGCCACGTTCGGGGCCCGGTCGCTGCCCGCGCTCGCGGCGGACCTGGGGCTGCCGGTGCGCCGGGCGCGGGCCGCGCTGGAGGAACTGCTGGCGGTGCGGGCGGCGGTCGCGCCGCGCCGGAGAGCGGGGGCGTGGGAGCCCGTCGCGCCCGCCGCCGTGCTCCGCGAGCTGCGCCGGCGTCGGCCGACGGTGGTCGACCTGGGCGAGTACGCGCGACGACACCGCGCGGTGGTCGGGGCGGCGTTGCCGAGGGTGGCCGGTCTGCGGGCGATCCACCTGGCCGACCGCGCCACGACCCGGCGGCGGATCGCCGAGCTGAACGCCGTGGAGCGGCGCGAGCACCTGTCGCTGAACCCGGAGCGCTCGTTCACGCCGGACGCCGTGCGGGCCGCGCTGCCGCTGGACCGGCAGTTGCTGGCGCGCGGCATCGAGGTGCGCACGTGCGGCGTGCCGCCGGAGGACGGCGACCGGGCCCGGGGAACCGTGCGCGAGGCGGGGTGGGACTACCGGGAGCTGCCGGACGTGCCGCTCAAGCTGATGGTCTTCGACCGCCGGGTGGCGCTGCTCCCGGCCGACCCGCTCGACCTCGACGCGGGCACGCTGGAACTCGACGACCCGGCCGTGGTGGACGCGCTCGTCGGCCTGTTCGAACGGCTGTGGTCCACGGCCGAGGACCCGCGGAGGGGCGGCGTGTCGCCGATCGAGCTGACATCCCGCGAGCAGGCCGTGCTGGGCCTGCTCGCCGAGGGCCACACGGACTCGTCCGCGGCGCAGCAGCTGGGCATCAGCCAGCGCACCATCGCGTACACGATGCGGGCGCTGATGGACCGGGTGGGCGTGGAGAACCGGTTCCAGCTCGGGTTGGCGCTCGGCGCCACCCGGGTCGTCGGGCCGCTGCCGGACGTGCCGGCGGACCCGGCGTAGCGCTTCCGCGCGGCGGACGAGCTGTCGAGGGGTCGGCTCGTCCCCGGTCGCGGAAACCGCCGGTCGTGCCGCGGGGCGCACGACCGGCGTCCCCCGCGGTCCGGAATTATTCGTTGGCAGGGCCAACGACAACGGCTACTGTTGGTCTCACCAACATTGGTGAGACCAACGGAGTCGTCATGATCGAGCCGTTCACGCTGGACATCCCCCAGGCCGACCTGGACGACCTGCGCGACCGCCTGGCCCGCACCCGCTGGCCGGAGGAGGAACCCGGCGAGGGCTACGGCCAGCCGCTGGCCCGGACCCGTGAGCTGGCCGCGCGCTGGCAGGCGTTCGACTGGCGGGCGCAGGAGGCCGCGCTCAACCAGTGGCCGCAGTTCACCACCGCGATCGACGGCCAGCGGGTGCACTTCCTGCACGTCCGCTCGCCCCGCGCGGACGCCCTGCCGCTGGTGCTGACCCACGGCTGGCCCAGTTCCGTGCTCGACTTCCTCGACGTCATCGAGCCGCTGTCCCGGGACTTCCACCTGGTCATCCCGTCCATCCCGGGCTTCGGCCCGGCCGGCCCGACCCACGACCGGGGCTGGAGCGTCGACCGGGTCGCCCGCGCGTGGGCCGTGCTGATGCAGCGGCTGGGGTATGACCGGTACGGCGCGCAGGGCGGCGATTTCGGTTCCGGGATCTCCCTGGCGCTGGGCGCGATCGCCCCGGAGAAGGTGGTCGGCGTGCACGTGAACTACCTGCCCACGCCCCCGCCCGCGAGCACCGAGGGACTCTCGCCGCAAGACGTCGACCGCGTCGGGGCGATCCGGCGGTTCCTCGCGCAGCGCCCCGGCTACCAGGTGATGCACTCGACCCGACCGCAGACCGTGGCCTACGGGATCACCGACTCGCCGGCGGGCCTGCTCGGCTGGGTGGGCGACCGGTTCGACGCGTGGAAGGACCCGGAGTCCGGGCTCGACGACGACCGGCTGATCGCGACCGTGGCGCTGTACTGGCTGACCCGCACCGCCGGGTCCGCGCTCCGGCTCGCCCGCGAATCCACCCCCGGCGGCCCCCCGTGCCCCGTGCCGCTCGGGGTGGCGGTGTTCGCCCGGGACATCATCCTGTCGGCGCGGGGCGTCGTGGAGCAGACCTACGACGTGCGGCGGTGGACGGAGTTCGACCGCGGCGGCCACTTCCCCGCGATGGAAACCCCGGACCTGCTCGTGGCCGACGTGCGCGCGTTCTTCGCCGATCTCGGCTGAGGGGGTCGAGGACGCGCCGTCACCGCGGCTCGTCGGGGCGGGACGCGTAGCCGGCGAACTCCTCGTGCACGGCCGCGCCGGGCCGTCAGCCGAGGGCGAGCGACACCCCGGTGGCCGTCACGACGACCGCCACCACGCCGTCGAGCACCCGCCACGCCGACGGGCGGGTGAACACACCCGACAACCGCCGCGCTCCGAACCCGAGCGCGGTGAACCACAGCACGCTGCCGGCCATCGCGCCCAGACCGAACCACCAGCGGTCGCCGCCGAACGAGGTCGACGCGGTGCCCAGCAGCACCACCGTGTCCAGGTAGACGTGCGGGTTCAGCCACGTCAACGCCAGGCACGTGACGATCGCCGCCGACGCCGCGCCGCCGACCCGCAGCGCCGTCGGCCGCAGCATCCGCCGCACCGCGAGCACCCCGTAGCCGATCAGGAACGCCGCGCCGAACCAGCGCACGGCGGTCAACGCCGGCGGCCACGCGGTGAGCACCGTGCCGACCCCGCCGACGCCCAACGCGATGAGCAGCGCGTCGGACACCGCGCAGATCGCCACGATCGCCACGACTTGTTGGCGCAGAACACCTTGTCGCAGCACGAGGGCGTTCTGGGCACCGATGACCACGATCAGGGACAGCCCGGTCCCGAGTCCGGCGAGCACCGCGTACGTCATGCCACCACGCTAGGAACCGAGCGGCGATAAGCCCAGCTACAGTTCCTTACGTATCATCAGCGCTCGTGATGCTTGATCCGGAGTCGGTGCGCACCCTGCTGGCGGTCGTGGACGAGGGCACGTTCGACGCCGCGGCCAAGGCGCTGCACGTCACGCCCTCAGCGGTCAGCCAACGCATCAAAGCCCTCGAACAACGCACCGGACGGGTGCTGCTGGTCCGCGCGAAACCCGCGCGCCTGACCGAATCCGGCACGGTCATCGCCCGCTACGGCCGCCAACTCGCGCTGCTGGAACAGGACGCGTTCGCCGGCCTCGGTCTTGTCGAACGCCCGACGCCCGTGCAGGTGGCGGTCAACGCCGACTCGCTGTCGACGTGGTTCCGGGCCGTGGTCAAGGAACTCGCGCACGACGACGACATCGTGCTGGGCCTGCTGCGCGACGACCAGGACCACACCGCGGAGTCGCTGCGCCAGGGCCTGGTGGTGGCCGCCGTGACGTCGTCGCCGCACCCCGTGCAGGGGTGCCGCGTCCGGCCGTTGGGCAGCATGAGGTACCACGCCGTGGCGGCTCGCGCGTTCGCGAAACGGTGGCAGGGCAAGCCGTTGTCGGACCTGCCGGTGGTGGTGTTCGACGAGAAGGACGACCTGCAGGACGCGTTCTGCCGCTCGGTGACCGGCCACCCCGCGTCCGCGCACCGCCACCTCCTGCCCGACGGCCCGGTGTTCGAGGACGCCGTGGCCGCCGGCGCGGGCTGGGCCCTGCTCAGCGAACACCAGGTGAAGCGTCACCGCCGCCTGGTCCACCTGCACCCGGACCACCCGGTCGACGTGCCGCTGTACTGGCAGCAGTGGAAGCTCGACTCACCGCCGCTGCAACGCGTCGCCGACGTCGTCTTCCGCGCGGCACAACGGGAACTGCACTAGGGCGTGTCCGCAGGAAGGCTGTTCTTCACGACCCCGTTCAGCCCCGAGCCGCCCCGGGCCAAGGCCGGTCATGACCCCGGCGGACACGCCCCAGCCTTCGTCAGCGCACCTCGAACCGGATGCCCGCCGCCACCAGGCGGGAGGTCAGCGCGTCGCCCATCGCCACCGCCGTCGTCACCTGTCCCCGCGTCTCGGGCAGGTGGTCGAAAGCCAGGCACAGCGCGGATTCCCCGAGCATCTTCGCCGTCTCGTCGTAGCCCGGGTCACCGCCGGACACCTCGGTCACCACCCGCTGCCCACCGCCCTCGCCGAAGAACCGCACCCGGAACCACGACCGGGCGCGTTCCGCCGCCGACGGGCCCTCCCCCGGCTTCCGGCGCTCCAGCAACCACTTCCGGGCCGGCGGGAGCTGCGCCAGGGCGACCAGCGCGCCCACCCCGCCGACCAGGCCGGCGGCCACCGGCAGCCGGCGCACCGCGATGTGGTGGCGGTAGCGGAAGTCCGGGCCGTACCGGTCCAGCGCCGCCGCCGACCGCAGCACCACCTGGGGGTCGATCGTCGGCGCGGGCAGCACCCACGCCCCGACCCGGCGGTCGTACCGGGGCGGTCCGACCCGGCCGCGCACGACCCGGCCCGCCGGCCGGCCTTCCGCGCGCCGGCGCTCGCGGGCCGCGTCGGCCGACGACCGGAGCCGGGAGAACGCCGTCACCGCCGAGTGGAACGTGCCGCCGGAGAAGGTCGCGGACGCGCTGACGAACCCCTCCAGCGAGATCGGCACGCCCTCGGGCAGCCGCCGCACGGTGAAGTACGCGCCGAGGTCGTACGGGATCGAGTCGAACCCGCAGGAGTGCACCAGTCGCGCGCCGCTCGCCACGGCCGTCGAGTGGTGGCGCAGGTAGGTCCGGTCCACGAACTCGGGCTCGCCGCACAGGTCGACGTAGTCCGTCCCGGCCCGCGCGCACGCCGCCACCAGGCCGTCGCCGTGCTCGACGTAGGGCCCGACCGTCGTAGCGACGACCCGCGCCGACTCGGCGACCGCCCGCAGCGACCGGTCGTCGGCGACGTCGGCGACCAGCAGGTCCAACGCGCCCGCCGCGGGGGAGATCGCGGCCAACCGCTCGCGCACCGCGGCGAGCTTCGCCCGGTTGCGCCCGGCCAACGCCCACCTGGTGCCCTCCGGCGCGTGCGCGGCCAGGTAGGCCGCGGTCAGCCCGCCGGTGAACCCGGTGGCCCCGAACAGCACAACGTCGTACATCCGCCGCCTTCCCGAGACTCCGTCACGTAGTTCAACGACCGCAAGTATGCGGAGTAACGCAGCGGGTAACGGCGTTTGTCCGCCGTTCACCACCCTGCCGCCGGGCGATCACTCCACCGTGCCCACACGTCCCTACCGTCTGCGAGGCCCTTGTCCCGTACATCAGGAAGCGAAGGGTTACGGCATGCCAGGTCGCAGGGCCCCCATCGCGGTGGTCGCCGTCGGCGTCTTCATCGCGACCACCCTCACCATCGTTGCCTCGTCCGACAACGCACCCGCCGCGTCGGCCGCCACCACCACCTTCACCCCGTCCGCGGACACCTACGTCGACAACTCCGCGACCGGCACGAACTACGGTGCGTCCGGTCAGCTCGGCGTGGACAACTCGCCGGTCAAACGCCTGTTCCTCAAGTTCGGCGTGTCGGGCGTGTCCGGCACGGTCACCAGCGCCAAGGTGCGGGTGCACACCGACGACGTCTCGGGTTCGCAGAGCCCCAACGGCGGCACGTTCAGGTCGATGACCGACACCACGTGGTCGGAGACCGGTGTCACCTGGAACAACCAGCCGGCGATCGACGGCGGCACGCTCGGCTCACTCGGCTCGGTGTCCCGCAACGCCTGGTACGAGGTCGACGTGACCTCCTACGTCACGGGCAACGGCACGTTCAGCTTCGGCGTCACCTCGTCCAGCGGCGACGGGGCCGACTACGACTCGCGGGAGACCGGCGCGACCGCTCCGCAGCTAGTGGTCACCACCGGCACGACGGCGACGACCACCACCACGCCGCCGCAGTCCGGCGACCCGGTGTTCGTCGGCGCGGGCGACATCTCGAACTCCGGTTCGGGCGACAGCGCGACCGCCGCGCTGCTGGACAACATCCCCGGCACCGTCTGGACGACCGGCGACAACGTCTACGACAACGGCACCACGAGCGAGTTCACCAACTACTACAACCCGACGTGGGGCAGGCACAAGGCCCGCACCCGGCCGTCGCCGGGCAACCACGACTACAACACCAGCGGCGCGACCGGCTACTACGGCTACTTCGGCGCGCAGGCCGGCCCGTCCGGTCAGGGCTACTACTCGTTCGACCTGGGCAACTGGCACATCGTCTCGTTGAACTCCAACGTCTCGATGTCGGCGGGCTCGGCCCAGGAAACGTGGCTGCGCAACGACCTGGCGGCCAGCAGCAAGCCGTGCACGGCGGCGTACTGGCACCACCCGCTGTTCACCTCGGGCGCGAACCACGCCCCGTCGACGTCGACGCGCCCGCTGTTCCAGGCCCTGTACGACTACAACGCCGACGTGGTGCTGTTCGGCCACAACCACCAGTACGAGCGCTTCGCGCCGCAGAACCCGAGCGGCGCGCTCGACAACACCCGGGGCATCCGCACGTTCGTCGCGGGCATGGGCGGCGCCAGCCACTACAGCTTCGGCACCATCAAGCCCAACAGCGAGGTCCGCAACAGCGACACCTACGGCGTGCTGAAGCTGACGTTGCACAGCACCAGCTTCGACTGGCAGTTCGTGCCCGAAGCGGGCAAGTCCTTCACCGACAGCGGCACCACCGCCTGTCACTGATCCCGGCCGCCGCACCCGGTCCCCCGACCGGGTGCGGCACCCCGCGCGCCTGGAAAGGAAGGTCCTGCCGTGTACCTGTCCACCATCGACCGCCCCAAGTCCGGCGGCTGGAAGGGCGTCAGCGCCAACGTCGTCGCGCTCGGCGCGGTCAGCCTGGTCACCGACGTCTCCTCCGAGATGGTCACCGCCGTCCTGCCGCTCTACCTCGTCATCGGCCTCCAGCTCAGCCCGGCCGCGTACGGCGTGATCGACGGCGTCTACACCGGGGCCACCACGCTGCTGCGGCTGGTCGGCGGCTACCTGGCCGACCGGACCACCAAGCGCAAAGCCGTGGCGGGCCTGGGGTACGGCCTGTCCGCGGTCGCCAAGCTCGGCCTGCTCGCGGCCGGCACGTCCACCGCGCTGCTGGGCGCGGTGATCACCGCCGACCGGGCGGGCAAGGGGCTGCGCACCGCGCCCCGGGACGCGCTGATCACGCTGTCCACGCCGGCCGGCGACCTCGGGCGGGCGTTCGGCGTGCACCGGGCGATGGACGGGGTCGGCGCGTTCATCGGGCCGCTGGTGGCGTTGGCGGTGCTCGCGGCGGCGGCCGAGTCGTTCGACGCGGTGTTCGTCACCAGCTTCTGCATCGCCGCACTGGGGGTGGTGATCCTGGTGATGTTCGTGCGCGACCACCGCTCGGCCGTGCCGGCGGCTCCGATCCGGCCGTCGGCGGTGACGGGGCTGTTGCGGGACAAGGGCGTCCGCCGGCTGGTGCTGGCGGCGTCCGTGCTGGGGCTGGCGACCATCGGCGACGGGTTCGTGTACCTGCTGCTGCAGAAGCGGGAGGGGCTGGCGATCGGCTGGTTCCCGCTGCTCGCGGTCGGCACCAGCCTGGTCTACCTGCTGCTGGCCGCGCCGCTGGGCGCACTGGCCGACCGGGTGGGCCGGCTGCCCGTGGTGCTGGGCGGGTACGGCGCGCTGATCGCGGTGTACCTGCTGATCTTCGGGCCGCTCGGCGGGTGGCCGCTGGTGGTCGCGGTGCTGGTGCTGTACGGGGTCTTCTACGCCGCCACCGACGGCGTGCTGATGGCCCTGGCCGGACCGCAGTTGCCGGAGCGGTTGCGCACCACCGGGATCGCGTTGATCCAAAGTGGACAGGCGCTGGCGTACCTCGGGTCGTCGGTGCTGTTCGGGCTCGCCTGGCAGTTCTGGGGGCCGGAGACCGCCACCCGACTGGCCGCCTTCGGGGTGGCCCTCGCACTCGCCGCCACCGCCGCACTGTTGGGACGCCGCCCGTGAGCACGCTGTCGACCCGCGCCCGCATCGCCGTGACCGCCGCCGCGGCCCTCCTGCTGGGCGGCGTCGCGGTCGGCTACACCGCGCTGTCCGCCACCCCCGAACCCGACATCGAGTCCGGCACCGTCTCCGGCCCGCGCCTCCAAGTGCTCAGCAACGGCAGGCTGTCGGCCGTGTCAAGCACCGACCCGTCCGGGCCGCGCGAGGTGACCGAGGAGCGGTGCGACCGCGCGTACACCGCCGGCGGGACGACCGCGTGCCTGCGGCCGGTGAGCGCGTTGAAGGCCGGCGAACTGGCCGTGCTGGACTCGTCACGGCGCGAGCTCAAGACGGTGCCGCTGATCGGCTTCCCGAACCGGGCGCGGGTCTCGGCCAGCGGCCGGATGGTGGCGTGGACGCTGTTCGTGGACGGCCACTCCTACGCGGCCAACGGTTTCTCCACCAGCACCGGCATCCTCGACACGAAGTCCGGCGCACTGGTGACGTCACTGGAGGACTTCGCGTCCTTTGTGGACGGAAGGGCGGTACAGGCGGCCGACCGCAACTACTGGGGTGTCACCTTCACCGCCGACGACAACCGCTTCTACGCCACCATGTCGACCGGCGGGCACCGCTACCTGATGGCGGGCGACTTCGCGGCGCGGACCGTGACAGCGCTGGCCGAGAACGTCGAGTGCCCGTCGCTGTCGCCGGACGGCAAGCGGATCGCGTACAAGGCGGCGGTCAACGGCGACCCGCAGCAGGGGTGGCGGCTGTCGACCATGGACCTGGCGACGCTGGCCGTCACGCCGCTGGCGGAGACGCGGAGCGTGGACGACCAGCCCGCATGGCTGGACGAGAACACCATCGCGTACGGCATGCAGCGCAGCGACGGCGTGAACGACGTCTGGACCGTGCCCGCCGACGCCACCGGCACGCCGAGCGTCCTGGTCCAGGAAGCGAACTCGCCCGCACCCCTGTGACCCCGGAGGCCCGGCGGTCAGGCGGAGAACCAGCGGGTGACCACGGTCCGGCCGTCGTCGCCGGTCACCCGCAGCCGGAGGGTCCGGTGCGGGAGGGGCGCGGACACCCAGCCGTCCGGCCCGATCGGCACGGTGACGCGGCCGTCCGGGCTCTCCACGACCAGGTCGCCGGACGCGCCGGTCACCAGCACCCGCAGGTCGGTGTCGACCTGCACGTCCAGCGCCACGCCGCCGTGCTCGAAGGTGAGCACCCGGACCTCGTCGCCGGCGCGCACCAGCGCCGGCGCGTCCTGGACGAGTTCGGCCAGCTCCTCGTCCAGCCGCCGGGTGCCCAGCGCCGCCCGAGCCGCGAGCCGCACGTGCTCGGGGACGGGTTCGGCCAGCGCGCGCAGCCGCTCGACCAGTTCGTCGTCGTCCATCACAGCTCCTCGGTGAGCGCGCGCAGGTGGTCCAGGCACCGGCCCCGCGACGGGCCGATGCTGCCGACCGGCATGTCCAGCACGGCGGACACCTCCAGGTAGGTCAGCGGCGGCGAGACCATCAGCACCCGGATCAGCTCCCGGCACTTGTCCGAGAGCTGCTCGACGGCCCGCCGCAGCGCGGCGTCGCGTTCGGCGACCAGCAGCCCCTCGTCCACCGGCGGTCCGTCGTCGGGCACGTCGGGCGGCGGCAGGTCCGCCACCCTGCGCCGTTCGGCCCGGCGCAGCAGCTGGAGGCACTCGCGCCGGGCGGTGGTGCCCAGCCACCCGGCCAGCCGGTCCGGGTCGTCCACCCGGTCGAGCTTCTCCACCAGCTTCAACCAGGTGTTCTGCACGACGTCCGCGCAGTCGGCGGAGCTCAGCCGGAAGCCCCGCGCGATGGACCACAGCAACGCCTCGTAGCGCGAGACGAGTTCATTCCACGCCGCCTGGTCACCCCGTGCGGCCGCCGAGAGCAGCGACTCGTTGTCCTCGCTCACGGGCGTACATTGTTCCGTACAAACACCCATGACAACCAGATGCGCCACCCGACCGTGGTGATGCGGTGACCTTCGGGCCACCGGCCGGCAGGCACCGGCTCCACCCCTCGTCCGAGGTGAGGAACGCCGACGTGGCCGGGGCGACATGAGAAGTCTTGTTCACGGTGAGCTTCCGGCGAGCACTAGTCACCATCACACCTGAACGACTTCGACACCCCGTTCGCGGAACCGGCGGACGTCCTCCTCGCGCGCATCCGTGTCGGTCACCAGCACGTGCACCTGGCTGATCGCGCAGATCGACGCGAACGCCCGCGTGCCGATCTTCGAGGAGTCCGTCACCACGACCACCTTGCGCGCGCGTTCGGCGAGCATCCGGTTGATGTCGGCTTCCCCCTCGTGATGCGCCGAAGCGCCCACGTCGGGGTCGATGGCGTCCACCCCGAGGAAGGTCACGTCGAGGCTCAGTCCACTCAGGATCCGCCCCGCCAGCGGGCTCATCAGCTCGTAGGACTGCGGCCGCGCGACACCGCCGGTGACCACCAGCTTCACCTGCGGGCGCACCGCGAGCTCATTGGCGATGTTCAGCGCGTTGGTGACCACGGTGATCACCCCGTCGCCCTCCGCGCCGCCGACGTCCGCGCTGGTGATCAAGGCGCGGGCGACCTCGGTCGTGGTGGTGCCGCCGTTCATGCCGACCACCGCGCCGCGCGCCACCTGCCCGGCCGCCGCGCGCCCGATGCGCTGCTTCTCACCGGCCCGGCGCACCGTCTTGTAGCGCAACGGCAGGTCGTACGCGACCGAGTGCGCCACCGCGCCGCCCCGGGTCCGGGTCAGCAACTGCTGCTCGGCGAGGTGGTCGAGGTCGCGCCGGATGGTCGCCCCCGAGACGTCCAGTTCCTCGGCGATGTCGTCAACCTCGATCTTGCCGCGCTCGGCCAACAGCTCCAGCAGCGCGTTCAACCGCTCGTACCGATTCACCGGCTACCTCCTGCGCCCGGACGATAATGCACATTACAGATGCGCAGAAGCGTTCCGGACGCGCATGTCCTCAAAACACCTCGACGACCGGGCCCTCATACAGCCGGCGCACAGGGCCACGACGACTGCTCGACCAGCCCGTTCGCCAACGCCGCCACCGCCGCGTCCTCTGCTCGGGTCGAATTCCCGCGCACCGAGTGCACCCGGTGGGTGGCACCTGCCCCAAGCCGTCACCGGAGACGCCGGACGAGCCGTGCGGCACCAACAGTATGTCCACAGTGGACTCGATCGCATCGATCAGCCCGAAGTCCAACCGCGCGTCGCGGGTGGCCATGGCGTGCGAGCCGCCAGCTGTTCACGGTTGCACTGAAGCGACCTGACCATGCATGTTTGCTCAAAGCGCCCGCAAGAGGTGCGCACAGCACATGGCCGATCAGAGCGCCGGCACGACGTCCGGCGGCGGCCATCGACGGCGGAGATCGTCGTACAGGAAGCGCCCGATGCTGACGCACAGCCCGCCGATCACCCCCACCCCCGTGCCGAAGATCATCATCTGCGAGTCGAACGACATCAGGTGGACGGCGTCGGTCCAGTTCTCCAGCGCGACGATCAGCGTGCCTCCCAGCAGTGCGGGCACCGCCAGCCTGACCGGCAGGACCGCCGCGTCGAGCACCGCCAACATCGCCTGGACCACGAAGTACACCGGTGCCAGCATCACCAGGAACGGCACGACCACGCCACCCCGGGTCGAGCCGGCGGTGACCAGCAGGGCCACCGCGACCGGCACGAGGCCCAGGCCGACCCCGACCCACCGCCGGCGTCGGAGGTGGAGCATCAGGATCGACAGCACCGCCACGCCGACACCCCACGCCCACGCGGTTCCCCCACCGCCGAGCGTCAGGACCCATCCACCGAACAAACCGCCCGCCACGACCCCACTCACGACCTCGCACACCAGCCAACCCGTCGCGGCTCGACGCAGTGCCGGGCGGCGGCGGGTCACCCGGTAGGTCAGGGCCGCGCAGGCGAAGCCGAGGGCGGTGCACAGCTTGAACAGCTTGCCGGGGCGGTCGGCGATCATCGCCTCGAACTCCTCGGCCCGGCCCGGGTAGCGGACCTCCGCCGCCCACCGCACGACCCGGCGCGCCAGCCACGGCGACACGTCGCAGAACTCGTTGACCGCCAAGCCGGTCACCACGCCCAGCAGGACGCTCAGCCAGGTGCTCACACCGCACCTCCGGGTAACGACCGGCGGGCGGCGACGACGGCGGCCGGACGGCGTTGTGCCAGCAGGGCCGCCGCCTCCACCCGACCGTTGGGGGTCAGCCGGTAGAACCGGCGACGGGGGCGGTTCTCGTCGGGCGGGAGGTCCTCCCAGGTGCCGACGACCCAGCCCCACTCCTCCAGGCGTTCGAGGACGCCGTAGACGGTCGGGCCCGAGCGCTTGATCGCTTTCATGATCGTCCAGCCGTGCGGCTCCTCGTCCCGCTGGAAGGCGTCGGCCAGCACCTCCAGCACGTCCAGCAGCGGCGCGGTGATCCGCTTCGCGTTCACCCTCTTATCTTACCTAGGTCGGATAAGGCCGATCAGGTGAAGTTCAGGCCAGTCCGCGCAGCATCAGGTTCCAGTACAGGAACGGCAGGATCCGCCGTTTGACCAGGTTGTGGTCGGTTCGCTCGCGCACCGCGCCGAGCAACGGCACGGTCGGCCGCGGTCGCCCCGTGTAGTCGAACTCCGCCAGCAGCAACGTCCGCCGGCCCGTCGTGATCGGGCACGACGAGTACCCGTCGTAGGAGCCCGGCAACTCCCGCCCGGCCAGCACCGCCAGCAGGTTCGCCACCAGCACCGGGGCCTGCTTGCGCACCGCCGCCCCGGTCTTGGAGTTCGGCGTGCCCGCGCAGTCGCCCAGCCCGAACACGTCCGGGAACCGCAGGTGCCGCAACGTGTTCGGGTCCACGTCCAGGTAGCCCGACGGCCCCGCCAGCGGCGACGCCTTCACCCAGTCCGGCGCGCTCTGCGGCGGCACGAGGTGCGCCACGTCGTAGGGCAGCGAACGTTCCCCGTCCGGCCCGCGCACCACCACTTCCCGCGCCGACGGGCGCACCCGGACCACCTCGCTCTCCAGGTGCACGTGGATCCCGTACCGCCGGGCCACGCCCTCCAGCACCGCCGCGTACTCCGGGACCGCGAACATCGCCGTCCCGGGCAGTACCAGGTGGACGTCGATCCGCCCGAGCACCCCGCGCTCCCGCCAGTGGTCGGCGGCCAGGTAGGCGATCTTCTGCGGCGCTCCCCCGCACTTGATCGGCCCGGACGGCATGGCGAACACCGCCGAGCCGGCTTTCACCTCGCGGATGAACCGCCACATCTCGACCGCGTACGCCCCGGCGTAGTTGCTGGACACCCCGTCGTGGCCGACCGCCTGCGCCAGCCCGTCGAGCCGGTGCCAGTCCAGCTGGATCCCCGGGCACACCACGAGCTGGTCGTAGCCGATCCCGCCGTCGCGCAGCAGCACCCGCCGGGCGAACGGGTCCACACCGACCGCCGCCGACCGGACCCAGCGCACCCCACGCGGGACCACGGACCGCATGGGGCGCGCCGAGGCCGACACCGGGGCGCGCCCGCCGCCGACCAGCGTCCAGAGGGGTTGGTAGTGGTGCACCTCGGCGGGCTCCACGAGGGTCACGTCCCGCCGCCCGGCCCGGCGTAATCGGGCGGCCACGGAGATCCCGGCCGTGCCGCCGCCGATGATCACGATGCCGTTCACCCAGAACCTCCCGAAATGTCCGTACATCCACGCTAGCGCCGCGACCGATCGCGGACAAGGAGGTGCGAAACTGCCGGGGTGACTCCGCGAGCACTGGACCGGTCCGGCGCACTGCCGCTGTGGCGGCAACTCCAGGACGACCTCGTCGCCCGGCTGCGCGCGGGCGAGTTCGACACCGGCTTCCCCGGTGAGCTGACCCTGGTGGACGAGTACGGCGTGAGCCGCTACACCGTCCGCCAGGCGCTGCAACGGCTGCGCGCGGACGGCCTGGTGGTCGCCGAGCGGGGCCGGCAGCCCCGGGTCAGCCCGGCCGCCGACGTGGAGCAGCCGCTGGACACCCTGTACAGCCTGTTCGCGTCGGTCGAGGCGGCCGGGCTGGAGCAGCGCAGCGTGGTCCGGGTGCTGGACGTGCGGGCGGACGGGGTGGTCGCCGACCGGCTCGACCTCGAAGGATCCACCCCGCTGGTCTACCTGGAACGGCTCCGACTGGCCGCCGGCACGCCGCTCGCGATCGACCGCGCGTGGCTGCCCGCCGACCTGGCCGCCCCCGTCCTGACCGCGGACTTCACCCACACCAGCCTCTACTCGGTGCTGGCCGGGCGGACCGGGATCAGACTGGACACCAGCCGGGAGGAGATCCGGGCCGTGGTGCCGACCGCGGCCGAGCGGGCGCTGCTGGAGTGCGGGCCGGAGGTCGCGTGCCTGTCGGTGCACCGGCAGGGCAGTGCGGACGGGCGTCCGGTGGAGTGGCGGCACACGGTGGTGCGCGGCGACCGGTTCGCGGTGACCGCCGAGTTCACCGCCGGCGACCGCCGACCCACCAGGGCCGTGACGGCCCGCTGACACGGACACCTCCCGTCCGTCATAATGTACGGACATCTGGAGGTGCGGACATGAACGTCGAGACGATCGACACCCCCGCGCTCGGCGACCGGAGCTACCTGGTGCACGACGGCGCGGTGGCGCTCGTGGTCGACCCGCAGCGCGACATCGACCGGGTGGAGGAACTCGCCGCGCGGCTCGGCGTGCGGATCACCCACGTCGCCGAGACCCACGTGCACAACGACTACCTGACCGGCGGCCTCGAACTGGCCCGCCGGCACGCCGCCGAGTACCTGGTCGCCGCCGCCGAGGACGTCGCCTACCAGCGCCGGCCGATCAGCCCCGGCGAGAGCCTCGCGGTCGGCTCGATGACCGTCACGGCGGTCGCCACGCCCGGCCACACCGAGCACCACCTGGCCTACGTCGTCACCCACGAGGGTCGGCAGGCGGTGTTCTCCGGCGGGAGCCTGCTGTTCGGTTCGGTCGGCCGCACGGACCTGGTCGCGCCGGACCGCACCGCATCGCTGACCCGCGCCCAGTACCGGTCCGCGCGTGACCTGGCCGACCGGGTCGACGCCGACGCCTCGCTGCACCCGACGCACGGCTTCGGCAGCTTCTGCTCGTCCGGCCCGGCGACCGGCGCGCACGGGTCCACGGTCGGCGAGCAGCGCACCGCCAACCACGCCCTCACCGACCACGACGAGCAGCACTTCGTGGACACGCTGATCGCGAACCTCACCGCCTACCCGTCGTACTACGCGCACATGGCTCCGCTGAACCGGCGCGGTCCGGGCGCGCCCGACCTGACCGTGCCGCGACCCCTGCGCCCCGAAGCCGTCCAAGACCTGCTCGACGCCGGCGGCTGGGTGGTCGACCTGCGGTCGCGGGTCGCGTTCGCCGCCGGGCACGTCCAGGGCACGGTCAGCGTCGAGTACGGCGACAGCTTCACCACCTACCTGGGCTGGACCCTGCCGTGGGGCGAACCGATCACCCTGGTCGGCGAGGCCGACGACGTGCGCGCGGCGATCCGCGACCTGTCCCGGATCGGCGTCGAGCGGCCCGGCGTCGGCCGCACGGACGGCCTGCCCACCACCGGCTACCGCCGGGCGGGCTGGGCGGACCTCGCCGCGCGGCCCGACCGGCCGGTGCTGCTGGACGTCCGCCGGGCCGACGAGCACCGCGCCGGGCACCTCACGGGCGCGGCGAACATCCCGCTGCACGACCTGGTGCGGCGGATCGGGGAGGTGCCGCCCGGCGAGGTGTGGGTGCACTGCGCGTCCGGGTACCGGGCGGGCATCGCGGCGAGCCTGCTGCACCGCGCCGGGCGCGAGGTCGTGCACGTGGACGACGAGTGGGACCGCGCGGCGGACCACGGCCTGTCGTGATGCCGGTGGTGCTCGCCCTCGCGGCCGGGGCCGTGGTCGGGCTGGCGCTGGGCGCGCTGGGCGGGGGCGGCAGCGTGCTGACCGTGCCCGCGCTGATCTACCTGCTGGGGTTCAGCCCCGCGCAGGCCACCACGGCGAGCCTGGTGGTCGTCGCCGCCACGTCGGCCACCGCGCTGTTCGCGCACGCGCGGGCGGGCGCGGTGCGGTGGCGGCTGGGCGCGTTGTTCGCGGCGGCGGGCGCGCTGCCGGCGGTGGCCGCGGGCCTGCTCAGCCGCCGGGTCCCGGACGCCGTGCTGACCGGGGCGTTCGCCGCGGTGGCGGCGGTGGCGGCGGTGCTGATGCTGCGCCGGGGTCCGCCGGAGCCCGGCCCGGTCCGGCCGGGGCGCGCGGCCGGCGTCGGTGCCGGGTTGGGCGCGCTGACCGGGTTCCTCGGGGTGGGCGGCGGGTTCCTGACCGTGCCGGCCCTGGTCGGCGTGCTGGCGGTGCCGATGTCGGCGGCGGTCGGCACCAGCCTGCTGGTGATCGCGGTGAACGCGGCGGCGGCGTTCGCCAGTCGGTTGGGCGCGGTCGGGACGGTGGACTGGTCGCTGGTCGGCCCGTTCGCGGCGACCGCGCTGCTGGGCGCGTGGGACGGCCGGCGGCTGGCCGCCAAGGTGGGCACGACGGCGTTGCGCCGGGTGTTCGCGGCCGGGCTGCTCGCCGTGGCCGGGGCGATGGCCGTCGACGCCCTGTTCGTCCACAGTGGATAGTGCTCAGCGGTGCGCGGTGAACGCGGCGACGCGGGCGGCCAGGTGTCGGGCGTGCGGGTCGCCGCGGTACCGCTCGGCCAGCCGGCGCAGCGGCCGCAGCCGGTCGGCCACCCGGGTCGAGCGCACCGCGCCGGCCGCCGCCAGCGCCCGCTGCCCGACCAGGTCGGCGTGGTCGAAGTCGTTGCCCAGCAGGTGGTTCGCGGTCAGCGCGACCAGGCTCAGCGCGCGGCTGCGGGCCATGGTGTCCGGGTAGCCGAGGATCGCCGCGGTGAGCGCCGGGATCGCGGTGGCGGTGTGGCAGGCGTCCACGGTGCGGGCCAGCTCGGTGAACACCATGCCGGTGAGCGCGGACAGGTCGGTCGCGTCGAAGAACCGCGCCCAACCGGGGACCACGCCGTCCGAGGACCGGGCGAACTCCTCGTGGGCCTGCCCCAGCCGGAGCTTGGCCAGGCCCTGGTCGCCCAGGCCCGCGTGCGCCCACGCCTCGTTCGCGCGCAGCAGCGCGGTCGCGTGGTGCGAGCCGGACCGCTGCGCCGCCGGCACCCCGAGGGCGAAGATCTCCAACGCCTCCCGCCGCCGGCCGTTGTGCAGGCGCAGCCGGCCCGCGCGGTAGTGGATGTTGGCGATCAGGTTCTGGTCGCCCGCCTGGGACGCCAGTTCCAGGGCACGTTCCCAGTGCTCCTGCGCGGCCTGCTCCAGACCGGTGTCGAAGCACGTCCAGCCGGCCAGGTTGTGCCGGTCCGCCAGGGCCACCAGGAGCCGGGCCCGGACCTCGGCGCTCGCACTGGCCCGCAGCAACTGGTCGCTCCGCGCGGCGCTGCCGACGACCGCGTCCCGGCAGGCGCCCCCGCCCCGCCGGTAGTCCACCCCGCGCAGGCGGCCGGTCTCGCTTTCCAGCCTCGTCACGTCGGCCGCGCCGATCCGCGCGGGCACACCCCTCAGCTCCGCCATCGCCGCACCTCACCGTAGGAATCGCGGGCTTGGACCACCATCGGACTCCGGTCGTGCGGCGGGGGTACCCGGGCACCCGGGGTACCACTCGCCCGGAGTCCCCCTCGAGAACGACATTGGCCCCTGTGTCCGGGCCAGTGGTCCGTACCAGGGTTGAGGAGTGATCACTTGCGGGCCGCTGCGGCGTGGCTGCGCACGGCCGGCGCGCGGAGGAGTACCCATGTACCGACAGGCGTTCGCCACCGCGAAGCCGCCAGGAGGTGCGCATGGCACCGAGGTGCCCGCGAAGACCGGACCCCACCGCCCGCCGGAGGGCCGGGCCTGGTGGTCCGCCGGTGCGCCGTCGGCCGTGGACGGCGAATGACGCGCGACCGCGCTGAGGTCACGATGGTGGTGGAGCGGCTCGTCGCCCGCTGGGCCGCGAAGGACACCGCCGGGCTGAGCAGGCTGTTCGCCGACGGGGTGCGCTGGTGGGCGGCACCGGTGCCGGGCGCGCCGTGGCCGGTCGAGATCCGCAACCCGCGCGAGGTCGAGTCGTTCTTCCTGGCGTTCCGGGCCGTGCTGGACCTGACCGGCATCACCACCCGGGGGCTGGTGGTGGACGGGCCGGACGCGGTGCTGACCGGCCGGCTGCACTCCCGGGTCCAGGCCACCGGCGCTGCGCTGTCCTACGACTTCGCCATCGCGGTCGGCGTGCACGGCGGACTGGTCACCGAATTCCGCATGTATGCGGACACCCTGGCAATTGCACGTGCACTCGCACAGGATGTTCCCCCGGTATCACCGTGATGCTTTACCGTTTCGCTCCCCCGCGCTGGAAGAATGGCCGGCGAACCGCCGGAGAGAACAGGAAGGGCACCGCCGTGCGACTGTCGGGACCGATCAGCGAAATCCTCGCCGAGCTGAGACGCGGCCGTGGGCTGACTCAGGACGACCTGGCCGAGCGGCTGCACGCCGCCTCTGGCAACACCAGCGTCACCAGGGAAGAGGTCTCCCGCTGGGAACGCGGCAAACGCATCCCCGGCCCGTACTGGCGGAGCTGGTTGGGCCAGGTGCTGGACACCCCGCAGCACGAATTGGAACGGGCCGCGGCAATCGAACGGGCGGCCCGCCGCCGGGATTGACCGGCACAATTGCCCCTTTCCGCCCGCCGGCGCATTGCCGGTCACCGGTCCGACCACCACATTATCGGACCAATGGGCGCATATCACCCCTTGGTGGACCGTCCGCCGGCCGCCGCCCTCACCCCTGCCCCGGTTCGGGTGTCGCGTCGGGTTCGACATCGGGATGGAACCGCAGGTCGCGCGCCAGCACGTCGGCCGCCACGTCGGCCAGCCGCCGCCCGGTGCGGTAGGCGTGCGCCCGCAACCGGACGAACGCCGTCGCCAGGTCGCTCGCCAGCTGCACCGACACCACGCCGGTGGCCTGGTGCACAATCGCCCAGCGCGCTTCGACGGCGTCCGCGAACGGGTCCGCGCCCAACGGCGGCGGTTCGGCGCGCAGCAGCAGGAGCATCGCCGCGTCGGCCAGCAGCAGGCCGTCGACCACCTCGTCGTCGGTGCGCGGCGCGGTGGCGGGCCGCAGGGCCTCCAGGCAGCCGACCACGATCGCGCCCATCATGATCGGGAACGCGAGGACCCCGGCCACGCCCGCGGACCGGGCGAACGGCGCGAACACCGGCCACCGCGCGACGTTGTCGGCCGCGGCCAGGTCGGTCGCCGTCACCGGGTACTCCTCGCGCAGGCAGTCGACGGCGGGGCCCTCCCCGAACGTGATCTCGGCTTCGCTCACCCGGTCGGCGAGCGGGCCGGTCACGCACACCGGTTCGCCCCGGCCCGAGTCGGCGACCTGGTAGACCACGATGCCGCTGGCGTCGAGCACCTCGGCGGCGGTCAGGCAGACCTGCCGGATCCCCACCGGGAGGTCCTCCTCCGCCGCGTGGCCGCGCACCCGGCTCCACAGCCAGGCGCGCCGTTCGTCGTCGGGCCGGCGGCGATCCATCCCCCTCATGCTCGCAGACAGCGGTTGTGGCCTGCCGGGCGAGCGGCGAAAATCGGCCGAGTGTCCACCACCAGGGACGGGTTGCTCAGCGCGGCGGCGGCCGCGTTCGACCGCGACGGCTACGTGCGGGCCACCATCGACGACGTGTGCGACCTCGCCGGCGTGACCAAAGGCGCGCTGTACGGGCACTTCAGCTCGAAGAAGGCGCTCGCGGTGGCGGTGCTCGACCGGCAGGCGCAGGAGTGGACGCGGACCCGGGAACGCCTCCAGCGCACCCACCGCAGCCCGTTGCAGGTGATGGTGGACCTCGGCTACGCGGTCAACCAGGACCGGGCGGTGGCGCAGCGGTTGCTGTTCCAGGCGCCGATCTGCGACGACGTGGCGGACCGCCAGATCGCGCAGTGGACCTCGACCGTGCGGGACCTGCTGCGCACCGCGGCGGTCCGGGGCGAGTTGCGCGAGGACGTGGACGTCGAGGCGTGCGCGGACGCCGTGGTGTCGGCCTTGGTGGGCGTGCACCTGATGTCGATGGCCGTGGACGACCCGAACGGGGTGGCGCGCCAGGTCGCGCGGCTGTGGCGGACCTGGCTGCCGACCCTGGCCCGGCCCGAGGTGTGCGCGACGCTGCGGATCGAGCCGCCGCGCCGCCGTTGCTGATTCAGCGGTCCAGGACCGCCCACACCAGCGTGCCGTCCGACCACGTCGTGGACCAGCCGCACCGGCTCGCGCCGATCGCCGCGCAGCGCAACGCCTGCGGGTCGCACGGCACCACGACGTCTTCACCCGCCCCGATCACGAGCATCCCTTGCCACCACTCGAAGACCACGGTCGGCCGCACGCCCCGCGCCGCCAGGCCCACCAGGGCGTCCGCCACGTCGGCGGCGTCCTCGGCCAGGTCCGCCAGGCCCCAGATCCGGCACGTCTCCTCCGCCGCCAGCCGGGCGAACTCGCCGCTGCCGCGCACCGGCAGCGGCATCCGGACCATCCAGCGCCGCGGCGGTTCGCCCACGGCGGCCAGCGCGTCGGTGACCGAGGGGAAGCCGGGCAGCGGCCAGTCGGCCCGGTCGGTGGCGGCCAGCAGGATCGGCACGCCCGGCCAGTCCGCGACCTGGTTCCACACCGCGCGGAACACCGCCACGGCGGTCTGCCACTCGAACGCCAGGCCCTCCAGGTCGACGACCACCGCGGTCGGCTGGGCCAGCACGGTCTTGAGCAGCAGGTCGCGCATCCGGGTGTACGTGGCCGCGCTCAGCGACCCGAACACGGACAGGACCGCCACTCCTCCAGTCCCGGAAAGCTCTACTTCCAGTGTTTCTTTGTGCACAGCACGCCTCAGAACCCCTGGGAGTGTTAACCTGATAGTGTCCGGACATGTACCCTATGTGACGTACAGGCTGTGTCCGTCGAGATGAGGACTCCTTGAACGACCTGGCGCAGGGTGCCCGCACCAGAGCCGGACTGGTCGCCGCGAGCATCGAGCTGTTCGACCGCGCCGGGTACGAGGGCACCTCCCTGGAGTCCGTCTGCCGCGCCATCTCGGTCACGAAAGGCGCGCTGTACCGGCACTTCCCCTCCAAGCAGGCGCTCGCCGTCGCCGTCGTGGAGGAGCACTTCACGCTCTGGCACGAGGTGCGCGCCGAAGTCGAGGGCTCCGGCACCGGCCCGCTCCAGACGTTGATCGACCTGACCCACCGGATGAGCGCGCTGACCCGGACCGACCGCACCGCGCGGGTCGGGGTCCGGCTGCTGTTCACCAGCGAGCTGTTCGAGCTCCTCGCCGGCGTGCACTTCGTCAGCCTGGTGGTGATGGTGCGCGACCTGCTCGGACAGGCCGTCGCGGCGGGCGAGGCCCGGCCGGGCCTGGACATCCGCGAGGAAGCCCACGGGATCGCCGCCGCCGTCATCGGGTCGCAGGCGCTGACCGTGATCACCCGCCGGGGCGACCCGGCGGACCGGCTGACCACCATGTGGCGGCACCGCCTGGAACACCTGGCCGACCCGGACCACCGGGACCGCGTGCGCCCGTGCGCCCCGATCGGCCGACCGCTACCGCCACCGCGACTGGCCCGGCGTTGAGCGCGATCAACGGCACCAGACCGCGCGCGTTCATCGGCACACCGACGCGCGACGCGTCGGCACCGCCCTCCTCCGCCAGCCGTCCCGCGTGCCAACACCCACCGAACTTGCCCGCGCCGGCCACCACCACGCAAGCCGCCGCCAGGGCGAGCCGGCCCGACGTGACAACAGGCCGGACCGCAGGTCGAGGCAGGAGCAGGTGAACAACAGCGGGAGGAACACCTCCGGACCACCGGGCTGATCGCCGCGATCACCCGATCGGACGTGTCCGCCGGGACCCGACCGTGCCGAGCACCAGCAGGAGCACCGCCGCGCCGCCCACGGTGAGCAGCACACCGCCAGGCTCCCCGATGGCCAAGCCCGACACCAGGGCCGGCTGGAACCACGCCGCCCCGACGAAACCGGCCCATCGGCTGACCTGCCCGCCGTCAGGTCAGCCGGCGGTAGTCCGCGCGCACCTCGTCCAGCAGGCGGCGGAACGCGTCGCCGAACACCGCGCCGGCGTGCAGCTTCCGGAAGGCCTTCAGGTGGCCGCGCACGTCGTCCGGGTCGGTGATGACCACGTTGCCGGACACCAGGTCGAACACCACCATGACCTCGTCCAGCACCACGAACCCCGCGTCCGGCAACGTGACCGGGGTGTACCAGGGGATCACGCCGAGCTCGACCTCGGGGCGCAGGCTCAACGCCCGCAACAGGTCCCAGTGCTCGGGCGCGGCCCGCAGCGCGCCCTCGGCCAGCACCGCGACCAGCCGGCGTCGCGGGCCGACCTCGCGCAGGAGTCGCGGCGGCACACCGCAGATCGCGAACACCCGCACGGTCGACGCGGCGGCCTCCGTGCGGGCGACCACGACCTGGCGGCGCGCGACGCCCCGGTGCAGCACCGCCCGGCGGTGCCCGGCGTCGCGCGACACCTTGTCCGCCAACGCGAGCAGCCTGCGCCGCACCTCGGGCGGGACGCCGTAGACGTCGGCCAACCGCTGGACGTCCACGACCTTGGGCAGCAGCCGCCCGGTCTCCACCTTGGACACCTTGGACTGGCTGATGCCCGCCCGCCGACCCGCCGCCGCGCCCGTCAGCCCCGAAGACAGCCGGGCGCGCAGCAGTTCGGCGGACAGCTCCTCGCGGCGGGCCCGCGCGTCGGCCACCGCCATCATCGTGGTGGCCGGGCGGTGGCCGCGCTTGCGCAGCCGCACGCCCCCGGCGACCAGCGCGCTGCGGACCGTGCCGTAGGACCGGCCGGTGGCGTCGGACAGCGCGCGGATCGTCTCGCCGTCGGCGTAGGCCTTGACGACGAACTCCGCGAAGGTCGGCGCGCCGTGCTCCGCGCTCACTGCGCGCTCACCGGGGTGGGCGCCGGACGTGGTCGCGGGAAGGCGGATATCCCCTCGTGCGCCCGCCACGCCGCGTCGCAGCCCGAGCACGTCGGCCAGCACCAGTGCACGTAGGGCTGGGCGTCCGGCACGGTCAGCGGCAGGCCGCACAGCGTCGCGGCCTCCTCGCCCGGCGCGAGGTCGCGGCGGACGGCGTGGCGGCGGCCGTCGTGCGGCATCCACCGGAAAGCGCGGGTCATCCTGGGTTCCTCCCCTGCCTGAACGGGCAGGTAAAAATTAAAGGTTGCAGGTGCAGATTGGGCAGTACACCATCGTGTGAACCCCGATTCCGGGCTTCTGCGGCAGACTGATCAGCACCGCGGAAGGACGAGGAAAGCTGAGGTGGTCATGGCCGGCAGCGGCGCGAGCCCGACGGTCTACAAGCGACAGTTGGGTATGGCGCTCACGTCCATGCGCGAGAGCGTGGGCAAGACGCAGGACAAGGCGGCCGAGGTGCTGGAGTGCTCGCCCGCGAAGATCCGCCGGATCGAGGTCGGCGACGTGGCGATCCGCAGCGCGGAGCTGAGGGTGCTGCTCGACTTCTACGGCGCGACCAGGCAGTCCCGCAAGCCGATCGAGGAGCTGGCGAGGCAAGCGCGCAAACGGCGCCCGCGCACCCCGTACGGCACGGTCCTGCCCGACTTCTTCCGGAGGTTCTTCAACCTGGAGCAGATCGCCGCGGAGGTTCTCCGCTACCACGCCGAACTGATCCCGGGCCAGCTCCAGACCCCGGAGTACACCCGGGCGCTGATCGACGCGAACCCGTTCCACCACGAGGAGGAGGTCGACCGGCTGGTGGAGGCGCGGCAGGCCCGCCAGGCGCACCTGCTGGAGGGCGGGCAGCGGCTGCACCTGGTGCTGCACGAGGCGGCCGTCCGCACCGTGATCGGCGGCCCGGAGGTGATGCGGGCGCAGCTGCAACACCTGCGCAAGCTCGCAGGCCTCGGCAACGTCACGCTCCAGGTGGTGCCGTTCACCGCCGGCGCGCACGCCGCGTCCAACTACCCGTTCGTCATGTTGCGGTTCGCCGACAACCAGCGGCCGATCGTCTACCTGGAGAACCTGACGACCGCGAGTTCGGTCGAAGACCCGTCCCACGTCGCCCAGTACGAGCTGGTGTTCCGCAACCTGGTCGCGGCGGCGTTGTCCCCCGCCAAGAGCACCGGCCTGCTGGCTACGGCGGCAGGCGAACTGTGACCCCGGAAAGGAGGCACGGACCCATGACCGAGATCCCCACCCAGTGGCGCAAGTCCAGTCACAGCGGCGGAAACGGCGGCGACTGCGTCGAACTCGCGCACGCTCCCGCCACCCTGCTGGTCCGCGACTCGAAGAACCCCGACGGCCCCGTGCTGCACTTCGGCACCACGGGTTTCACCGACTTCCTCCGCACTCTCAAAGAGGTCTAGCCGACCGGCCCCCGTGCGCCGATCGAGCCCGGCAGCCGGCCGGGGGCTCGATCGGCGCACGCCCCACTGTTCGGGTCGCTCAAGTCGGTGCAGCTCCAAAGCACCCGGGTGGCGCGTGGCCGCCCGCATCGTGATGGCGCTGCTGTCCGCGTCCGGGCCGAGCGCCCCGAGATCACCGAGCCGCTGCACCACGACCCGGTCGCGGTGGGCCGCTCGACCGCCCGCCCCGCCCGCGACGACCTGCCGGGCCTCCCCGACCCAGACCGCGTCAGGCGGCCGCGACTGGGCAGCCTCAAACCTGGACCTCGCCACCGCCGCACCTCGGACCTCGCCATCGACACCCGACGATTGCGCACAGGACTTCTGGGCAGGTGCTCAGTGCAGCGCCACTCAATGCTGCCGCTGTTCGCGCCACTGCTCGACCACGTGTTCCACGTCGAACGGCATCAGGTTCAGCGGTGGGCCGGACAGCGGCTTGCGGATGGCGTCGGAGATGCGCTCGTTGACCTCGCCGAGGATCCGCCGCACCTCCGCCTCCGACGAGGCCCGCCCGGCGGCCTCGCGCGCCGCCGCCGCCTCCTTGCGCAGCAGCAGGGTCGGTGGCAGCGCCGTGCCCTCCTCACGCCGGAGCTTCTCCTTGACCCACCACAGTTCGTCGTGCGCCCCGGACAGCCCGCCCAACGGCTTGCCGGCCCCCGGCAGGTTGTCGAACTCGCCCCGGTCCTGCGCTTCCCTGATCTGCCGGTCGATCCACGACTCGAAGCTCAGACCAGCGGGTTTCCGCTCCGTCACGGCAACCACCCCTCCCCCAGGCTACCGGGCGCACGGCCACGAAGCCGGCACCTCGGGCGGCAGCATCCGCGTCCGCTCCTCCTCGGTGAACTCCCGGTCCGCCATCCGGCACAGCTCCTCGAACACCCGCCACGGGTCGATCGCCATCCGCCACGGCGTGACGGCCACCTGGTCACCACTGTCGACGCGCGACAGGTACCGGAGGGCGTCCCCGCGCACCCGCAGGCTGCCGATCATCCGGTCGGGCAGCGAGATCTCGGCCTCCAGCCGCGCGCCGCGCCAGAACTGCACGCCACTGATGACCTCGACCACCAGCACGTCGCCGACGAACCCCAGCACCTCCGCCACCCGCACCGGGAACCACACGAGCTGCACCCGCCGCTCGACGTCCCACACCTGGACGCCCTGCTCGCCCTCCTCCACGAACGCCACCCGCCGCCCGGTCTCGTCGAACGCGAACATCCCGCGCCGCAGGTGGATCGGAATCTCCAGCACGCCGACGTCCCGCCGAGCCGCCAAGTCCCACAGCACCAGCCCCGCGGCTGTCTCCATGACCACCTCACCCGGCCGCCCCGGACGCGGGTAGATCCGGCCGCCTTCCACGTCCCCCACCCGCTCCGGCATCCCGCCGGCCGGGAACGCGGCGCCGTCCCGGCACAGCGGCTGCCACGCCACGATCCGCGCGGGCACGACGTCCGCGCCGAGCAGCGGGAACTCGACCACGACCGCGTCGGCCGGCGGGTGCGGCGCGGTGGCATCCGACGCGGCGACGTGCGCGCAGGTCACGGCCAGTGACGGGGTCACCAGGAAACCCGCGCCGACCACCTCGCCGCCGACCCGGACCCGCAGCAGCGCCGGACCGATTCGGTCACCGTTGGTCACGAATCGTCACTGTAGCGAGTGGTCAGTGCGCGAGCCGGGCCGCCTGGTCGAGCAGGTACCGGCGCTCCGGGGTGCTCGTGGTGCGCGCCGCGGCGGCCCGGTAGTGCTCGACCGCCCGGACCGGGTCGCCCGCCTTCTCGTAGAGGTGGGCGCGCACGGCGGCCAGCCGGTGGTGGCCGGGCAGCCTCGGCTCCAGCTCGGCGACCAGCGCCAGGCCGGTCTCCGGGCCGTGCACCATGGCCGCGGCGACGGCCCGGTTGAGCGAGACGACCGGGTTGTCCGACATGCGTTCCAGCAGCCGGTACATGGCCAGGATCTGCGGCCAGTCGGTGTCCTCGGCGCGCAGCGCGTCGTCGTGCAGGGCCGCGATCGACGCCTGGAGCTGGTACTCGCCGATCGCGCCGCGCGCCGTCGCGACCATGATCAGGTCGACGCCCTCGGTGATCAGCGCCTTGTCCCACAACGACCGGTCCTGCCGCTCCAGCGGGACCAGCTCGCCGTCGGGGCCGGTGCGGGCGGGGCGGCGGGCGTCGGTGAGCAGCATGAGCGCGAGCAGGCCGGCGACCTCGCCGTCCTCGGGCAGCAGCGCGTGCACGGCGCGGGCCAGCCGGATCGCCTCGCCGGAGAGCTCGGTGCGGTGCAGTGCGCCGCCGGTGCTGCTGGTGTAGCCCTCGTTGAAGATCAGGTACAGCACGTGCAGCACGGACCGCAGCCGCTGCGCCCACTCGTGCGGGCCGGGCATGGCGAAGGCCGAGCCGGCCTTCTTCACGGCCTGCTTGGCGCGGCTGATCCGCTGCGCCATCGTGCTCTCCGGCACCAGGAAGGCGTTCGCGATCTCGGCGGTGGTCAGGCCGCCGACGGCGCGCAGCGTCAGCGCGATGGCCGACGCGGGCGTGAGCGCGGGGTGGCAGCACAGGAACAGCACGATCAGCGTGTCGTCCCGCTCGGACACCTCGCCGGGCGGCGGTTCGGCAGAGGTCGCGTCCTCGCGCCGGCGGCGGGCCGCCTCGCCGCGCACCAGGTCGGTCAGCTTGCGGGTGGCGACCTGGATCAGCCAGCCGCGCGGGTTGTCCGGGACGCCGTCCCCGGGCCAGTGCACGAAGGCCGCGAGCAACGCCTCCTGCACCGCGTCCTCGGCCGCGGCGAAGTCGCCGGACCGGCGCGCCAGCACCCCGAGGACCTGCGGCGCGAGTTCGCGCAGCAGGTCTTCGAGGGGTGCGGTCACAGGTCCGGCGCGGCCGGCGCGCTCATCAGCTCGCGGACCTCGATCCGCTGGCCCACCGGCACCCCGCCGGGCCCGGGGGCGGCGGAGGCCGTGGCGGCGATCTCCAGCGCGCGCTCCAAGGTGGTGTCGACCATCCAGTAGCCGGCCAGCAGCTCCTTCGACTCGGGGAACGGGCCGTCGGTCACGACCGGCGCGCCGGTGCCGGTGAACACGACGTTCTTGGCCAGGTCGGGGCCGGCCAGGCCCTGCGCGTCGACCAGTTCGCCGTTGTCGGCAAGCTCCTTGCCCAGCGCCTGCTGGAAGTCGAGGTGGTTCTTGATGTCCTCGGGGGCCCACTGGTCGATCGGGGTGTCGCAGTTCGTGGTGCCGCCGTAGTTCATGAGCAGCAGGAACTTGGCCATGTCGGACTCCTCGGTCTGCGGTCGCGCCCATCTTGGCGCTTTCACCCGTCGGACGGAGCCGCCCGACCGTTCTCGACACCCCTTCTTGTGACTTGAGTCACCCCGAACGGCCGACACTCGCCAGGCCCTCGCACGGCTGCCCTAAACCCCCACCGGGTATCGTGACCGCCGTGATCGACCGACGCCGCTCCCTCTGGTGGGTGCTGGTGTGCGCGGTGGCGTTCGCACTGGTCGGCATGCACCACATCGCGCAGGAGCCCGCCGCGCCCACCGCCGTGGTGATGTCCGAGGGCCACGAACTGCCGCAGCCGCACGGCGATCACGACATCCTGCATTTGTGCCTCGTGGTGCTCGCGGTGCTGATCGCGCTCGGGATGTTCCTGGTCCGGCGGGTCACCATGACCGAGTGGCCGCGGCCCGCGCCACGCCGGGAGACCACCCCGCGCGCCCCGCCGCCGTCCGGTTCGTTGCTCGATTCCCTGTGCGTCCTGAGGTTGTGAGCGGCACGCGCCCCGCGTAACCGCCCACTTCCCCGAAGGACCCGAGATGATCAGGAAATCCCTGGTCGGGGCGCTGGCCGCCCTGACCTTCCTCGTGCCGGCCGGGTGCGGCTCCCAGCCGCCCGCCGCACCGACGCACAACGACGCGGACGTCACGTTCGCCCGCGAGATGATCCCCCACCACCAAGGCGCGCTGGACATGGCGAAGCTCGCCGAAGGCCGCACCGCGAACCCCGAGCTGCTCGCCCTCGCCAAGCGCGTCGAGCAGGCCCAGGAGCCGGAGATCCGGACGTTGACCGCGTGGCTCCGGGAGTGGGGCGCGAACCCCTCCGCCGATCACGGAGCGCACGGCACCGGCTCCGGGCTGGACTCACTGGAGGGTGAACGGTTCGACCGGAAGTTCCTGGAGCTGATGATCGTGCACCACCAGGACGCGGTGGAGATGGCCCGCACCGAGCTGGCCGAGGGCCGTCACCAGCCCGCGAAGGACCTGGCGCAACGGATCGTGGCCGGCCAGGAAGCCGAGATCGGCGAGATGCAGGGCCTGCTCGAGGTCGCCGGCTGAGCAGCGGGACGGGGACCCCTGATAGACGAACGGGTCCCCGTTCCGTAACCTGTCCGAGACCTGGATGGGGGTAACCCGTTCGGGCTACTCGGTTTCGAGGGAGGACCGCGCGATCGTGGCGTCGTACCCCGTTCAGCGCACCGTCCGCGCGGCCCTGGCGGCTTCCGCCGTGTTCGCCCTGGTGGGCGGGCTGTCCCTGCCGCAGGCCGCGGCCGACCCGGTGCCACCCAACGCCTCCGACGCGTTGAAGAAGTACAACGACCTCGCCATGGAGGCGGAGAAGCTCAACGAGGAGCACCTGCGCGCCGAGGACGACCTGACCAAGGCGCGGACCGACCTCGACCAGGCCAACCGCGACCTGGACACCGCGCAGCGGGCGCAGACCGACCTGCGCGGCCACGTCGACCTGATCACCGAGGCGTCGTTCGAGGGCGCGCGGTTCAACCAGCTCTCGGCGATCCTGGTCAGCGACTCGCAGCAGGACTTCCTCAACCGGATGTCGGCCCTCGGCGTGCTGGCCGGCGAGAACGCCGAGGCCATGCAGGGCCTCAGCGACGCGGTCGGCAAGGCCGACGACGCCGCCCGCCGGGCCACCGACGCCGCCGCGAACGCCGACAAGGCGATCAGCGACATCGACCAGCGCAAGTCCGCCCTGGACCAGCAGATCACCGAGGCGCGCAACGCGTACCGGGCGCTGCCCAAGTCCGAGCGGGACGCGCTCGGGGCCGACGGGTACCTGGGCGAGGTGCCGCTGCCGCCGGGGCAGATCGGCCAGGCGATGAAGTTCGCGCTGGCGCAGCGCGGCAAGGACTACGTGTTCGGCTCCAACGGCCCGAACACGTGGGACTGCTCCAGCCTCATGCAGGCCGCCTACCGCGCGGCGGGCATCGCGATCCCGCGCACCACCTACGGCCAGGCGACCATCGGGCGCGAGGTCTCGCTCAACGACGTGCAGCCCGGCGACCTGGTCATCTACTACTCGGGGCAGACCCACGTGTCGATGGCGATCGACGGGATCCGCGCGGTGCACGCGTCCACCGAGGGCGTGCCGGTGAAGATCCAGGACATCGAGTCGATCGGCCCGATCAGCACCATCCGGCGGGTCGTCGGCTGACCCCCGCCGGCTCGCCGACCGGCCCGGTCCGGGGTTCCTCGCTACCATTCCCGCCTGCGTATTTCCCGGTGGACGGCGGTGGGACGGTGCACTGGAGTGCCGGTGCGGTCGCGCGCATGCTCGGCATCTCCCCCGTCACCCTGCGCACGTGGGACCGCCGCTACGGGCTGGGGCCGGGCTCCCGTGAAGAGGGCCGGCACCGCCGCTACGGCGAACAGGACATCGCCCGCCTCCGCCTGATGGTGGCCCTCACCGGCCGAGGCCTGACCCCGGCCTCCGCCGCGGCCGCCGCCCTCGCCGAGCACCCGCCGACCGGCTCGGACCCCGACCCGCGCCCGCCCGACGAGCCGACCTCCGGCGACTCTTCGTCCCCGGACTCCGGCTCCGGCAACAGCCCGGGTTCCGGCAACGGCTCGGGCGGCTCCCGCTCGGGCAACTCGGGCTCGGGCCGCGGTGTCGGTCCCGGGAGCGGGGCCGGGACGGGGACGCGGGTTTCGGCCGGGTCGCGGGGGCGTCCGGCCGGTCGGACGCGGGCCGGTGGGGCACGGCGGGCGCGGTTCGGTGGTGGGCCGCACGCGTTGGGTGTCGAGTCGGATGAGGCGCGGGGGTTCGCGCACGCCGCTTCCCGGCTGGACATGCCGCTGATGGGCGCGCTCGCGGCGTCGTTGATCCGGCGGGACGGGGTGGTCGGCGCGTGGGAGGGCGTGTTCGCGCCGTACCTGATCGCGTTGGGGGAACGGGTCTCGGCGTCGGGCAGCGGTGTCGAGATCGAGCACCTGGCGTCGGCGGCGATCTCCGGGGCGTTGCGGGCGGAACCGGTGGTGGCGGACGGGCGGATGCCCGCGTTGTTGGCGTGCGCGCCGGACGAGCAGCACAGCCTGCCGTTGGACGCGCTGGCCGCCGCCCTCGCCGAACGCGGTTGCGCCTCGCGGAACCTCGGTGCCCGGGTGCCGGCCGCCGCGTTACTCGATGCGGTGAATCTGTTGGCACCCCGGGCGATCGTGCTGTGGGCGCACGCCGAGCGGTACGCCCGCCTGGCTCCCCTGGCTGAGCTGCTGGAACGCGGCGAAGTGGTGCTGTTGGGAGGCGCCGGGTGGACGTCCGGGCCCGAGGGGTGCCGACGGCTGGAATCGCTTTCAGAGGCGGTGGGCACGGTTCTAGAGTTGAACCGATTCTGAATCGAATTTAGGCTGTGACGGGTCGCTCCCGACCACAGGACGTGATCACCATGCCTGAACTCTCCCGCCTCCCCGTGCCGGTCACCGAGTCCTGGGACTGGCAGCTGAAGGGCCTGTGCCGGGACATGGACAGCACGCTGTTCTTCCACCGGCCGAACGAACGCGGCATGGCGCGCGAACACCGGGAGGCGCGCGCCAAGGCGGTCTGCGCCAGGTGCCCGGTGCAGGAGGAGTGCCGGACCCACGCGCTGACCGTCGAGGAGACCTACGGCATCTGGGGCGGACTGGGCGAGAGCGAACTCCGCAGGCTCATCTCCCGCAACCACAAGCGCGACTGAACCCGGGCACTCCGCGCGATACGCATCCCGCACATGCCGGCGATGCGTATCGCGAACGGCGGCGCGACCCGGGTCGGGGATGGTGCTGGACCGCCGAGCGATCGGGCGCGCCGGTCCGGGTCAGCGCGTGGAGGCCGCCGCCGCGCTCTTGGGACGCCACTGGGTGTACCCCGCCCGCTCGGCTTCCTCGATCGACCGGAACGCGACGTCGCCCTTCATCCGCTTGAAGTACGGCGAGTCCGGGGTGTGGAAGATCATCGACTTGGAGCTGCCCTTGACCTCGAACCCGGGCTCGGGCTCGGGCTCGGACTCGGACTCGGCAGGATCTTCCAGCGCGTCGGCCGTGGTCGCGTCGACCGTGTCCGATTCGCCGTTCGCGGGCGGCCGGCCGTTGGTGTGGGCACCGACGCTCAGGTGCGGCCGGCCGTTGACGTGAGCACCGGCGTTCGCATACGGCTGGCCGTTGGTGTGCGGCTCGGTGTCGGCGACGCCCAGCCCAGCGGTGGCCGGCTCAGCGGTGACCGGCTCGGCGGTGGCCGGCTCGGCGGTGGCCGGCTCGGCGACGCCCAGCTCAGCGGTGGCCGGCTCGGCGGGGTCCAGGTCACCGGTGCCCAGTTCGGCGGTGTGGGGTTCGGGGTGGGGTCGACCGTCGGGTTGTTCCGGGCCGTTGGACTGTTCCGGGATGATCACCGCCGTCGCGGGCAGTGCCGGGCGGACGACCTGGCGGGGGCGCTCGGCGCGCAGGGCGCGGATCGTGGCGCGCAGCGGCAGCCACGTGAGCAGCGCTCCGGCGAGGAACGCGAACCCGCACAGGAAGAACATCTGGGCGAACAACCAGAACACTGCCACTCCTAGCTAATCAGGACGTCTACCTGGCGCGCGGCCTGGTTCGAGCTTTCCGGTCCGGCGTCGATGGTGGCGGTCGTCCGGATCCGGTCCGGCCGCACGCCTTGGGCCACGAACAGATCGCGGACGAGACCCGCCCGCTGGTGCGCGAGTCCGCGCGGGTCGGGGTGTTCGGGGGTGGCGTGGCCGGTGAGCGTGATGGTCGCCTTGGGCGCGACCAGCAGCAGCCGGCCCACCCGGTCGATCAGCACCGGGCCGTGCCCCTGCCAGGTGGTGGACACCGGCTCGAACCGGAAGCCGCCGTTGTTCTGCACCATCGCGGTCACCGACCGCTGCAACGCCACCAGGTCGAGGTCCGACGCCGCCGCGCCGACCACGTGGTCCCGCACGTCCGCGCGGTCCAGCGCCCGGCGCAACGCCGTCGCGCGGGTCTCGTCGGCGGCCGTGGCCCGCGCGGTGCGGGCGGTGCCGGCGAGGACCGCGGTGAAGTCCGCGGCGCCCGCGTCCACCGCGGCGGTGACCAGGTCGGCGGCGGTGTTCACGGAGACGGGGAGTCGATCACCGTTCGGGGTGAGCAGGTCCGTCACCCGGTGCGAGGTGGTCTTGGACCTGACGGCGTCCACCAGGGACCGCCGCTCGGTCTCGTCCGCGACGTCACCGACCAGCACCACCTCGGCCGACCGGACGGCGAGCGTGAGCCGGCCCGGCGGGGGCGGCGGGACGGCGGCGGTGTCGCCCGCCAGTCGGGCACGCGCGAAAACCCCTGAGGCCGCAAGGAGAGCGGGTACGAGGAGGGCACCGACGAGCCACACTCGCCACACTCGGGATCTCACCACCGGGCGTTAGTACCGGAAGTGCCGTGCCCGATGCCACCAGCGCCGGCCGTACCCGCAGGAAGGCGCACGGCATTTCACCTGACCAGGTGACACCGACCCGGCACCCCACGTCGCACACCGTCCACGGCCCCGATCGGCCGCCGGACCTGGGCGACGGCGGAGGTGTGCCCCGGCGCACACGGCCGAAAGCGGCGGGGGTAGGGTGTGGACTCCATGCCAGGACAGGCGGAATCCCCGGTTGTTCGGGCAGCACGACTACCCGCGTCCGCTATGGATCGCGATCTGCGAGCGAGGGTCGCGCCCTCGCAGCGAGGTGGAGCACGCCCGGTCAAGTCCGGCGCACGGCGAAGCCCGCTCCGGCCCGACTGCCGGTTCGTCTCGAACACCCAGGCCCAGCGGCCCGGCTCAACCCGGCCCAACGGCCCGGCTCCTCGTCACGCCGCCTGGGACAACACCCCCGTCCGACAGCCGCACCGGCGGCACACCGGGTGGGCGGGCACCTGGACCACCTCCGCCAGCAGCCTGCGCGAGTCCTCGAAGGTCGGTGCGCGCTGCCCCGGCACCAGCAGGCCGTCCAAGGCTTCCTGCCACCGGCGCGCCCGCGCCCTCGACCGCTCCACCGGATCGGCCAGTCGGGCCCGCACCCGCTCGCGCGACTGCTCCTGGGCCAGCCGGCCCGCCTCCCCCAGCGGCCGGCGCGGCCGGGGTTGGTGCAGGCGGGCGTTGCGGCGGTTGACGCGCCACCACTGACCTAACGTCATGCCCGCGACCGGGGGGCGCGCCCGTTGCGCGCCCCCCTGCCACCACGACCAGAGCCGCGCGCGGAGGAAGTCGTGCGCAACCTGGTCGCGGTTCCTGGGACGGCCCTGCCTGCTGCCGTCCGGCTTGTTGTCCACGGCCAGCAGCAGGGCGTCGACGCTCCACTGCTCGGCGAACCACGGGGCGACGACCGCGCGCACCCCGGCGCGGTCCGCATCACCCCAGTTCGCGCGCAGGCAGAACGCCTCCACGGCCGTGTCGATCTCGACGTCGGTCTCGGGGATGACACGGCCCGGCCACTGCCGTGGATCAAGCTGTACGCGCATCCCAAGCTCCCTTCCCGAACGCGTACCGAACACCTGTTCGACATAGTGCCAGGGCGGTACGACAATTTCGAAGCCTCAAGGCTTGACTTATATAAGGCGAGGCTTAAAAATGCAGGTCGTGCACGCGTTCGACGTTCTCGGCGACCCAGTCCGCCGCCGCCTGCTGGAGCTGCTGGCCGACGGCGAGCAGACCTCCGGCGACCTCACCGCGGCGATCCGCGGCGAGTTCGGCATCTCCCAGCCCGCGGTCTCCCAGCACCTGCGCGTGCTCCGGGAGAACGGCTTCGCCCGCGTCCGCCCCGAGGGCACCCGCCGGCTCTACGCGGTCGACCAGCAGGGGCTGCGCGAGGTGGACGAGTGGCTGGAGCGGTTCCGGCGGTTCTGGAGCCACCACCTCGACGCGCTGGCCACCGAACTCGCCCGCGGCAAGCGCGAGCGACGGCTCAAGGAGGAAGACCAGTGACCGACATCGCCGACCAGCTCAAGGCCGTCCACCGCGCCGTGCGGCGGGGCGAGACCATGGGCGTGCTGCTCAGCCGCACCTACGACGCGCGGGCCGACGACGTGTGGGACGCCCTGACCGACCCGGAGCGGCTCAAGCGCTGGTTCCTGCCGATCAGCGGGCGGCTGGAGGTCGGCGGCTCGTTCCAGCTGGAGGGCAACGCGGGCGGCGACATCCTCGCGTGCGACCGCCCGGCGCTGCTGCGGGTCACGTTCGGCGGCCCGGACAGCATCGTGGAGCTGAGGCTGACCGAGCACGACGAGCGGACGCAGGTGGAGCTGGAGCACACGGTGCCGCTGGAGTTCGCGCCCAACGGCGGCGGGGCGCTGTGGGTGGGTCCGGGCTGGGACGGCGGTTTCCTCGCCCTCGGCCTGCACCTGTCCGGCGAGGTGCAGGGCGACCCGGTGGAAGCGGCCAACTCGCCCGAGGTCCAGCGGTTCAACCTGGAGTCCATCGCCGTCTGGGAGGCCGTGATCAGGGAGTCCGGGACGGCGACGGAGGAGGAGCTGGCCGAGGCCGTCGGGGTGTCGAAGGCCCAGTTCGCCCCCGACCTCGTCTGACGCCCACCGCGCCCCGGCCCGTCGCGAGACCGCGACGGGACCAAGGCGGGAAGCAGCCGGGATCCCGGGCGGGACCGGGAGGCGGCGGAAAGCGGCGCCTCCCGGGCGGTTTGGCGCCGGTGTGAAATAACATGGTTTCGACCGGGCCGCCGGTGGCAACCCTGACCCTCATGAGCAACACCCTGTGGGACGAGTTCCACCGAGTAGTGAACATGACCTCCCACGAGCTGGAGGACTGGCTGCGCACCCGTTCCGCGGACGAGGACGCCGAGGAGCTGCCCGACCAGGCCGGCACCCCGACCGGCCAGGACGTGCTCCGGGTGCTGCGCAAGCGCCGGACCGACCTGACCACCGAGGACGTCCGGGTGATGCGGCGGGTGGTGGATCGGGTGCAGGCGCAGCGCCGCGACGACCTGGAGCCCACCGCCGGCGAGGCCCACTGGCGGCACCGCCTGATGTCGATCGGGCACGACCCGTTGAAGCCCGCCTGACGCACCGCGCCGGAACCAGCCGCCGACGTCCGGGGTGAGGACGTCGGTTCAGTCGTGCGCGGGGTTCAGTCGTGCGCGGGGTTCAGTCGTGCGCGGGGTTCAGTCGTGCGCGGGGTTCAGTCGTGCGCGGGGTTCAGTCGTGCGCGGACCGCGCGGTCTCGCGCGCGGAGCCCGCGTCCACCCGGTCCGCGTCCGCGAGCCGCACCCCCGCCGCCGGCACCAGGTCGAACCGCACGACCTGGCGTCGGGTCAGCAGGCCGGTCAGCCAGTCCGCCGCCACCCGCACCCGGTTGCCCGGCATCGCCAGCAGGTGGTAGCCGCGGGCCACGAGCTTCGCGGGCCACCCGGTGAGCGGCAGGTGCAGCGGGTTGGCCACCGCCTGCGCGCCCGCCAGGTCCACCACGAACCCCAGGTCGCGGTGCCGGTACTCGCGCGGCGTGCCGTGCCCGAGGGACGCGGCCACGTTGTGCGCGGCCAGCTTGCCCTGCCGCTGCGCGTGCTGCGCGGTCATCGGCGTGGGCTTGCCGCCGTTGAACACGTCCGGCACGGCCGCCATGTCACCGGCCGCGAACACGTCCGACCGGCCCGGCACGAGCAGGTCCGCGCCGACCGCGAGCCGTCCCTTCACCGTGGGCAGGTCGACCGACTCGACCAGCGGGTCGGGCCGCACGCCGACGCACCACACCGCGGTCCTGGTCGGGATCTCGGTGCCGTCGGTGAGCTTGGCGCAGGTGGGCGTGACCTCGGCCACGCTGGTCTCCAGCCGCACGTCCACCCCGCGCTGCCGGAGCACCTTGAGCGCGGGCCCGGAGAGCCGCTCGTCCAGGCCGGGCAGCACCCGGGGCGCGAGGTCGAGCAGCACCCACCGGATGGGCGGCACCTTCCGGCCGCGCGCCGCCGCCAAGGCCAGTTGCTGCCCCTGCGCGACGAGTTCGGTGCCGGTGTACCCGGCGCCGACCACGACGAACGTGGTGCGCGCGGGATCGCCGTCCTGCTCGGCCAGCTCGATCTGCCGCAGCACGTGGTCGCGCAGGTACACGGCCTCGGCCACGGACTTGAACCCGAGCGCGTGCTCCGCGACCCCCGGCACGGACATCAGCCGGGTGACGCTGCCGGCGGTCAGCACGATCCGGTCCCAGGTGATCACCTGTGAGCGGCCTTCCACGTCGATTGCCGTGCAGGTGCGGGCATCGGGGTCCACGCTGGTGGCATGTGCCTGCACGAGCCGGGTCCGGGGCAGTTCGGGCCTCAGCGGTACGGCGACCCGGCGCGGGTCGAGCGTGCCGCCGGCCACCTCGGGCAGCAGCGGCACGTAGAGCATGTAGTCGGTGGGGTTGACCGCGACCAGGTCCGCGGCGTCCGGCGGAAGTGCCTTCTCCAGCGCCTTCAAGCAGTGAAAACCCGCGAACCCCGTGCCGACGACCAGCACCTTCGGCTTGCCCATGGTGCGACCACCTCCCGGACCTCCGGGTACCCCACTACGCGAACGGGTAGACACCGATCATGAACCTCGGTTTGCCGGACGGGATCACCGCCTGCCTCTTCGACCTCGACGGGGTGCTGACCAGCACCGCCGTCCTGCACCGCCGCGCGTGGCGGCGCACGTTCGACGACTTCCTCGGCCCGCGCGGCGGGCCGCCGTTCACCGAGGAGGACTACATCCGGTACGTGGACGGCCGGCCGCGGTACGACGGCGTGCGGTCGTTCCTGGCGTCGCGGGGCATCACGCTGCCCGAGGGCGCGCCGGACGACCCGCCGGACAAGGACACCGTGCACGGTGTCGGCAACCGCAAGAACGTGCTGATCGACGCGATCATCCGGGACGAGGGCGTCAGCCCGTACCCCGGTTCGGTGCGCTACCTGGAGGCCGCCGCCGGGAAGGTCGCCATCGGCGTGGTCACCTCGTCGGCGAACGCGACCCGCGTGCTCGACGCCGCCGGGCTGTCCCGGTTCGTGCAGGCGCTGGTGGACGGCGTGGTGATCAGCCGAGACGGGCTGAACGGCAAGCCCGCGCCGGACTCGTTCCTGGCGGGCGCGCGGATGCTCGGCGTGCGACCGTCGCAGGCGGCTGTGTTCGAGGACGCGCTGGCAGGCGTCCAGGCGGGTCGTGCGGGCGAGTTCGGGCACGTCGTGGGCGTGGACCGGGCAGGGCAGGCGGAGGCGTTGCGGGAGAACGGGGCGGACGTGGTGGTCGAGGACCTGGCGGAGCTGCTGTGACGGGGTACGACATCGGGCCGTGGTCGTTGCGGTGGCGCGGGCTGTCCGTGCCGGACCTGCGCCGCACGGAGTCGACCTTCGCGCTGTCCAACGGGCACATCGGGATGCGCGGCACCTTGGACGAGGGCGAGCCGCGCGGTCTGCCGGGCACGTACCTCAACGGGTTCTACGAGGAGCACGCGCTCCCGTACGGCGAGGCGGGCTACGGCTACCCCGAAGCCGGGCAGACGGTCGTGAACGTCACCGACGGCAAGGTGATCCGCCTGCTGGTGGAGGACGAGCCGCTGGACATGCGGTACGGGCGGGCGTTGGAGCACGAGCGGGAGCTGGACTTCCGCACCGGCACGCTGCGCCGCCGCACGGTGTGGGAGTCGCCCACCGGCCGCAAGGTCACCGTCACCAGCGAGCGGCTGGTGTCGTTCACCCAGCGCGCGGTCGCCGCGATCCACTACGTCGTGGAACCGGAGGACGACCTCCAGCTCGTGCTGCAGTCCGACCTGCTGGCCAACGAGCCGATAGAGGAGCGGTCCGGTGATCCCAGGGTGGCGGCGGCGCTGGACGCCCCGCTGGTCGCGGAGTTCCGCTGGGCGGAGGGCAAGCGGGCGGTGCTGGCGCACCGCACCCGGCACTCGGGCCTGCGGCTGGCCGCCGGCATGGACCACGAGCTCGAAGCCGGGAACGGCCTGCGCAGCCACATCCACGCCGAGGACGACCTGGTCCGGTTCACCGCGGCGGCGGACGTGCCGGCCGGGAACGCCCTGCGGCTGACCAAGTACCTGGGCTACGGGTGGTCGACGCAGCGGTCGGTGCCGGCGCTGCGGGCGCAGGTGGAGGCGGCGCTGGCGGGCGCGCGGCAGACCGGCTGGCAGGGCCTGCTGGCCGAGCAGAAGGCGTTCCTGGACGACTTCTGGGAGGTCGCCGACATCGAGGTGGACGGCGACGAGGAGCTCCAGCAGGCGATGCGGTTCGCGCTGTTCCACATCCTCCAGGCCGGGGCGCGCGGGGAGACCCGGGCCATCCCGGGCAAGGGGCTCACCGGGCCCGGCTACGACGGGCACGCGTTCTGGGACAGCGAGATGTTCGTGCTGCCGGTGCTCACCTACACCGTGCCGGACGCCGCGCGGGACGCCTTGCGCTGGCGGCACTCCACCGTGGACAAGGCCCGGGACCGCGCGCAGGTGCTGGGCCAGCACGGTGCGGCGTTCCCCTGGCGGTCCATCAACGGCGCCGAGTGCTCGGCCTACTGGCCCGCCGGCACCGCCGCGTTCCACGTCTCCGGCGGCATCGCGCACGCGGTCGCGCAGTACCACGCGGCGACCGGTGACGAGGAGTTCGACCGGGAGTGCGGCACGGAACTGCTCGTGGAGACCGCGCGGCTGTGGATGTCGTTGGGACACCACGACAAGCACGGCGGGTTCCGCATCGACGGGGTCACCGGGCCCGACGAGTACTCGGCGATCGTGGACAACAACGTCTACACGAACCTGATCGCGCAGAAGAACCTGCGGGAGGCGGCCGAGGCGTGCGAGCGCAACCCCGCCACCGCGTCCGCGCTGGAGGTGCACCCCGACGAGCGCACGGCGTGGCTGGAGGCCGCGATGCGGATGCGGGTGCCGTTCGACGCGCTGCTGGGCGTGCACCAGCAGGCCGAGGGGTTCACCGCGCATGCCGAGTGGGACTTCGCGGGCACCGATCCCGGGCAGTACCCGCTGCTGCTGAGCAAGCCGTACTTCGACCTGTACCGCAAGCAGGTGATCAAGCAGGCGGACCTGGTGCTGGCCATGCACGTGCGGGGCGACGCGTTCACCGCCGCCGAGAAGGCCGCGAACTTCGCCTACTACGAGGCACGGACCGTGCGTGACTCGTCACTGTCCGCCGGCACGCAGTCCGTGCTTGCGGCCGAGGTCGGGGCGCTCCAACTGGCCTACGACTACCTGGCGGAGGCGGCTTTCACCGATCTGCACGACCTGCACGACAACGTCCACAACGGATTGCACATGGCGTCGCTGGCTGGCGCGTGGATCGGCGTGGTGGCCGGGTTCGGCGGGATGCGCGACCACAGCGGGCTCACGTTCGCGCCGCGGCTGCCACCGGGCCTGGACCGGCTCGCGTTCCGGATGTCCTTCCAGGGCATCAGGTTCTCCGTCGCGATCACCCGGGGCGAGGCCACCTACCGGATCGTCGCCGGTGGTCCGCTGCGCACCGCGCACCACGGCGAACCCGTGGTGGTCGAGCCCGGCGCGCCGGTGACCCTGCCGATCCCCGAACCGCCGACGCCGCCCGAGGTGCACCAGCCGGCGCACCGCGAGCCCGCCCGACGGGTGCCGGGGTGACCACGTACGCGATCTCTCTGCGCGCGAAACTTCTTACCACCTGACGATTTCCGCGTCGTCGTGGCCGGGCGTCCACAACGGTCCGGAGCAGTGCGCGGCCCGGCCGGAGCTCCTCGGGGGGAGGGGAGCCCCGGCCGGGTCTTCGCAGGCGGCCTGGGGGGGCGGTGGCCGCCTACGCCATCATCGTGCGGGCAGGTGGCCCTGTTACGCGGTCCGGCCGCCGACCTGGATTGCCGGACGACGAACTGGGCCTTCCTCGCCGGCGCGCTCACCGGAGAACCACCGGGAGGGCGGGGCGCCGGGCACGAGCGGGGTTGTCCGGCAGGCCACCGGGCCCTGGCCGCCGGTGGTGCACCGACAGCGTCCCGAGCGGGGTCGGCACCACGGTCCGCAGGGCGTCACGGGACGAGCCGGACCGTCCGTACGGAGTGGGGTGCGATACCGCGCCGCCTACCGCACAGCGGGGATCGTTTCCGCAAAACTGCGGCTTGACGCAGCCGATGGGTAACCCACACAGGTGAGCCGGGCAGCGCCGGAGCGCTCCGGCGGACAGTATCCCGAATCGTGAGTTCAACCCCGATCTACGACGAGTTGGCGGCCACGTACCTCGTCGACGGCGAGCCGACCGGCCACGAGCGCCCCGGTCCCGAGGCCGAGCGGCCCGACGGCGCACCCCCGGCGCACCCCTCGGCCGAGGCCCCGCCGCGCGAACGGACCAAGGCCTGATCTTGACACCCCGTCCCGCGCCGGGGTAGGACGGCGTGACCTCCGATTGACGAGGCCGCCGCCTGTGTCGAAAGGTGCGGCATGATCCAGCGGGCCCAGAAGGACCCACCGAAGGACCCACCGAAGTACGCACGGACGCCCCCGCTGCTCGCGGTGGTCCTGCTGCTCGCCGTCGTGGCGTGCGGTGGTGGCGACCCGGTGCCCGCCGACCGGGTGACGCTGACCTGGTGGGACTACCTGGACCACTCCCCCATGGCCGACCAGGCGGTCGGCCAACTGGTCAAGCGCTACCAGGACGCGCACCCGGAGGTGGAGATCCGGCGGACCGCGATCCCCCGGGCCGACTTCGACGCGAAGCTGGCGCAGGCCGTCGCGGCGGGCACGTTCCCGGACATCGCCGCCGTGGACGTGGCCGCGCTGCCGCGGCTGGCCGGGCAGGACGTGCTGGCCGACCTGACGCCCCGGTACTCGTCGTGGGACGTGAAGGACCGGTTCCTGGAGCCGGTCCGGGCGAGCGTGCGGTACCAGGACAAGTTCTACGGGGTGCCGTTGCGGACCAGCACCACGGCGCTGCTCTACAACCGCGACCTGTTCGCGGCCGGTGGCGTGGCCGACCCGCCCCGGACCTGGGAGGAGCTGCGGGCCACCGCCCAGGCGCTGACCGTGTCCGGGCAGTGGGGGCTGTGCTTCGCGGCGAACGGGGGCGCGGCGACCGCGAACTTCCTGCCGCTGCTGTGGCAGGCGGGCGGGGACGTGACGGACGTCGGCGCGGACCCGGGCGTCCGCGCACTGTCCTTTGTGGATGGTTTGGTCAACGTCGACCGCAGCGCGCCGCCGGACGTGCTGCGGTGGAACGACTCCGACGTGGAGCGCGAGTTCGCGGCGGGGCGGTGCGCGATGATGGTCAACGGCCCGTGGAGCGCGCCCGCGCTGAACTCCGCCGGGCTGGACTGGGGTGCCGCGCCGCTGCCGACCGGGGCGGCGGGCGGTGGGTCGCTGCTGGGCGGCGAGGCGTGGGTGCTCGGGCGGGCCGGGCGGCACGCCGACCGGGCGTGGGACGTGCTGCGGTGGCTGGCCGAGGAGCGGGACAACGCGACCGAGTTCGGCGCGGCGCTCAACGCGCTGCCCAACCGGTCGGACACCGTGGACGACCTGGCGTGGCGGTGGGACCCGAACGTGCCCGCGTTCATCGGGCAACTGGCCGGCGCCCGGGTGGTGTACGGGCCGCGCTACCCGGAGGTGTCGGCGGCGATCTCGACCATGGTGCGGCAGGTGCTCGGGCGGGAGCGCCCGGCCGCGCAGGCCGCGCAGGACGGGCGGGCGGCGCTGGAGCCGCTGCTGCGCTGAACCGCACCGGTTCACGCCTGGCCGCGCCGTCGTGCGCACCCGCCGACGCCGGGCGCACGCCGTGCCGTCCAAGACAGCCGCAGGACGCCCGCTCGATGCCGAGGCCCGGCGGCGGCACGACGACCGCACCACCGTTGTCAAGCCGGCCGGCGGTGCCGGGCACGGGAACCACGGCGGGGGGCATCCGGCCGTGGGGTGCGGCGGCCACCCGGTCGGCGTAGGCCGGACGGTCGCCCGGAAGCCGGTACCCCGATGGGCGCCGCAAAGCACCACCCGATGGGGCGGACAACCGGACCGGCCCGGGGGAAAGCTCCCGGGCCGGCGTGGTCCGGGTGCCGCGACGGGTATCCGAAGCCATGCGAAAACAGGGACCGGCGAAGGCCGGCACGGCGCCGGGTGCCGCCAGGGCGCGGCTGAGCCGGGCGCAACTGCTCGCGCTCGTCGTGGGCTCGCTGCAGATCGTGGTGGCGGTGGTCCCCGTGTTACCGCTCGGCGCCGCCGACCAGACCCTGCACGTGTGCACCGGGCTGATCGGCCTGCTGCTGGCGTGGAAGCACGAGTACGCCCGCCTCTACGGCATCGCTCTCCTCCTGGTCTACGGCAAGCTCCTGGTCACCGACATGGCGTCGTCGACGCAGTGGCTTCAACTGCCCACGCTGGAGACCGTCGCGTACGGACGGGCCACGCTCGCCGGCCTGGTCATCACGTTCGTGCCCGCGTTCACCCGGCGGTAGTCGCCGGCGGTCATCGTGCCGTCGGGGTGGAACCGGAGCTTGGGGCTGGTGCTGCCCGCGATGGACTCGAACATCGACCGGTCCGCGGGCGTGGTCGGTTGCCAGTACATGTGGGCCCCGTGGGTGACGCCCATGTCCATGCCCATCATCGTGGCCACCGCGCGGTCGTAGCGCTTGGTGGTGAGTGGACGCCCGCCCGAGGCCCGGATGTCGAACACGTCGTGGTCGCCGGTCAGCGGTCGCAGCCGGCCGCGCCGGTCGAAGCCGTGCACCACGCCGTCGCGCACGAGGTATTCACCGCGGCGTTCCAGCAGCGCCATCTTCGCGCCGAGCGCGTCGAACTCGTCGCGCCGCTGGGTGAACCGGCTCCACAGCCGCTCGGTGACACCGTGCCCGGGTAACGCGGGCAGGAAGAAGCCGACCAGGCCGCGGTGCCGGGGCCGCGCTCCCAGCCGGACGTCCAGGTCGTCGATCGTCTTGGCCTTCACCGGCTCGGGCTTGGGCAACGCGCCGTCGCGCAGCCACGACACCGCGTGCGGGTTGGTGCCCCGCACGTCGATGACGAGGTCCTGCTCCGCGGCCACCTGCTGGAACTTGCGGGCGTGCTCGGTGGGCATGCCGAAAACGGGCTCCACCGACGCCAGGGGGAAGAGGTGATCAGTGCGCACGGGTATTAAGGTCCGCCCCTGACGGGCGTGCACCGGAGGCCCGGGTTCGGTTGACTCTTCCCGTGACCCCTGACGCGCTGATCGGATTGCTCGCGGACCCGCCGGCGACTACGCGTTGTGTCGGCGCTGGTGCCGGGAGCCCGCAGCACCGCGGAAATCGCCGAGAAGGCCGGTGTGGACGCCCGGCGGGTGGAGGTGGCGCTGCGCAAGCTGCGCGGCGCCGGGCTGGTGGCCGGGCGGCCCGGTGAGATGCTGGTGCGCCACGACGTGTTCGAACGGGCCGCGCGGGTCGAGCGGGTCGCGGAGGATCCGTTCCTGAGGGACGGTCGCCTGGTCAGGCTGCCCGGCCGGCACGGCCGCCGGCGCGCGGTGCTCGAACAGGTGTGCACCGCGTTCGAACCCGGGCGCCGCTACCCCGAGCGCGAGGTGGCCGAGGTGCTCGGCGGGTGGTGCGCCGGCGGCGAGGTCGACCACGTGACGGTGCGCCGGTACCTCGTGGACGAAGGGCTGCTCGACCGGGCCGACGGCGTGCACTGGCGTTCCGGCGGGCCGGTCGAGGCGCCGGCGGGGTAGCGGTGGGGTGGACTTTTCCCGGTTCTAGTTGAACTTGTCCGGGTCCGGCCCCACCCGCTGCCCGGTCTCCAGGGTCGCGATCCGGTCGAGGTCGTCCCGGTCCAGCTCGAAGTCGGTGACCGCGAAGTTCTCCGCGATCCGGCTCGGCGTGACGGACTTGGGGATCACCACGTTGCCCAGCTGGAGGTGCCAGCGCAGCACCACCTGCGCCGGGGTGCGGCCGTGCTTGTCCGCGATCGCCGTGACCACCTCGTCACGCAACAGGTCACCACCTTGCGCGAGCGGGCTCCACGCCTCGGTGGCGATGCCGTGTCCGGCGTGGAATCGGCGCAGCTCCTCCTGCTGGAACCGGGGGTGCAGCTCGACCTGGTTGACCGCGGGCACCGCGCCGGTCGTTTCGATCACCCGTTCGAGATGGGGCACCTGGAAGTTGGACACGCCGATCGCGCGCACCCGGCCGTCCGCGAGCAGCTTGCCCAGCGCGCGCCACGAGTCGACGTACCGCCCGCGCTCGGCGGCCGGCCAGTGGATCAGGTAGAGGTCGAGCCGGTCCAGCCCGAGCTTGCCCAGGCTGGTGTCGAACGCGCGCAGCGCCTCGTCGTAGCCCTGGTCGGTGTTCCACAGCTTGGTGGTGACGAACAGGTCGTCGCGCGGCAGGCCGGAGGCGGCGACGGCCCGGCCCACGGGCTCCTCGTTGCCGTAGGCGGCGGCGGTGTCGATGCTGCGGTAACCGACCCGGATCGCCTCCGCCACCGCGTCCTCGGTGTCCTGTGTGGACACCTGGAACACGCCGAAACCGAGCTGCGGCATGGTGACGCCGTTGTTGAGCGTGATGGTCGTCATGAGCCCATCATCGCCCTTGTCAACGCCTCCCACCTCTTGGACGGCGTTGACGCCCCGCGCACGTGGCTGGTCCGATTCCCATCGTGGCCGTGGTGAAGGCAGTCCCCGATGTGACGACCGTCGACGTGACGGTCGTCATCCGCCTCAGCGCGCCGACCGCCCAGGTGGTGGACACCGCCGCGCAGCTCGCCGAGGCGTTGCGGTCCGCGCTGGACCTGCCCGAGGTGGACGTGGTGGTGGACCTGCCGGTCCCGCGCTCCGAACCCGAGCTGCGCATCCTGGCGGACTCCCGCCGGGTGCTGCACCGGGGGGTGAACGTGGAGCTGACCAGGCTGGAGTTCGACCTGCTGCACCACCTGTGCACCCACCCCCGCCAAGTGCACCGGCGCACCGCGCTGATGAACAGCGTGTGGGGCTCGAACAGCTTCGTGGACACCCGGACGGTGGACGTGCACGTGCGCCGGATCCGCCGCAAGCTCGGCGACGCGGCGTCGCTGATCACCACCGTGCGCGGGGTCGGCTACCGGATGGACAACCCGTTCGCGGTGTCCGTGGAGCACGACGCCCTGGCCGGCTGACGCCCCGTGCCCGCGCCGACGCCGGCACGGGCCACGACGACCGACTCCCTCCCGTGTGGACGAGGAGGTCGGGCCACCGAACCGCCTCCGGCCTCGACGAGACTCGCAGGTCACCGCTAGCGCGTGTTCCAGATGTGGCGTAGCCAGGTGTTGATGGCGGCGATGTCGATGGTGGCCTGGTAGCGGAGGGCGAGTTAGCTGTATGCCTTGTCCGCCAGAACCCGGTCCGGTCTCGTCCTGGCCCGGCTGGGGCCGAGGGGCGGCACCGAGATCCGCTCGATCACCGTCGTGAATTGCCGGCTGTCGCCCCGCTGTCCGGCGGTGACCAGCAACGACAACGGCCGCCGCCGTTGCTCGCAGGCCAGGTGCAGCTTGCTGGTCCAGCCGCGCCCGCCCCGGCCCGTGGTCGTCGGGCTCGGTCCCGCCCGTGTCGGTGTCGGGCGGTTCGACCTGGAGATCCCCTTCTTACGCGCACCGGCGGCATGCTGGTGCGCCCGCATGACCGTGGAATCGACGCTCACGTCCCACACGATCGACCCGGCGGCGTCCGCACGGGCCTGCAACGCGGTCAGCATCCGCCGCCAGACCCCGGCCCGCTGCCGGCGCCGGAACAACTCGTACACGGTCTGCCAGGGTCCGTAGTCGGGCGGAACGTCACGGGGCACCGACGCGCACCCGCCACCGGATACCGTCGATCAACCGCCGCTTGCCCCACTTCGGCGGACGGCCCGGCTTGGCGCCGACGGGCAGCAACGGCCGCAGCACCGCCCACTGCGCGTCGGTCAGGTCGGCCCGCCCCGCTGCCGCTACGCCGGCCACGAGGTCTCCGGTGCCAGGTCTGCTCGGTCGCCAACCCACTTACCGGAGACCTCGCCGCGTTCCGGCCACCGACCCGCCGCCGATCACCGCACCTTCGAAATACGACCTAGTCGCGCGCGTCCCAGCGGAACAGCCGCAGGGAGGCCACGCACCCCAGCGCGGTCCACCCGAGCAGCGACAGCGCCGCCAGTTCCGGCCGCCCGTCGCCGCCCCAGGCGACCCGGACCAGGTCCGCCACCCCGCCGCCGGGCACGGCCAGGGCGCGCGGGTCGGACGTGTTCGCCGCCCACACCCCGCCGGCGAACAGGGCCAGGAAGAACGGCCCGGTGGTGATCTGGGCGAGCTCGGCGGTCGAGGTGATGCCGCTGGTCGCGACGCCGGCCGCCGCGCTCATCGCCACCCCGCCGACCACCGCGAGCAGCACCAGTTCCGGCCGCTGCGGCAGCGGCGCGCCGGCCGCCAGGCTCACCCCCAGCAGGAGCACCACCTGCACCAGCGCCAGCAGCACGGGCGGCAGCACGACCCCCGTCAGCACCACCGCGTCCGACGCCGCGCCGGTGCGCAGCCGCTTGAGGTAGAGGTCCTGGCGGCGCGAGGTGAGCGAGGTCGTGATCGTCACGTACGCGGTGAACCCCATGCTGCCCAGCAGTTGCAGGGTGATCGCCACCGGCCACGCCTCGGCACCCAGGCTCGTGGCGAACCACACCCCCATCGCCAGCGGCATCGCGAACGCCAGTGCGGCGGCCGTCCGGTTGCGCAGCAACATCTTCAGCTCGGCCACGCCCAGTGCGGTGATCATGCCGCCGTCACCTGCCTCGTCGCGTGGAAGACGTCCTCCAGGGACGCGTGGTGCGCCCGCAGCCGGCCCAGCGCCAGCCCTTCCCGGCGCGCCCACGCCAGCAGGACGTCGAGGTCGTCCTGCAACTGCCTGGTGCGCACGTCGACCCGCCCGGACGGCACGTGCACCACGTCCCCGGACAGCATCGGCAGCGCGCCGACGTCGAACGGGTGCGGCAGGTCGAACGAGATCCGCGAGGGCTGCGCGGCCAGCACGTCCACCAGCGCCCCGGTCACCGCCACCCGCCCCTGGTGCAGGATCGCCAGCCGGTGCGCGAGCGACTCCGCCTCCTCCAGGTAGTGCGTGGTCAGCACCACGGTCGTGCCCCGCGCGAGCAGCTCGCGCACCACGTCCCAGGTGCGCTGCCGGGACTCCGGGTCCAGCCCGGTGGTCGGCTCGTCCAGGAACAGCAGTTCGGGCTCGCCCTGAACGGCCAGCACCAGGTCCAGCCGCCGCCGTTCGCCGCCGGAGAGCTGCTTGATGCGCACGTCCCGGCGGTGGCCCAGGTCGAGCCGCTCCAGCGCGTCGCCGCGCCGGCCGCGCCCCCACAGCCGGACCATCTCGGCGACCGTGAGGTCGGCCGGGAACCCGCTCTGCTGCAACATGATGCCGGTCCTGGCCCGGATCGCCGCCCGGTCCCGGCCGGGGTCCACGCCGAGCACCCGCACCCGTCCCGCGCTCGGCGCGCGCAGCCCCTCCAAGGTCTCCACCAGGGTGGTCTTGCCCGCCCCGTTCGTGCCGAGCAGGGCGAACAGCTCGCCCTGCGTGACCTGGAGGTCGACCCCGCGCACCGCCTCGAACTCCCCGTACCGGCAGTGCAGCGCCGTCACGTCGATCACCGGATTCCGCATGGCCCCAGCCTCGCCCCGGCCCGCGCGCGCCGGCAGTGCCGCCGCTCACCGGTTCATGTGACAGATGTCAGCAGACAGCGGGGCGATCCGGCTCGTAGATTCGTGGCGTGACGACGATGGGCTCCCTGCGCCGCTGGACCTGGTGGTCGGTGGCGGGCGCGGGGGCGATGGTGGCCGTGGTGACCACCTTGGACATGTCCACCGGCCGTTACGGCCCCCTGGGGACGCCGCTGCTGGCGTCGGCGGTCGTCCTGGTGACCGTGCAGCACGCCCGGTACATGTGGCGGGCCATGGGCGGCCTCGGGCGTGACGACAGGCGGACCGTCGAGCACCTGGCGACGTTCGCGGTGGCCGTGGCGGCGCTCACGTACGCCGGCTACAACACCCCCGTCCCGATGGCGTGGTACCTGCTGCCGGCCGCGGTGATCGCGCACGTGGTGGCCAACCGGCCCGGCGGGTCGCGGCTGCTGATCGTGGTCGTGGGCACGGCCGCGGCCACCTTGGCGGGCGGGGTGCTGCGCTCGCCGGACGTGGTCGGCTCGCTGGTGATGCCGGTGGTGCTGGTCGGCGCGTTCGTCACCGCCGACCTGGCGCAGCTGTGGTTCTGGGACGCGGTGCTCAAGCTCGACCGGGGGCAGCGGGCGGCCGAGGCGCTGGCGGTGGCCGAGGAGCGGCTGCGGTTCGCCGCCGACCTGCACGACATCCAGGGCCACCACCTCCAGGCGATCGCGCTCAAGGGCGAGCTGACCTCGCGGCTGATCGGCCGGGACGACGAGGCGGCCCGGCGGCACGCCGACGAGGTCGCGGAGCTGGCCCGGACGGCGCTGCGGGAGACCCGGGAGGTGGTGCTGGGCTACCGGCGGGCCAGCCTCGGGACCGAGATCACCAACGCGGTCGGCGTGCTGCGGGCCGCCGGGATCGAGACGGCGGTGACCGGCGACGCCTCGGACGTGCCGCCGCCGTTGCAGCCGCTGTTCGGCGCGCTGGTCCGCGAGGGCACCACGAACGTGCTGCGGCACAGCCGGGCGCGGCGGTGCGCGGTGCACATCAGCGTGGCGGACGGCCAGGTCAGCGTGCGGCTGCACAACGACGGCGCCCGCACCGACGAGCCCGCCGGCGACGGTTCCGGGCTGGCCGGGCTGCGCGAGCGGTTCGCGACGGTGGGCGGCCGGGTCGAGGTGGACGCGGGCGGCGACGGGTTCGCGCTGGTCGGGTCGGTGCGGTCGTGATCCGGGTGGTGCTGGCCGACGACGAGGACCTGATCCGGGGCGCGCTGGCGGCGTTGCTGGAGCTGGAGGACGACCTGACCGTGGTCGCCCAGGCCAGCGACGGCGACGCGGCCGTGGCGGAGGTGCGGGCGCACCGGCCGGACATCGCCGTGTTCGACCTGGAGATGCCCGGCCGGGACGGGGTGCTGGCGGCCGAGGCGGTGCGCGGGCTGGCGGGCGTCGCGGTGGTCATCGTGACCAGGCACGCGCGGCCGGGCGTGCTGCGGCGGGCGTTGAGCGCGGGCGTGCGGGGGTTCGTGCCGAAGACGACCCCGGCGGCGAAGCTCGCGTCGATCCTGCGCGACGTGCACGCCGGCCGCCGGTACGTCGACTCCGAGATCGCCGCCGCCGCGCTGACCGAGGACGCCTGCCCGCTGACCGCGCGGGAGCTGGACGTGCTGCGGCACGCGTTGCGCGGCGGCACGGTCACCGCCATCGCCCAGCAGGCCCACCTGGCGGCCGGGACGGTGCGCAACTACCTGTCCTCGGCGATGACCAAGCTCGGCGTGAGCACCCGCTACGAGGCCGCCCGCATGGCGTGGGACGAGGGCTGGATCTGAGCATGGCTCCCCGCTCGCCGGGGTAACCCCCTCGCATGCGCGAAAACAGAACGATGCCCGGCACGGACGCGCGACCGTCCAAGAAGGCGCAGCGCACGCGGTCCAAGGAGCACGGCGAGGGCGCCCACTCGGAGCCGAAGGGCCACAAGGGACCGTCCACCTCGCGGCGCGGCCCGACGACCAAGGCCCACCTGTACGACCTCGCGAAGCGGTTCGACGTGCCCGGCCGGTCTTCGATGACCAAGGAAGAACTGGTTGACGCCGTCGCCCGCGCCCACCAGAGCCGCACGCGCGCGGCGAGCCGCTACTCGGCGGGCTTCTGACCGCGCTCGCGCCACCTGTCACAACTTCGGCGAGCAGCAGGCACCCCAACCCGTACGGCGAACCGGTTGGCCAACTCGATGACGTGCTCGCGTCGGCCCCGCCGCACCAGGACCGTGACCAGGTGGGTGCCCCGGACGTAGGCGTCCGCCCACGCGTACCGCCCGCTAAACGCGATCGGCAGCAGAATCCGAACAGATCTGCGCACCCTCTGGGCGACTCGCAGCTCTTGGGGCAATTCGTTGAGGTTGCGCGCCAAACGGCGTTCCTCGGGAGCCTCGGCTTCGCTCACCACGATCGAGGGTGCCCGACCGCCGATCCGACAAATCAGGTGTGGGATCGCGGCAGCGGGGTAACCAAGGTTCGTACTCGATTTGAGGAAGAGGTTGTTTGACAGTGACGACGATCGAAAAGTCCGTAGACGTCGACGTGCCGGTCACCACGGCGTACAACCAGTGGACCCAGTTCGAGTCCTTCCCGCGCTTCATGGAAGGCGTGGAGAGCATCACCCAGCTGACGCCCACCCGCACGCACTGGGTGACCAAGGTCGCCGGCGCGCAGCGGGAGTTCGACGCCGAGATCACCGAGCAGCACCCGGACGAGCGGGTCGCGTGGCGGTCGGTCGACGGTCCGAAGCAGGCCGGTGTGGTGACCTTCCACCGACTCGACGACCGCAGCACGCGGGTCCACCTCCAGATGGAGTTCGACCCGGACACGCTGACCGAGAAGGCGGGCGCGGCGCTGGGCGTCGTGGACCACCGGATCTCCGGTGACATGAAGCGGTTCAAGGAGTTCATCGAGGGCCGCGGCGTCGAGACCGGCGCATGGCGCGACGACGTGAACCGTCCTCCGCAGACCAGGTAACACCGCCTGACCCACCGCGCCCGCCGTGACACCCCTTGGTCACGGCGGGCGCGGTGGCGTCCGCCCCGATCCACTCGTGCCTCACCGGTTCACGGTCAGATCCCTCGCCGTGGCATAGCGCTCGCGAACCCACGGCGTCGGATCGGCCTCGACCACCGTCGACCGCAGTTCCGCCCAGTGCGGCGGAGCGTCCGCGCCGGCCAGCGCCCACGCCGCCTGCCGGGCCGCACCGTCCGCGACGTACTCACCGGTCGCGGGCAGGACCACCGGGCGGCCGAACACGGCGGGCGCGATCTCGCGCACGGCCGCCGACCGCGCGCCGCCACCGATCAGCAGCACCCGTTCGACCGGCGTGCCCACGGCCGCCAGAGCGTCGATCGCGTCGGCCAGCCCGCACAACAACCCCTCCACGGCGGCACGCGCGAAATTGCCAGGTGTCGCGTTGTCCAGCCGCAACCCGTGCACCGCGCCGGTCGAATCCGGCTTGTCCGGCGTCCGCTCGCCTTCCAAGTACGGGACCAGCACCAGCCCGTCCGCACCCGCCGGGGCGCTCGACGCCAGCCGGGACAGTTCCGCCAGGTCGACGCCCAGCAGCGCGGCCGCCGCGTCGAGCACGCGGGACGCGTTGAGCGTGCAGACCAGCGGCAGGTGGCCGCCCTCGGCGTCGGCGAACCCGTTCACCGTCCCGGTGGGATCGGCGACCGGCCGGGACGCGCGGGCGAACGCCGTGCCGGACGTTCCGACGGACACCACGACGTCACCGGGCCGGGCCTGCACGCCAAGCGCGGCGGCGGCGTTGTCCCCACAGCCCGCCCCGAACCTTCCGGACAGCGCCCCCGGCCCCAGCACCGACGGCACCACCGTCGGCACCCGCCCGAACGCCCGTTCCAGCAGCTCCAGCCGGTACTCCCCACCCGCCGCCGACCAGTAGCCCGTGCCACTGGCATCGCTGCGGTCCGTGGTCAGCGACTCCACCCCACGCCCGCCGGACAGCCGCCAGGTCAACCAGTCGTGCGGCAGGCACACCGCCGCCGTCCGGTCGGCGTTGCCGGGTTCGTGCTCGGCCAGCCACCGGAGCTTGGCGACCGTCAGCGAGGCCACCGGCACGTTGCCGACCGCCGCCACCCACGCCGCCGCGCCGAGTTCCGCGACCAGGTCCCGCGCCGCCCCCGCCGACCGGGTGTCGTTCCACAGCAACGCGGGCCGCACCACCACACCGGAACCATCCAGACAGACCAACCCGTGTTGTTGCGCCGCAACCGAAACAGCCGCCACGTCATCAAGCCCGCCGGCCGCCCGGGACGCAACCCCCAACGCGTCCCACCACGCCCCGGGATCGACCTCGGTACCCGGCGGATGCGGCGCACGCCCTTCCCGCACCAGGACACCGCTCTCCGCGTCGCGCACAACGACCTTGCACGACTGCGTGGACGAGTCGATTCCCGCCACAAGCGTCATCCGCGAGCCCCCACCAAGTGCTCCAACGCCAACTGCGACAACCGGACGAACCCGTAACCCCGCTCCGCCGCACCGGAAGCATCCTCATCCTGGACCACAAACTCCGCAACAGACTCACCGGGAGCCAAGGTCGACTCGCCCAGCTCATACACCCCGCTGTGCCGCAACGCCTCCTGCACCTCGGGATCGGCCCGGAACACCACCGCCCGCTCCCGCAACAGCCGATACGTGCGCATGTTGGCCGCCGCGCTCACCCACACGCCATCAAGGTCCTCGGTGCGCAACGGCTTGTAGTCGAAGTGCCGGGGTCCGTCGTACCCGCCGTGCTCCACCAGGTCGACCAGGAAGAAGGCGGACAACAGGTCGCCATGCCCGAACACGAGGTCCTGGTCGTAGCGCGGCCCCTTCTGCCCGTTGAGGTCGAGGTGGAACAGCTTTCCCTGCCACAGCGCCTGCGCGACGCCGTGCACGACGTTGAGGCCCGCCATCTGCTCGTGCCCGACCTCGGGGTTCACGCCGACCAGCTCGTGGTGCTCCAGCGTCGAGATGAACGCCAGCGCGTGCCCGATGGTCGGCAGCAGGATGTCGCCGCGCGGCTCGTTCGGCTTGGGCTCCACCGCGAACCGCAGCCCGCAACCCTGGTCCTCGGAGTACCGCACGACGATGTCCAGCGCCTCCCGGTACCGGTCCAGCGCCGCCCGGACGTCCTTGCCCGCGTCCACCTCCGACCCCTCCCGGCCACCCCACAGCACCACGGTCGAGGCACCCAGCTCCGCCGCGAGCTCCAGGTTGCGCAGCACCTTGCGCAGCGCGAACCGCCGCACCGACCGGTCGTTCGAGGTGAACCCGCCGTCCTTGAACACCGGGTGGGTGAACAGGTTGGTGGTCACCATCGGCACCACCAGCCCGGTGTGCCGGCCGACCGTCCACAGGCCGAAGCTGGACCTGTCCACCGGGCCACCTCCGATAAGTTTGATGACTGAACTTATCGCGGGGTGCCGCTAGGATCCAGCGGTGTCCCGACCCGCGAGCCAGCACACCGTCCGCCGGCACAACTGCGCTCTCGTGCTGGACGCGATCGCCGCCGCCCCCGGCTCGTCCCGGGCCACCGTCGCCGCCCGCACCGGCTTGACCAAGGCCACCGTGTCCAGCCTGGTGGACCGGATGATCGGCGCGCGACTGGTGGTCGAGGGCGAGGCGCAGAGCAGACCGGGTCCGGGCCGCCGGGGCACCGCACTGCACCTGTCCCCCGCCGGACCGCACGGTCTGGGCGTCGAGATCGGCGTCGACCACCTCGCCACCTGCCTGGTCGACCTGACCGGCCGGGTCCGCACGAGCTGGCTGCGCCCCGGCGACAACCGCGCGTCGCGGCCGAGCCGCGTGCTGACCAGGGTCGCCGCCGCGATCCGGTTGGCGCTCAAGGAGGACGTGGCCATCGGCGGCGTGGGTGTCGCCGTGCCCGGCCTGGTCGAGTCCGCCACCGGCATCCTGCGGCTGGCCCCGAACCTGGGCTGGCGCGAGGTGGACGTGCGCGGCGAGCTCACCCGGCGGCTCGGGCTGGACGTGCCGGTGCTGGTCGGCAACGAGGCGAACCTCGCCGCGCTGGACGAACTGCGGCACGGTTGCGGCGCACCGGACTTCGTGCACGTCTCGGGCGAGATCGGCATCGGCGCGGGCATCGTGCTCAACGGCGAGCTGTTCGAAGGCGTGTCCGGTTTCAGCGGCGAGATCGGCCACCTCTCCGTAGACCCGAGGGGCCCGCGATGCCCGTGCGGCTCCCGCGGCTGCCTGGAACGCCTGGCAGGCCAGGACGAAATCGTGCGCGCGGCAGGCGTCGAAGACCTCCCGACCCTGCTGACGGCGCTCAAGGCGAACGACCGCACCGCCACCGCAGCTGTGCACGACGCGGCGAAGTGGTTGGGCGTGGCCCTGTCCGGCGCGGTGAACCTCCTCGACCTGCCCACCGTCGTCCTGGGCGGCGCCTACGCGCGGCTGGAACCGTGGCTGCGCGAGCCGCTGCTGGCCGAACTGGGCCGTCGGGTGGTCAGCGCCGCCTGGTCGCCCGTCCACGTGCTGGCGTCCACCCTGGCCTCCGACGCGGCCACCCGGGGCGCGGCCGGCACCGCCATCCGCGCCATCCTCGCCGACCCGGATCCCTACGTCACCGCCGTACTGGCCTGAGGGCGGGCACCCTTGGCAGATGGCCCCCGTCCCGTTCACCCGGATGCGCGCACCCGAAGCGGAGCGGATTCGGGGTCGGGTCTGAAAGTCTGGACGACACCCCGAACGCTGCGGAGAATCGGGGAACCTTTGGTCAGGGGGTGGAACCGGTGCCGCGTGGAGAGCGCCCGTTGGACGTCGGGGACGGTCCGCTGCTGAAGTTCGCGGCCGACCTCAGGTCGTTGCGCGACAAGGCAGGCGGCTACAGCTACCGGCAGCTGGGCGCCCGCGCCCACTACTCGGCGACCACCCTGTCCGACGCCGCGGGCGGCCGGAAGCTGCCCAGCCTGGCGGTGACGCTCGCCTACGTGCGCGCCTGCGAGGGCGACGTGGCCGAGTGGGAGGACCGCTGGCACCAGGTGGCGGCCGAGGTCCTGCCGACGCCCCCGGGCCCGAACGAGGCCCACCCGCCGTACGCGGGCCTGGCGGCCTACGGCACGGAGGACGCCGAGTGGTTCTTCGGCCGGGACCGGATCCTGGAGGACCTGGAGGCCAGGATCACCGCGGGCCGCTTCGTGGCCGTCTTCGGTGCTTCCGGGGCGGGCAAGTCGTCCCTGCTCAAAGCGGGCCTGGTGCCCCGCCTGCCGGGCCCGACCGTGCTGACCACCCCCGGCGAGGTGGAGGTCCGGGCCGACAAGCTGGACCTGACCCAGGACCTGATCATCGTCGACCAGTTCGAAGAGGTCTTCACCCTCTGCCAGGACCACACCAGGCAGGCGGAGTTCATCGACGCCCTGCTCTCCGCCGACTGCCGCGTGGTCCTGGGCGTGCGCGCCGACTTCTACAGCCACTGCGCCCAACACCCGAACCTGGTCGAAGCCCTGACCGACGGCCAGCTCCTGCTGGGCCCCATGGGCCCGGAGGAACTGCGCCAGGTGATCATGCAGCCCGCCGTCAAAGCGTCCTGCACGGTGGAGACAGCCCTGGTCAGCAGGCTGATCGCGGACGCGACGGGCCAACCGGGCGTCCTACCCCTGATGTCGCACGCGCTCCTGGAAACCTGGCGACGCAGGCGCGGCACCACCATGACCCTCGCCGGCTACGAAGCGGCAGGCGGAATCCAGCACGCCATCGCCCAAACAGCCGAACGCACGTTCACCTCACTGGAAAAGCAACAACGAACCCTCGCCCGCCAGGTGTTCCTCCGCCTCACGGCACTGGGCGACGGCATCGAAGACACCAAGCGCCGCCTCCCCAGGTCGGAACTGGACCAGGACGTCGACGTGGACGTGGTCCTCGACCGCCTGGCCCACGCCCGCCTCCTCACCCTCGACCGCGACACCGTCGAGATCGCCCACGAGGCCCTGATCCGCTCGTGGCCACGCCTGCGCAACTGGCTGGCAACCGACCGTGACGGCCTGCGCACGATGCGGCAACTCACCGAGGCGGCAACCACCTGGGACTCGCTGGGCCGGGACCCCGACGCCCTCTACCGGGGAACCAGGCTGGACACGGCCGTCGAGTGGACCCACCGGGACGGTGCGCGCACCAGCGCCCTGGAACGCGAGTTCCTGACCGAGAGCGAAGCCTCCCGAGACCGGGAACGCCACCTCGCCCACCGCCGCACCCGCCGGCTGCGGCAACTGGTGGCCCTGCTCCTGGTGCTGCTCGTACTGGCCTCCGGTGCCGTGGTCCTGGCGATCGGAGCGCAGAAGCAGGCGGCCACCGAACGAAACCTCTCGGTGGCCCGCTACGTGGCCAACGAGGCCCAGAACCGCCGGACGGCGGGCGACCGCGTGCTGGCCAACCAGATGATCATCGCCGCCTACCGCCTCAGCGGCACCGACGACCTGCGCGACCTGGTGCTGAGCGCCCACGCGTCGGCGGCCGAGGACATGGTGAGCCGCTCGGTGCTGTCCAACGGCTCGGCCCTGAGCCCCGACGGCACCCAGATCCCGACCGCCCGCGTCCCGTACAGCGCCGACGACCGCGTCTACAAACGCCTGGGCGGCCTCCTGACCCCGCGCAACACCGTCACGTCGTTCGCCGTCACCGCCGCCGAACGCGCCTACGCCACCACCGCCGAAACCCCCGACGCCCGGATCTGGGACGTCACCGACGCCCGCGACCCCAAGCCCGTCTACACGTTCTCCGGCCCCGTCACCAGAATCGCCTTCGCCCCCACCGGCGGCCGGGTGCTGGTGACCGTGGAAGGCGCGTCCGAGGCGAAGATCTGGGACGCCTCGAACCCCGGCGAACCCAAGGTCCTGGGCGTGCTGACCGGCCACCCGCGCTGGATCACCGACATCGCGTTCAGCCCGAACGGCCAGATCCTGGCGACCATCGACAACCAGAGCACCGTGCGCCTCTGGAGCCTGGCGAACCCCCGGGAACCCCGGCAGATCGGCGAGCTGAAAGACGGCGAAGACGTCTCGACGGTGGCCATCGCACCGAACGCGAAGACCATCGCGGTAGCCGGAGCGAACGGCACGATCCGCCTCTGGGACCTGACCGACCCGTGGACCCCCACCCGCCTGGCCAGGATGATCGGCCACTCGGACAAGGTCCTGGCCCTGGGCTTCCGCCGGGACGGCACGTCCCTGGCCAGCACCAGCAAGGACGACACCGTCAGGATGTGGGACCTGACCGACAACCGCCACCCGACCCAGCGCGCGCGGGTCAGCGGCCCCACCGACGGCATCTACGCCATCAGCTACGGCGACACCCCGAACTGGGTGGTCACCTCGAACGCGGACGGCACCACCCGCGCCTGGGAATTCGACGTCGACATCGCCATCGCAAAAATGTGCGAATCAGTCGACAAAGAAATCACCGAAGAAGAATGGCACAGAAACTTCGAAGGAATCGACTACCACCCACCCTGCGCCTGACCAACAAACAAAACCACCCTCACCACCCGCGCCACACACACCCCCCGAGCCGTGTTCTCCCCGTAGGGTTGCCCGCATTTAGTTGTAGACCCGTGACCTGCGGTGACGCCCATTGTCGATCTACGAAGGGCGTCACCGCACGGGGCCGGGGAGCCCTCAGCCTGCGTCAGCACAGGGCGCGCTGTGCAGGTGTGGGCAGTCTGCGGGGATGTTCCCATCGGTCGTAAGGTAGATCTCCAGTACCTCGGCCACGATGGTCAACGGCACTTCATGGCTGGCTGGAACCTCTCGCGCCCGGCCTTCGAACCTGTAGATCGCCAGCGTGGAGTCGCTACTTGCGTCTCCACGTGTGAGCCTGGCCGGACCATCATCGCTTGCGACGTGAACAAAGCCGCGTTTCCCATCACTGCTGATTCCGACTTCTAGAATCTGATGGTCGTACGCTGATTCGCTCGTGACGACTTCCATCATGATATTCTCACCGGCACGAGTGGCGTCAATGATAACGGACCCAATGAACTCGCTGAGTTCGCCGACATTCTGGACTGCCCTCGGGTGCTCCGCCGATTCTGTCGTGGTGGCGGACCGCTCGTTATAGATGAACTGAATCGCCATCGAACAAACCCCTTATGCAATCGTGGACTCTACGAGCCTAGCCTCTGCCGTGGCTCTGCGCCGTAGAGGGAGGTAGACCTTGACCGGCCCACCGGGCATAGCCGCTGACCTGCGGTGTAGCAGCGTAGACCGGCCACGTCGCCCAGATGGCTTGGGCGCGCTTCCTTCGGATCTCACCACGAGGCGACCTACTCACGCGGTGCGACGTCTACGGCAAATGATGTCTTTGGTCTGACTAGGGCCGTGTACCCGAAGTCGACTTTTACGTTGCCGACGGTACGACCTCAAAAAGGTCTTCGAAGGCCATCGGCTTGAGCGCGGTTAACGCTCCCGCGATGAAAGTCCCCCCTGGGCGTAGGTCCCCTGCAAGGACGCGTGCCACAGTCGACCGGTTGACGTTCATTGCTTTAGCCAAGGCATATTCCGAACGGAGTCCTGCAAGATTCGCGGCCCTGCGGAACGTTTCGGTGCGGAGTCCGATGGTCTGCATCTGTTATCCCACCCGCGAGAGCTTTGGGTTCACATCATGAGGAGGGAAAGTTGTTCGCCGGTCATCAATTCCTCGCAGTCGGCCATCGGCGACAACCAACTCACCTCACGGCCTTCGACCACCGAGGGTGGCAGTGGGACTGTAGCGCCGATGGGAAAGATCTCCTCACGGCTTAGCCCGCGCGATGAGGACAGCAGGAAGACCGCTGGCCGCTCGAAGGCTGGAACCACCACCACCGGAGTCGGGTCCGCCGTGAACGCCTTAAGCGTGACGAGGTGTTCCGCCCGGTCCAACTCCAAAGCAACCGCAACGAGATCTGCTACGGTCACGACCAAGGTGGAACGCATTAGGCGACTAGGCAACACCGGCCACCAAAGCCGAACCAAGTCCTCGTCGGTGACCGCCATGTCCGCCGGACACAACTCCAACGACTCCCACTCGCGTCCGAATACCGGATCCATGTAATTGTCGTTGTGCCACAACGCGCCTGGGACTACCGGCCAACCGCGCTCAACGCACGCCAGTGCACACTCCAAGCCGTTGGTCACCGTTCCACCTCAATCCTCGTGCCACCCAAATCCGAAGCCCACACCACACGAGTCGTGACACCGGGTGCCGCGAACCAGCGCAACGCATCGTTCGCCGAACGAACACCCATGCGAAATGTACCTTCGATGGAAATCACCTCCGCACACTCCGGAAACTCCAACCCCCACGCGCCCACCCGCGCGTCCTCACGTTCTCCGTAAACCTGCACGACAGCGAACAAACGAGGAGCGGTATCTGCAACCATCCCGCTGATCGACTCCTCGAACTCCACCTCTGGGATAGAAGGAGAGTCACCCTGCTCGCTTACCTCTTCATGGGTGTTCTCAGTCATTTTCACTGCCATGAGCTTTTCCGCTTCGAGATTGCTTCGACCGTGGAGGTCAATCGGTTTTCGTTACGTCTAATAACCGTCATAGGGCATCCATTCGATACACTTGGGCCGCTGGCGCGTCTCAATCCATTCAATTAGGGCTCGCCGTGCGTCGGATATCAAGATTGCGGCCGACCGGGGGAACAGCGCGCCCGTAGTTCCATTGAAAATGAGCGACAGGTCTGGCGGTGGCCGCTTCGGATTGTATGAGTTCGCTACCGGCATCTTCAGGTCGTCATTGTCCAGATAATTAATGGCAGCGAAGCCTGCTGCCGAATCAACACTTATTCGGAGCTGATGATTCGGAAACGGACCCCCGTCCCGGTCCTTCCTGTACTCCACGTCACCGATCGACAGTGTCGATTCCCACTGGGTTTCGTTTGCGCCAAGGATCCTGTCGATCAGTAGCACGCACTCCGATTTTCCGGACGCAACGCATGCCGTCCCATTGGCTAGCAATGCTGTGACGATCATTTCATACCCAAGGTCATTTCTAGATAATCATTCCTTAGTTGGATCGAGGAGTCGCAGTGCGTGCGGTCTCTGTCTGCGCACAAGTCAGACATGAGGCAAGCGCGACGTCTATATCAAAGTCGGAATGTCGCATCCCCCACCGCGCATAGATGCAGGTCAGAGGCTTGACACTGGCGGGTGCAGTCACCCAGTGGTGGTAGTCACATGTCGGATGTACGCTGGCCAGAGGGGGTGAGATCGCGGGTACCGCCGAACGCAGCTCGGTCAGGGGGAATATGACGACCACGGGCCATTCCGGGAGTTGGACTCCGGATCGTGGGAGGTGTCGCGGGTGCAACGCGCCACTGGCAAAGGACAACACTGCCAGTCTGTGCGGTCAGTGCCACCGTGAACAGCGTGACGCACTTCGCACCCCACCGGCCCACTTGAGGCAGGATTTCTTCGAGACTGACGACTTCAGTGCGGCCTTCGACGCTCACCACATCGGCCACGCCATCAAGGCGTACAGAACTCACCCACGCTGGACGAAACTATACGGGAGGGCTCTCAAGCAAGAAACTGTCGGGCGCTGGTTGGGCCTCAATCAGGCGCAAGTCAGCAGGGTGGAGAACGGCAAGCCGGAAAAGAACCTAGACACCCTGAGGGCGTACGCGGAAACCTTGCACTTCCCCCGGCACCGGCTCTGGTTTCTGTTTCCTGGCGAGAGTCGCCTGATTCTTCCCGCTTCGATCGTTGACAATAAGGGCGACCTGGGCGACATCGATGGAAACGATGGAATTCTAGTCGCCGACCCTGCTGGCATGGCTTCATTCTTCGTTTCAGGCGAAGCCTCCATGCTCGATGTCGCTTCCTTGAACGATGCTCGTAACCACTTTGAAGTGATGTATCGCAATCTCGGCGGCCCAGTGACTCAGGACAGACTGACGCGGTTCCTGTCTGAACGAGTTTCACCGCTTCTGGCACAAGCGCAGTCCCAAGGGAATCCGCAACAGTTGTACCGCGCTACAGGCGGCCTAGTAGCACTCGCCGGTGTGTGCGCCTACGACAGCGAGAACCACGGCGCTGCACAACGCCATTTCCAAGACGCCCTCAGGCTGGCGGGAAAGGCTGGCGACTCAGGGTTCCGGGCCTACGTTCTAGCGCTGATCGTAAACCAGGCTATCGCACTCGGAGATTCCCGGCGTGCAATTGGTCTTTCCGAATTGGCGCTCAAGGTGGATGAGAGCCTATCCGGTGCACTCCAAGCTGATCTCTACGGGATGCAGGCCAAGGCATATGCACAGCTTAGGGACACCGAAGCGACCTATCGCTCCATGTCTCTAGCGGAGGCATCTGCGGCCGGAATCGACTCAGGGGTCGGGCCCGCAGAAATCGGATATATCCAAAAGGGGCTGACAGAAGCACACTTTGTCGACGCATTGACGGAGTTGGGCGACCTCGTGCCAGCGCAAAGATATTCAGAGCAAATATTCAGCATCCCGACACACGCCCGCGGCCGCGTAAATAGACTCGCCTCATTGGCTACCTTGGAATTGCGACTAGGTGAAGCTGAGCGAGCCTCCGCCCTGATTTCCGAGATGGTCGACAGCGCACAGGGCATGGAGTCGCGCCGACTCAATACCAGGTTCAGGGCGATTCGGTCCAGTCTCAACAACCTGTCTTCCGTCGATACCTCTAACGCCACCGAGCAGATTGATCGGTTCTTGACAATTTCGCCATGGTAAAGTGACGCCACCATGACCACTGCTCGAAAGGTACCTGGCCCAATGGAGTGGGAGAACCTGGGCGAACGGCCCGTCTATGAAAACCCCTGGTTCCAGGTCAATCTCGCCGATGTCGTACTTCCCGATGGGCGTCACCTCGATCATTTCGTCATCCGGCAACGTTCTGTGGCGCTGACAGCAGCTGTTAACGATGCCAACGAGGTTCTACTACTATGGCGACACCGGTTCATCACGGGAACATGGGGATGGGAACTACCTGCGGGCGTGATCGAGGCTGGGGAGACACCGGAGCAGGCCGCAGCACGTGAAATGCTCGAGGAGTCCGGATGGAAAGTGGGCCCACTTCGGCATCTGGTGACGGTCGAGCCCTCAAATGGACTGTCCGATTGCCTGCATTATGTCTATCAAGCAGATGGTGCCGAGTACGTAGGCCACCCGGAAGACGACTTCGAGTCCAACCGGCGCGAATGGGTATCGCTCAAACTTGTACCCGAACTCATCCGCAACGGTGAGATCCGGTCCGCGAACACAGTGGCCGCACTTCTGATCTTGCACAACGCGAAGCTGTAAGTCACCCACCGTCCGGCATACGTGGGCCTGCGCCCGCACACATCCTACGGAAGAATATCTGGCTGGTAGACATTCTGTCTCAGGATATCGGGTATGCCGCCGGGGCCTCCGACCAGCGACATTCCCAGCGCGACATGCGCGTATTCCGGATTTGATATAGATACTTCCGTCGCGCACCTCCCTACTTGATGGCAGCGGCTCGTGAGCCCACGAGTCGCCACCATCGAGCAAGGGATCAAACGATCAACATGGACACCGTCTACCAGTTGCAAGCTCGGATCTTTCACCTTGCCTACTTGGCGGAGGAACTTCCGGAAGCGGCACAGCAAGACGTTGGCAGTTGGATTTACCGCCAGATCGCACGAGAGGCCCTGGCGGTTATGTCGAGCGTGACGGAGTACATCGCCGTTGACGAACAAATCAGGCGCGTCAGGATCGGCAACACGCCGAACGATCCAATCCTAGGCGCGTCTTGGGATGAGAGTGCGTCTCGCGGTGGTGGTGTTCTTTGACCGCTCTGAGAGAGCTAGTCAACACTGCGCTGCGGCTGCCTACACGTTGCATGAACGCCGTACGTCGCGTGTGGTTGTGGGTGGCGCGGCCTTTGGTCCGCGCATGGCGCGAGTTTCCGTTGGCCGCCCGGATCGCGGCCCGTACCAAGGCGTTGGCGGTAGGGCTGTGCCGTTGGGTGGTCGCCTGGCGTATGTGGGTGCCGGCGTGCCAGCTCGGGCGAGACGCATTGGGATGGATGCGGCATCGAGCGCCGGGCCTGGCAGGCCGGGGGCTGGTGTGGATGCTCCGGCGTGTCCCTCGGTGGGGCTGGTGGGTCGGTTCCCGTGCCGTGATCGGTGCGTGGTGGTTGGTCTCCCGGTCGGTCCGGTGGTGTTCGGCGTGGCAGGTGTATGCGCCGTTGGTGTTGCAGTTGCGGGATGACCATCGGCACGGCACGGCCCGGAGGGTGCGCGGGGAGTGGACTCGTGCGGTTGTGTTGCGGTCGGTCGGGGTGTGTGCCGTGTGGGTGGCGGCGGTCGTCGGTTGGGTCGCGGTCGCCGAGCGGTGCGGCCGGCCGGTGGCGGTGGTCGTGGTCGTGGCTGTGGCGGCCGTCGTCGGCCGCATGGTCCGTCCGCCGATCGAGCCGGAAGCGGACTCTCCGGGAGCCCGTGAGGTCGAAGGGCGACCGGACGACCCGTTTCCGTTGGCGGATGCCCACACCCGTGCGGAGGCGTCGGACGCGGTTGCGCGGGCGCTGAGGTCCGAAGGTGTGGACCTTCGGATGGTCGGTGAGGCGTTCCGGCAACCGTGGGGTTGGGAAGTGTCGGTGATCCTGCGCAAGGGCACGCCGGCACTGGTCGTTGACCGGCTACCGGGTCTGGAGACCGTGCTGGATCTTCCTGCCGGTGGCGCGATGGCCGCGCCGGACCGGGCACGGCGGGCGCGTGTGGTGATGCGTCTTGCGGAGCGGGATCCGTTCGAGTCGGTTCCCGTTGCGCTGCAACGGAAGCCGGGCTCGGTCTCCATTCTGGACCGGCTGACGGTGGGCCGGTTGATCACCGGTGTGGACCTGTCGTTGATCCTGGCGGGAGTTCACGGGGTGGTGATCGGTACCAGCGGTTCGGGCAAGTCGTCGGTACTGCGGGTGGTGGGTGACGCGGTGACCGCGTGCTGTGACGCGGTGCTGTGGGATCTCGATCCCGCCGGGGTCGGTCTTGACGTGCTGGGGCCGGCGGTCGACCGGGTTGAGCGGACCGGACCGGGCATTGAGTCCGCGTTGGCGGACGCGGTCGCGATGGCGGAGATCCGTCCCCGGATCGCACGCGAGTTGGGCATGTCCGGTCCTGATTGGATGGTCTCCCCGGACCACCCCGCGGTTGTGGTGGTAGTCGACGAATATCCGCGATTGTCCTTGCGCGCCAAGGCTTCGGCGGTCGAGCTGCTCCGCATCGGACGCAAGGGCCGGGTGTCGCTGCTGTTGGCTTCCCAGGAAGCCACAAGTGACACGCTGGGTGATGCGATCGCGGACACCACGGCGTTGAAGATCCTCCTGCCGTGCCGGCACAGCGATGTGCGCTTGGTGTTGGGGCCGGCGATGACGGGCGAGGGGTGGCGGCCGGACCGGTTGAACCCGGCTACCTCGGACAGTCCCGAGGATGCCGGTAGCGGCTACGTCTACGCCGCGCACCACCGTGATCCGGTGCTGGCGAAGTTCGCGGCTCTGTCGGACGACGTGGCGCACGACCGGGCGGTGCAGCGGGCACTGCACCGCCCGGTGGTCGATACCGCGACGTGGGACCGGGTCCGCGTGCACCAGGCGGGCACCGCGAACGCGTCGGCGGACGTCCGGCCGGTACTCGACCGGGCGGCTGTGGCGGACGTCCTGGCGGTCATGGGGACCGATCACCGGGTGTGGACGGCCGATCTCCTGACGCGTCTGGCCGGCCGCAATCCGGGCCGGTACGGGGAGTGGGGTCCGGAAGACCTGGCGGACGCGTTGCGGCCTCTGAACGTCTCTCCGGTCCAGATCCGGCGGGACGGGCGTAACCGCAACGGCTACACCCGTCAGGCGCTGACAGACGCTCTCAGCGCCCTTAACGGCGAAGGGGGGAGGTGATCGCATGGTGACCCAGTCGGTGACGATCGCTGTCCCCCTGCTTCTGGTGATCGTGATCCTGTACGCAATCAAGCACAGGAAGACGAAACTCGGGGGTCTGGTGTTGGGCTTCCTGTTGGGAATCAGCCTGACTCCGACCGGTGTGTCCGGCCTGATCGCGGACAAAGTCGTATCGCTTGTCGTGTACCTGGTCGACGCGGTGTCCGGGGTGTTCGTATGACCGGTCCCCGTCTGGTCGGAGCGGGCCGGCGGTGACCGTGACCATTCCCGAACAGAGATCAGGAGGTGAACGCCCGGAACACTATTTCAGCGAAGATGAGCGTTGCGGGCTCGTCAAGTGGCGACGGATAGTCGCGACTCTGCCGCCCATGGCACCCGACGAAATCGAGTCGGCGGCACTGGCGCTCAACGAATTGGCGGCACTGGCGCGAGAGACGGAGTAGGCACGGTGAAATGCAATCGCGTGCGGCACGTCGGCTGATCGGTCGGCAAACGTCTGCGACCCCATGTCCCGGTTCGGGGCATGGGGTCGCAGCCGTGCGAGGGGTCGAAGTCGGCTATGCGTCGAACGGGTCGGTCGCCTTGTGCACCCGAACACGGTCCGGCGTGAACCGCTTGTCAGGCTGGGGATGGATCCTGATCTGCACATCCGTCCCCAGAGCGCTCTTCAGCAACTTGCGCCGAATCTGGACCCCCTTCTCCACCTCCGACTCCGACAGGAGTGTGGACCGGTCCCACTGTTCGGCGACTTGTTCGGCAGTCAACACCTCGCCAGGATTCGCCGATGCCGAGCTTTCCTCAAGCTCGTTCAGTTCTTTCTTCAGGCGCTGGATATCGGCGTTCAGCGGCCGGTTGGCGGCATCGAACGCCGATTCGGTGATCTCGCGCCGACCCAAGCGTTCGGAGATGCGATCCTGTAGCGCGGTCGCATTGGCGAGTTCCGTACGGACCTCGGTCAGACGGGGGTCTGCCTGAGACCGGCTGTGAGTGAGAGCGTTGACCACTCGCGGGTCGGACAGCCGTGCGATCACGAACAGACGCAATTCCGCGTCCAGCGCCCGCATGTCGATACTCATCCGGCCACATCCCCGATGGGATTTTGCGCAGTAGTAGTCACGACGGGTCTGCCCGTCCGGGTAGGTTCCGTTATAGTTCGGCTTGCCGGACAACTTGTTGCCGCACCGGGCGCAGTACACGTGACCACTACCGACGTAACGATTCGTAAATGGTGCGCCACGCCGGCGACCGAGGATGATGGCGCGCATCTTCCGCCACTTTTCAGGCGGTGCGATCGGCTTGCCCTCAAGCGTCCCGACCTCTTCACCTTCGTATTCGATGATTCCTGCGATGGTCGAACGCATCAGCGTGTTGCGCACCCCGACCTGAACCCAGGTCTTACCTTCCACGGTCCGCAAGCCCGCATCGTTCCACGTACGTGCGACCTCGGATGTGGTGGTCGTTCCGTCCGCGATGCCGATCACCGCTTTGCGGATCGCGGCACGTTCGCGCTGAATGTGCGCATCGGGCAGCATCGGGCGGTCACTCTCGCGCTGACGACGACTTGGCTTCCACTCACGGTCTTTCCGGGGGAAACCGAAACCGGGCTTACCTCCGGTCGTTCGCCCTTCTGCACGGAAGCCGATAAAACGCTTCCTGATGCGCCGCGACGAGTCATCGCTGGACTTGGCGGCGGCGGCTACCAGTCCGCGCAGTTGGAAGAGGTCTTCCGGGTCAGTCAGGTCGAAAGAACCGTACGTGCTGATCACTCGGAACCCGCGACGCGCGAGATCAATAAGCCGCTCTAGGTCGCGAGGCTGACGAAATAGCCTGTCCACGTGCCAGACCGCGATACCCTGAGTGATGCCCGATTCCGCACGCTCGATAGCGGTCTCGAAGTCCTTGCGGACGGCGTTGCGTTTCCAAGCCGACTTTCCGTCCCACAGTTCCAGTCCCACGACCGCGCCGGCGCTCTTGATCGTCTTCCGGTTGTCCGACTGCTGGGTTTCGATCTTCTCAAGGTCGCCCGTGTCGGGGTTCCACGACAGGCGCGCGTAGGAGTCGATCACGGGCGCTGCGCCGGCGACCAACGGGTTCAGCGACCCTCCTTCGGGCCGCTGACCAGTAGAAACACGCGTTGAGGTAGGCATGTCACCACGGTAGGTCACCAAATGAAGGTAACCCTATGGCCTGCGCGCAGCGAACCGCGCTTGAGCAGGTAGTGCAAGCACGCTTTCCGCTTGCACTACCTGCTCAAGGGTGGGTGGGGTCAAGTGGTCATCGCGACGTGTGGGCGTTGACCAGGTCGTTGTAGACCTCGACGGGCTTGCGCCAGTCGAGGGTGTGGCGGGGTCGTCCGTTCAATTGCGCGGCGACCTTGTCGAGGTCGGCCTGGGTGTGGGTGGACAGGTCGGTGCCTTTGGGGAAATACTGGCGGAGCAGCCCGTTGGTGTTCTCGTTGCTGCCGCGTTGCCAGGGGCTGTGCGGGTCGCAGAAGTAGACCGGGATGCCGGTGCGGATGGTGAAGTAGGCGTGTCGGGCCATTTCCCGGCCCTGGTCCCAGGTGACACTCTTGCGCAGGAAGTCCGGAAGGGTCTCCATCTTCCGGGCCAGGAGCGTGGCCACCCGTTGGGCGTTGCGGTCGTACGGGATGCGGACCAGCATGACGAAGCGGGTGGTGCGTTCGACCAGGGTGGCGATCTGGGAGGCGTTGCCGCGTCCGATGATCAGGTCGCCTTCCCAGAAGCCCGGCACGGCCCGGTCGTCGGCCTCTTTCGGCCGGTCGCTGATGTGGACCATGTCCTTGATGTACTGGCGGGCGGTCGCGGGACGGCTGCGGTCGACCCGGTGCAGACGGCCCTGACGCAGGGCGAGCTTCAACTGGGTGCGCAGCTCGCCCCGGGCCTGGAGGTAGAGGCTCTGGTAGATCGTCTCGTGCGACACGCGCATCTCCGGATCGTCCGGGTGGTCCAGGCGCAGCCGCCGGCCGATCTGGCGAGGCGACCACTTCTCCCGCAGCCCGTCGTTCACCGCGTCGTGCAACCGGACCGACGACTCCAGTTTACGCAGCCTGGGCCGCCGACGATGGTCCGCCGCCCTGCACTGCGCCCGCACCGCCCGATAACCACGACGACCACCGTTGGCCGCGATCTCCCGCGCCACCGTCGAATGATGCCGCCCCAGAAGCATCCCGAGGACACGGGTCGAACAACGTGCGTTCCGACTCAACTCCCGGGAGATCAGCTCCCGCTCCTCGAACGACAACAACGGGCCACCGGCCATACGACAACCCCACTACTCGACGGGCGAGATCAAATCTGCTGTCGCCATGACCGTATGACACCGCCGTGGTTGTCTCAGACCAGGCCATACGGGGAGAACACGGCGGGCCTTCCTCCCCCGGCGGCCTGCCCAGCGGCGAGCGCCGCTCTTGCTCTTTCTCTGCTTTCCCACCCCCACCCCCACCCCACCCGCACCTGCCCGCCCCGCCTCGCAACCGCCCACCACTCCCCACCCCGCCCAACCACCCCACACCCAACATCCCCCCATCTGCCGAGTGGCACTTCAGCCCTCCGGGACCGATAATCACGGCGTGACCACTCCCCGTGACGAGGACCGCATCCGAGCGACTCCCGCCGCCCCGATCCCGGACGGTCCACCGCCCACGTCGATCGACCACACGCCGATCGACCACAAGCCGGCCACCACACCCCGCAAGGGCAAACCGCGTCCCACCAGGATCAGCGGCACCTGGGTGGCCGTCCTGGCGTCGATCGTCGTCCTGATCTTCCTGCTGGTCTTCATCCTGCAGAACCTGGACGACGCGACGATCCACTTCATCGGCCTGGCCAGCACCCTTCCGCTGGGCGTGGCCTTGCTCTTCTCCGCGATCGGCGGCGCCGTCACGGTTGCCCTGGTGGGCGCGGCCCGCATCCTCCAGCTACGCCGGCAGACCAAACGCGGCTGACCCCGCCCCACCTCAACCGCGCACACCCACGCACCCACCACAGCGCCGTCAAGCGCTGACCCGGGTGACCATCGACGTGGGCAGCAGCAGGAACGGCGGCAGGTTCTCCTCTCCCGCCAGTTCCGACATCAGTCGCCAGGTCATCGTCCGCCCCAGCCGTTCCACGTCCTGCCGCACGGTGGTCAACGGGGGCACCGCCGTCGACGCGATCATCAGGTCGTCGAAGCCCACCACGGCCACGTCCTCCGGCACCCGCTTGCCGCGCGCGTGCAGCACCTGCAACGCGCCCAGCGCCATGATGTCGGCCGCGACGAACACCGCGTCCAGCGACGGGTCCAGCTCCAGCAGCTCTTCCATCGCCGTCGCGCCGCTCTCCGGCGTGAAGTCCCCGTACGCCACCAGGTCGGCCGGAACCCGAGCCTGGCTCATCCCCCGCTTCCAGCCGGCGAGCCGGTCCATCCCGACCGCCATGTCCCGGGGGCCCGCGATGGTGCCGATCTTCTTCCGCCCCAGCCCGATCAGGTGTCGGGCCGCCTCCAACGCGCCGTTGAAGTTGTCGGAGTCCACATAGGGCACTCCCGCCGCGCCCAACGGCCGCCCGCCGACGACCGTCGGCAGGCCCGCGTCGGCGAGCACCCTCGGCAGCGGGTCCTGGCCGTGCAGGCTGATCACCAGGACGCCGTCGACGTGCCCGCCGCACAGGTAGTTGACCAGGTCCTGCTCGTCGCCCTCTTTGCTCATCATCAGCACGAGCTGCACCCGCCGCCCGGCCAGTTCCGCGTGGACCCCGCGCAGCACACCGGCGAAGAACGGGTCGGCGAGCACCCGGCTGCCCTGCTCGGACACCACCAGCGCGATGCAGTTGGCCCGGTTGCCCGCCAACGTCCGGGCCGCTTGGTTCGGCGAGTAGCCGAGGCGCGAGATCGCCTGGCTGACCGCCTCACGCGCCTTTGTGCTGACGTAAGGCTCACCGTTGATCACCCGGGACACTGTCGACTTGGACACCCCGGCGGCGCGGGCCACCTCTTCGAGGCGCGTTGTCGCGCGGCGTGGCCTGGGCTGGTCAACGGCGTCCGTCACGAGGCGGCCACCGCGGCTAGCGCGTTGCCCCGGGCAACCTGGGAGTACCACATGGCACTCATCTTAGGAGTCCGCACTTGGGTGTCGTAGTCGACATGCACGATCCCGAACCTCTTCGCGTATCCCTCGGCCCACTCGAAGTTGTCCATCAGCGACCAGGCGAAGTACCCGCGCAGGTCGACGCCCGCTTCGATGGCCGCGTGCGCCGCCCGCAGGTGCGATTCCAAGTACCGCAACCGCTCCGGGTCGTACACCTCGCCGTCCGCCGCCACCACGTCCCGGTAGGCAGCGCCGTTTTCCGTGACGTACAGCGGAATCGAGGGGTAGTCACGATTCACCCGCACCAGGACTTTCGTCAAGCCGGCCGGCTCGACCTCCCAACCCATGTCCGTGCGCGGCAGCCCCCGGCTGGGGAACGTCACGTGCTCCGCGCCGACCCATGGCGACCCCGGGACGGCCGGTCCCGCCGCCCCGCTCACGAAGTGCTCCGCGTAGTAGTTCACGCCGAGCTGGCCGAGCGGCGCCGAGACGATCTCCAGGTCACCGTCCTGGAGGTGGCCCGCGAACCCGTGCGGTTCCAGGTCCGCCACCACGTCCTCCGGGTACCGCCCGAGGAGCAACGGCTCCAGGAAGATCCGGTTCTGCAACCCGTCGAGCCGGCGCACCGCGTCCACGTCCGCCGGGCTCTCCGGGTCCGCCGCGATGATCGGGTACAGGTTCAGCGTGATCCCGACCTTCGCCCCCGCCGACGTTCCGCGGATCACCTCCGTCGCCAAGCCGTGCCCCAGCAACAGGTGGTGCACCGCCGCGACCGCCGCCTCCGGCTCCCGCCGCCCCGGTGCGTGCACCCCGGCCGCGTACCCCAGGAACGCCGAGCACCAGGGTTCGTTGACCGTGGTCCAGTTCTCCACCCGGTCACCCAACGCTCCCGCCACGGACTCCGCGAAGTCCGCGAACCGGTACGACGTCGCCCGCCCGGCCCAGCCGCCCCGCTCTTCCAGTGCTTGCGGCAGGTCCCAGTGGTACAGCGTCGGCCACGGCTGGATGCCGGCCTCCAACAGCCGGTCCACCAGCCGCGAGTAGAAGTCCAGCCCGGCCTGGTTCACCCGACCCCCGTCCGGCCGCACCCGGGGCCACGCCACCGAGAACCGGTATGCCTGCAACCCCAGGCCCGCCATCAGCCGGACGTCTTCGTCCACCCGCCGGTAGTGGTCCGCCGCCGGCTCCCCGGTGTGCCCGCCCACCACCGCTCCCGGCACCTCGCAGAACTCGTCCCAGATGGACTTCGTCCGCCCGTCCACCGCTGTCGCGCCTTCCACCTGGAACGCGGCTGTCGCCGCCCCCCACAGAAAACCCTTCGGAAACTCCACACCCCCACCCTCGCCCACACCAGCACCAGCACCAGCACCCGCACCCGCACCCGCACCCGCGACACCAGCACCCGACGACCCCACCGCAAGCGAATCCACAGCTACCCCTTCACAGCACCCTGCATGATCCCGGCGACGATCTGCCGCCCAAGTACGAGAAACACGACCAGCACCGGCACGGTGGCCAACGTGGTCCCGGCCAGCACCAGCGAGTTGTCGACGTAGTAACCGCTCTGGAGCTTCTCCAACGCCACCTGGACGGTCGGTTCGTCCGCGTCCAGCACGACCAGCGGCCAGAGGAAGTCGTTCCACGACATCATGAACGTGAACACCCCGAGCATCGCCGCCGCGGGCCGCACCGCCGGCACGCACACGTGCCAGAAGACCCTCAGCAGGTTGCACCCGTCCATCCGCGCGGCGTCGACCAGTTCGTCCGGCACCGCGTCCACGATGTACTGCCGCATCCAGAACACCCCGAACGCGGTCACCAGGTTCGGCACGATCACCGCGCCCAGCGTCCCCGCCCACCCGAATTCCGCCATCGCCAGGTACAGCGGGATGATCCCGAGCTGGGTCGGCACCGCCAGGCTCGCCACCACGAACACCATCAACGGCCCGCGCCCCCGGAACCGCAGCTTGGCGAACGCGAACCCCGCCAGCGTGGACAGCAGGACCACCGACACGGTCACCGTGCCGGACACGATCATGCTGTTGCCCAGAGCTTTCCAGAACGGGATGGTGTCGAGCACCCGGCTCGCGTTGGCGAGGAACCTCCCGCCCGGCACCAGCGGTGTGTCCCCGTCTTCGTTGCCGGCGACCACGAACGACCAGTAGAACGGGAACGCGGACCCCAGGACGAACGCGCCCAACAACCCGTACACCACAAACCCGGGACGCCGACTCACGACTCCCCCGTCCCGGCCAGCCGCCGCGTCACCAAGAAGTTCACCCCGGCGACCACGACCACCACCAAGAACAACACCCAGGCCAACGCCGCCGCGTACCCGAGGTCGAAACTCTCGAACGCCGTCTGGTACAGGTACAGCACCACCGTCTGGTACTGCCCCGTCGCGCCGCCGTTGCTGCTCCCCGCCGGCGCGAACAGCTTCGGCTCGGTGAAGACCTGCAACCCGCCGATCGTCGACGTGACGACCACGAAGATCAGCGTGGGCCGCAGCATCGGCAACGTGATCGACACGAACTGCCGCCACCTCCCCGCCCCGTCGACCACCGCGGCCTCGTAGACGTCACCTGGGATCGCCTGCATCGCGGCCAGCAGGATCAGCGCGTTGTACCCGGTCCACCGCCAGTCCACCATCGCCGCGATCGCGACGTGGCTCCACCACCTCGATGCCTGCCAGTCGATCCGCGACAGCCCGAACAACTCCAGAACGTCGTTGACCATCCCGTACTTCGGCCCGAACAGGTCCGCGAAGATGATCGTCAACGCCACCAGCGAGGCCACGTACGGCAGCAGCACCCCCATCCGCCACGCCGTGCGCCCGCGCAACGCGGTGTTCAACAAAGCAGCGACCCCCACCGCCACCACCACCTGCGGACCGCTCGACAACACGAAGATGCTCACCGTGTTGAGCAGCGCGTTCCAGAACCTCTCGTCTCCCACCAGGGCCGCGTAGTTGCCCAGCCCCACGAACGGCGTCGAGTCCGCGCCCAACTCCCAGTCGAACAGCGAGACATAGGCCGTGTACACCAACGGAAACAGCCCGACCAACCCAAAAAGCAGAAAATACGGCGCCACAAACAAGTACGGCGCGAACTCCCTCTCCCCACGCCTCCCCGCACGCCTCTCCCCACCACCACGCCCCCGCACCACTCCAGACGTCACTTCGCAGCCTTCTTGGCACCTTCGACCGCCTGCGCCCACCCTTCTTCAGCGGACTTGCCCTGCTCCACCGCCTGGAGCGCCGGCGCGATCACGTTGTCCTGGATCTCCCCGTCCTGCGGCCCCTTGTACTGCGCCGCGGCGACCTTCGACGCCTGCTCCGCGAACAGCGCGCCGACCTTCTGCCCGCCGAAGTACTCACTGGTCTTCTCCAGCAACCGGGGTGAGGCCAGGGCCGCCGACTGGCTCGGGAACGTCCCCTTGGCCACGAACGCCTTGATCTGCTGCTCCGGCGCGGTCAACCAGGCCGCCAGCGCCGCCGCTTCCTCGGCGTGCTCGGACTGCCGAGGCACGGTCAGGTACGAGCCGCCCCAGTTGCCGCCGCCGCCCGGGAACGCCGCCGTCACCGCCCACTTGCCCGCGTGCTCGGGCCCGGCGTTGCCCTCGATCACGCCCAGCATCCACGACGGGCACGTCTTGGTGGCGAAGGCCGACTGCCTGAACCCGTCCTGCCACTCCTTGCTCCACGCCACGAGCCTCGCGGACTGCCCGCGCGCCACCGCGCCGGTGACCTGGTCCCAGATCTTCCGGTCGTCGTTCGACTCGATGGCGAGCTTGTCGTCCCGGTCGAAGAAGCCCGTCTCCGCCTGGTTGTGCATGGGGTTGAAGATCTGCGCCGCCGCGTCGAACCACGGCTTGCCGACCGCCGCCACGTAACGGTCTCCCGCCGCGAAGTACGAGTCCCAGGTGGCGAACATCTGCCGCACGCCCTCGGGATCGGTGGGCAGACCCGCCGCACCCAGGAGATCCGTCCGGTAGCACATCGCCAGCGGCCCGATGTCGGTGCCGTAGCCGATCAGCTTGCCCTCCTTCGTCGTGACGGCGTCGACCTTCCACTTCAGCCACCGGTCGGTGGCGACGTCGCCCGGCCCGATCTCCCGAAGGTCGTGGAACTTCCCCGACTTCGCCATGACCTGGCTGAGGAAGCCCTCCTCGACCGCCTCCACGTCCGCCGCCCCCGATCCGGTGGCGAGCTTGGTGATCAGGTTCTGGTGGTGCGGCGCGGCCTGACCGGTCTTGCGGTGGGTGATCTCGATGTTCGGGTGCGCGGCCTCGTACTCCTCGAACAGCCCCTCGTAGCCGAACTCGTTGAACGTCGCGACGGTCAGCTCCGTCCGACCGCCCGAGCCGCCACCGCCCGTACCGCACGCCGCGAGCGCTGCGGCTCCGGCCAGGGTCGCGGCCAGGACTGCTCGACGTTGACGCACGAGGACTCCTCACATGATCGGCGGCATTCTGGGAGCGCTCCCAGGCCCGCCGAAGTGTGGTGCGCGCCACGCTCTCCTGTCAAGAAGTCCGCCACACCAACCACACAAGAAGACGAAAGCTCGAAAACACCCGCAAACAACCACAGCCCCGGCGAAAAGATCCACCGGGGCCGTGCCGCGAACAGCCTAGCTCTCGCTCTACCTCGTCATCTACCGCGTCTACCGCGCCTCTACCACCACACCGCTCACCACCAACGCCCCGAACCACCTACAAGGCCCACACCCGCAACGCTCACACCCACAGCGCCAACGCTCGCAGCGCTAACGCCCGTCCTCCAGATCACCTTCCGTCTGGAGGTACACCGCCCGCAACGCTTCCAGGGTCTCCGCCTCCGGGTGCTCCCACAGACCGCGGTCCGCCGCCTCCAGCAGCCGCTCTGAGATCCCGTGCAACGCCCAGGGGTTCGACTCGGTGAGGAACTTCTGGTTCTCCGGGTCCAGCACGTAGCTCGCCGCCAACTGCTCGTACATCCAGTCCGCGACCACACCCGTCGTCGCGTCGTAGCCGAACAGGTAGTCGACCGTCGCCGCCAGCTCGAACGCGCCCTTGTACCCGTGCTTGCGCATCGCCGCGAGCCAGCGCGGGTTCACCACGCGGGCGCGGAAGATCCGGTTCGTCTCCTCGTGCAACGTCCGCGTCCGCACCGCGTCGGGCCGCGTGCTGTCGCCGACGTACGCCGCCGGGGCCTTGCCCGTCAACGCCCGCACCGTCGCGATCATCCCGCCGTGGTACTGGAAGTAGTCGTCCGAGTCCGCGATGTCGTGCTCGCGGGTGTCGATGTTCTTCGCCGCCACGGCGATCCGCCGGTACGCGCTCTCCATGTCGATCCGCGCCTCGACGCCGTCCAGCTCGCGCCCGTACGCGTACCCGCCCCACACCGCGTAGACCTCGGCCAGGTCCGCGTCATCGCGCCAGTTCCGGCTGTCGATCAACGGCAGCAGCCCGGCCCCGTACGCCCCCGGCTTCGATCCGAAGATCCGCAGCGTCGCCCGCCGCCGGTCCCCGTGCTCGGCCAGTTCCGCTTCCGCGTGCGCCCGCACGAAGTTGTCCGACGCCGCCTCGTCCAACCCGGCCACGAGCTGCACCGCGTCGTCCAACAACGCCACCACGTGCGGGAAGGCGTCCCGGAAGAAGCCGGAGATCCGCACCGTGACGTCGATGCGCGGCCGGTCCAACTCCTCCAGCGGCACGACTTCCAGTCCGGTCACCCGGCGCGACTGGTCGTCCCACACCGGCCGGACACCCATCAGCGCCAGCACTTCCGCGATGTCGTCACCCGAGGTGCGCATCGCCGACGTGCCCCACACCGACAACCCGACCGACGCGGGCCACTCGCCGTTGTCCGCGCGGTAGCGCTCCAGCAGCGAGTCGGCCATCGCCTGCCCGGTCTCCCAGGCCAGCTTCGACGGCACGGCCTTCGGGTCCACCGAGTAGAAGTTGCGGCCGGTCGGCAGCACGTTCACCAGGCCCCGCAACGGGGATCCGCTCGGCCCGGCCGGCACGTACCCGCCGTTCAACGCGTGCAGCACGTGCGTCATCTCGTCGGTCGTGCGGGCCAGCCGCGGCACGACCTCCAGCGCACCGAACTCCAGGATCCGCACCACGTCCTCGGACTCGTCCAGCGTCCGCGCGACCGCCGGGTCCCAGTCCGCGTCTTCCATCGCCTGCACGAGTTCCCGCGCCCGCGCCTCCACGGCGTCCGTCGACGCGCGCGTGGTGTCCTTGAGCCCCAACGCTTCCCGCAACCCGGGCAGCGCGGCCACCTGGCCGGCCCACATCTGCTTGGCCTGCAGGATCGACAGCACCAGGTTGACCCGGGTGTCACCGGTCGGGGCCTGGCCCAGGACGTGCAGGCCGTCGCGGATCTGGACGTCCTTGATCTCGCACAGCCAGCCGTCCACGTGCAGGATCAGCTCGTCGAACTCGGCGTCGTGCGGCCGGTCGTCCAGGCCCAGGTCGTGGTCCAGCTTCGCGGCCTGGATCAGGGTCCAGATCTGCGCGCGGATCGCGGGCAGCTTGGCCGGGTCCATCGCGGCGATGTTGCCGTGCTCGTCGAGCAGCTGCTCCAGGCGCGCGATGTCGCCGTAGCTGTCCGCGCGGGCCATCGGCGGCACCAGGTGGTCGACCAGGGTGGCGTGCGCGCGGCGCTTGGCCTGCGTGCCCTCGCCCGGGTCGTTGACCAGGAACGGGTAGATCAGCGGCAGGTCGCCCAGCGCCGCGTCCGGGCCGCAGCCGGCGGACATGCCGACCGTCTTGCCGGGCAGCCACTCCAGGTTGCCGTGCTTGCCGACGTGCACCACGGCGTCCGCGCCGAACTCGGCCTCCAGCCACCGGTAGGCGGCCAGGTAGTGGTGGCTGGGCGGCAGGTCCGGGTCGTGGTAGATGGCGATCGGGTTCTCGCCGAACCCGCGCGGCGGCTGCACCATCACCACCACGTTGCCCGATCGCAGGCCGGCCAGCACGATCTCGCCCTCGCGGTCCTTCGACCGGTCCACGAACAGCTCGCCGGGCGCTTGGCCCCAGTGCCGTTCCATGTCCTCGCGGGTGTCCTCGGGCAGCGTCGCGTACCACTCGCGGTAGCGCGCGGCGGGCAGCCGCACCGGGTTGCCCTGGAGCTGCTCCTCGGTCAGCCAGTCGACGTCCTGGCCGCCGGCCGCGATGAGCGCGTGGATCAGCGCGTCACCGTCCAGCTCGGCCACGCCCGGCAGCTCGTCGCCGATGTCGTAACCGTTGTCCCGCAACGCCGCCAGCAGCCGGACCGCGCTGGCCGGGGTGTCCAGGCCGACCGCGTTGCCGATCCGCGAGTGCTTGGTCGGGTAGGCCGACAGCATGATCACGACCTTGCGGTCGGCCGGCGGGATGTGCCGCAGCCTCCCGTGCCGCACCGCGATCCCGGCCACGCGCAGCGCCCGCTCCGGGTCTGCCACGTACACGGTCAGGCCGTCCTCGTCGATCTCCTTGAAGGAGAACGGGACGGTGATGATCCGGCCGTCGAACTCGGGGATCGCCACCTGGGTCGCGGTGTCCAAAGGGGACAGACCGTCGTCGTTCCCGTCCCACGCCGCACGGCTGCTGGTCAGGCAGAGCCCTTGCAGGATCGGGATGTCCAGCTCGGCCAGCGCGCCCACGTCCCACGCGTCGTCGTCGCCACCGGCCGACGCGGTCGCGGGCTTCGTCCCGCCCGCCGCCAGCACCGTGACGACCAGCGCGTCGGCCTTGCGCAGCTCCGCCAGCAACGCCGGCTCCGCCGTGCGCAAGGACGCGCAGTACACCGGCAGCGCCCGGCCGCCCTTTTCCTCGATCGCGTCGCACAGCGCGTGCACGAACGCCGTGTTCCCGGCCACGTGGTGCGCCCGGTAGTACAACACCGCCACCACCGGCCTCGCACGGCCCGTCTCAACCGACTCAGCCGACTCGACAGGCCCAACCGACTCGACCGACCCCGCCGGCTCGGGCCGCTCCAGCACGCCCCAGTTCGGCGCCGCCTCGGGCGGGTTGAAGCCGAACCCGGTCAGCAGGACCGTGTCGGACAGGAACTTGTGCAGCTCGGCGAGGTTCACCGGGCCGCCGTGGGCCAGGTAGGCGTGCGCCTCGGCGCAGACGCCGCCGGGCACGGTGGACAGCTCCATCAGCGGCGCGTCCGGGTTCTGCTCACCGCCCAGCACCACCACCGGGCGGGGGCCGGCGAGCAGCCGGTCCAGGCCCTCTTCCCACATCCGCCGCCCGCCCAGGATGCGCACCACCACCAGGTCGACGCCCTCCAGCAGGGCGGGCAGGTCGTCGGCGGTCAGCCGGGCGGGGTTGCCCAGTCGGTAGTCCGCACCGCTCGAACGGGCGGACAGCAGGTCCGTGTCAGAGGTCGACAGCAGCAGGATCACGTGCGGGCTCCATCCCTCGGGGGTCCTCGCCCCAGGTCGTAGGGGACGGCGGGCGGAGTTCCTGACTCCCGGGCTCGCGCCCGGTCACAGTGGCGGGACCGCGCCGGATTCACACCGGCTTCCTCCTGTTGCTTCGCCGTTCGGAAGTCACCCTAACGGGCGGTTAGCATCCAGCCCATGCCCCAGGACCGTGAACGCCCCGACGCCTGCCCCGGCGCGGTCGACGTGCACCGGGCCGCGGACGGCGGGCTGGCGCGGGTCAGGGTGCCCGGCGGCACGCTGACCGCCGACCGGTTCGACGTCGTCCGGCAGGCCGCGCTGGACCTGGGCGACGGCACGATCGAACTCACGTCACGGGCGAACGTGCAGATCAGGGGCCTGACACCGGGTGCGGAGCACGAGCTGGGCGCACGTCTGCGCGAGGCCGGCCTGCTGCCCTCGCCGACCCACGAGCGGATGCGCAACATCATCGCCGCGCCGCTGGAGGACAACCAGGACCTGGTGGACGCCGTGGACGCCGCGCTGTGCCGGGTCCCCGCACTGGCCTACCTGCCCGGACGCTTCCTGGTCACGATCGGTGAGGCGGTCAGCGGCCTGGGCGGCGACATCGGCCTGGTGGGTGACGCGCTGTTCCTGGCCGGCCAGGATTCGGGACTGCGCGTGACCGACCCGGTCGCCGCCGTGGTCGCCGCCGCCGAGGAGTTCCAGGCGATCCGCGACACCGCGTGGCGTTTGTCCGAAGTGGACGACGGTGTGCGGAAGATCACCGCCTCCCTGAGCACCACCACCCCCGCCCTGGCCACTTCGAGCCCCAGAACCCTTACCGCGACTGTGATCCCGGTCGCACCCGGCCCAACCTCACCCGGCCCAGTCGCACCCGGCCCAGCTTCCACCGGCCCAGCTTCCACCGGTCCGGCCTCAGCCTCCCCACCCCCGGCGGACCGCCTCGTGGCGGGCGTGCCGCTGGGCCGGTTGGACGCACGGCTGCTGGCCGGCACGCCGGTCCGGATCACGCCGTGGCGCAGCGTCGTGGTGCCCGCCGGCACTGACACGTCGGGGCTGTTCACCGACCCCGCGTCGCCGTGGCGCGGGGTGACCGCGTGCACCGGCCGGCCGGGCTGCGCGAAGTCGCTGACCGACGTGCGCGCCGACGCGGCCCGCTGGATCGGCACCCCGCACCGGGGCCAGGTGCACTGGTCGGGCTGCGCCCGGCGGTGCGGCCGGCCCGCGGGCGACGTGGTGGAGTTCGTCGCGACCGGCGACGGGTACGAGGAGATCAGGTGACCAGCTACATCAAGGACGGCGCGGAGATCTACCGGCGGTCGTTCGCCACCATCCGCGCCGAGACCGACCTGTCGGGCCTGCCGACGGACGTCGCGCGGGTCGCGGTGCGGATGATCCACGCGTGCGGCATGGTCGACCTGGTCGACGACATCGGCTACTCCCCCGGGGTCGTCTCCGCCGCCCGGGAGGCGTTGCTGGCCGGCGCGCCGGTGCTGTGCGACGCGCAGATGGTCGCGTCCGGCGTGACCCGGCGCAGGCTGCCCGCCGACAACGAGGTGCTGTGCCTGCTCGGCGACCCGAGGGTGCCCGCGCTGGCCGAGGAGCTGGGCAACACCCGCAGCGCCGCCGCGCTGGAGCTGTGGGGCGAACGGCTCGGCGGCGCGGTGGTCGCCATCGGCAACGCCCCGACCGCCCTGTTCCACCTGCTCGACCTGGTCGCCGCGGGCGCGCCCCGGCCGGCCGCCGTGCTGGGCATCCCGGTCGGGTTCATCGGGGCCGCCGAGTCCAAGCAGGCGCTCGCCGAGAGCGGGCTGGAGCACCTGGTCGTGCGCGGTCGGCGCGGCGGCAGCGCCATGACCGCGGCGGCCGTCAACGCGATCGCGAGCGAGGACGAATGACCGGCAGGCTGTACGGCGTCGGGGTCGGCCCCGGCGACCCGGAACTGGTGACCGTGAAGGCGGCCCGGCTGATCGGCGCGGCCGACGTCGTGGTGTTCCACAGCGCCCGGCACGGCCGCAGCGTCGCGCGCCGGATCGCCGAGCCGTACCTGCGCGGCGACCAGGTCGAGGAGCAGCTGGTCTACCCGGTGACGACCGAGGACTCCGACGACTACCAGGGCGAGATCGACGCGTTCTACGCCGAGTGCGCCGCGCGGCTGGCCGCGCACCTCGACGCCGGGCGGACCGTCGTGGTGCTGGCCGCCGGCGACCCGTTCTTCTACGGCTCGTACATGCACCTGCACAAGCGACTGGCCGACAAGTACCCGGCCGAGGTGGTCCCCGGTGTCACGTCGGTCAGCGCCGGTTCGGCGGTGATCGGCCGCCCGCTCGTCGAACGCGACGAGGTGCTGACCGTCCTGCCCGGCACGCTGCCGGTGGACGCGCTGGCCGGGCACCTCGCGGCGGGCGACCCGGTGGCGATCATGAAGCTGGGCCGGACGTTCCCGCGCGTGCGGGAGGCGCTGGAGCGGTCCGGGCGGCTGGCCGAGGCCTGGTACGTCGAACGCGCCACGACCGGCCGGCAGCGCACCGCGCCGCTCGCCGAGGTCGACGCCGACGACGTTCCCTACTTCTCCCTGGCCCTGCTCCCCAGCAAAGCCACTCCCCCCACCACCCCCGACACCGGCAGCCACGCCGCTCCCGACGCCACCCCCCACACCCACACCGCATCCGACCCCGCCCGAGCGACGGGTCAGGTCGTCGTGGTCGGGTTGGGTCCGGCGGGGCCGGAGTGGCTCACGCCCGAGGCCCGGCAGGCGTTGGCCGAGGCCGAGGACCTGGTCGGGTACGTCACCTACCTGGACCGGGTGGCCGACGAGCCGGGGCAGCGCAAGCACGCGTCGGACAACAAGGTCGAGTCCGAGCGGGCCGCGTTCGCGCTCGACCTGGCCCGGCGCGGCCGGAAGGTCGCGGTGGTGTCCTCCGGCGACCCCGGCGTGTTCGCGATGGCCAGCGCGGTGCTGGAGGTGGCGGCCGAGGAGCAGTTCGCGGACGTCCCGGTGCGGGTGCTGCCCGGACTCACCGCCGCGCACGCCGTGGCCAGCCGGGCCGGTGCGCCGCTGGGCCACGACTACTGCGTGCTCTCGCTGTCCGACCGGCTCAAGCCGTGGGAGGTCATCGCCGAACGGCTGGAGGCCGCCGCGAAGGCCGATCTCGTGCTGGCGATCTACAACCCGGCGTCGCGCAGCCGGCGGTGGCAGGTCGAGTCGGCCCGCGACCTGCTGCTGCGGCACCGCTCGCCGGACACGCCCGTGGTGGTCGGCCGGGACGTCGGCGGCCCCGAGGAGACCGTCCGCGTGGTGCGGCTGGCCGACCTCGACCCGGAGACGATCGACATGCGGTGCCTGCTGATCGTCGGGTCCTCGCAGACCCTGCGCACCGGGCGGGGCGCGGTGTTCACGCCCCGGCGCTACCCGTCGTGAGCCACGCCAGCGCCGCGTCCACCCCCGACACGGTGGGCGCGGCGGGCGCGGGCGGGCGGCGGACCAGCACCACGGGCAGCCCGAGGGTGCGTGCGGCGTCCAGCTTGGCCGACGTCATGTCGCCGCCGCTGTCCTTGGTGACCAGCACTTCCACGCCGTAGCGGCGCATCAGGGCCAGCTCACCGTCCACTGTGTACGGTCCTCGGTCCAGCACGACCTCCAGCGCGGTGCCGCCGGCGGGCGGGTCGACGGTCCGCGCCACGCCGGCGGTGAACGCGTCCAGCCCGTCGCGCCCGGTGGTCACGAACGCCCGCCGCGCGCCGACCACCGCCGCCGCCTCGGCGATCGAGCCGACCCACGTCCAGCGGTCGCCGGGGCGCTCGGTCCAGCCCGGTCGGCGCAGCACCAGGAACGGCACGCCGGCCGCGCGGGTCGCGGCGAGCGCGTTGGCCGTGATCCGGTCGGCGAACGGGTGCGTGGCGTCGACCACGGCGTCCACCCGCTCGGCCCGCAGGTAGGCGACCAGCCCGGCCACCCCGCCGAACCCGCCGACCCGCACCTCCCCCGCCGGCAGCCGGGGCGAGGCGACCCGCCCGGCCAACGACGACACCACCCGGAACCCCGACACCGCGCGCCGCGCCAGCTCCCGCGCCTCGCCCGTCCCGCCGAGCACCAACACCGTCTTCACCTCACCACCGCCCGCCCCACGCCCACCCCGCCCAACGGCAGGCTGCTCCACGCCGAGCCACGCCCCCGGACTCCCCACGCCGGCAGGCCACGCCTGGGCGCGCCCGGCGCCGTAGTCCGGCAGGTCGGCAGCGTCACGGGCGGCATCGGGCCGTCGAGTACAGGTGGCTGTCGAGGAAGCCTTCCGCGGCCAGCACCTCGCCGACGATGATCACCGCCGTGCGCTTGATCCCGGCGTCGGCCACTTGGCCTGCGATGGTGGCGAGCGTGCCGCGCAGCACGAGTTCGTCGGCCCGGCTCGCGTACGCCACGACCGCCGCCGGGCACCGCGGCCCGTAGTTCGGCAGCAGCTCGGCGACCACCTCCGCGATCCGCTGCACCGCCAGGTGCAGCACGACCGTGGCCCGCGACTTCCCGAGCACCGCCAGGTCCTCACCCGGCGGCATCGGGGTGGCGCGCGCGGAGGTGCGGGTCAGGATCACCGTCTGGCCGACGCCGGGCACGGTCAGCTCGCGCTTGAGCGACGCCGCCGCCGCCGCGAACGCCGGCACCCCGGGCGTCACGTCGTACGGGATGCCCAGCGCGTCCAGCCGCCGCATCTGCTCGGCCATCGCGCTGTACACCGACGGGTCGCCCGAGTGCAGGCGCGCCACGTCCAGGCCGGCCTCGTGCGCCGTCGCCAGTTCGGCGGTGATCCGGTCCAGGTCGAGGTTCGCGGTGTCGACCAGCCGGGCGTCCGGCGGGCAGTGCCCGAGCACCTCGGTGGGCACCAGCGCCCCCGCGTACAGGCACACCGGGGACAATTCCAGCAGCCGCACCGCGCGCACCGTGAGCAGGTCGGCCGCACCGGGCCCGGCGCCGATGAAGTGGACGGTCACGCGCTCTCCTTCGTCACGGCCCAGATGGTCACGGGCATCTGCGGTCGCCACCCGGTGAAGCCGCCCACGGGCGTGTCCCGGCTGACCGACAGCCTGGTCAGCGACCCGCCCGCGGCCGCGTGCCACCGCGCGAGCACGACCTCGGACTCCAGCGTGACGGCGTTGGCGACCAGCCGCCCGCCGGGCCGCAACGCCGCCAAGCACCGCTCCACGACGCCCGGCGCGGTCAGCCCGCCACCGATGAACACCGCGTCCGGCCGCTCGAAGTCCTGCGGCAGGTCCAGCGCCGCCGGGCTCTCCCCCAGCACGACCCGCACGCCCGGCACGCCCAGCGCGGCGGCGTTGCGGGCGATCCGCTCGGCGCGCACCGGATCCCGTTCGACGGCGATCGCCCGGCACGCCGGGTGCGCCCGGGACCACTCGACGGCGATGCTGCCCGAGCCCGCGCCGACGTCCCACAGCACCTGGCCGGGACGGGGCGCGAGCAGCGCCAGGGTCACCGCGCGCACCTCGCGCTTGGTGAGCTGCCCGTCGTGCTCGTAGGCGTCGTCCGGCAGACCTGGGACCAGCGAGAACCCGCCCTCGGCGCACTCGACGGCGAGCACGTTGAGCGGGTCGGCGGCGGTCACGTCGTGGTGGATCCGCTCGGCCGGCCCGCCCAGCTGCTCCAGCACGGTGATCCGGGCGTCGCCGACCAGCGCGGCCACCTCGGTCGGGTCGCCGCCCAGCACCAGGACCCGCCGGCCGGGGTGCAGGTGCGGCACCAGCAGCGCGGCGGGCTTGCCGACCAGGCTGACGACGTCCACCGCGTCCAGCGCCCAGCCCAGCCGCGCGCACGCCAACGACGCCGACGACGGCTGCGGCAGGACGCGCACCGCGTCCGCGCCGAGCAACCGCACCAGCGTGGTGCCGATGCCGTGGAACATCGGATCGCCACTGGCCAGCACGCACACCCGCCGCCCCCGGTGCGCCTGCATCAGCCCCGGCAACGCGGGCACCAACGGCGACGGCCACACCACCCGCTCCGCCCCACCCTCCCGTACACCGCCGACACCCAGCGCACCCTCCCGCGACTCGCGCTCCCACGACTCACCGAACCGCGCCTCACCCTCCCGCGCCTCGCCCTCCCGCGACTCACCGATCCGCGCCTCACCCTCCCGCGACTCGCCGGGCGAGCCGGCCGGGATCAGGTCGAGTTGGCGGGTGCTGCCCATCAGGACCTCGGCGGAGGCGATCGCGTGGCGCGACGCGGGCGGCAGGCCCTCCCAGCCGTCCGCGCCGATGCCGACGACGGTGATCACACCGTGCCCAGCACGCGGGTCACCGCGATCTCGATCACGACCCGTTCGGGGTTGGGGCGGGGCTCCCGGTAGCGCTGCGCGTACCGGCGCACGGCGTCCGCGACCTCCTCGGCCGACTGCCGCACGACCGCGCGGCCCTCCAGCGTCGACCAGCGCGCACCGTCCACTTGGCACACCGCGACCAGCGCGCCCCGCTCGCCCGCCGCGAGCACGTTGCGCACCTTGCGGGAGCCTCGGGAGCAGATGATCCGGGCGGTCGCCGTCGGGATGTCGAACGTGACGCCGACCGGCACCACGTGCGGCGTGCCGTTCGGTCGGGAGGTGGTCAGCGTGCAGAGGTGGTACTCCGTCCAGAACGTCCGGAAGTCCTCGCCCTTGGTCGACAACATGGGTGCATCATGCGGCACGACCGCGCTAGGGTGGAAAACGTGACGCGCCGATTTAGCCGCCCCTGGCCGGGAGACCCGGCCATTCGGGGCGTGCGCTAGGCGCGGTCCCGGTGGCGGACCGGCTCCAGGGGGACACCCGACGAGCCGACCCGCCTCCCGAAGGGACCACCCGCGATGCCTCGCGACCTCACCGACCCCGCGCAGGGGCCGCACGCCGTGCAGCTCGTCCTGGCCGAGATCCTCGCCGCCGCACCGGCTTCGGCCGAGCCGCGCGTGATCCGGCACCACCCGGACGTCAGCGTCGAGGACAACTACACCAACCTCGGCTACCCGCCGGACGCCATCACCCGTGACGCCCGTTACACCCGCTACACCACCGAAGGGCGGATGCTGCGCAGCCACACGTCCGCGATGATCCCGCCCGCGCTGCGCGAACTGGGCACCCAGGAGTGGGACGACGTGCTGCTGGCGTGCGTCGGCATGGTGTACCGGCGGGACGCGGTCGACCGGGTGCACTCGGGCACGCCGCACCAGCTCGACCTGTGGCGGATCTCCCGCCACCGGGCCGATCTGGACGAGCTGATCGATGCCGTGGTCACCGCCGCCGTGCCGGGTGCGCGGTACCGCACGACACCGGCCGAGCACCCGTACACCGAGCAGGGCAGGCAGGTCGACGTGCTGGTCGACGGCGAGTGGCTGGAGGTCGCCGAGTGCGGCCTGGCCGCGCGGCACGTGCTGCGCCGCGCGTGGCTGCCCGACGACGTGCACGGCCTCGCGCTGGGCGTCGGCCTGGACCGGTTGTTGATGCTGCGCAAGGGGATCCCGGACATCCGGCTGCTGTCGTCCGACGATCCGCGGGTGGTGGCGCAGCTGCGGGACCTCACGCCGTACCGGGCGGTGTCGAAGCACCCGCCGATCTCGCGGGACGTGTCGGTCGCGGTGCGGCCGGAGCAGGACGCGGAGACCATCGGCGACACCGTGCGCGCCACCGTGGGCGACCTCGTGGAGGAGGTGGTGGTGCTGGACGAGACCCCGGTCGACGCCCTGCCGCCGGCCGCCGTCGCCCGGCTCGGCGCGCGGTCCGGGCAGAAGAACGTGTTGCTGCGCCTGGTGTTGCGGCACCCGACCCGGACGCTCACCGACGCGGAGGCCAACGCGGCCCGCGACGCCGTGTACGCCGCGGTCCACGAAGGTGCTCAGTGACCGCGCAGACGCTCCGGGTGGAAGACCAGGGGCACGCTGTACAGCTCGGAGAACGTCTCGTGCGTGCCGAACGAGTCGGTGGACAGCTTGCCGTACTTGGCGGTGAACGCCTCGTGCAGGTGCGCCGGCGCGATGCCGTCCTCGCGGGTGAGCGAGCCGGTCAGCACCAGGACGTCCCTGCCGAGGCCCTCGTCGTTGAGGTTGACCGACGTGCGCGGGTTGGCCTTGAGCCGGTCCAGCCGCTTCGCGTCGGGCTTGCTGTAGAAGAGGATCGCGTCGTCCTCCCAGAGGAACCACACCGGTGCGGGCTGCGGCGTGCCCGCCCGGTCGACCGACGTGACCCAGGCGATCATGTCCTCGCGCAGCCTGCGGGCGACTCGGGCGCCGAACTCCGTCGAGGGGTCGGGCAGAGCGAACGTCATGCTGTCATCTCCAGTCGTCGGGTGATCAACTCGTCCCAACGCCGTGGCGCACGCCACTATTCCTGTTCACCGCTCGCCTCCTCCGCCCCGCTTGGCGGGCCTTCGGGCACCGGCTCTTCCGGTACCGGACGGGGACGGATCTCGTTGAGGTAGTTGTAGATCGTGAACCTGGTGACGCCGAGGACCCCGGCCAGGTGGTCGACCGAGTCGCGGACCTGGAACAGCCCGGCGTCGTCCAGGTACCGGACCACCTGGGCCTTGTGCGACTTCCGCATCAGGGAGACCGGGACCCCGGTGTCGGCGACGGCCCGTTCGACCAGCATCCGGCGGTAGGTGCCCACGTCCGGCGGGAACGCGCGGGCACCCACCCCGGCTTCGGTGCCGCGCCAGGGTTCGGCCTCGACCCGCTCGGCCACCTCGCCGCCACCCTCAACCCCACCACCCCCAACCGGGCCACCCCCGACCGGGCCATCCCCAACCGGGCCAACGCCGGTCCGGCCGGCCGCGACCGGACCGACTCCGGGCGAGCGGCTCGGGTCAGTCGGCGTGGCGGCGGACCGTGCGGCAGTCGATCGTGCGGCAGTCGATCGTGCGGCAGTCGATCGTGCGGCGGCGGACGGTGTCGGGTGGAGGTGGCGGAGGGTGTCGGCGAGCAGGGCGACGGTGTCGGGCGTGGTCGAGGCGTGGGGTGCGAGGCGGACGTGTTCGGGGCGGGTGGTCGCGGTCACGCCCGCCCTGGCGAGTGCCGCGCCGACCGCCGACGCCGGCACGTGCGGCAGCGTGAACGCCACGATCCCGGCGCGCCGGGCCTGCTCCGACACCACCGTCCCGCCCGCCGCGCGCACCACGTCGGCCAGTTCGTCGGCGAGTTCGACGATCCTCGTGCCGAGCGCCTGGACTCCCGCCAGTTCGACCAGTTCCAGCGCCGTCGCCAGGGCCCCGGCCGCGACCGGGCTCAGGTGGGTCACCGACCAGGCCGCCGCGCCGGCGGCTCGTGGCCGCAGCGAGTTGTTGAACAATCCGACGTTCACCGCGCCGGTCCAGCCGGAGAGCGTCGGTTCCAGCCGTTCCAGCGCGCGGTCGGACAGCGCGACGAACCCGGTCGACCACCCGGCCCGCAGCCACTTCTGACCGCCGACCACCACCACGTCGGCCACCGACCACGGCTCGTCCACCACGCCGAAGCCCTGGATGCCGTCCACGACGAGCAGCCGGTCGCCCAGCACGTCCCGCAACGCCGCGAGGTCGGCCCGGTAGCCGGTCCGGAAGTCCACCGCGCTCACCGACACCGCCGTCACCTCCGGCGTGAGCGCCGCCCGCACCACCTCCGGCGTCACCGGCCCGGCGGGCAACCACCGCACCCGCGCCCGCCCGCTGCGGACCCACGGGTAGGTGTTCGCCGGGAACTCGGCCCGCGCCACCAGCACCTCACCGACCAGCCCGGATGCCGCCTGGAACAACCCGGTGCTGGTGTTGGGCACCAGCGCCACCCGGTCCGCCGGGACCTGCGCCGGGACCTGCGCCGCGCCCGCTCCGACCAGCCGGGCCACCGCCGACCGCGCCCGCAGGTCCTGGCGCATCAGGTCGTCCACGGTGGACGGCCCGGCCTGCGAGGACCGCTCCAACAGCCGCGTCGTCTCCGCCACCACCGCGTGCACGGGCGGCCCGTAGCGCGCGAAATCCAGATAGCCGACCGGTTCGCGACACTCGACCAGGTAACTCTCCGGCACCCACACGACACCCGAAGCTACAACTGCTGGTTGACCCCTTCAACGCCTGGTTGAATGGAATTCGCCAGGTGTCAGGTTCGTTGGACCGGGTAACCGGGGCGGCAACGCCCACGCTAGAGCGAGGAGAACCTATGGCCACGGTGGAGCTGACCACGGAGAACTTCGACGAGGTGGTCGGCGGATCCGACATGGTTCTGGTCGACTTCTGGGCGGCCTGGTGCGGTCCCTGCCGCCAGTTCGCACCGACCTACGAGAAGACGGCCGAGAAGCACCCGGACATCGTGTTCGGCAAGGTCGACACCGAGGACCAGCAGCAACTCGCGGCGGCCTTCGAGATCCGCTCGATCCCGACCCTGATGATCGTGCGCGACGGCGTCGTGCTCTACGCCCAGCCCGGCGCGCTGCCGGAGTCGGCGCTGGAGGACTTGATCGACCAGGCGCGCAAGGTCGACATGGAGGAAGTGCGCAAGCAGGTGGCCGACCAGCAGGCCTGACCAGCGGCTCACGGAGGGGGCGGAGCGATCCGTCCCCTCTCGCACGTCCAGCCCCCGCCCTTCCCCGCGCGAACGAACCTCAGGGCAGGGCCACCGGCAGCCCGAACCGCCGGAAGTGCTCCCCGCCCTGGAACGACGTCACCCCGGCGATCAGCCCGTCGTGCAGGGTCAGCACGTTCACCGACCACGCCGCGTGCACGCCGGCCGCGTCGTCCCACAGGTAGCAGGCCACGGCCGGCTGGGCGTTCGCGCTGGTCGTCAGGTGCCGCCACGACCCGCACCGGAACGGCACGGCCGCCACGAAGTCCATCACCGCCGACCGCCCCGCGTACCAGGCGGACAGCGGCGGCATGGACCAGGTCACGTCCTCGGTGAGCAGCGCGACCATGGTGTCCGCGTCGCCGCGTTCCAGCGCCTCGGCGAACCCCGACACGACCTCCCGCAGCCGGGCGTCGTCGATCATCCGCAAGGTCTGCTGCTGGGAGGCCGCCGGCACCTTCTCCGCGACGATCCGCCGCGCCCGCGCCAACGCCGAGTTCACCGACGTGGTGGACGTGTTCATGATCCCGGCGATCTCGGCGACCGAGAACCCCAGCACCTCGAACAGCACCAGCGCGGCCCGCTGGTTGCCGGGCAGGTGCTGGAGGGCGGCGACGAACGCGAGTTCCACGGCCTCCCGCTGCTCGTACCGCGCGCCCGGCCCGCTCAGCCCGGCGTCCGGGTAGGGCCCGAGCCACGCCACGTCGGTCAGCGCCACGTCGCCGACCACGGCCCGCTCGCTCGACGGTCCGAGGTCGATCGGCAGCGCCCGCCGGCCGCGGTACTCGACAACGTCCAGGCACGTCCGGGTGGCCACGGTGTACAGCCACGACCTGAGCGAGCTGCGCCCCTCGAACCGGGCCAGCCCGCGCCACGCGCGCAGCAGGGCGTCCTGCAGGGCGTCGTCGGCGTCGTGCGCCGAGCCCAGCATCCGGTAGCAGTGCGCGTGCAGCTCACGGCGCAGCGGCTCCACCAGACGGGTGAACGCGGCGTCGTCGCCCGCGCGCGCCTGGTCCAGTTCCGCTCCAGTGGAAAAAACTTCGCTCACGAGCGACGATTCTGCCCCGCGCCGGGAGTCACCTACCTCCGAACGGGCGAAAACCACAGTTGGAGGACCCCCATGACCACCGCCATCGCCGACTCGCTCCGGGTCGACCACGCGTCCCTGCACTACGAACTGCGCGGCAGCGGCCCGCTGGTGGTGCTGGTCGGCGCGCCGATGGACGCGCGGGCGTTCGAGCCGCTGGCCGACCTGCTGGCCACCGACCACACCGTGCTCACCACCGACCCGCGCGGCATCAACCGCAGCCCGGTGGACGACCGCGGGCTCGACTCGACCCCGGAGCTGCGCGCCGACGACCTGTACCGGCTGATCCGGCACGTCGACGCCGGCCCGGCCGCGGTGCTGGGCTCCAGCGGCGGCGCGGTCAGCGTGCTGGCGCTGGTGCAGGCGCACCCGGAGGTCGTGCACACCGCGATCGCCCACGAGCCGCCGCTCAACGAGCTGCTCGACGACCGCGCGGAGCTGCGCGCGAAGACCGACGAGATCATCGCCATCCACCAGACGGGCGACCCGGTGGCCGCGTTCCGCAAGTTCCTGGAGGTGGCGAACATCTTCCTGCCCGACGAGGTGGTCGAGCACATGCTGGGCGGCGAGCGGCCCGCGCAGGACGTGGCCGACGACGAGTACCAGCACAACCGGATGCTGCGCCCGACCACCCGCTGGGTGCCCGACCTCGACGTCCTGCGCGCGACCCCGACCCGGCTGCTGATCGGTCTGGGCGAGGAGTCGACCGGTCAGCTGTGCGAGCGCACGTCCCGCGCGCTGACCGCGGCACTGGGCACCGAGCCGACGCTGTTCCCCGGCGGCCACATCGGTTTCGCCGAGGACGCGGTGGCGTTCGAGCCCCGGCTGCGCGAGGTGCTCAAGGGCTGACCACGGGGTGCGAGGGGAGCCGCCGGCGGCAGGTGGGTCCACCCGTCCTCTGCTTCCGGCGTCACGGCGGTGCCGTGCCGGTGAAACCCGGTGCGGCCTGCTCTCAACTACGGGTAGGCCGGCGGCTCCTCGCTCCGTGGACTACCCGAAAATACCCGGATCTACCGCGGCTCGTCTCCACTTCGGAGCATCATCCCGATCAATTCAGGCAGGACGGCGGTGACAACCGCCGAGCGGGTGACACCGGCTGTCGTCGAGCCGGCCACGTCACGCCTCCTCCGCCGGTCGGAACTCGGCTCTCGTCCGCCACGTACGGCAGCCCCGTAGCCAGCACCGTGGCCAGCCCCGTGCCGGCCTCGTCGGGCGTCAGCGACGGGCCGGCCACGGCCTTCACCCTGATCACGCCCGGAACGCCGGCCGCGCGCTCAGAACCTCGGCGAACGCTTTTGCATGAACGCCGCGACGCCTTCCGCGTACTCGGCGCTGTGCACGGCCTCGTCGTACAGCGCACGTACCGCGTCGTCGTCTTCGTGCTGCCCGTCGGTGATCCGTTCCACGATCGTCTTCGCCCCGCGCACGCTCACCCCCGCCCGTGACGCGATCACCTCGGACAGTTCCTTGACCCGGGCGTCCACGTCCGCGTGCACCTCGTTGACCAGTCCGATCCGCAGGGCCGTCGCCGAGTCGAGGATCTCGCCGGAGAACAGGATCTGCTTGGCCCACGCGGGCCCGACGACGTCGACCAGCCGCTTGGTGGACCGCAGGTCGTAGACGATCCCGAGCTTCGCGGGCGTGATGCCGAACCGGGCGCCGTCCGAGGCGATCCGCAGGTCGCACGCCAGCGCGATCTCGCACCCGCCGCCGATGCAGAACCCGGTGATCGCGGCGATGGTCGGCTTGCCGAGCGTGGCGATCGCGCGCTCCCCGCCGTGCACCGCCTCGTGGTAGCGGGCCGCGCCGTCCGCGCCGCTGCGCAACGTCGAGAACTCGCTGATGTCCGCGCCCGCCGAGAAGTGCTCGCCGCCCCGGATCACCAGCACCCGCACGTCGGCCGCGTCCTGGACCCGGGCCAGCAACCCCGGCAACGACGACCACATGTCGTAGCTCAGGGCGTTGCGCTTGGCGGGCCGGTCGATGGTCAACGTGGCCACCGGGCCGGACAGGTCCAGTCTCAGCGTCATCCCTGGAGGGTAGGGCGGCCCCCGGGCGCACGGGCCGTGAGCGCCCTCACGCCAGCCACCAGAACGTCAGACCGCCCACCACCAGCCCCAGCACGACGCCGCCCACGACCTGGGCCACGGTGTGGTCCCCCAACGCCACCCGCGACCACCCGACCAGCGCCACGGCGGGCAGGAACACCAGCGTCCACAGGCCGAACGTCACCAGCAGCACGGCCAGCGCGCCCGCCGCGACGGCCGTGTGCACGGAGATCTTCCAGCCCCGCCCGCCGGGCACCGGAGCGACGAACGTGATCGCGATGCTCACCACCAGGCAGAGGAACATCGACAGCGCCAACGCCACCATCCGGTGCGGCGCGTCGCCCAGCACCAGCGCCGCGATCCCGGCACCGAGCGACAACGCGCAGGTGAACAGCGGCACCAGGCGGCCTTCGCGGTTGGTCACGTGGTGGCCCTGCCACAACCCGCGCCGCGCGCCCCGGACCACGACCAGCATCGGGATCACCGACCCGGTCACCCCGACCACCAGGCCCCACACCACTGTGGGCACCACGCTGCGCGTCGCGTGCCAGGCGACCAGCACCGGCAGGCTCAGCACGAGCACCCATGGCGCGAGGACTTCGGTCACCACGCGGGCGAGCATCGGCGGCGTCTGTGTGGCCATGGCCGGAGCGTAGATCGAGATGGTCACGGACGAGGTGGTGTTCCGCCCGTGACCACCGATTGGAGTGATGGCGACTACGGCCCGCGCCCGACCCCGAAGTGCGCGAGGCCGGCACCGCGCCGGAACGGCTCAGCTCTGGCAGTCGAACTGTTCGGCGAAAGGAGGACAGGCCGAATCTTCACGACCAGTCAGCGGTAGGCGTTGCGGGTGTAGGTCAGGCTGAAGTCGCCCCGGTTGGCGAAGTACACCGACACCAGGTAGGCCGGGTCGGTGGCGAGCAGGCCGCGCTGGAGGTCGCTGCCGTCGTTGCCGTCGTCCCAGCCCCAAGCACTGTTAGCGGCGTTCTTCTTACCGTTGTCACCCCGGAACGTGCCCCAGCTCGCGAACGTCGCCGCGTCCGCCCGGCGCGCCCAGAGCCCGCCCGGCGCGAACGTGTCGACCAGCCGGTAGGCCACCGAACGGTCGTTGCCGGACGAGGGGACCTCGCCGGTGGTGCTCGGCACGTAGACCACGCCGTCACCGCCGGGGAACTCCGCGCCGTTCCACGCGTAGAGCCCGTGGCCCTTGGCTTCCTGACGGGTGGTGGGGCGCTGGTCCTGCACCAGCAACGTGCCGTCGACGTTCTCCCGGCCGCCGGTGTACGTGCTGCCGGCGGGCACGTAGGAGTAGAAGTCGCTGTGCGCCACGGTGACCACGGCTTCGAGCTTGCCGAACGCGCTGCCGTCCTTGCGGACCGTCGCCAGCAGGCCCTCCATGTCGTTCTCGTGGGTGAACTGGCCGAACGGGTCGGGGAAGTCCTCCCAGTCGCGCGGGTGGTAGAAGCTGTAGACGATGAACCAGTGGGTGGAGGTCTCCACCACCGAGTAGTAGGCCGCGCCGGTCAGCCGGGACAGCACGTCGTCCTGGCCCTCCCAGTTGTTCTGCGCGTTCCAGTCGCCGTCGAAGTCCACAGTGGACAGGTAGTCGGCGTCGTGGTCGGAGGAGTCGGTGTCCTGGTAGTGGACCGGTGCCCAGTGCAGCGCCAGTTCGGAGTCGGTCGCCGCCGATGCCGGCGTGGTGCCGAAGACCGACAGCGCGACGGCCGCGACCAGCGTCGCGGCCACCTTCCGCACCGGGGAAAGCCGTGCAGGAGACAGCATCGTGCTCCACCTTCCGTCAGGGGTGTGGCCCGGTGGCCAAGCCAACGGGCCACGCGAAACCCTGGGGTGGCGGCACGGCGAACACAAGGTGTGCACCGGATGAGTACTGCGAGTGACTTCGGGAGTCCGCCGTCAGCCGGCCGGGAACATCCGGGCCATGCCGGGCGGCGGGGTGAACGGCGACCACTCGCCCTCGGCCTGCGCGAGGCGGTCCGCGACGACCCACCAGACCGTCGAGTTGTAGCCGTACCCGAGGTGGCTGGACGCGACCGCCACGTTCTCCCGGCGCGGTCCCGGCTCCGAGACGCAGGTCCGCCACGCCACGATGCCGTCGGACTTCGAGTACACCGAGGTGGCCGGGACCGGGATCGGCGGCCGGGTGTGCTCGGGCGGCGGCAGGTCCGCGCCCGCCACGTAGAACCGGGCCAGCAGGCGGTACACCGGGTTGACCCGGGTCTGCCGCAGGTCGGTCATCGCGTACGGGCTGCCCAGCGTGACGACCTGGCGGACCAGGTCGGGGTGCTCGCGGGCGAGTTCGCGGGCGAAGATGCCGCCCAGGCTCCAGCCGACCAGGCTGACCGGCCGGTCCTCGGCGAGCCCGCGCAGCAGCGCGCGCATCCCGTGCACGACCCCGACCGACGGCCCGATGTTGCGCCCCAGGCCCCACCCGTGCACGTCGTAGCCGAGGCCGACCAGGAACTTGCGCAGCATCCCGGTGGACCCGTCAGCGGCCCCGAGACCCGGCAGGACCAGCACGGTGTGCCCGTCGCCGCTGGGTGCCGCGCGCAGCAGCGACCGGGTGGCCGCGAACTGCCCCAGGTCCACCACGGCGCGGGTCGGCTCGGTCAGGTACCAGAGCAGTCCGGGAGCCGATTCGGGGACCACCCGCAGCTCGGGCCGGTCCAGCGGGATCGGATCCGGTGGCGGGATGTCCGGCAGTGCCGACATGGCCCCTCCCCTCCGCTCGTCGTGAGCGCCCCTGACAACCATGATGTTTCTCAAGTGCTGGCTGCACCAGTCCCGGATACAACTCGACGCCCGGCGGGCACCGTCCTACGGTCGCCGCATGGACCGCATGAACGCGATGGACGCCGGGTTCTTCTTCATCGAGGACGAGAACGTCCCGATGCACGTCGGCTCGGTCCTGGTGTTCGAGGGCCCCGCGCCGACCTACGGCGACGTCGTGCGCCTGTTCGCGGCGAAGCTCGGCACCGTCCCCCGCTACCGGCAGCGCGTGCGGTCCCTGCCGCTGCACCTGGGCCGCCCGGTGTGGGTGGACGACGAGCACTTCCAGATCCTCTACCACGTCCGGCACACCGCGGTCCCGGTGCCGGGTGCCGACGACCAGCTCCGCAACCTGGCCGGCCGGCTGTTCGCGCAACGTCTGGACCTGGCCAAACCGCTCTGGGAGGTGTGGCTGGTCGAGGGCCTGGAGGACGGCCGGTGGGCGATCATCTCCAAGGTCCACCACTGCATGGTCGACGGCATCGCGGGCACCGACCTGATGCGGGTGCTGCTCGACCGGCGGGCCGACGCGGAGCTGCCCGCGCCGACCTCGTGGACCCCGGACCCGAGCCCGTCGACGCTGGACCTGGTGGTCGACGGCGTCCGGGACGCGGTGCTCACCCCGGTCAAGCACCTGGCGGCCGTCCCCGTGCCGGCCCGCCGGCTGCGCAGCGCCTCGGAGGTCGTGGACGTGGGGCGGGCGGTGCTGGGCAGCCTGCCCGACACCGCCCGCCGGCTCGCGGTCGGCACGCCGAAGTCGTTGAACGGCCGGATCGGCCCGCACCGGCGGTGGCTGTGGGCCAGGGCGGGCCTGCCGGAGGTCAAGCAGATCCGCAAGGTCACCGGCGGAACCGTCAACGACATCATCCTGGCGGCCGTGACCAGGGCTTTCCGCGATCTGCTCACCAAGCGCGACGAACTGGTCGACGGCCTGGTGGTGCGCACGATGGTCCCGGTCTCGGTGCGCTCGCCCGCCGAGAAGGGCCTGCTGACCAACCGGGTCAGCGCGATCCTGGTGAACCTCCCGGTGGCCGAGCCGGACCCGCTGGTGCGCCTGGCGAGCGTGCGGGAGCAGATGGACGACCTGAAGGGCAGCCGCCAGGCGGCCGGCGCGGACGTGCTGACCAGCCTGGGCGACTTCGCCGCCCCGGCCCTGCTCGCGCTCGGCTCGCGGACCGCCATGCGCTTCCCGCAGCAACTGCTCCAGACGGTGACGACGAACGTCCCCGGCCCGCGAATCCCGCTGTACGTACTGGGCCGCAAGCTGACCGAGATCTACCCGTACGTGCCGATCGCCGCCAAGGTCCGGATCAGCATCGGGATCTTCTCCTACCTCGACCGGATCACCTTCGGCGTGACCGCGGACTTCGACGGCGTCCCCGACGCCCACGTCCTGGCCGACGGCATCCGCGCTGGCTTCGACGAGCTCACCGCCGCCACCGCGGGCTGACCCCTAGTCGACGGGCCGCCCCTTGCGGACCCGCATCTCGGTGTGGATCTCCTCGGCCAGCTTGACGGCCTCGGCGGCGTGCTCGGCGATCACCGCCATGCCCTGTCGGGTGGCGGTGAGCTCGACGTCCTTGCCGATCTTGAACAGGACGCCACCACCACCGGGCTCGATCTCGTAGTTGATCCGGACGTCGTCGGGCACCTCGGCCCAGAGGTGAACTCGCGCCATGCTCACGGCTTGCCTCCCACGGAGATCAATGATTCACCGCTACCATGCTCAATCAGCGTTAATACAAGCAAGTCGTATCCCACTATCGAGTGAAAGGCTGCAACATGGCACCTGTCTCACCGACCATCGCCGCTCTGGAACTGGGCCTCCGCCTGCGGGAACGCCGCGAATCGGCGGGTCTCACCGCCGCGGCCGCCGGTCGGGCGGTGGGCAACACGCAGTCCTACGTCTCCGGCGTCGAGATGGGCAAGCTCAAGATCAACGACACCAAGCTGACCGAGCTCGCGGCGGTGCTCGACTTCACCGACGCCGAGACCGCCGAGCTGCACGCCCTGCGCGAAGCCGCGAAGCAGCCGGGCTGGTGGGCGCCGTACTCGGCCATGTACAACGCGGAGATGCTGCGGTTCTTCGGCTTCGAGCACGGCGCCGAGTCCGTTCGCACCTACAGCACCGGGCTCATCTCCGGGCTGCTCCAGACCGAGGCTTACGCGCTGGCGGTGATGACCGGCGGCGGCCCGACCATCAAGCTCGCCGAGGCGCACCGCCGGGTCGAGGTGCGGCTCAGGCGACAGCAACGGCTGGCCGGCGACGACCCGCTGGAAGTGACCGCCCTGCTCACCGAATCCACGCTGCGCCAACACATCGGCGGTCGCGCCGTGATGGCCGAGCAGCTGCGCCACCTGGCGTCCCGGATCGAGCGGCACCCGGACAACCTCGAAGTCCGGGTCATCCCCTTCGAAGCCGACTACTACAACGCGCTCGGCGGCTCCGGCTTCTACCTCTTCGGCTTCGCCAGCAGTCGGCTCCCCGACCTCGGGTGGCAGGAGAGCGTCTCGTCCACCGATCTGATCGACCAACCGTTGCGTGTACGCGAGTACACTCTGGCATACGGGCAGGCCATGGGTTCCGCGCTCGACCGAGCCGGTTCACTGAACCTGATCGAGCAGGTGGCGAAGGAGTTCGAGTGACGCGTTCCGGCTGGTTCAAGTCGAGCTACAGCGCCGACAACCCCGCGTGCGTCGAAGTGCGGCTGACCGCCGACGCCACCCACGTGCGCGACTCGAAGCACCCGTCCGGTCCACGGCTTTCCTTCTCCCGCACCACGTGGGCCAAGTTCCTGGACCGGCCGACCACCGGGTGAGCGGCTAGCGCAGGCCCGAGGGGTGGCCGTAGAGGCCCGGCCCGGCCACCGCGACGGTGTCGAGGAACCGCGTGGACGCCTCGTAGGACGAGGCGATCAGCTCGGCGGTGTGCCCGAAGTCCAACGGCGTCACCGGCTGCACGGGCGGGCCCGGCAGGTACAGCACCGGCACCGAGGTCGACGCCAGCTCCACCTCCAGCACGGCCTGGTTGCGCATCCCCAGCGTGGCCCAGAACAGCAGCGTCTCGGCGATGTTCTCCGGCACCGACGGCAGGTGCCCGGGGAACGCGCAGTCCAGCACCACCAACGACTGCGCGCCCATCGCCAGCGCCTGCCGGATCGGCACGTTCGCCAGCACCCCGCCGTCGTAGAGCACCCGTCCCTCGCGGTGCACGGGCGGGTAGATGCCGGGGATGGCGGCGCTGGCCAGCACCGCCGACACCAGGTCGCCCGACGTCAGCGTCACCGCCGTGCCGGCCACCGAGTCGACCGCGACCGCGCCGAACGGCAGCGCCAGGTCGGCGAAGTCGGCCGCGCCGTCCAGCCCGAACGCCAGCACCTGCGCCAGCCCGGTGTTCGGGAACAGGTGCGTGCGGTGCTGCCGCAACGTCCTGGCCTGCGCCCACAGCCCGCCGGGGAACACCCTCGGCCGGGTCATGTGCTCCCAGATCCGGCCGAGCCGGGTGAACGCGTGCGCCGGGTCGAGCGCGAGCAGCGCGCCGTTCACCGAGCCCACCGACGTGCCCACGACCAGGTCCGGCGCGACGTCGTGCTCCGCCAACGCCCGCAGCATGCCGACCTGGCCCGCGCCCAGGCTGCCACCGCCGCCCAGCACGAACCCGACCGGCCCGGGGAGTTCGATCACGCCCCGAATCGTCGCACGAATCGCGCGACGCGCTCGGCGGCGTCGATCCGGTGCCCGCACTCCCAGACCTCGACCTCGGCGTGCGGCACGAACTCACGCATCCGCCGCGCCGCGCGTTCGCCGTTGTGCACGGTGCTGTGCCGGCCGAAGATCGCGAGCACGGGCACCCGCACCGGCCGCAGCGCGTCGCCGAACGGCACCTGCGGCGCGGGCCGGGCCCGGTACTCCGCGATCCCGGCCAGGACCAGCCGGAAGTCCTCGCCCGGCCCGGCCCACCGCAGGAACCACTCCCAGCCGAGCACGCGGGTCAGCGGCGCGCGCCAGAGCACGCCGAACCCGAACCCGACCGTCACCGCCGTGGGGTCGAGCAGGCTCACCGACGCGACCCGCTGCGGCGCGTGCACCGCCGCTGCGGTCGCGTGCCACCCGCCGGTCGACGCCCCGACCAGGTGCGCCCGCGCCAACCCCAGCCCGGCGACCACCTCGTGCACCCACAGCCCTCGGTCGACGGCGGTCCGGATCGGCGCGGTCTGCACGCTCAACCCGGGCTCCCCCAGCGTGTCGACGGCGTAGACGGTGTGGCCGTCGGCGTACCGGGCGAGTTCCGCGCCCCACCCGGCGGCGGTGGCCGCCATGCCCGGCAGCAGCACGAGCGACTCCCCCACCGACCCGAACCGGTAGACCCTTGTCGGGCCGAACGATGTCGGCACGTCCAGCACCTCGTCGGGTTCCGGGCACGTCGCCCACACCTCCCGGTAGACCGCCCGATAGCGATTCTCGGCTTCCTGGCCTGCGAATACCCCCGTGTCCATGGCGCGAACAGTAGGAAATCCGGCGCTTGGCCGTATTGGACGAAAGTAAGGTGGCGGCATGGTCGGCTGGTCGATCGTCGTGCCCCACGACCAGGTCGCGCGCGTCGAGCCCCTGGTGTTCGGCTCCTCGGCGGCTCCCGGCGTGCTGTCCTACAGCGCGCACGACAACGCCGGCGAACCCCACCACTGGACGGTCGCCCCGCTGGCCGCCGTGACCGTGATGCTCGACCTGGTGACCCCGCACCGCCCCGACCTGCCGTGGTCACCGGTGAACGGCCTGCGCGACCGTCCGCTGTTCGCGAGCCAGGAGGGCCGTGCGGTCGGCATCACCATCGGCCTCTCGCCGTTGGCCGCGCACGCCCTGTTCGGCCCGCTGCGCGGACTGACCAACACGTCGGTGGGCCTGGCAGACCTGGTGCCGGACGCCCACCTGCTGGCCGAGCACCTGGCCGGGCTGCCGACCCCGCAAGCCCGCTTCGCCGCCCTCGACCACCACCTGACCACCCGGATCGTCGAAGGCCACCGCCCCGACCCGAGCGTGCGCCACGCGTGGCGACGGTTGGCCCAGACCCACGGCACGCTGCGCATCGCCGACCTCGCCGCCGAGCTCGGCTGGACCAGGCAGCACCTGACCGCCCGGTTCCACGCCGAGATCGGCCTACCCCCGAAAACCGCCGCCCGCGTCCTGCGCCTGCACCGCGCGGTCACCCTGCTGCGCGACGCCCCACCCGCGACCGTCGCCGCCGAGTGCGGGTACGCCGACCAGCCCCACCTCAACCGCGACTACCTAGCCCTGACCGGCACCCGACCGTCCGACCGCACGGCCCTCCGCACCACAGTGTCGTAGGCACCGAACCCGGAGGCCGGCCGCAGCCGACCGCCGGACAGCCGCGCCAGGTCGCCGACCCCGCGCGCCAGATCCGCCGACAGCCCACACCCGAGCAGCCGGCGACCTGGCCACAGCACCGTCCTTCCCGGCATCACCGCACTCACCCGACGTCACGGCCCGCTCAGCCCGGCGCTGCGGCTGCTCAGCCCGGCCGTCCGGCACGGCGGGCGCTCAGCGCGGTGGGCCGGCGGCGACTCGGTCGCGGACCGCGTCCGGCGTGGTCTCCCAGTCCGATTCGATCCACCACGTCGCCCCGGCCTGCGCCCAGGCGTCGAGGTCGACCGGGCTCACGCCCTCGGCGATCACGTCGTACCCGTCCCACGGCAGACCCTCGGCCTCCCGCAGGGCCCGCACGTCCGCCACGATGCGCGCGAGTTCGTCCGGGTTCGCCGGGCCGCGCGCCTCGCCTTCGCCGACGATGTTGGGCAGCAGGCCGTCCCAGCGCGCGGCGCGCCGCAGCGACACCGGGCGGGGGTGGGCGCCGACCACCCAGACCGGCACGCGCGGGCGTTGCACGGGAGGCGGCGGCGGGAAGAAGTCCGTCGGCTCGACCCGGTAGCGCTTGCCGTGGAAGGAGAACGGCTGCCCGCGCATCAACCCGTCGTAGACCGCGAGCCCCTCGTCCAGCAGCAGCGCGCGCTCCGCCCGCCCCTCGTCGCGCTCGAACGCCGTCCAGCCGGGGTGCAGCGCGCCCAACCCGACCGCGAGCCGGACCCGCCCGCCGGACAACCGGTCCAGCGTGCCCACCCTGGAGGCCAAGTCCCACGGCCTGACCCGGGGCAGCGGGGTCAGCATCGTGCCCACGACCAGCGACGACGTGCGCATCGCCGCGGCGGTCAACGCGATCCAGGCGTCGACCCCCCACACCGACTCGGCCAGGAACACCCCGTCCCACCCCGCCCGCTCGGCGAGTTCGGCGCACGACGCCACGTCCGGGGCGTCGAAGAACGGCAGCACGATTCCGCAACGCATGTCACGACCCTTTCACATCCCGAGCCCCTTGGCCGGGGGTTCGGCGTGAATGCCGGCACCCGATCCACGTCCCAGGGCCGCGAACCGCGCACGCGCCGCCACGACCTCCGCCGGCAGGCGGGCACGAGATGGCGCACCCATCCGGACGATCCACTGTGGACAGAGCGCGCCGCCCGGCCTGACAACGGGTCTACAGCTCGCGCTTGAACGCCTTGCCGAGACCCGTCACCAGGCAGATCGCCAACACCCACCCCAGCACCGTGAACGCCGTCGACCACCACAGCGCCGCACCCTCGACCACCCACAGGTCCCGCTGCCTCAGGCTGACCACCGGCAGCAGCAGGTCGAGGGTGTAGAGGAACGGCTGGTGCGTCGCGCTCTCACCCGTTTTGGCGTGGTGGAACCCGCTCTCACCGATGTGCGAGAACAGCCGCCACCCCAGCACGAGCAGGCCGAAGAACCAGTACAGCACCCACAACGGCCGGTAGCCGTACCCCACGGTGTACTTCAGCAGCCAGTCGAAGGCGATCACCAGGCGGCGGCTCACCCCCTGCCGGGAGGCCCGGCGCGCGTCCTCGGCGGCCATCAGCACGCGTTTCGCGCTGTCGTGCATCCCGGACAGCTCGTAGGTCCTGGCGAGCTGGGTGTACACCTGCGGCGCGTACTTGTGGTGGCGGCCCAACCACTGGAGGCGGCTCTTCACGTCCACGCCGTCGTTGGGCAGGGCCCCGTACACGAACTCGTACAGCTTCACCCGGTCCGGCCAGCGGGACTCGCGGTCGTCGAGGTAGGCGGCCCGCACCTGGCACAGGTGGATGCCGCCCGCGGGTTTGGTCGGGAACACCAACCGGAGTTGGCCGCCGACGACCGCGCCGTTGAGCAGCAACGCCTTCTCGTCGCCGGAGATGGTCGTCCTGGCGAAGGTGAGCCGGTTCGCGATCCGCGCCCCGCACAGCCGGATCTGACCGGCGGCACGCGCCCGGTCGAAGACCGCCGACTGCCCGACCTCCACGTGGTCGCCGCAGAACGCCCGGCCGGAGTTGCCGAACACGCCGCCGCCGCAGTCGAGGCTGCCGTCCACCTTGGTCCCGGTCAGGTCCACCGATCCGCCGGCGACGAACCCGGTCCGCATCGTCACGTCCCGCTTGACCGACATTCCCTTCGCCACGAGGGACACGCGATCGGGGTTGGCGAAGTCCCCGCCGGTGCAGTCGAAGTCGCCGGCCACGGTCGCGCCGCTGAGCACCACGCCACCTTGTGCGTGGAACCCGCTGTCGCTCTCCGGGATCCGCCCGAGGCGCACGTCCCGGTGCACGATCACGCCGGTCGCGTCCAGCGCGGTGTCGGTGCCGTTGTCGAAGTGCCCGCCCTCGCACCACAGGCCGCCCCCGATCTCCGCGCCGGCCAGCAGCACCAGACCTTGGGCAACGAAACCGCTGCGGCACACCAGGTTCTGCGCCACGTGGGCCCTGGCCAGGTCCAAGGCGGTGCGCCCGGGGTCGGAGAACCGACCGCCGGTCAGGTCCAGCCGACCACCCACGGCACAGCCGGTGAGGTTCGCCCCGCCCTCGACCGCGCCGCCGGCGAACAGCACGTCCCCCTGCACCCGCAGCCCTTCCGCGCTCAACGCCACCCGGCCGGGGTTGCGGAAGGTCCCGCCCGAGCAGTCGAGCTTGCCCTCCAGCTTCGCGCAGCACACCGACACCACGCCCTCGGCGAGGAACCCGCTGCTCCAGAAGGTGTCCTCGGTGACGATCGCGCCGTCCAGCTCCAGCGCCACTCCGCCGGGATCGCGGAAGGCCGCCTCGGTACAGATGAGCTGCCCGCCGAGCCGGGCACCCACCATCCGCACCCTGCCCTCGGCCCGGAACCCCCGGTCGAACAGCAGATCCTGACCGACGACAATGCCGTCCGCCTTGAGGGCCGCGCCACCGAGGGCGCGCAGCCGGCTCCCGGTCAGCCAGAGTTGCCCCTTGATCGCCGCCCCGGTCAACTCGACCGTGCCGGCGACCTCACAGTCGCGCAGCACCAGGTTCGTCTCCGCGCCGAGCTGCGTCCCGTGCAGGCCGGGCAGCCGGCACCGGACCAGGTACAGGCCGGGGAAGCGGGTCTGTTCGAGGTTGGGCGCCTCGTCGAACTCGCAGTCCTCGAACTTCACGGGGAACGCGACCGCTCCCGCTTCGAGACAGAACTCGCCGGTGACCTTCGCGCCGTGCACGACGAGTTTGCGCGGTTTCTCCGTCGCGCGGAGGAGGACGTCCCGCAGGGCGGCGCCCGGGATCGCTGCGCCGCGCGCGTCGTGCCACACGAGTCCGTACGCCTCGACCGCCGTCCTCAGTGCGCGTTCGGCGGTGGTGGTGTCGAGATCCGACATGTTCACACCTCCTGGCAAACAGGGGTGTCAACTAGGTCGTTCGGCGCAACCTTCCGTTACCGGTGGATCACCTCGTTCACCCGAACGGCCGGAACGTCGCCCGACCCGCCCATAGCCGCCCCTCCACCCCCGCACGGGGAGCGTGCGGGCACAATGCCTGGTGTGACCACAGCCATCCACCAGAGGATCGCCGACGAGCTGGGCGTGCGCGCCGGACAGGTCGGTGCGGCCGTCGACCTGCTCGACGGGGGCTCGACCGTGCCGTTCATCGCCCGCTACCGCAAGGAGGCGACCGGCGCGCTGGACGACACCCAGCTCCGGACGCTGGAAGAGCGGCTTGGCTACCTGCGCGAGCTGGAGGAGCGCCGGGCCGCGGTGCTCGACTCGATCCGGTCGCAGGGCAAGCTCGACGACGCGCTGGAAGCCTCGATCCTGGCCGCCGACTCCAAGGCCCGCCTCGAAGACCTCTACCTGCCCTACAAGCCCAAGCGGCGCACCAAGGCGCAGATCGCGCGCGAGCAGGGGCTCGAACCCCTCGCCGACGGGTTGTTGAACGATCCCACGACCGACCCGCAGGAGGCCGCGCAGGCGTACCTGACCGAGGAGGTCGCGGACGCCGCCGCCGCGCTTCAGGGCGCGCGGGCGATCCTGGTCGAGCGCTTCGGCGAGGACGGCGACCTGATCGGCGAGCTGCGCGAACGCATGTGGGGCATGGGCCAGGTCGCCGCCAAGGTCCGCGAGGGCAAGGAGGAGGAGGGCGCCAAGTTCGCCGACTACTTCGACTTCTCCGAGCCGTTCACCAAGCTCCCGTCGCACCGCATCCTCGCGCTGCTGCGCGGTGAGAAGGAGGAGGTCCTCGACCTCCAGTTCGACGCCGGCGACGCCGAGGAGCCCACCGGCTACGAGGCGCGCATCGCGTCCCGCTTCGGCGTGGACGACCGGGGCCGCCCGGCCGACCGCTGGCTGTCCGACACCGTGCGCTGGGCCTGGCGCACCCGGATCCTGGTCCACCTGGGCATCGACCTGCGCTCCCGGCTGCGCCAGTTCGCCGAGGACGAGGCGGTCCGGGTGTTCGCCTCGAACCTGCGCGACCTGCTGCTCGCCGCACCCGCCGGCACCCGCGCCACGATGGGGCTGGACCCCGGCTTCCGCACCGGCGTCAAGGTGGCCGTGGTGGACGCGACCGGCAAGGTCGTCGCCACCGACACGATCTTCCCGCACGTGCCCGCGAACCGCTGGGACGAGTCGATCGCCAAGATCGCCGCGTTGGCGAAGAAGCACGACGTGGAACTGATCGCGATCGGCAACGGCACCGCGTCCCGGGAGACCGACAAGCTCGCCGCCGACGTGCTCAAGCGGCACGCCGACCTCAAGCTGACCAAGGTCGTGGTGTCCGAGGCGGGCGCGTCGGTCTACTCCGCGTCGGCGTTCGCCTCCGCCGAACTGCCCGGCATGGACGTCTCGCTGCGCGGCGCGGTCAGCATCGCCCGCCGGTTGCAGGACCCGCTGGCCGAGCTGGTCAAGATCGACCCGAAGTCGATCGGCGTCGGCCAGTACCAGCACGACCTGTCCGAGTCGAAGCTCTCCCGCTCGCTGGACGCCGTGGTCGAGGACTGCGTGAACGCCGTCGGCGTCGACCTGAACACCGCGTCCGCGCCGCTGCTGACCCGCGTCTCGGGCATCACCGCGGGCCTCGCGGAGAACATCGTGCAGCACCGCGACTCCAACGGCCCGTTCCGGTCGCGGACCGCGCTCAAGGACGTGCCGCGCCTGGGGCCCAAGGCTTTCGAGCAGTGCGCGGGCTTCCTGCGCATCCCCAACGGCGACGACCCGCTGGACGGCTCGTCGGTGCACCCCGAGGCGTACCCGGTGGTGCGGCGCATCCAGCAGCACGCCAAGGCCGAGCTGATCGGCAACACCGCGGTGCTCAAGTCGTTGCGACCGGCCGACTTCGTGGACGAGAAGTTCGGTCTGCCGACCATCACCGACATCCTGCGCGAGCTGGAGAAGCCGGGGCGCGACCCGCGGCCGGCGTTCAAGACGGCGACCTTCGCCGACGGCGTGGAGAAGCTGGGCGACCTCCAGCCGGGCATGGTGCTGGAGGGCGTGGTGACCAACGTGGCCGCGTTCGGCGCGTTCGTCGACATCGGCGTGCACCAGGACGGCCTGGTGCACATCTCGGCGCTGTCGGACAACTACGTCAAGGACCCGCGCGACGTCGTGAAGTCCGGTGACGTGGTGCGGGTGAAGGTGCTGGAGGTCGACATCCCGCGCAAGCGGATCGGCCTGACGCTGCGGTTGCAGGACGAGCCGGGCCGCAAGGCACCGCAGGAAAACCGGCAGCAGCGCGGCGGCGGTGGCGGCGGTGGCGGCCGTCCTCGCCAGCAGCAGCCACAACGCCAGCAGCGCCAGGAACGCCCGCCCGCCAACGGCGCGATGGCCGAAGCCCTGCGCCGCGCCGGCCTCGGTGGCGGCTCGAAGTAGCAGCACTTCGCAGGCCGCTGCTCGTGGCGACACCCGCTGCCGCGTCCGCAAGGGCGCGGCAGCGGGCTTTTCACCCTTCACACCGACCCTGATCAGCGCCAAGACCCTCCACTGTGGACGGCCGACGGAATTCGGGGTCGGCACGGGCGGCGTTCCGGCGTACCGTGGCCCGGACGTCTGGTGTCCGAAGCCGAGGGGGTCCCGTGGGCGACGACGTGGACGCGGTGGTGATCGGGTCCGGCCCGAACGGGCTGGTCGCGGCGAACCTGCTGGCCGACGCGGGCTGGGAGGTCGCGGTGCTGGAAGCCGCCGACGAGCCCGGCGGCGCGGTGCGCACCGCCGAGCTGACCGCGCCCGGCTTTCACAACGACGTGTTCAGCGCGTTCTACCCGCTGGGCGTCGGCTCCCCGGTGTTGGCCGGGCTGGAGCTGGAACGGCACGGGCTGCGCTGGCGGCACGCGCCGGACGTGCTCGCCCACGTGCTGCCCGACGACCGGGCCGTGCTGCTCTCCCGCGACCTCGACCGGACCGCCGCGTCGGTCGAGTCCTTCGGCGCCGGCGACGGGGCCGCGTGGCGGGCGGAGTTCGTTGCCTGGCAACGGGTTCGCGAGCACCTGATGGAGGCGCTCACCCGGCCGTTCCCGCCGGTGCGCGCCGGTGCCGGGCTGCTGCGCGCGCTCGGCGCGGCCGAGGCGCTGCGGTTCGCGCGGATGGCGGTGCAGCCGGTCCGGTCCTACGCCGGCGAGCGGTTCACCGGCGAGGGCGCGCCGCTGTTGGTGGCGGGCAACGCGATGCACACCGACCTGGGCCCGGACGACGCGGGCGGCACGATGTTCGGCTGGCTGCTGTCGATGCTCGGCCAGGACGTCGGCTTCCCGGTGCCCGAGGGCGGCGCCGGCCGGCTGACCGCGGCGCTGGTGCGCCGGCTGGGCGGCAAGGTCCAGTGCAGCCGCGCGGTCGACCGGGTCGTGGTCGCCGGCGGGCGGGCGCTCGGCGTGCGCGACGCCGCGGGCGGCCTGGTGCGGGCCCGGCGGGCGGTGCTGGCGGACGTGCCCGCGCCGGCCCTCTACCTCGGCCTCGTCGGTCCGGACCACCTGCCCGCCCGGCTGGTGGCCGACCTGGCGGGCTTCGCCTGGGACCACGCGACGGTCAAGGTGGACTGGGCGCTGTCCGGGCCGATCCCGTGGACGGCGACCGAGGCGCGCGGCGCGGGCACCGTCCACCTGGGCGGCGACCTCAACGGCCTGTCCGCGTCGAGCACGGAGCTGACCACCGGGCGGCTGCCGCGCACCCCGTTCCTGATCCTGGGCCAGATGACCACGGCCGACCCGACTCGGTCGCCGGCGGGCACCGAAGCGGCCTGGGCGTACACCCACGTGCCGCGCGGCGAGAAGTGGACGCCGGACCGGGCACGCCGTCGGGCGGACCGGGTCGAGGCGCTCATCGAGCACCACGCGCCGGGCTTCCGCGACCTGGTGCTGGCCCGCTCGGTGCAGGGCCCGGCGGAGTTGGCGGCGCGCAACGCGAGCCTGGTCGGCGGCTCGACCAACGCGGGTTCGGCGGCGCTGCACCAGCAACTGGTGTTCCGCCCGGTGCCGGGCACGGGCCGGCCGGACACCCCGGTCGACCGGCTGTTCCTGGCCGGCGCGTCGGCGCACCCGGGCGGTGGCGTGCACGGCGCGGCAGGCGCGAACGCGGCACGAGCGGCGTTGGCGCGCAACGGTTTCGCGGGCGACGGCTACCGGCTGGCGATGCGCGGCCTGCACCGCCTGCTCTACCCCTGAAACCCCCGCCGAGCGCCCGCCCCGAATAGCCGGCCGACACCCGGTCGACGTCGTAGCCGTGGTCCCGCCGCCGCAATTCGACCCGGCACCCGAGATGGCCCGGCCGGTGACCCTGGGACCTGGCTTGAGCTGGGGTTTCTCCTCCTCGGACGGACAACCCGCGACGCGCCCCACGGCGGCCGGACCGGCGGCGAGCTTGCGCACGAAAGACCCCTGAATATGAGTTACCGACGAGTAGGAGCATTCGGCGATCGGGCCGTGATCGCCTAGAATTGTGAGCTGACCCACGTTCCGCGCACCACGGCCGGAGGATCCGCAACGCGCGCAGAGCGGTGCCCCGGAATGCATTCCGCAGTGCCTTCCGGCACCCGTTGCGCCGAACGGAGCAGTCCGCCCCCTGCCGCGGGCTGTGAACGCGGGAGGTGCTGTCCGTGAACGATCCGGGTGCCAACACCGGGATCGGCCGATCACCGGGAGTCTCCGCATGACGCCACCGCGCACCAGTTCCCCCGTCCTGGTCGGTCGGGTCGACGAGCTGGAGGCGCTGCTCGGAGCCGTCGCCGCGCAGCCGTCCGTAGCCCTGGTCGAAGGGGAGGCGGGGGTCGGGAAGAGCCGGTTGGTCCGCGAGTTGCTGCACCGGCCGGAGGTCGCGCCGCTGCGCGTGCTGACGGGGTTCTGCCAGCCGCTGCGCGAACCGTTCCCCTACGGCGCGGTGCTCGACGCGCTGCGCACGGTCGGCGGGCTGCTCGGCCGGGTGCCGCTGAGCCCGGTCACCGGCGTGCTGCGACCGCTGCTGCCCGAGATCGCCGACCGGCTGCCGGAGCCGCCGCCGCGCCCGGAGGACCCCCGCCAGGAGCGCCACCACCTGTTCCGCGCGGTGCGCGAGGTGGTCGCCGCGCTCGGCCCGGTGCTGCTGGTCGTGGAGGACCTGCACTGGGCCGACGACGGCTGCCGGCACCTGCTGCGGTTCCTGATGGCCGACCCGCCCGCGAACCTCACCGTCCTGGTCACCTACCGGCGCGAGGACGCGCCCGGCGGGATGCCGCTGGGCAGCGCCTACCGGCCGCCCGCGGGCGTGGCCGGGGTCGTCGTGGAGCTGAACCCGCTCGACGTCGCGCAGGTGCACGACCTGACCGCCGCGATCCTGGGCGTCGAGGGCGTGCCGGCCGAGTTCGCCGCCCGGCTGCACGAGCGCACCGCCGGCATCCCGTTCGTCGTGGAGGAGATGCTGCGCGCGCTGCGCGACCCGGACTGGCGGCTGCTGGACGAGGTCGAGGTGCCCGCGCTGCTGCGCGACGCGATGGCCGAGCGGCTGGACCGGCTGCCCACGACCGGGCGGCGGATCGCGCACGCCGCCGCCGTGCTGGGTGTGCCGGCGAGCGAGGCGCTGCTCGCCGAGGTCGGCGCGGTGGAGCCGGACCGGGCGCGGGCCGCGCTGACCCACGCCCTGCACAGCGGCGTGCTGCACGAGGCCGAGGACGCCCGGTACGGCTACCGGCACTCGCTGGCGCAGCAGGCCGTCTACGACACGATGACCGGGCCGGACCGGCAGCGGCTGCACCTGAGGGCGTTGGCGGCGCTGGAGGGCGCGGTGCCCCGGCCGTTCATGCAGCTGGCCGAGCACAGCCTGCGGGCCGGCCGGCTGGCCGACTGGCTGCGGCACGGCGAGGCCGCCGCCGACCGCGCGCTGGAGGTCGGCGACGCGTCCACCGCCACCCGGCTCTACCAGCGGCTGCTGGACGAGGCCACGCTGACCGCGGCCGACGTGGACCGGCTGGCGGTGAAGCTGGGCCAGGTCGCGCGCGGCGGCGTCGACCAGCACGACCCGCGCACCACGCTGGAGTGGCTGCTCAACGACCGGCGGCTGTCCCGGGGCGCGCGCGGCGAGGTCCGGATGAACCTGGGTTTCCTGCTGATCCGGCAGTTCGGCAGCACGGTCGCCGCGCGGGTGCAGCTGGAGCAGGCGGTGGAGGAGCTGTCCGACAAGCCGAACCTGGCGATGCACGCGCGGGCCGTGCTGGGGCAGCCGTTCATCGGCAGCACGCCGCTGGCCGAGCACCTGCGGTGGATGGGCGTGGTGGACGCCTACATCGCCGCCGTCGAGGACCCGGACGTCCGGTACTCGTTGCTGGCCAACGAACTCGGCTCGCGGCTGTCGATCGGCGACGCCTCCGTGGTCGCCGAGCTGGACCGGCTGCCCGCGACCTCGCCGGACGTGGAGACCCGGCGGCACCTGGCGCGGGCGCACTGCAACATCGCCGACGCGGGGATGCTCGTCGGCCACTTCGAGCTGTCCCGCGACTTCCTGACCCGCGGCCTGCGGCTGACCGTGGGGGCGGGCGTGCCGTTCACCGCGAGCACCGGCCAGTCCACCCAGATCCACCTCGACTGGTACTCCGGCGACTGGGGGTCGCTCGCCGCCCGGTCCGCGCGGCTGCTGGAGGAGTACCGCGAACTCCTGCCGGTGGCCAGCGAGGCGTCGCTGGTGCTCGGCTGCCTGGCGCTGGCGCGCGGTGACTGGGAGGCCGCCGAGCGGTACCTGGCCGACAGCGGCGTGCGGTCGGTGGAGACCGCGATCACGCCGGTGGCGCTGAGCGGGTTCGCCGCGCTGTCCCGGCTGGCGTTCGAGCGCGGGAACCTGCCGCGCGCCTGCGTGGAGGCCGACCGGGGGCTGGACCTGCTGCGGCGCAAGGGGGTGTGGGCGTGGGCGGGCGAGCTCGCGCCGGCCGCCGTGGACGCCTACACCGCCGCCGGGCGGGTGCAGGACGCGGCGAAGCTCGTGGCGGAGTTCACCGCCGGCATCGCCGAACTCGACGCGCCGCTGGCGCACGTGGCGCTCAAGACGTGCCGGGCGCTGCTGGCCGGCGGGCACGACGAGCACGCGGCGCACCTGTTGCGGGAGGCGCGGCGGGCGGCCGACGCGCTCGGGCTGGCCTACTACTCGGCGCTGCTGTCCGAGCGGATCGCGTTGTGCGGCTTGGAGAGCGGGGACGAGGCGGCGGTGGCCGCGCTCGGCGAGGTGGCCGGCCGGTTCGACGCGCTGGGCGCGAGCCGGGACGCGGCCCGGTGCCGGCACCTGGTGCGCGGCGCGGGCGTGGCGACGCCGTCCCGGCGGGGACGGCGCGGCTACGGCAACGCGCTGTCACCGCGCGAGCAGGACGTGGCCCGGTTGCTGGCGCAGGGGCGCACCAACCGGGAGATCGCCGACGTGCTGTTCCTGTCGCCGCGCACGGTCGAGCAGCACGTGGCGCGGGTGCTGCGCAAGCTGGGCGTGACGTCCCGGGCGGAGTTGCTCACGTGAACCCGGAGTGGTCCCGGAGCGCGGGCGTGCCACCCGGGTGGACGGGCAAGGGTCCCGGCGGCGGCGGCTGCCGTCGAGACCCCCGTCGAAGCCCGGTCACAGGTACGAGCGCTGACCCCACGGCATCGCGGCGGCCAACTGGGCGCGCCGGCCGATGTCGAGCTTGCGGTAGATGCGGGTGATGTGCAGTTCGACCGCCCGGGTGGACACCGAGAAGTGCTCGGCGATCTGCCGGTTGGTCATGCCCTCCAACATCATCAGCGCGATCCGGTGCTCGTGCGGCGTCAGCGGCTCGCGGGCCCGGGAGTCGGCGCTCTGGCCGTCGCGCGGCCGGACCATGCCCGGCACCCGCTCTCCCTCCGGCACGCCCAACAGCACGTGCCACTGGCGGATGCGGACCTCGGCGATGGACTGCGACCGCACGTACGGGTCGCCGCGCACCAGATCGCGCGCCGCGGCCTCGTCGGGCACCTGGCAGATCAACAGCACGCCGGACCCGTCCGCCCACGGCCCGGTACCGACCAACACACCCTGCTCGGCGAGCGGGCGCCAGTATTCGCGATGGGCCAGATGAATGGATCTACGCACCTGCCGCGCATCACGAAATGTCAACTCAACGGCGAAAGCCACTGGACTGATCCCCATTTCATATCCGCGGCCGACTTTCGCCACATACTCAACTGGGGGCGTTATTCACTGTCAAGTGGGAGAGGTCACACGGGTGATGCCGAAACCTGATAGCTGCTATAGCCGCTTTTCGAACCAGTGCTCCGCATAGCGGTCGTCGTTGAAGGGTGCTACCTCACGGTAACCGTGCCGGGCGTACAGCTTCCGGGCTTCGACCAGGTCAGAGCGGGTGTCCAGGCGAACGGACGAAGCACCAATTGAGACAGCGGCCTCCTCGACCGCCGCCAGCAGCGCTGCTCCACCACCCTGCCCGCGTGCCTCCGAATGGACGAACAACCGTTTCAGCTCGGCTGTTTCCGAACTCACCATCCGGAAGCCGGCGCAGCCCAGCGGCCGGCCGTCGAGGCGGCCGACGAAGAACGCGACCAGGTCGTCGGTCGGGTCGTCGGCGAGGGCCTGGTCCACCTCCGCCCCGACCGCCGGCCGGCCGTAGTAGCGGCCGATGATGTCCGCCAGGTAGGTGCGGACGAGGGCACGGGCCGGCGCGCTGCCGACCGGGACGGGCTGAACGGTCCAGTGGGCCACCGGTGGATTCTCGCCGGGACTGGGCCGTTCGGTCACCTGGTTTTCGTCGTTCCGGGCGCGTGTACAGTCCTCGCCCGTGGCAGCGCAACAGGTCCGCGTCGAGCGCGACGCGGCGGGTCTGGCCGTGCTCACCGTCGACGCTCCCCCGTTGAACCTCTACACCGCCGAACTCCACGACCTGCTCGACGAGGCCGTCGGCGACCTGGAGGACCGGCCCGCGCGGGCGTTGCTGATCCGCGCCGAGGGCAAGGTGGTCAGCGGCGGGGTGGACGTGCGGCTGTTCGCCGCGCAGCCCTCCCGGGCCCGCGCCAAGGCGTTGTTCGACCAGATGCTCGACCTGCCGGACCGGATCGCCGCGCTGCCGTTCCCGACCGTGTTCGCCGCCCACGGCCTGTGCCTGACCTGGGCGTTCGAGGTCGCCGTCGCCTGCGACATCGTGCTGGCCGCCGAACGGGCGAGCTTCGGCCTGGTGGAGAAGGTGATCGGGCTCACCCCGACCATGGGCGGCACGCAGCGACTGGCCGCCCGCGCGGGCGTCGGGCGGGCCAAGGAGTTCGTGATGACCGGCGACCGCTACGACGCGGCGACGCTGGAGCGGTGGAACGTGGTCAACCGGGTGCTGCCCGACGACGGCTTCGACGACGCCGCGCTGCGGTTCGCGGCGACCCTCGCCGCCGGCCCCACGCTGGCGCACGCGGCCACCAAGCAGGTGCTGGCGCACTACGAGCGCGGCGGCGTCGCCGAGGCGAACGAGCACATCACGTCCATCGCCGCCGACCTGTTCGAGACCGAGGACCTGCGCGACGGCGTGCGGTCGTTCCTGCGGGACGGTCCCGGCAAGGCCGTGTTCACCGGTCGCTGATCCGCCGCAACTCCAACCACCGCTCGGTCCGCCGGGCCCACATCTCCTGGTAGCGCGCGAACATCTCCTCGATCCGGGCCCGCTCCAGCTCGTCGGCCGGGTGCGCGGCGATGTGGTCAGCGCGACCAGCGAGAACGCCAGGCCGGTCCATAGGTCAAGTCCTGCCGACGCAGGATGATCGTGGCCGACGCGGACATGCCCAGCACGGTGACCTTGAGCGCCACGGACCGCCGCCGGAACTGGTCCTTGCGCGTGCCGCCGTACCGGTTGGCCTGCTCCATGCGCCCGGACCTCAACGGCGCGGCAGGCTACTTGGGGTCGTACGCCGTGGGCGCGTACCAGGCCAGCGCGGACCGCACCTCGGCCACGTCACGCTCCCGGCGCTTGCGGTACCGCTCGTGCGAGATCGGGTAGACCCGCACCCCGCCCTTGTGGGTGCCGAAACTGCCGCGCCCCAGCGTCTCGGGCACCTGCGCCGCGCTGACCAGCCACACCGTCACCCACGGCCGCGCGCCCTGGCCGTCGACCTTGACCCGTGAGATCGCGTACCAGGGCAGCCGGCGCTTCTCCTCGCCGCTGGACAGGGTCAGCCCGTCCGGGCCGATGTCGACCGCCAGCGGCTTGCGCAGCGCGCCGACCAGCAGCCGGATGGCGAACACCGCGAACACCACGAACGCGATGCCGGCCGCCAGCCGGACACCGGTCGGCGCCTGGGATGCCTTGTCCGCGATCGACCCGCACACCACGGCCGCGAACACGTGCGCGGAGGTCCACCCGAGCCCGGCGACCCGGGACGTCCGGAACTGCGCCCCGCTCTTCTTCAACGGCGGCGTGTACGGCCGGATCGGCCCGCTGGGCGGCACCGCACCGGACGGCACCCCGGCAGAAGGCGGCACCACGGCCGGCACGCCGGCGGGCAAGGCCGACGACGGGGACGGCGGCGGGTCCTCGACCAGCAGCCTGGTCGGCGGCTTGCGCTCCTCGCCGAACTGCCGGGTGGGCGGCTTCGCGGGCAGTTCCCGCAGTTCGGTGTGCCGCTGCTCGACCAGCGTGCGGACCTGGGCGGGCAGCCACGACGGCTCGTTGCCCGGCGGCCCGATCAGCTCCAGCAACCGGGCCGGGGTCGGCCGGTTCGCGGGCTCGCGGACCAGGCACGGCACGATCAGCGGCACCAGGCCGGGCGGCACCCGGGACAGGTCCGGCTCCTGGTGCACGACCCGGTAGACCAGCGCGGACGTGGCGCCCTCGCCGAACGGCCCGGCCCCGGTCGCGGCGTAGACCAGCACCGAGCCGAGCGCGAACACGTCGCTCTGCGGGGTGATCGACGACCCGACGACCTGCTCCGGCGAGAGGTAGCCGGGGGTGCCGAAGACGATCCCGGCCTCGGTCAGCGCGGAGTGCTCCATGGCCCGCGCGATGCCGAAGTCGATCACCCGCGGCCCGTCGTTGGCCAGCAGCACGTTGGACGGCTTGAGGTCGCGGTGCACCAGGCCCGCGCCGTGGATCGCGACCAGCGCCTCGGCCAGCCCGCCCGCGAGCCGGCGCACGGCCCGCTCGGGCAGCGGCCCGAAGTCCTGCACGGCCTGGTGGAGCGTGGGCCCCGGCACGTACTCGGTGGCCATCCACGGCCGGTCCGCGTCCGGGTCCGCGCCGACGACGGTGGCCGTCCAGAACCCGCCGACCGACCGGGCCATCTCGACCTCCCGGCGGAACCGCTCGCGGAACTGCGGGTTGTCGGCGAGTTCGGCCCGCGCGACCTTCACCGCGACCGGGCGTCCGCCGAGGGACCTGGCCAGGTAGACCGAGCCCATCGCCCCGCGACCCAGGGCGGCGAGCAACGTGAAGTCGCCGATCCGCGGTGGGGCGTTCGCAGGCAGTGGTTGCACGACACCCACATTAGAGGCGTCGGCGACCGGTGTCGGGCAAGACGGGTAGTTCTACTCGGTCACCCTTCGGCCAACGCGACCAGTTCGGCCGCCCGCGAGTGCCACGAGAACCTGGTCACCGACGCGCGCAGCGCCGAGGCCGGGCGCGGGCCGCCCTCGGCCAGGGTGCGGCGCACCGCGTCCACGAACTCGGCGTGGCCGGTCGTGGCGCGCACCCGGTCGGTGTAGGTCGCCAGCTCGGCGAAGTCCGTGCTCACCACCGGCAGGCCCAGGGCCAGGTACTCCTTGAGCTTGATCGGGTTGGAGTGCTTGATCCAGTTGTTGTCCTGCCACGGCATGATCGCCACGTCGAACGCCGACCCGTAGGCCGGGATCGTGTCGTACGGGCGGAAACCCAGCCAGTGCACGTTGGGGTACTTGTCGAACCGCTCCATGGGGTGCGTCGCGTCGCCGATGAGCACCAGCGACGCCGTGGGCAGCTCGGCGGCCAACCGTTCCAGCAGGTCGAAGTCGACCACGAAGTCGTCCAGCGCGCCGAAGAACCCGATCCGCGGCCCGTCGACCGAGCGGATGTCGTCGGGCCACTCGGACTCGGGGCGGGCGGTGAAGTGGTCGATGTCCACGCCGTGGTCGAGGAAGTGGGTCCGGTCACCGGTGCGCGGGCGTTCCTCGTCCATCAGCGCGTGGCTGACGTAGACGACGTGGTCGGAGTGCGCGAGCAGCTCGTGCTCCAGGACCTCGATGGACCTCCGGTCGGCCTCCGGGAAGTCCGAGTGCCGGTCGGAGCGGTTGAACACCAGGCTCCGCTTGCGCATCGGCTGCACGACGTCCCACGCGGTCGGGATGGTGACCATGATCACGGGGGTGCGCATCCGCAGCGCGGTCGCGACCAGCCTGACCTGGGTGCGCACCAGGACGGCGTTGACCTTGCGCAGGAACGGCGAGCCGTAGAACGGCAGCGGCAGCGGCGACATCACGTAGAAGTTCGGCAGCGGCTTGCGCACGAACTTGGCCACGCTGCGGAGCTTGCGCAGGATGCGCCGGGCCACGTGCGTGCTGTTGCCGGGCGTGGGCATCCGCATCCCGATGCTGTTGACCACGAGCACCTTGCGGCGCTGCGCGACCGACCTCATCAGCTGGAAGTCCGAGTGCGCCCGGTTGTGGTACCACCAGTCCTGCGCGGAGAAGCAGATCCAGCCCTGGTCCTGGCCGGGTCGCGCGGGCCACTTGCGCCAGCGCAGCAGGTCGCCGAGGGCCTTGCGGTGCTTGGGTTCGCGCGGCGCGCGCAGCAGCTCGTTGAGCAGCACGGCCCACCACATCGCGAACGCGGCCGGCCGGCCGTGGCGCTCCCGGATCAGCCGGACCCGGTTGGTGGTGGCCATCGACCACAGGACCGGTGAGGTGGACTGCTCGCCGCCCAGGTGGACCGCCCGGGAGCGCGGCTCGAAGCGGATGGCGAACCCGCGCTTGCCGGCCCGCAGCATGTACTCGGTCTCCTCCGAGTACAGGAAGTACTGCTCCTCCAGCTTGCCGATGGCGTCCCGGCAGGCGCGGGAGACCAGCCACGCGGCTCCGGTCACCCAGTCCGCGGTGCCGGTCCTCTCGTAGCTGCGCTCGTTGACGACGAGTTCGCCGAGCGGCGCGACCCGGCCCGCCCGGAAGCCGCCGAGCAGGGCTTCGCCCAAGGCGCGCAACGGGTTCGGCGTGCGCCGCAGCGAGAGCTGCTGACTGCCGTCCTCGTTGAGCAGCCGGGGCGCGGCGATGCCGACGCCGGGCTGGGCGAGCGCTTCGCGCAGCGGTCCCAGCGCGCCCGGTTCGAGGCGGATGTCCGGGTTGAGCACGAGGACGTCGCAGTCGGGCGCGGCGGCGAACCCCGCGTTCACCCCGGCCGCGAACCCGTCGTTCGTGACCCTGGCCACGATCTGCGCGTTCGGCGCGGTGCGGGCCACGACGTCGAGCGTGTCGTCGGTCGAGGCGTTGTCCACGACGACCACCCGCCCGTCCGGAATGGACTCCAGGGCGACAGCCACCGACTCCAGGCACTCCTGGACGACGTCGGCGCTGTGGTAGGTCACGATGACCACGGCGAGCGGCACGGTCACTTCTCCCGGGTGAAGCGGGTACGGAGCGCGGAGGACAGCAGGCGGAACGCGAACGGCAGGTCGTCGCGCAGGTAGCGCTTGGCCAGCCGGCGGGGTTCGAGGGCGAGCCGGTGCAGCCACTCGGCGCCCAGCTTCTGCACCACGCCGGACGCGCGGCGGAACTCCCCCGCCGCCATCGGGATGCCCGCGCCGCAACCGAGGAACCACGCCTCGGGCAGTTCGGCGCGCAGCAGCCGGATCAGCCGCTCCTGCTTGGGGAAGCCGAGGCCGACCAGCACCAGGTCCGGTTTGGCCTGCACCACCCGGGCCACCGCCTCGGCGGTCGCGGCCGGGTCGGTGTCGAAGCCGAACGCGGGCGAGTCGGTGCCCGCGACCCGCAGGTCGGCGAAACGCCCGACGAGCACGCCGGCGGCCTTCTCCGGGATGCCGGGGTTGCCGCCGAGCAGGTAGACCGAGCGGCCCGCGCGGGCGGCGGCCTCGGTCAGGGTGAACACCAGCGACGACCCGGTCACCCGCTCCGGCACGGCGACACCGGCCAGCCGGCCCGCCCACACCACGGGCATCCCGTCCGCGACCACCAGCTCCGACTCGGCGACCAGCGCGGCCAGTTCCGGCGTGCGGGTGGCGGCCCGGACGATGTCCACGTTCGCGGTGACGATCGCGCCGCCCTCGCCGCGCTGCCAGGCCCCCAGGACGTGATCGGCGACGCCGGCTTCGCTGACGGACCACACGTCGACGGCACCCACCCGGACCACGGGCGGAGAGATCTGCGGCATACCCGCGTCATCGGGTTCCGGAGGGTCCCCGTTACCGGTCGGGGGCTGTGACCGGCAACGCCGGAGCATCCGCCGTAACGGCTACCGCCGGTGACCGATATCGAAGTCATGTACGTCGCGTCGGTCCGACCGTCCGAACGGGTCAAGGGCAAGGTCCCCGGCACCGTCGTAGCCCTCGGCACGGTGAGCCTGCTCACGGACATATCGGCCGAGATGGTCACCGCGTTCATGCCGGTCTACCTGCTGGTCACCCTCCAGATGGGCTACGCGCAGTTCGGCATCCTCGACGGGCTCTACACCGGCGCGACGGCGGTGCTCCGACTGGTGGGCGGCCAGGTCGCCGACCGGACGCACCGGCACAAGGCAGTGGCCGCTTTCGGTTACGGGCTGTCGGCGGCGACCAAGTTCGTCTTCCCCGCCGTCGGCGCGAACGCCTTCGGCATCGGCGCGACGATGGCCGCCGACCGCGCGGGCAAGGGCCTGCGCACCGCGCCCCGCGACGCGCTGATCTCGCTGGCCACTCCCCCGGACAAGCTCGGCGCGGCGTTCGGCGTGCACCGCAGCATGGACACCGTCGGCGCGCTGCTCGGCCCGCTGGTGACGTTCCTGCTGCTGACCAACATCGGCATCGTGGCCGGGCCGGTGTTCGTGGTGAGCGCCTGCTTCGCGCTGGTCGGCCTGATCGTGCTGATCGCGTTCGTGCGGGAGAACAGGGCCGAGGCCAAGAGCGGCCCCAAGCCGTCCATCAAGGCCGGGTTGGCGCTGCTCAAGGACACCGACTACCGGCGGGTGACGATCGCGGCGGCCGTGCTGGGCCTGGCCACGCTGTCCGACGCGTTCGTGTTCATCCTGGTGCAGAAGGCGACCGACGTCCCCCTGGCCGCCCTGCCGCTGATGCCGCTGGGCACCGCGCTGGTCTTCCTGGTCGCGGCCGGTCCGGTCGGCCGGCTCGCGGACAAGATCGGCCGCTGGAAGGTGTTCCTCGGCGGGCACGTGCTGCTGCTCGCGGTGTACGTGCTGCTGCTCGCGCCGGGCACGGGCTATGTCGGCGTCGGCGTGGCGCTCCTGCTGCACGGCCTGTTCTACTCGGCCACGGATGGCGTACTTTCCGCCCGGGTGAGCACTCTGGTACCCGAATCATTGCGGGCTTCCGGCCTTTCCGTGGTCCAGACGGGTCAGGCGCTCACCCGATTGGTGTCATCGGTCGGATTCGGATTCCTGCTCCAGTTCGCCGCGTTCGGCACCGCCGTGTACGCCGCGATCGGCGCATTGGTGCTGTCGGTCGTGGTGGCTTGGCGAATGACCTGAAACACCCGCGCCGAACCGATATCGTGGGCGCTCCCGACGCCGGCGAATGCGGAGCGGCCCCTTGAAACGTCCGTGGTGGGCCATCCAACTGCTGTGGGCAGTGCCCCTGCTGCTGGGTGTCTCCTGTTTCGTGGTCTGGCTGCTGCTGCTGGGCAACAAGGGCCAGGGCATCGCGGACGCGGTCTCGGTGCTGGTCGGCACCACCTCGCTGGTCGTCACGGTGTTCGGCCTCCAGCACTCGACCGCCCGCAAGAAAGCGGAGAAGCAGCGCAAGCCGGTGCCCCGGTGGGCATTGGCCGCGATAGGCGCGGCGATCGGCGCGATCGGCGGCGCGTTCTTCTGGTTCCTGGTGGTGAAACCGGACGTGCCGATCACCGACCTGGTCGAGCTGTCCAACGCCGAGCGGATGAAGGACGGCGAACAGGCGTCCTTCGCGGTGCCCGGCCGCCCGCCCGAGCGCCGGTACCTGTACTTCGTCCCCTCGCTGGTCAACCACGAGGCCGTCGGCGACTGCGTCGGCTCGGCCCGGCTGACCGTCACGCTGGTGCGCGACGGCCGCAAGGACCCCTCCTTCGAGGAGCGGCTGTCCGACCGCGAGATCCGGCTCGACCTCGACGGCACCACCCGCGAGGCCCGGGTGATGGTGGTGCTGTCGGTGCCGGACCCGACCTGCGTGGTGGACCTCGGCGTCACCGAAGCCGTGCTCTACAACTGAGGAGGACCAGGATGTCCCGCCGCATCACGGCCGCGCTCGCCGCAGTGGCCGCGCTGGCCGCCTGCCAGGGCCCGACCACCGGCCAGCGCCCGTCGTCCAGCAGCCAGAGCACGCTGATCAGGTCGGTGAACGTGGGGGTCGGCACCGACATCCCGGGCCTGGCCGTGCTCAACGCCGACACCCACGAGCGGCGCGGCTTCGACGTCGACCTGTACCGCTGGCTGGGCAACAACACCGAGCCGAAGTTCGCGCCGGTCGAGGTCGACGTGCTGATCGCCGACCGGGTCAACGCGCTGGCGCTGGGCCGCGTGCAGATGGTCGTGCACACCTTCTCCATCACCGACGAGCGGCGCGGCAAGATCGGCTTCGCCGGCCCGTACCTGATCTCCCAGCAGGGCTTCCTGGTCCGCGAGGGTGACGAGACCAGCATCAGGAGCCTGGACGACCTGGCCGGCAAGACGGTGTGCAGCCAGGCCGGCAGCACCTCGTTCAACCAGCTCACCACCGGAGCCCTCAGGGGCAAGGTGACCACGACCAGCGAGCTGGGCACCCGCCAGTGCGTGGACCGGCTGCTGCGCAAGGAGGTCGACGCCGCGTCGACCGACGAGATCGTCCTGCGCGGGTTCGCCGCGCAGAACCCGCAGCTCAAGGTCGTGGACCTGACGTTCGGGGCGCAGGAGCGCTACGGCGTCGGCCTGCCCAAGGGCGACCGCGAGAGCTGCGAGCGGATCACACAGGGGATCAAGGACTTCATCACCAACGGCGGCTGGGACCAGTTCTTCCGGTCGAACTTCGGCGACCTGTCCCCCGAGGGCCACAAGCCCGACCCGAACCGGCTCGACCCGTGCCCCTAGGGCGGTCGGCGCGACCGGAGTACGCCTTCCCCGGCGACCGCATCGGACCGCCGCCTCCCCCGCCCGACAGCGCCTCCGTCGACGCTCCCGTTCGCGGGTCCGGCGCCCCGTGTCCGTCCGCGACGGTCGGTTCCCGCCTCGCCGCGCGACCCCTCCGCCCGCATCCTGATGTGGGCGGGCACACCTGAAGTCCCGCCCGGCTCGACCCGTGCCCCTGACGGGACTGCGGGCCGAGCCGGTCGCGATCGGCGTCCTTACAGCAGGCCGATCCAGCCGTGCGCGCGGGACGGCCCGTGCGCGCTGTCACCGGGGAACGCGGCCGTGTAGCCCTGGAGCAGCGTCGCCAGGCCGACCAGCAACGGCACGTTTGCGTTGCAGGCGGCCTTGCCCGACGAGTTGGTGACCGCGGTGCACAGCGGGTGGCCCTTCAGGGTCCGGAACGCGACCGTCTTGCCCACCACGGGGTTGCCGGTGTGCGACTCCTTGAGCGTGGCGCTCATGCCGCGCACGGTGAACCCGACCAGCCGCAGTTGCAGCGTCGCGTACCCGGCCACCAGGCTGGTCGGTGCCGCCGGGACGGCGTGGATCGCGATACCGACCGGGTTGGTCCCGACCGGGATCGTGTTCGCCACCGACAGCGTCGTCGTGTCCACAATGGACACTGTCCCGCCGGTGAAGTTGGTGACGTACGCCTTGGTGCCGTCCGGGGTCAGCGCGACGCCGATCGGCCGGTTGCCCACCGCGATGGCGGTGACCGGGGCGAGCGCCGGGATGTCCAGCACGGACAGCGAGTGGCCCTCGCTGTTGGTGACGTACGCCCGGTTGCCGTCCGGCGAGATCGCGATGCCGTGCGGGATGAAGCTGACCGGGATGGTGCCGATGACCGCGTTGGTGGCCACCGAGACCACCGCGACGTTGTTGGAGAACTTGTTGACCACCAACAGCTTCGTGCCGTCCGGCGTCACCGCGACGGCGGTCGGGGTGTTGCCGGTGGCGATGTCGGTGACGACGGCGTTGGTGGCCGTGTCGACCACGGTCACCGTGCCCGCCCCGACCACGTCGTGCGCGACGTAGAGCCGGGAGCCGTCCGGGGTCAGCGCGACACCGTCGGCGTTCGGCCCGACCGGGATGGTCTCGGTGGCGGTCAACGTCGCCGCGTCCACCACCGACACCGTGCCGGCCCGGTAGTTGGAGACGTAGACGTGGGCACCGCTGGGCGAGACCACGACACCCGCCGGCCCGTCACCGACCGGCACCGCCGCGTCCACCGTGTTGGTGGGCGTGTCGATGACGGTCAACGTGTTGTCGCGGACGTTGGTCACGTACCCGCGTGCGCCGTCGAACGCGACACCCACGCCGTAGGGGGAGCCACCGTTCGAGTCGGACAGCGTGCTGGAGACGGTGTCGGTCGCCGTGTCGAGAACGGAGACCCCACCGCCGTTGTTCGCCACGTAGCCGAGCACGCGGATCGGCGCGGCGACCGCCGTCCCGGTGGGCACGAGGAGCAGCGCCGCGCCCAGCGCGACCGCGCCCCCGAGGGCGATCGGTCTGCGGAACTGCCTGCGTCGGTCGGTTCTGGGCATCGGGTGGCCTCCATGTCGACTGGGTACCCCGCATTGCCCCAATCGCGGGAATGCCGCCCCCCGTTAGCCACGAACCCGTTCACACCGGCCCGTGATCGGTACCGGAACCCCCCGCTCGTCACCGGTGACACCCCGCGACCATGTCTCCGCTTCCGCCCACCGACCCACGCCGCCGCGATCGCCGTCAGAACCGGTAGACGTGGACCTGGTAGGCGCCGAAGTCGTCGACGATCTTCCCGTTCTCGATCGGCACCGTCCGGTTCTCGTCGACCACCGTCGCGGTGCCCGACTCGACCGGGACGGTGATCTCGACCCGTGCCGACCCACTTCGGGGAAGCGAAGTGTTGCCGTCGGTCTGCGCGATCACCCACCGCGCGCCCAGAGCGTCTTTGTGCAGCACCGAAACCGGCACCGCGTTGTCGCCCCTGGCGGTGACCCCGGGCCGGTTCGGCGCGTTGAGCACCGGCGCGAGCGACTTCAGCCGGGCGTTCACGGCCTTGACCTTCGCGGTGATCTCCGGCCGGGTCAGCACGCTGGAGTACTCGCCCTTGCCCTCGGTGTAGAAGCTGTGCGCGAAGTAGTTGATGCCGGTCGCGCCGTGCAGGATCGTGTTCCACACGGCGGATTCGAGCTGGTCGGGCGTGATCGTCTCGCCGTGCGTGTGCGGGTGCCCGGTCTCCACGAACCCGTACAGCGGCTTGTCCGGCCCGCACCACTTGCGCATGGTGTCGATGACCGCGCCGTAGCTGAACGCACCCACCCGGTCACCGCGGTCGGGGTGCGTCCACCCGTAGTAGTCCGCCGACGCGATGTCCGCCGCCGAGCAGTACGTGCGCATGTCCTCTTCGTAGGTCTTCTCGATGTGGCCGTACCCGACGCCGCCGCCGGGCGTGCCCATCCAGACCCCGAAGTTCAGGTAGGTCGGCCGCGACGGGTCCTTGGCGCGGACCCCCTCCGCCTTGGCCACGATCGCCGACGGCTGCATGTCGGGGTGGAACACGTCGCCGTAGACCTTATTCATGTCCGGTTCGTCGGCGATCACGTACCCCACGTAGTTGCGCGCGTGCGCGGTGTCCTTGAGGACCTCGTCCACCCGCTTGGCGTCCGGGTACACCCGCCAGTCGGTCTGCTCCAGGCCCTCCTTGCGCAGGTAGTACCACTCGTCCTCCCAGAGCCCGAGGCCGAAGTCGATCCCGAGCTCCTGGTAGGTCCGGCCGATCTTCGCGCCGTTCTCCACCGACGACGGGTCCTGCATCCAGACGTTGATCGGGAAGATCGCCGGGTCCCCGGCCGGGTTGGGCCCGTTGGCCCACTTCTTGTAGTAGTCGACCACCGAACCGCCCTGCGGGGCGGACGGGAGGGGCGGCGGCGGTTCGGCCTCCGCCGTGCAGGCGGCCGTGAGAAGCACCACAGCGGCCACCAGTCGAGCACGAGCCATCGGTTCGTCGTCCGTTCAGTTCGGCGGGGTGGTCCGGCCGCGCGCGGCGATGACCCGCTTGGCCTTCTCGAACCCGTCCGGTCCGAGCACCTTCATCGCCGCGGTCTTGGCCAGGTACCGGGCACCGTCCCGAGCGACCCGCGAGGGGTGCCCGACGAACCGGTCCCGGGCCAGCACCCGGCCGTCGGGCTCGGGCACGTCGTCCAGCGAGTCGCCGAACAGCGCGCGGTAGGGCGCGGGCGCGACCAGCCGACCGCGCGTCCGGTTGCTCACGTTGCCGCCGTGCACGACCTGGAGCCAGCCCGGCGCACCACCCAGCGAGACCACCTCGGCGTGCCGGTCCAGCCGGTTGTGCCAGTCCGCCCAGCACGTGATCGGGGCGTCCCAGCTCTCCCGCACGGACGCGAACGCGTTGTCCTTGTCGTGGTGCGCGAACAGCCCCTCCGGGCTCTTGACCAGCCCGTTCGCCAGGTACAGCGCGGTGCGGCGACCCGTCGGGGGGTCGCCCTGCAGCCGCGCGACGAAGTTCGAGGCCAGCCCGTCGTCGTTGTCGAGGTTGGTCGTGATCAGCCCGTCGCCGCGCACCGGGAACAGCTTGCCCAGGTCCTCGACCAGCTCCTCCCGGCTCACCTGCTCCCGGAACACCGGCGTGTACGCGTCGCCGTGCTGCTCGATCCGGTCCTTGAGCCACCGGGGGCTCTCCGGGTCGAAGTAGATGATCCACTCGAAGTTCGCGGACGTCTGCGCGCGCACCGACGGCAGGCAGTACCGCTCGAACAGCCCGACGCGCTCGGTCAACCACCCCTCCCGCGCCCGCACGATGCTCTCGGCACCCACGGACGGCAGGTTGAAGCGCGTCAGAATGACGTGGTCCATCACGTCCCCTTCCCGTTGCCCGGTACATCGGGATCCCGCGCCCATCGTTATCCGCGTGCCGCGCACGATCCGTGACGGCCGGCGGTTAACGATCCGACGCCGGCACCGATGTCTAGGACGTGACTCAAGCCCCGACACGACCCACGGTCGACGTCGTCATACCTTGCTACAACTACGCGCGGTTCCTCAGAGCATGCGTGCGCAGCGTGCTCGACCAGCCGGGCGTGGACGTGCGCGTGCTCGTCATCGACGACACGTCGACCGACGACACGCCCGAGGTGATGGCGGAGCTGACCGAGGACCCGCGTGTCGAAGGTCGCCGCCACGAAGTCAACCAGGGCCACATCGCCACCTACAACGAGGGCCTGCTGGAGTGGGCCAAGGCCGACTACACGGTCCTGCTCTCGGCCGACGACCTGCTCGCGCCGGGCGCGCTGGCCCGTGCCGCCGAGGTCTTCCAGGCGCACCCGAACGTCGGCATGGTCTACGGCCGGGTCGTGTACTACTCCGACCACGACGACCTGCCCTCGATCGTGACGCCGCCCGCCGGCCGCACCGTCTGGTCCGGAGTGGACTGGATCGAGAACCGCTGCCGCACCGGCCAGAACGTGCTGTCCTCGCCGGAGGCCGTCGTGCGCACGTCGATCCAGCAGCGGGTCGGCGGCTACCGGCCGGACCTGCCGCACGCCGGCGACCTGGAGATGTGGATGCGCATCGCGGCGGTCTCCGACATCGGCTACGTGCGCGGCGAGCCCGCGGCGTACTACCGGGTCCACCAGCAGAGCATGTTCCGGACCCAGTTCTCCTCCGTGTTCGCCGACCTGGAGCAGCGACAGGCGGTGTTCGACCGGTTCTTCTCCGAACACCCCGACCTCCCGCCGCGGCTGAAGAACCTCGCCAACCGGTCCATCGCCAAGGACGCCCTGTGGCGCGCGGTCCGCGCGTACGACCGGGACAAGCTCGACGAGATCCCCACCGAGGAACTGGCGGAGTTCGCCCGCAAGGTCTACCCGCACGCCGAGCGACTGCCCGAGTACCGCGCGTTGCAGCGGCGCAAGGCGCTGGGGCCCGCCGTGTGCAGCCGCACCCAGCTGTTCGTCGGCGCGCACCTGGCCAAGCGCGGCCGCGGCCTGATCGGCAAGCAGGTCTGGAAGTGGCGCGGACAGTGACCACCCTGGAGGGCAAGGTCACCAGGGCCATCCGCTGGAGCGCCATCAACAGCCTCCTTCAGCGGGTCTCCCAGGTCGGCGTCGGCGTCCTGCTGGCGCGCCTGATCGCACCCGAGCAGTTCGGCGTGTTCGCCGTCGCGCTCGTCGTGCTCAACATCGTGCTCAGCGTCAGCGAGATGGGCGTGAGCGTCGCCCTGGTGCGCACCGACGGGCCGGTGAAGGACCTGGCACCGACCGTCACCACGCTGTCGATCCTGTCCGGCTGCGTGCTCTGCGGCATCTGCGTGATCGGCGCGCCCTTCTTCGCCGAGGCGATGGACACCCCGCAGGCCACCGGCGTGATCCAGCTCATGTCGGTGGCCCTCGTGGTCGCGGGCGCGTCGGCGGTGCCCGGGGCCCTGCTCCAGCGCGAGTTCCGCCAGGACCACAAGTTCGCCGCCGACACCTCGGCCTTCGTCGTCGGCACCGCGGTGGTCGTCGTCCTGGCCCTGATGGGCTTCGGCGCGTGGAGCCTCGCCTGGTCCAGGATCGCCACGAACGTGACCGCCGCCGTCGTGATGTTCGCGTTCACCAAGGAGCGCTACCGCCCCGGCTTCGACCGCACGAAGGCCCGTGAGCTGCTCGGCTTCGGCCTGCCGCTCGCGGGCGCGTCGCTGCTGGTGTTCGGCGTGCTGAACGTCGACAGCATCATCGTCGGCAGCATGCTCGGCACCTTGCCGCTGGGCTACTACCTGCTGGCGACGAACCTGGCGAACTGGCCGGTGGGCGCGTTCTCCCAGCCGGTGCGCAGCGTGTCGCTGGCCGCGTTCTCCAAGGTCCGCGACGACCCGGACCTGTTCCAGCGGACGTTCGCCCGAGCCCTGGGCCTGCTGGCCCTGTTCACCGTCCCGGCGTGCGTCCTGCTGGCGTCCCTGGCGGACCCGCTGGTGCGCACCGTCTACGGCGAGCGCTGGGCCCCGACGGCCGCCGCCCTGGCCGCCCTGGTCCTGCTGGGTGCCATGCGGGTGGCGCTGGAGCTGGGCTACGACTACCTGGCCAGCGCCGGGCGTTCGAAGGCCATCCTGGTCATCCACGTCGTCTGGCTGGTCGCCCTGGTCCCCCTGCTCGCGCTGGGCGCGCACCTCGACGGCATCCGCGGCGTGGCGTTGGCGCAGAGCGTGGTCGTGCTGGTGTTCATCATGCCCGCGTACCTGATCGCCTTCCGGCCGTACGGGGTCAAGGCCAAGACGCTGGCCAAGGCCGTCGCCAGGCCCCTGCTGGGCGGGGCCGTGATGGTCGCGGTGGCGCTCACCGTCCAGTGGTTCGTCCCGAACTCGTTGTGGCGCTTGATCATCGGCGGCGCGCTGTCGCTGATGGCCTATGCCGCCGTCGTCTTCCCCCTGCGCCACGAGGCGCTGGGGCTGCTGCGAAGGGGTCAGCGTTGAAGGCAGTCCAGGTGTTCCAGCGAAGGGCGCACCAGATGTCCCGGATCGTCCGGGAAGAGGGTGTGCGGCAGTTGGGCGCACGTGCGCTGCGCAACGCGGCCAAGCGCCTGGGTGCCGACGAGGACGTCTTCCCGGTTCGGCTGGAAGACGTCAGAAACGCCGACATCAGCCACCGCAAGCCCACCACCGTCCCGCCCATCCCCCAGGACGGTTCGCTCACCGTCAACTGGGTGAGCACCCCGCCCGCACCGGGTTCCGGCGGCCACACGACGATGTTCCGCCTGATCCAGCACCTGGAGTCGCTGGGCCACACCTGCCGCCTGTACCTCTACGACGTCTACGGCAGCCGCGCCGCGGACCACGAGCCCGTCATCAGGGCGTCGTACCCGGGGTTCCGCGGCCAGGTGCTCGACGTGACAACGGGAATGGCCGACGCCCACGCCGTGTTCGCCACCGCGTGGATGACCGCCTACCCGGCGTTCAACGACCCGTGCGCGGGCAAGAGGTTCTACCTGGTCCAGGACTACGAGCCGTGGTTCTACCCGGTGGGGGGCCTGTCCACGCTGGCCGACAACACCTACCGGATGGGCTTCCACGGCTTCACCGCGGGCCGGTACCTGGCCGAGAAGCTCCGCGCCGACGTGGGGATGCCCGCGGACTGGTTCGACTTCGGCTGCGACGCGGACCGCTACCACCTCAAGGAGAACTCCCGCCGGGACGGCGTGGTGTTCTACGCGCGGAGGCTGGCCCCCAGACGTGCGATCGAGATCGGCCTGCTGGCGCTGGAGATCTTCGCGGAACGTCACCCGGACATCAACATCCACACGTACGGCGAGAAGATCGGCCAACTGGGCCCCCGCCACGCCGACCACGGCCTGGTGACCCCGGACCAGCTCAACGACATCTACAACAGGTGCTACGCGGGCCTGACCCTGTCGATGACGAACGTGTCCCTGGTCCCCCACGAGATGCTGGCAGCGGGCTGCCTCCCGGTGGTGAACGACGCACCGCACAACCGCGTGGTCCTGGACAACGACCACGTCCGCTACGCCCCCGCAACCCCCCACGACCTGGCCCGGGAACTGTCCGACGTGGTCACCACCCCCGACTTCGCCCAGCTGGCCCACACCGCCTCAGCCAGCGTCTCCAGCCGCTCCTGGGACGCCGCCGGCCACGAACTGGACAAGGTCCTCAGACGAGAACTACAAGTCTGACCCCCGAGCCCCCCATCCCTCAGGACTTCGCCCCTCACCCTTCACCCCCCAGGACTTCGCCCCTCACCCCCCAGGACTTCGCCCCCACCCCTCGGGACGCCCCGTCGCCCTCACCGCTGCTCCCACGCCGAAGCGTGACCTCACGCCAAGCAGACCGACCAGCGGTGTGGGCCGACCCCTCAACTGGTCGCCAATCAACTGGTCACGAATCAACTGGTCGCGAACCGGTACACGTGAACCTGGTACGGCTCGAAGTCATCAACCAGGACCCCGTCGACCACCGCCACCGACCGCCCTTCGTCCAACACCTCGACGTCACCCCGAGCGCCCAACGGCAAGGACAACTCAACCCGCGTGCGCGCACTACCAGGCCGTGCCTCATCCCCATCCGCCTGCACGAACACGTAGTGCCACCCCTCAACCACCTTGTGCAGGACCGCAACAGGCACAGCACCCTTCCCCTCCGCCACACCCTTCCCTTGCACCCCACCCACCGCCGGCGCGTTCAACACCGGGGCAAGCGCCTGCAACCGCGCGTTGAGGGCCTTCAGCCGTGATGCCACATCGGCCCGGCTCACCGCACTGGCAAAGTCACCGCGCCCCTCCGGGTAGAAGCTGTGCGCGAAGTAGTTGATGCCGTTCGCCCCGTGCAGCACGCAGTTCCACACCGCCGACTCGACCTGGTCCGGCGAGATCAATTCGCCGTCTTCATACGGGTGCCCGGTCTCGACAAACCCGAACACCGGCTTGTCCGCGCCACACCACCGCCGCATGGTGTCCACGACTTCGCCGTACCGAAATGCCCCGACCACCCCGGAATCCGCATCCGACCACCCGTAGTAGTCGGCGGAGGCGATATCGGCGGCCGAGCAGTAGGTACGCATGTCGTCTTCGTAACTCTGCTCGACAAACCCGTACCGCTCCCGCCCTTTCGGCGTACCCATCCACGCACCGAAGTTGACGACCGTCGGCCGTGAAGGATCCTTCGCCCGCGTCTCCTGCGCGACCCGAAGCACAGCCGACGGCTGGAACTCGGGATGGAGACGCCCGCCACTGGACTTCTGCATATCGGGTTCGTCAACGAGCAGATATCCGAGAAAACTGCGAGCGTGCCCGGGATCCGCAAGCACGGAATCGACCTTCCCGTGCGACACATACGCAGACCACCCAGTGGCAAACAGCGCATCGCGCCGCCGAGACCAGGCCGGATCGTCCCAAAGGCCCAAGGTCGCGGGAACACCGATCTCCCGATACGCAGCCCCGACCAGCTTCCCGTCAACCACTTCGGACGGGTCCTGCATCCACACGTTGATCGGAAAAATACTCGGATCCCCGGCCGGATTGGGCCCATTGACCCACTTCCGATAGTAGTCGGCGGTAGGCCCACCCACCACTTCACCAGGTGGCGCCACAGGCGGCACAACAGGCGCACACGAACACAACAAAACCAACACCCCGCCGAGCACTCCCGCACGGCCAAACGGCATGCGCACGCCCCCTCCGTCAGCCGGTACATCGCGACCGGAGGGCAAAAGGTTTCGCGGCACCCCCGCACAATCCACCTGCCGCGTCGTGTCATCCCCGTATGGCCCGCGCGCAGCGAACCGCGCTTGAGCAGTGAGTGCAAGCACGCCTTTCGCTTGCACTCACTGCTCAAGGGTGGTTGTCTTCAGACCGGGCCATGCGGGGATGACACGACGCCCACCGCACCAGTCATCCTTGGCGGCTCGCCCGTTCGGCGAGGACTCTTTCCGCTTGTCTCCGCAGCCCCCCGCAAAGCCACCCAGGCGCGGCCCCCGGCCCCCGGCCCCGGCTGCTGGCTCCCGGCCCCCGGCTGCCTGGCCGCCGGCCCCCGATCACCATTATCCCACGCACCACCGACAAACCCGCCGCAGCAGGCGTCACACAGGTGACGGCGAGGTGGCGTCCCGGATCAGGACCTTGGCTTCGGCCGACCCGTCAGCCGGTACTTCGTGGATCGCCGCCAGCTTGGCGTCCTTCGGGATGGCCGAGAACACCAAGCGCGAGTCGTCCAGCCAGGTGGCTTGGTCGTCGATCCCCGCCGTGCCCGGCAATCTCCGCTCTTCGCCCGTCTTCAGGTCCAGCACCGCGAGGTCCCACGGTCCCAGCCGACCGATCCGCTTCTTGTAGGCGATCTTCGTCCCGTCCGGCGACAGCGACGGGCACTCGGCGTCACGCCTCAGCGACGTCAGGCGACGGTCGACCAGGTCGCCCTTCACCAACCACGTGAAGCCCCCCGACGCCAGGGTCGCGTAGAAGGTCCGGTCGTCCGAGGCCACTGTCAGTCCCCAGTAGTTCACGTCCTGTGCCGTGTGGACGCTGCCCTCGACCTCCGCCGTGAAGCCTTCCAAGGACTCCACCGCCGTCCCGGACCGCACGTCGAAGAAGCCCGTCCGGGTCGAGAAGCCCCCGGGCACCGAGTACGAGTCGCCCGTCACGAACGACGTCCACGACACCAGCTGCCCGGACGCCGAGACCTTCGCCCGGCTCGGGACGCCGGGCAGGGCGACCGAGCGCGAACTGCCGTCGCGGGTCACCTCGGCCGCGTACGTCGGGCCGGGGCCGGCCAGTTTCAGGCACACCGTCGTCCCCGCGGCCCGGTACACCCGCTGGCACTCCAGCGGCGTGCCGCTACGGGTGTCAGGGGCGTCCATCGCCACCTGTTCGACCCTGCTCCGACCGTCCGCCAGCTCCACGAACATCAGGTCGGCGTCCACCGCGGCCACCGGGACCACGGGTTGGTCTTGTACGACCCTCACCACATACACCACACCGGCCGCGACGACCAGTACGATGGCCACGACGGCGAGCGCGACGCGCCGCGAGCCCAAGTCCATCACCACCTGTAACGACAAGGCGCGAGTCGGCCGATCTCAGAGTAACAACACCTTGCTCTGACGCACTCAGGGTTAACACGGATCGGGGAGCGGATGGATTTCTGGGGCGCCGTGCGGACGCTGCGGAGGCGGTGGTACATCGCCGTGCCGTCAGCGGTGGTCGCCGTCGCGGTGGCTGCCGGCATGTTCCTGTCGATCCCCACCCGCTACCAGTCCTCGGGTGTGATGGTGCTGACCACGCCGGCGGCGGGTGGCACGTTCTCGCAGAAGGTCACGCCCGAGGAGGCCGTGAAGATCAACCCGCTGCTGGCCTTCGACGGCAGCCTGGCGACCACCTCGCAGATCCTGACGCAGATCCTGACCGACCCGAAGACCCGCGAGCAGCTGGGCATCACCAAGGGCTCGGTGCTGAACTACACCGCGACCGGCGGCGGCCAGAACGGCCCCTTCCTCTTCGTCACCGGCGACAGCGAGACGCCCGCCGAGGCCGAGAAGATGGTCACCACGGTCATGGAGTTCGCCTCCAAGGAGCTGGAGGACCAGCAGCGCAAGCTCAAGGCACCCGAGTCGACGTTCATCACCTCGCAGGTGATCGTGAACCCGACCGAGGCCGAGGCGCAGATCGGCGGCAAGGTCCGGTACGCCGGCGCGGCCTTCGTGCTGCTGATGCTGCTGACCACCGCCGCGACCTTCGGTGCCGACAGCATCATGAACAACATCAAGCGGCGCAAGGACAAGGAGCGGGCCAAGGCCGCCGAGGACGAGACGGACCCGGAGCCCACGCCCGATCCCCAAACCACGGCCCAAACCACGGCCCAGGCCAACGGCGCACCACGCCGCCCGCTACCTCAGCCCACGCCCGCACCCCAGAACTCCCCCCAGGCTCAGCCCGCGCGCCGCCCGCAGCCCACGGCCAGCGAGCAGACCATAAAGGTGAAGGTCCCGGGCACCCCGCCCAGCGGCATCCCCGCCGCGAAGATCGGCCAACCGCAGGGCCCCCAGGCCAAGCCCGGCGGCCTCACCGCGGCCCAGCAGGCCAAGCCCACCACGCCTCCCGGCGGCATGCCCGCCCAGAACTCCCCACAGAACTCACCCCAGAACTCCCCACAGCACGGCCCGCAGAACTCACCCCAGCACGGCCCGCAGAACGCGCCGCAGGCCAAGCCCGGCACCACCCCGGCCAAGCCGCAGCCGACCGCCAGCGAGCGGACCGTGAAGATCGCCGTGCCGCCGCCCGCTCCGACCTGGCCGAGCAACGAAGACAGATCTTGACCGAGCGGCTCAAGCGGATCAGGCAACGGGCAGACGGTGCGACTCTCGTCTGCGTGTACCTGTTCGCCCTGCTGATCATCCCGGCCCGGCTGGTGCTGTCGTTCGTCCCGATGACGCTCCCGCCGGCCCTGGTGTTCGCGCTGCTGCTCGGCGTCGTCTGGCTGGCCGCCCAGATGGTCGACACGCTCGGCATGGGCAAGGGCCGCAACGTGGTGCGCACCGCGCTGGGGCTCTACCTCGCCTCGCACCTGGCGACCTACGGCGTGGCGACCAGGCGCTGGCTGCCGATCGACGAACTGACCGTCGCCGACTCCAGCATCATCCGGATCCTCGCCACCCTCAGCATGGCCGTGTTCATCTGCGACGCCGTGCGCACCCGGGAACGCCTCGACAAGGTCCTGAAGCTGATCGTCGGCTGTTCGGCGGTGATCGCGTTCGTCGGTCTGGTGCAGTTCGGTCTCGGCGTCGACCTCGCCGGGTACGTCAGCATCCCGGGCCTGCGCGCGCAGGAGAACGGCTACGCGGTGATGGAGACGCGGTCGATCTTCCGCCGTCCCACCGGCACCACCAACCACCCCATCGAGTACGGCCTGATCTGCGCGATGGCGGTGCCGATGGCCACCCACTACGTGTTCAAGGCGCGCGACGACGGCACACCGTACAAGCGGTGGCTGATCTGCCTGGCGCTGTGCGGCCTGGGCGCGATGACCGCGCTCTCGCGGACCGCCATCCTGGGCATGACCGTCGCCGGCATCGTGATGATCTTCACCTTGCCGCGCAAGCGGAAGATCACCGCGATGGTGGTCGGCGGCGGGTTCTTCCTGGGCGCGAGCCTGGTGGTGCCCGGCCTGTTCGGGACGCTGCGCGGCATGTTCTCCAACATCGAGGACGACCCGAGCGTCAAGGCGCGCACCGCGGACTACGCGGCGGCGGCCGAGCAGATCGACCTGAACCCGTTGCTGGGCCGGGGTTTCGGCACGTTCCTGCCGACCAAGTACACGATCCTGGACAACCAGTTCCTGCTGACCCTGATCGAGAACGGCTACCTGGGCATGTTCGCCCTGATCGGGCTGTTCCTGGCGGCCGGTTTCGCGGTGCTCCAGGTCCGCGTGATCAGCCGCGACGACCACCTGCGGGGTGTCGCGGCGGCCGTGCTCTCCGCCGTCCTCGCGGGCGGCATCGCGGCGTTCACGTTCGACCTGCTGGGCTTCAGCGTGGCCACCGGAATCGTCTTCACCATGGTCGGCCTGGCCGGGTCGATGCTGCGGATCGCCCGACAGGAGGCAGCGGCCGAGGAGCACCAGCGCACGCTCAAGTCCATCATCCTGAGCCGCCGCCCCTTCGCCAAACCGCCCCGCCCCCGCCCTTCCGCTCCCCGACCGGAGCACCAGCAGTCCTAGCCGAACGGGCTCCGGGCATCCGCCCGAAGCCCGTCCTCTCCACCACGCACCACAACGCCACACCACAGCTCAGCGCCACAGCTCAGCGCCACAGCTCAGCGCCACACCGCAGCGCCACACCGCAGCGCCAGGCTCAGCGGATGACGCTCACTGCGCCACCAGCCCCTTGTCCCCCTCCGCGAACCGGCTCCCGCAGTCCGGGCACACCAGCCCCGCGTCGAGCCGCTGACCGCAGGAGCAGACCCACCCCTTGTGCCGAGCGGGGTTCCCGGCGACGAACGCGTGCGCCGGCACGTTCTTGGTCACCACCGACCCCGCCGCCGCGAACGCGTGCTCGCCGATCTCCACGCCGCACACCACGACCGTGCCGGCACCCAGCGACGCCCCGCGCCGCACGACCGTGGACAGCAGGTCGTCGCCGGTCTTCCGGATGGCCGCGCGCGGCCGCAGGTCGTTGGTGAACAACACGTTCGGCCCGAGGAACACCTCGTCCTCGCAGACCACGCCGTCGAACACCAGGGTGCCGTTCTTCACCGTCACCCGGTCCCCGAGGACCGCCTTGCCCTCGACGAACGCGTTGTCGCAGATGTTGCAGTCACGCCCGACCCGGGCACCGGGCAGCACGTGCGCGAACGCCCACACCCGGGTCCCGTCGCCGACCTCGTCGCTCTCGCACAGACCTTTGGGGTGGACGAAAACGCTCATCGCACCGCCTCGGCGAGCGCCGTCACGACCCGCTCCTGCTGGGCGGCCGTGATCTCCGGGAACAGCGGCAGCGACAGGATCTCGCCGGCCACCGCCTCGCTCACCGGGAAGTCGCCGCGCGCGTGGCCCAACGAGTCGAACGCCCCGGTCAGGTGCACCGGCGTCGGGTAGTGGATGCCGGCCCCGATCCCGGCCGCGTGCAGGGCGGCCAGCACCCGGTCCCGCTCCGCGACCCGCACCACGTAGAGGTGCCACACCGGCAGGTTGCCCTCCAGCACCACCGGCGGGGTCACCCCCGCCACCGACTCCAGCAGCGCCGAGTACCGGGCAGCGGCCTCGCGACGGGCCGTGTTCCAGCCTTCCAGCCGCCGCAGCTTCGCCGACAGCACCACGGCCTGCAACGTGTCCAGCCGGCTGTTGAAGCCCAGCACGGTGTGCTCGTACTTGCGCGGCGAGCCGTGCTCGCGCAACAACTTCACCGCCGTGGCCAGCTCGTCGGACGACGTCAGGACCGCGCCGCCGTCGCCGTAGGCACCGAGGTTCTTGCCCGGGTAGAAGCTGGTGGCCGCGATGTCGCCCAGACCACCGACCGCGACGCCGTTGCGCCGCGCGCCCTGGGCCTGGGCCGCGTCCTCGACCACCGGAACCCCGAACGACCGGAGCTCTTCGACGGCCGCGGCCTGCCCGTACAGGTGCACCGGCACGATCGCCTTGGTGCGCGCGGTCAGCGCGTCGGACACCAGCGCGGTGTCGATGAGCCCGGTGTCGGCGACGCAGTCGACCAGGACGGGCGTCGCGCCGGTCCGGGCCACGGCCTCGGCGGTGGCGATGAACGTGTTGGCGGGCAGCACGCACTCGTCGCCGGGCCCGACCTCCAGCGCGCGCAGCGCCAGTTCGATCGCGTCGGTGCCGTTGCCGACCCCGACGCAGTGCCGGACCTCCTGGTAGGCGGCGAACTCCGCCTCGAACTCGGCGACCTGCCTGCCGCCGATGAACGCCGTCGTCTTGAGCACCTCGGCCCAGCCGTCGGCGACCTCGTCGGCCACCTGTTCGTGCTGCGCACGCAGGTCCACCAGCGGGATGTCGATCACGAACCGTTCCCCTCTCGCAGTCGTCTGGCCGGAACGCCCGCCCAGACCTCACCCGCGGGCACGTCCGTGAGCACCACCGATCCCATGCCCACCACCGCGCCCGCGCCGATCGACGTGCCTTCCCGGACCGAAGAGCCCTGGCCCAGGTAGGCGCTCTCCCCGACCCGTACCGCTCCGCCCAGCGACGCGCGGCCGGCGAACGTCACACCGTCGCCCACCTCGTCGTCGTGGGTCACCAACACGTGGGGCATCGCGACGACGTGCGCCCCCAAGCGCAACGGCGTCGTCACGACCACCCCGGCCAGCAGGACCGTTCCCGGCCCCACGACGGCCCCTGGCGGCACCGAGGCCGCCGGGTGCACCACGGTGGCCCACCGATCCTCCGGCAAGCCCAGCCGCCGCACCACGGTCATCCGGCCCAACGGCCGGCGGGCGCTGGCGATGCACACCAGCACGGCGGCGTCGGGCCGTTCGTGCACCAGCTCCGACCCGCCCAGCACCGGCAGACCGTCGAGGTCCGCGCCGTGCCGGGACGGGTCGTCGTCCAACGCGCCCACGGGGGTCCACTCCGCCGGCAGGAGCCGGACCGCCGCGAGCACCTCGCGCGCCAGCCCTCCCCCACCGACCAGCAGCAGCGGCCGCGGTGTCATGCCATCCCCAATCGACAACCCAAACCCCAAAATCAACAACCAGAACCCGAACCCAACCACCCAGAACCAGAACCCAAGACCCAGTGCGATCCCGGGCCCGCAACGCGGACCGGCCGGGTCCAGTGTGGACCCGGCCGGCGTCTCAGCTGGTCGTGAAGACCACGTCGACCCAGTAGTGGTTGCCCTGATAACTGTTCGTCGGGAAGCCGGTCCCGACCTGGTACACGCCGTTCGGAGCGCCCTCTGCCGTGGCCGGCGAGGTGAGCGGCGGCGACGTCGCGCTGTAGCCCGCGAAGTAGCCGTGGTTCACCGCGTAGTGGCCGTTGGGCACGGTGTAGGAGGCCACGTAGGTCGTGCCCGCCGTCACCGCCAGCGGCGTGCCGAAGGTCAGCGTCTGCCAGCCGGTCGCCGTCTCACCGGTGAACGTTCCGGTCTTCAGGGACACGCCGTCCGCCGACCACACCGTGCCGGTGTGGGTTCCGGTGTTGCCGGCGCCCTTGTAGAACTTCACCCCGGTGATGAACCCGTTCGCCGACGAGGTGAACCGCACGCCCATCTCGTACGCGCCGCCGTCGTCCGCCGACTGGACCGTCGGCACCGTCGCCCCGCTGAACAGCGAGCACGGGCACGTCTGGCTGCCCGATGCGGTGAACGACCAGGTCAGCGCCGTGGCCATGATGTTGCCGCCGGTGTCGGCCGCCCGCACGCTCGCGGTGTACTTCGTGGTCGCCGCCAACGGCTTGGCGGGCGTCCACAGCACCGTCTGCTGGTCCGCGGACCTGGTCAGCGTGCCGTCGAGCTTCGCGCCGCCGGGGTCGCTGACCGAGAACTGCGTGTTGGTCAGGTCGATCGGCTCGTCGAAGCTCGCCGTCACCTGGGTGGTCAGCGGCACGTCGACCGCGTCGGTCAGCGGGGTGTGGCCGGAGCTGACCGGCGCCGTGGTGTCGGCGTTCGGCGTGTAGACGACGTCCACCCAGTAGTTGTTGCCCTGGTGGGACGTGGTCGGGAACCCGCCGCCGGTCTGGAACACGCCGTTCGGGTTGCCCTCGCCGGTCTGCGGCGCGGTCAGCGGCGGCGCGTTGATCCCGGTCGCCTGGAAGTAGCCCTGGTCGATCGCGTAGTGGCCGTTGGGCGCGAAGTACGACGCCGTGTAGACCAGCCCCGGTGCGACCGTGACCGGCGACGGGAACGTCAGCGTCTGCCACCCGGCAGCCGTCTCACCGGTGAACGTGCCGGTCGCCAGGCGGACGCCGGCCGAGGACCACAGCGACCCGGTGTGCGTGCCGGTGTTGCCCTCGCCCTTGTAGAACTTCACGCCGGTGATCTGGCCGCTCTGCGTCGGGCTGAACCGCACGCCCAGCTCGTACGAGCCGCTGTCGTCGGCCGACGTCGTCGTCGGCACGGTCGCCGAGCTGAACAGCGAGCACGGGCAGGTCGCCGACGTGGACGTGCTGAACGACCAGGTCGCCGTCGACGCCATCGCGTTGCCGTTCGCGTCCGCCAGCAGCACGCTCGCGGTGTACCGGGTGTTGGGCTTGAGCGCCCCGCCCGGCGTCCACGTCACGGTCTTCTGGTCGCCGGAGAGCGCCACCGTGCCGGTGAGCTTCGCGCCACCCGGGTCGGTCAGCCAGATCTGCGTCGACGCCGGGTCCATCGCCTCGGAGAACACCAGCGACAGCGAGGAGTTCAGCCCGACGTTGGTGGCGTCGGTCCCCGGCGTGCGGGTGGTGAGGGTCGGCGGCGTGGAGTCGCCGTTGAGCCCGTTCTTGTAGATCACGTCGACCCAGTAGTTCGCCCCGTTGTACGAGGACGTCGGGAACCCGCCGCCCGCGCCGTAGCGGTACAGGCCGTTCGGGCCGTCCGCGCCGTTGGACAACGCGCGCAACGCGCCGTAGCTCGCGCTCTGCCCGTTGAAGTAGCCCGGCGTCACGGAGTAGTGCCCGTTGGGCGCGTAGTACGAGACCACGTAGGTCGTGTTCGCCTGGACCACGACCGGCGAGGCGAACGTCAGGGTCTGCCACCCCGACGCCGTTTCACCGGAGAACGTGCCGGTGGCCAGCAGCAGGCCGCTCGCCGACCACAGGGAACCCTTGTGGGTGCCGGTGTTGCCCTCGCCCTTGTAGAACCGGACGCCCAGCACCTCGCCCTTGCCGTTGAAGCGGACCTTGGTGCCCACCTCGACCGCCGTGGCATCATCCGCGCTCGGCGTGGCCGGCTGCGCGAAGTCGTCCCAGATCGTGCACGGGCACGTCGCCGGCCGGTTGGCACCGGTCTTGAACCCGAAGTTGTGCAGCGCGGTCTGGTTGCCCGCCGCGTCGCGCACCCGCACGCCCGCCGTGTACGACGTGCCGGGGGTGAGCGCCGCGTTCGGCGTGAACTGGGCGGTCTTGCCGTTACCGGTCACCGACGTGGTGCCGGCGACGGCGACGCCGCCCGGACCGGTCAGCGTGAACTGCAACGAGCTCGGGTTGATCGCCTCGTCGTAGGTCGCGCTGAGCGTCGGGGTGAGCCCGATGCTGGTGGCGTTGGCCAACGGGGTGGTGCTCGTCAGTTCCGGCGCGCGGGTGTCGGGACCGGGGTCCTGCGCCCACACCACGTCGACCCAGTAGTTGCTGTCCTGCGAGTACCGGTCGGGGAAGCCCGCGCCGGAGCGGAACACGCCGTTGAAGCCGTCCACACCGGTCTGCAGGCCGGTCAGCGGCTCCAAGTACTTGGAACTGCGGCTGAAGTACTCGTTGTCCACCGAGAAGTGCCCGGTCGGCGACAGGTACGACACGATGTAGGTCGTGTTGGCGTTGACCGCCACCGGGACCGGGAACAGCAGCGTCTGCCAGCCGCTCGCCGTCTCGTTGACGAACGTGCCGGTCGCCAGCTGCTGGCCGCCGACCGTCCACAACGTGCCGGTGTGCGTGCCGGTGTTGTTGGGGCCCTTGTAGAACTTGACGCCGCGGACGTAGCCGTTGGTGTTGGCCCGCCACTTCACGCCGAGCTCCAGCGCGGAGGCGTCGAGGATGTCCGGCGTCTTCGGCGTCTCGTTGGCCGCGAAGATGCCGCACGGGCACACCCGTGCCGCCACCGCGGGCGTCGCCGCCACGGGCGTGGAGAGGTTCAGCGAGTCGTCCACCGCACGGACCCGGAGCTGCGCCGGGCCGGACGACGGCGGGGTGTAGGTGTAGCTCCAGCCCGTCTGGCCCGCCTGCCACACCGCCGGGTGCCAGCGGACGCCGCCGTCGGTGGACACCTCGACGCCGGTCACCTGACCGTTCCAGTCGACGACCGTGCCGTTGAACGTGTACGGCTGGCCGACGGCCGAGACCGCCGGGACGTTGTTGTAGCTCACCGACGGCGCAGTGGTGTCCGAGCTGGCGCTCGTCTGCACCAGGCCGGGCATCAGGGTGGTGGCCTGGACGCCCATGTCGGCCAGGAAGTTGACCGTGGCCTGCTGCATCCGGATGTCGGAGGTCGGCGTGTTGGTGAGGAACGCGTGCTCGTCGTCCAAGCCCCACGCCCACTGCACCGTGCCCGCGCCGAACACCAGCGCACCGGACGAGTGCTTGTAGTAGGTGAGCGCGTGGGTCTTGGTGTCCGGCGTGTAGTAGTCGCCGTGGTTCTGGAGCACGTACGGGCCGTCCAGCATGGCGACCGTGGTCCGGGAGAACTGGCCGACGCCCGCGGGCTGGTAGCCGTTGTCCTCCACGGTGTTCCACTCGTAACCGAGCGTGCCGGGCTGGAACGTGTACGTGGTGCCGGCGGCCATGCTCTGCAACGACGTGTTGCGCCACAGCCGCATCTTGCCGTAGGCGGCCGGGACCTGGAGCGAGTCGTCCCGTCGGCCGTTGACGGTGAAGATGTTGCCCAGCAGGGAGTTCTCGGGTCGGCCGCCGTCCTGCGGCGGGCTCATCCGCGGGTCGCGCCAGGTGCCCGTCCAGGTGCTGCTGTCACCGTCGTTCTGGGTGCCCTTGGTCTCCTTGTAGCAGGAGACCGTGCGCCAGTCCGTCTGGGAGGAGTCGATGCTCTTCTCCCACTTGGTCTTCCAGAAGATCTCGTTGCCGGTCAGGAACGCGAGGTGCACGCCGGCGTCACGGGCCGCCTCGACGTTCGCGCGCTGCTCGTTGGACCAGTACTCGTCGTGGCCGACGGCCATGAACACCTTGTGGTTCTTGATCAGGTGGCCGCGGCGGGCGCTGTCCACGTCCGTCGTGTAGCTGACGTCGTAGCCGTTGCGCTCCATGAAGCGCAGCATCGGGTACTCGGCGTTGAAGATGAAGTTCTCGTCGCCGTCACCGCCGGTGTACGGGCGGTTGTAGCTCACCTTGTACGCCTGGCCGCCCTGGCCGGGGCCGTCGCCGAAGTACAGCGAGTTGCCGCCGTAGCGGTTGTAGGCCACCCAGGTCGAGTCGGAGGTCTGGAAGAAGACCTTCGAGGTGCTGGAGTCGTCGCGGATGACGAACGCGATCTCGTTCCGGAGACCGTTGTCGCCGCGCGTCACGCGGGCGTAGTAGATGCCCGAGACGGCGTTGGCCGGCACGTTCCAGGTCAGCGACACGGCCCAGTTGCCGCAGTCGATGAGGGCGCTCGGGGTGTCGCGCAGGCACGGCGGCTGGTTCTGCGGTGTGTTGCGCGAGATCGTGTCGACCTGGCGCGCGCCGACGCCGTTGTACCAACCGAGCCGGAAGATGTCGATCGTGTACGAGGAGGCGTTGGTCAGCATCTTGAACGCGACCTGGCCGCCGGGAGTGGAGCTGATGTCCGTGGTGTAGCCCAGGATGGAGTCGTCGCGAGACGGCACCTGCCAGTCCGGGGTGCCCGGTTTGGTGTTCTCGCAGAGCACCTTGTTGACGACGGGCGCGTCACACGGGGCGGCGTTCGCGACCGTGGCGGTCGTCAGAAGGACCAGGGGCGTGACACAACCGGTCACCATCAGTGCTGCACAAAGGGCCCTAACAAGACGTCTTGCCGGCGACGCCATAGACCAGTCAACTCCTCGAACGCACTCCGTAGCGCGGCAGTCACTACTCCCCGTAGTGCAACCTTATTGCTCCAAACGTCGCCTGAACCTGTCAAGCTGTTACCCCGGTGGAGATCTCATTTGGATGACAATGCCGAACCCGGGGTCCGCAGTCACTGGACGTGACATTCGGCTGCCACCACAGGACATGGCGAGACCCGGTGGCCGGGCCCTGCCCCCGGCCACCGGGTTCTTGCCGACGCCGGCCGCTCCCGCTAGGCGGTGGCGGCGTTCAGCGCATCGACGACCTCGTCCTGCTCCTCGTCGGTCAGGCCCACGAAGTGCGGCAGGAGGATGTGGTCCGCCGCCACCCTTTCCGTCACCGACAGCGACGGCGTCGCGTCGCCCGCGTGGTACACGGGCTCCAGGTGGCACGCCGTGATGCGCCGGGTGGCGACACCGCGCTGTGCCATCGCGTTCATGACGTCGATCCGGGCGTGGTCGGTCAACCGCACCAGGTACGACTGGTACACGTGCCCGAACCCGGCCGGCTCGTGCGGCAGGACCAGGGACGCGTTGCCCGCCAGCAGCTCGTCGTAGCGGGCCGCCAGGGAGCGGCGGGTCTTCACGACGTGGTCCAGCTTGCCCAGCTGCACCACGCCCACCGCGGCCTGGATGTCGGTCATCTTGTAGTTGAAGCCGACCTCGTCGTAGCTCTCCGAGATCACCGCGGTCGACGTGTGCCGGGTGAGCGTGGAGATCGAGGCCGCGTGCGCGCGCAGCGCCTTCAGCTTCGCCGCCACCTCGGAGTCGTCCGTGGTGACCACGCCGCCCTCACCCGTGGTGAGGATCTTGCGCGCGTCGAAGGAGAACACGGTGATGTCGCTGATCGTGCCCAGCCGGACACCGTCGATGGTCGCGCCGTACGCGGGCGCGGCGTCCTCCACCAGGTGCAGGCCGTGCTTGCGCGCGATCTCCTTGAGCGCGTGCAGGTCGGCGGGCAGGCCGATCTGCGACGCGGGCATGATCGCCTTGGTGCGCGGCGTGATCAGCTGCTCCACGTGCGCCGGGTCGATGTTGTAGGTGCGCTCGTCGATCTCGGCGAACACCGGCGTGGCACCGGTGTAGCGGATGGAGTTCGGCGTCGCGATGAAGGTGAACGACGGGCAGATCACCTCGTCGCCCGGACCGATGCCCAGCGCGGCCAGCGCGAGGTGCAGGCCGGTGGTCGCGGAGTTCACCGCCACCGCGTGCTTGGCGCCGACCTGCTCGGCCACCAATTCTTCGAACTTCGCCGCGCGCGGGCCGACCGACAGCCACCCGGACAGCACCGCCTCGGCGGCGGCGTCGGCCTCTTCCTGGCCGACGTAGAGGCGGGTGATCGGGATCATGCCTTGGCTCCCTGCAGGTTCAGGTTCGGGTTGCCGGCCGCGGTCTCGACGCGCCACCACTCGACGAGGTTCTTCAGACCGTCGTGGAGCGACACCGTGGATTCGAAGCCGAGCTTGGTGCGGGCGGACTCGGTGCTCGCGAGCCGGCGCGGCACGGCGTTGACCTTGCGCTCCGGGCCGTGCTCGGGCTTGAGGTCGGTACGGCCCATGACCTCCAGCAGCGCGTCGGCGAGCTGGGCCAGGCTGGTCTCGGTGCCGGAGGCGACGTTGAACACCTCGTCGGACACGTCGCTCTTGGCCGCCAGCACGTTCGCGCGGGCGATGTCGGAGATGTAGACGAAGTCCATCGTCTGGCTGCCGTCGCCCAGGATCAGCGGCGGGGTGCCGGCCGCGATGCGCTCCATCCAGCGCACCAGGACCTCGGTGTACACGCCGAACACGTCCATGCGCGGGCCGTAGACGTTGAAGTACCGCAGGGCCACGTAGTCCAGCCCGTACATCTCGTTGAAGCTGCGCAGCAGGCCCTCGTTGTAGACCTTCGCCGCGCCGTAGAGCGTGCGGTTGGCGTAGGCGTGGTGGCTCTCCTCGGTGGGGAACACCTCCGCCAAGCCGTAGATCGACGCGGACGACGCCGCGACGACCTTGGTCACCTTCGCCTCGACGGCGGCCTCCAGCACGTTGAACGTGCCGGTCGCCAGCACGTCGTGCGCCAGACGGGGCTCCTCCGCGCACTGCGTGATGCGGATGGCGGCCTGGTGGAACACCAGGTCCACGCCGTCCATCGTGGACTTCACCAGGTCCACGTCGCGCAGGTCGCCCTCGACGAACCGCACCGCGCCGGCGGCGAGCGGGCCGGCCAGGTTCTCCATCCGGCCGCGCACCAGGTTGTCCAGCACGACGATCTCGGCGACGCCCTCGTCGAGCAGCTGGTCGGCGATAGTCGAGCCGATCAGGCCCGCACCGCCGGTGATCAGGACACGTGCGTCACGCAGGTTCACGCTGATTCTCCGTAGTGGAACGCCGGGTTCGCCAGGTAGGTCGCCAGGCTGGGGTTGGCGCTGTCCTTCGCCGACAGCGTCGGGTTCTCGACGGGCCACCGCACGCCCACGTCCGGGTCGTTCCACGCCAGCAGGCCCTCGGCCGCCGGGTTGTGGAAGCCGGTCGTCTTGTACTGCACCTCGGCGATCTCGGAGAGCACCGCGAAGCCGTGCGCGAACTCCGGGCCCATCAGCAGCTGGGTGCGGTTGGCGGCGGACAGCTCGATGCCGAACCACTGCCCGAAGGTCGGCGAGCCGACCCTGATGTCCACCACCACGTCGTAGATCGCGCCGACCGTGCAGCGGACCAGGCGGTGCTGCGGGGCCAGGCCGTTCTGGAAGTGGAACCCGCGCAACACACCCGCCGACGAGCGGGAGTGGTTGTCCTGCACGAAGTCCAGGTGCAGGCCGTGCTGTTCCCAGCGCCGCTTGCTGTAGGACTCGAAGAAGAACCCGCGCTCGTCCTCGAACCACTCCGGCTGGACGACGAACACGCCTTCGATCCCGGTCGGCGTGACCGTCATGTCCATGCCCTGCTTCGGGGCCGCTACCCCAGTCATGCAACCGCCTCTTCCCAGTTGGCCGGACGAACGTCCCGCACCGTGACAAACTCCCCGCCGGCCGCCAGGCTGGCCGACGCCGCCTCCAGGATGGCCAGCACCCGCAGGCCCGACCACCCGTCGGTGAGCGGCGCGCGCTTCTCCGTGATCGAGGCGGCGAACTCCGCCATGACACCGCGCAGCGCTTCGCGCTCGGGCAGCGCGGGGGCGACCGTGTCCCCACGGCGGTAGGACACGATCGCCTGCGTGCGCGCCTCGTCACCCTCGATGACGTCCGCGCCCCGGTCGTGCACCGAGACGCGCTGCACGACGTTCAGGTCGTCCCAGACGATGGTGCGGCGCGAGCCGCCCACGATCATGGTCCGGATCTTGGTCGGCGACAGCCAGTTCACGTGCACGTGGGCCTGCACGCCGTCGGAGAGCACCAGCGTGAGGTGGCCGACGCACGCGCGGCCCGCGCCGATCGGGTCGGAGCCGTGCGCGGAGACCCGCGTGACGCTCACGCCGTCGGGCAGGATCGCGTCGAAGATCGACAGGTCGTGCGGCGCGAGGTCCCAGAAGACGTCCACGTCGGGCTGGACCAGGCCGAGGTTGACCCGCACCGAGTCGAGGTACTGCACGGTGCCGATCTCACCACCGCGCACGAGCTCCCGCAGGTGCTGCACGACCGGCGTGTAGACGAAGGTGTGGTCGAGCATCAGCGTCAGACCGCGGTTCTCCGCCTCCCGCACCAGCTCCAGACCCTCCGCGTAGCCGGCCGCGAGCGGCTTCTCCACCAGCACGTGCTTGCCGGCGCGCAGCGCGGCCATCGCCACCGGCAGGTGGGTGGCGGCCGGGGTGGCGATGGCCACCGCGTCCACGGCCGGGTCGGCGAGCACGTCGTCCAGCGAGCCGGAGACCCGCACGGTCGAGTAGTCGCCGAGCACGCGGCGGGCCCGCTCGGTGTCCAGGTCGCACAGGTACCGCAGCTTGAGGCCGGGGGTGGCCTGGGCGTTGCGCACCAGGTTGGGGCCCCAGTACCCGGCGCCGATGACGGCGATGCCGATCGGCTGGTCCATCTCGCTCCTCAGATCAGTGGGTGTCACGGTGGGGTCGGCCGACGGGCCGGTGCGGGGGTCGGTGCGCTGGTTCGGGCGCTGGTCGGTGCGCTGGTCCGGGTGCGGGGCGGGCGGTGGGTTCGCAGCAGCCATGTCAGTAAGCGCCCTGTCCGCCGAAGACGGCGCGGAAGGTCTTCCAGATGATCAGCGCGTCCAGCGCGAGCGACCAGTCCTCGACGTAGCGCAGGTCCAGCCGGACGGATTCCTCCCACGACAGGTCGCTGCGGCCCGAGACCTGCCACAGGCCGGTGAGGCCGGGCTTGACCATCAGCCGGCGGCGCACGTCGGGGGCGTACTTCGCGGTCTCCTCGGGCAGCGGCGGGCGGGGTCCGACCAGCGACATCGACCCGGCCAGCACGTTGAGCAGCTGCGGCAGCTCGTCCATCGAGTAGCGGCGCAGCACGCGGCCGACCGCGGTGACGCGGGGGTCGCGCTTCATCTTGAACAGCACGCCCGCGCCCTCGTTGACCGACTCCAGCTTGGCGCGCAGCGCGTCGGCGTTGGTGACCATGGTGCGGAACTTGACGATCGTGAACAGCTTGCCGCCCTTGCCGACGCGGCGCTGCTTGTAGAGCACCGGTCCCCTGGTGTCGACCATGATCGCCACGGCGACCGCGAGCAGCACCGGCGAGAGCAGGCCGATCAGCAGGAACGAGCCGACCTTGTCCACCATCGCCTTGATCACCCGGCGGAACCCGGTGAACGACGGCTCGGTGACCCGCAGCAGCGGCATCCCCAGCACACCGGTGACGTGCAGGCGCGGGCCGGCGAAGTCCATCAGGGCGGGCGCGACGACCATCTCGGTGCCGGTGCCCTCCAGGTTCCACGCGAGCTGCTGGAGCCGGCGCGGCGTCCAGTAGGCGTCCGGGGTGACCGCGACGATCCGGTAGCCGCCCCGGCGGACCTGCTCGGCGAGGTCGCCGAACCGGCCGACCACCGGGATGCCCTCCAGCTCGACGCCGATCTCCGCGCGTCCGTCCACAGTGCACACCGCGTCGACCCGCCAGCCCAGGTGCGGCGCGCGGCGGGTGCGCGAGATCAGGTCCTTGACGGTGTCCACGTTGCCCGCGGCGAGCACCGGCAGCAGGCACTTGCCCTCACCGCGTGCGCGGTGCAGCGGCCGGCGCAGCGCGTAGCGGACCGGGAACGCCACGAGGGCGATCGCCGGGCCCACCACGAACACCCACAGGCGTGCGCCGGGCATGCCGGCGGCCAGCGCGCCCAGCCCCAGCGCGACGACCGAGCCGAACAGCCCCCGGCCCAGGCGGCGGAACTCCTCCGCGCCCTGGCCGAGCACCATCGTGTTCCAGACCCGGTTGAGGTAGAGGGACGCGACGACGATCGCGACCGTGACCGCTTCGAGCGCGAGCAGGGGCAGCGGGCCGAACGTCAGGTGGTTGGCGGACAGCACCGCACCGGCGAGCACCACGACGAGGACGGTGCAGACGATGTCGGCGGCGATCACGCCGTACCGGTAGGCGGGCTCCCACGTGCTGACCGTGGGATGGGTGGTGCGGTTGGTGGCCGTCGAGTTGATCGCCGCCAAGTTGGGCACCGTCAAGTCGGCGGCCGGCAAGTTGGGCACCGTCAAGTTGGTCGTGCTCACCCCCGCGACCGGTCTGCGTCGCGTGGGGTGGACCTGCTCGCTCATCGCTGTGCTCCCCCGGTTGGGCCGGTTCGGACGTGCAACATCGCAGGGCATCCCCGACGGACCCGCGTGTGGTGTGGTGGCAAATGTGCGGTCGGCGTTTTTACTCGCCTGCACAAACCGTCATTCGTCAGGCCAGGCCGGCGCGTTACACACACAGTGAACAGCTTCCTCGAAGGAGATTCGCAGCGCCACGCGACCGTGCACACACGAGGACCGGCGCGTGACGTGCGGTTACCAAACAAGTGTCCCGAAAAAGCCCAGGAAGTGACAGGTGGAGGGCGTCCACAGTGCCGGTGGGGCCGGCCGGGCACGAGCGGGGTGATCCATCGATCCTGGGACGCCTTCCGTTACACCTGCCTTTCGACCGGCGTCGAACCGTGCGCGGAGAGTCCACAAAGGGTCCAATGGCCCTAAGGTTCCGACTAGTCGGGTGGCACCCCGCTATCACCCATTCACAGACCGGCAGCGACTATTCGGCGCAACGGTCCGGGCACTTCTGGTGACCGGCGGCGGGAATGCCCGACCCGGCCGGGGCATCAAGAGTGACCCAGTTCACTTCGGGTGCACAATGGGCCCGTGTACGTGACGCTGGCAGTCGGCGGCCTGCTCGGTGCGCTCCACGGCGGGTGGGCCTGGCGCACCCGGCTGTACCCCCGCTCGCCGCGCGGGTGGTGGCTCGGGGTGATCGACTTCACGTGGAGCCTGCCCAACACCGCGCTGGGAGTGCTGTTCCTGCTGTACGCGCTGGGGCGCGGGAACGCGGTGGACCGGGCCTTCACCCGGCACAGCGGCACCATCGGGCTGCGGGACGGGGTGATCAAGGGGTTCGCCACGACCGTGGGGCCGGTGCAGGCCGGGGTGTCGCCCGGGATCGACCGGCACGAGGCGGTGCACGTGTTCCAGGCACGCCTGCTCGGACCGTTCTACCTGCCGTTGGTGCTGCTCAACTGGGTGGTGGCGACGGTGCTGCCCTACTGGCTGCTCTACCACGACCGGGAGCGCGCGCCGATCGACGGCGTGGCGGCGTACTTCCAGCGCGGGGTGTACCCGCACTGCTGGCACGAGGAGTGGGCGTACCGGGTGCAGGGCGCGCCGCCTTCCGGACCTGCTCGATGACGTACAGGTGTGCGGGTGTGCGGAAGGTTCGGGGTTGCTTCGGGGGCTGAAGGTCGCTGAAGAGGTGGATCTTCGGAAAGTGCGCGGCTCTAGTGGTTGGCGACCAAACGGGCTTTTTCCTCGCCGACCGCGATCACGTCACCGTGGTGCAGCTGCGCTCCCCGGCGGGACTCCGGCCGGCCGTTGACGGTGACGTCGCCCTCCTCGACCAGCTCGCGCGCGTGCGCGCCGTTCTCCGCCAGGCCGGCCAGCTTGAGGAACTGGCCGAGCCGGATCATGTCGTCGGCGATCTCCACCTCGCGGATGCGCATCTCGTCATCATCCCGCAACACCGTCCGTGCGGCCGCAGGTGCACTCCGTAGCGGGGATTGCGGGTGGTCACAACCGGTTGGGGCCGGCGGCGTCGCGGCGGACTCTGGACGAAGGTCTGGAGGACCTGCCGGACGCGGCTGAAGTGCGGGATGCTGGGTCCGTGCGGTTTGAGGAGCGCGGGTCTGCCGGGTCGAGGTCGAACGCGGGTTCGCGAGGGGACGCTGGTTCAAGGTCGAGCGCGGGGTCGCGGGAGGGGGCGCGTGGGGATGGGCGTTTCCTGGAGGAGACTGCGCCGTTCAGCGGGCACTTCGAGGACGTGACCCCGGTGCAGGACGAGGACCCGGCCGCGGAGAAGGAGTGGAACGGTCCCCTGGTCCGGCCCTACGCGTGGACCGGCGGGCGGACCTCCTCCAGCTACGACCTGCGGTTGGAGACCCTGGTCTCGTTGGAGGAGAACGGCGTCGCGATCGCCATGCGCAGCACCGGGCCCGAACAGCGGTCCATCGTGGAGCTGTGCGCCTACCCGAGATCGGTGGCGGAGGTGTCCGCGTTGCTGGCGCTGCCGCTGGGCGTGGTGCGGGTCCTGCTCGGCGACCTGATCTCGTTAGGGATCGTCGCCATGCACGACAACGCGGCCGAGGCGGGCGGGCCGGACATGCTGCTGCTGGAGCGGGTGCTGCAAGGGCTCCGCAAGCTGTAGGCGCGGATGCTGCGGGCGCGGGTGCTGCGGGGCGCGGGTGATGGAGGCGAGGAAGCCGGCGCGGGTTCCGGTCAGCCGGCCGACTGGTGGCGGGAGACGGCGAGCCGCAGGTCGCGGAAGACGTCGGCCAGGTCGGGCAGTTGGTAGTGGGCGTTGAGACCGCTGGGGTTGGGCAGCAGCCAGAGCCGCGAACCGGCGATCGGCTCGGGTTGGGGACCCACCTGCGCGGTGCGCCTGGCGAAGGCGGTGCGGTAGGCGGTGATGCCCACGACCGCGACGAACCTGGGGCGTTGGGCTTCGGCCAGTTCGGTGAGGGTGACCGCGCCGGCGGTCAGTTCGGCGCTGGTCAGCTCGTCGGCCTTCGCGGTGGCGCGGGCCACCAGGTTGGTGATGCCCAGGCCGTGGTCCAGGAGTTCGTCCTGCTCGGCCGGGGTGAGCCGGCGCGGGGTGAAACCGGACAGGTGCAGGGCGGGCCAGAACCGGTTCCCGGGGCGGGCGAAGTGCTGCCCCTTCGCCTCGGACAGCAGTCCCGGGTTGATGCCGCAGAACAGGACGTCGAGGTCCGGCGCGATCACGTCGGGGATCATCGGATGACCACCGGGGTGCCGTCGACCACCAGTCGCCAGCCCGAGGTCCCGAACGCCGCGGGATCCAGGCCGCCGGCGGCACCCACCCAGTCGATCAGCAGGCGGCGGATCTCCTGGTGCCGGCTGTGCAGCACGGGAGCGGTCGGGACGTGCGGGAAGTTGCCGCCGCCGGACTGGCGGTAGCTGTTCACGGCCACGGCGAATCGGTCCTCCGGTCGGATCGGGGCGTGCGCGTGGTGCAGGTTCGTGACGCGGTCGCCCGCGGGTCTGGCCAGGTCGATGTCGTAGGTGAGCGGGGCCGTGTGGCCGGCCGCGACGTCGTAGAGGGAGTCGGGGGTGTCGTCGGCGTTGGTCAGGTCGTCGGGGTGGTGCGGTCCGGGCGTGGTCTGCGGGCGGAAGTAGGTGGCGGACCGTTCGAGGTAGTCCTTGAGCTGCGAGCCGGTCAGTTCCACGCCCACCAGGGTGTTCTCGAACGGGTAGAGCGCGGCCACGTCGCGGATCGACACGTCGCCGGCGGGGATGGTGGCGTTTCTGGTGAAGGGGCACGTGATGGAGAGGACGGGGAGGGGGTGGGTGGTGGGGAGGGGTGCGGTGGTGGGGAAGGGTGCGGCGGCGGGGAGGGAGAGGGAAAGGGCGAGGGTTGTTGCTTGTACGTGGTTGACGAAGTCGAGGGCGTTGTTGCGCTGGTAGCGGGCGGAGTGGACGGACATCGCGGTGCGGCAGGTGCCGATCCGGGAGTTCGTGTAGGTCACCACGCGGTCGTGCGCCGTGCGGAGGAGGGCGGTGATGGCGGGGTCCTCCGGCACGGTGTTGGTGTGGCGGACGTGGGCGCGGGACTCGGTGAGCTGCCAACCGTCCGGCGTGTCCGCCAGGTCGAACTCCATGACGCTCAACCGCTTGCCCCAGTACAGGGGTTCGGTGAGCAGCACCTTCCGGCCGGTCGCGCGGTTGACGACGTGCCGCTGCGGGATCTCCACGTGGGCGTGCCCCACCAGGACGGCGTCGATGCCCGCGACCTCCTCCGCCAGCAGGGCGGCGCAGTTCTCCGGGAACGGCAGCAGGTCACCGAGCGAGGAGGAGAGGCCGGCGCCCGAATGCGCGGCGACGATCACCAGGTCGGATTGCCGGGCCAGTGCCGGAACGTCGATCCTCGCCTGCTCGACCACGCCGGGGAACGTCAGGTGGCCGTCGACCCGGGTCTTGTCCCAGACGGCGACGCCGGGGTTCGTCAGACCGAGGATGCCCACGCGCAGCGGAGTCGAACCCGTGTGGACGGAGACCGTGGTGTGCGGGAGGAAGGCCGGGGCGCCGGTCGTGGTGAGCGCGTTCGCGGCCAGCAGGGGGAAGTCGAGCTGCCGCTCGAAGGCGCGCAGGTGGGGGATGCCGTAGTTGAACTCGTGGTTGCCGACGGCCGCAGCGGTGTAGCCGATGGCGTTCATCGCCACGGCCATGGGGTGTGGCAGGGCCGGTTCGACCGCCGCGTAGTAGTGGCCCAGCGGTGTGCCCTGGATCGTGTCGCCGGCGTCGATGAGCAGCGCGTGCGGCGCGGTCCGGCGCAACTCGCGGACCAGGGTGGCGATCTTGGCCAGACCGACGTCGTCGTGGGCCGGGTCGTCGTACTCGCGGTCGGCGTAGTAGTCCCAGTTGAAGACGTTGGCGTGCAGGTCGGTGGTGCCCAGCACGGTGAGGGTGAAGCCCGAACCGGGCCCTGGGGTCATGGGGGTGACCCTATTCGGACGGCTGCTCGGGGGTCTCGTCGTCGCGACCCTGTTGCTCCTTGCGGTCCTTGAGGCGCAGGGCGACCGCGACGCCCAGCGCGACCAGGATCAGGGCTCCGACGATCCACGGCCAGATGAGGGCGCCGGACTCGGGCTGCTGCGGGGTGGCTGCGGTGGCGGGTTCGGTGATGGGTTCGGTGGAGCTGGTGGGTGCGGCGGTGGTCGGTGCACCGGTGGTGGAAGTAGAGGTGGTGGAGGAAGGGGTGGTTGAGGGCGAGGTGGGCGAGGGAGGGGCGGAGGTCGAGGGGGTGGTGGGTTGAGAAGAGGGCAGGGTGAAGGTGGTCTTGCCGTTGACGTAGTCGCCGTCCAAGGCGACTACCTGCCAACTCAGCGTGTACTGGCCGGGAGGAGTGGTCTGCGGGGTGACCTGGGCGGTCAAGGTGGGGCCGGTCGCGGCGATCTCGCCGGTCGGCCACTGGGAGCCGTCGGGGACGGTGATGGTGATGGTGGCGCTCTCGGCGGGCACCGGCTCGCTGAACGTCAGCGTCAGCTTCGTGGGCGGCTGGGACAGGGTTGCCCCGTCGACCGGGTTGCTGCTGAGCAGTTCGGTGTGGGCGAACGCGGTGGGGGTCGCCGTGAGCACGGCGAACGTGGCCAGGAGTGCCGAGAGCGCCAATCGCTTCATAGCGGACAGTTGTACCGGGTTCAGCGGGTGGGCGGCTGCTCCGGCTCGCTGCCGGGGTTGCTGTTGGGGTTGCCGCGGGGGTCGCTGTTGGGGTTGCTGTTGGGGTTGCCGGGGGGCTGTTGGCGGTTGCCGCGCTGGCCGCGGGCGTTGCCGTTCATGATGGTGGTGGCGGTGCCGTCGGACGAGATCAGCGTGACGGTGTTGCCCTTGGCCAGGCCAGAGGTGCCCTTGGTGCCGTTGACGGTGGTGTTGTCGTCGATCTTGTAGGTCTGGGTGTAGCCGTCGGTGCTCTTGACCGTGATGGACGAGTCGCTCAGCTCGGTGACCTCGCCGTTCTGGAACTCGCCGTGCGCGGTGTCACCGAAGGGGCCCGAGCCCATGATCATCATGCCGGGTCCGCCGTAGCCCCGCGGGCCGCCCATCCCCTGCTGAGCCGCTTGGGTGGTGCTGGCGGCGTAGATGACGCCACCGCCGGCCGCCGCGATGCCCACGGCGATCGCCGCCGCGATCACGATCTTCCGACCGGACCAGCTCGGGCCGGGAGTGGCCTGCGGTGGAGGTTCCTCACCCCAGGTCGGGTTCTCGGTTTCGGTAGTCATGCGACCAACGTGGCCGGGGAGTCTGTGCGTGGGCTGTGTGGCTGTTGGGGCGTGCCTGTGTGGGGTGGACGGCGGCGCAGCCCGGCCCTGCGCTGCATCCCGCCTGTGCTGTCCCGCCATGCGCGGGCAAGGCGGTGCGAGGCGGGCAGGCGGGGCGGGGCTGCGGGGCGCGGTGGGCGGGGCGAGGCGGGGCGAGGCGGGCGGGTGGGGGTGGGGGGGAAAGCACAGAAAGAGCAAGAGCGGCGCTCGCCGCTGGGCAGGCCGCCGGGGGAGGAAGGGCACGCCGTGTTCTCCCCGTATGGCCTGGTCGGGAGACAACCACCCTTGAGCAGGTAGTGCAAGCGGAAAGCGTGCTTGCACTACCTGCTCAAGCGCGGTTCGCTGCGCGCAGGCCATACAGGGAGAACACGGCGAGGGTGCGGTTTGTGTGGTTGTGGGCTGCCGTCCTTGTTCACAGGTGGTACACAGGTGCGGCACAGGGTGGGCTCATGGCGCCTTGTGACGATTGGGGTATGCGCGCGGTGTCTGCTCCTGAGCTTCGGCGGGCCGATGGGAGTCCGGTTCGGGTTCTCGTGGTCGATGACGAGTCCACTTTGGCCGAGTTGATGTCCATGGCTCTGCGGATGGAGAAGTGGGAGGTCCGCACTGCCCTGGACGGGACTTCGGCGGTTCGGGTGGCTCGGGAGTTCCGGCCCGACGTGGTGGTGCTGGACGTGATGCTGCCGGACTTCGACGGGCTGGAGGTGCTTCGGCGGTTGCGGTCCGAGGTTCCCGCGCTGCCGGTCTTGTTCCTGACCGCCAAGGATGCCGTCGAGGACCGCATCGCGGGGTTGACCGCCGGGGGCGACGACTACGTGACCAAGCCGTTCAGCCTCGAAGAGGTCGTGTTGCGGTTGCGGGGGTTGTTGCGGCGCACCGGGGTTTCCGAGGCCACCGCCGGGACCGAGCTGGTGGTCGGGGACCTGGTCCTGGACGAGGACACCCGCGAGGTTCGGCGGGGTGGGACGTCCGTGGAGTTGACGGCCACCGAGTTCGAGCTGTTGCGGTTCCTGATGCGCAACCCGAAGCGGGTGTTGAGCAAGGCGCAGATCCTGGACCGGGTGTGGAGCTACGACTTCGGCGGGCAGGCCAACATCGTGGAGCTCTACATCTCGTACCTGCGGAAGAAGATCGACGTCGGCCGCGCGCCGATGATCCACACGATGCGGGGTGCGGGCTATGTCCTCAAGCCTGCACCCTAAGCGCTGGCCGCTGCGTACGCGGCTGATCGTCGAACAGGTCGTGCTGATCGCGATCGTGTGCGCCGGTATCGGGATCGTGAGCGTGTTCGCGTTGCGGGACTTCCAGATCAACCAGTTGGACCAGCGGCTGCGGGAGGCGTCCGGTCGCGTCGAGCGCGGCGGGCCGTTGATGCCCGGCATGATTCCGCCCAACCCGTTGGACCGGCCCGGTTTCCCGCCCGGGACGTTGGTGGTGTTCATCCGGACCTCAGGGGTGGACGGGACCAGGATCCAGCCCGGGAAGGACCGGCCGGACGACCTGCCGGCGGGCGAGTTGCGGGCGCTCGCGTCGGTTCCGGCGGACGCCACGGCGCGCACCGTCCAGTTGGGCGCGGAACTCGGCGAGCACCGGGTGATGGCGGTTCGCGGGCGGGACGGGACCGTCATGGTGACGGGGCTCCCGATGGCGGAGGTGGATTCCGTCGTGCTCCGGATGGGGTTCATCGTCGGCGGGGTGGCATTGGCCGGGTTGGTGGCGGTGTCGCTGGCCGGCGCTTTGATCATCCGCAAGACGCTGCGGCCCTTGGAGAGGGTGGCGGCCACGGCCGGCCGGGTGGCGGAACTCCCGTTGCACCAGGGGGAAGTGGCGTTGGCCGAACGGGTTCCCGAAGGCGATGCCAATCCCGACACCGAGGTCGGACAGGTGGGATTGGCGTTGAACTCGATGCTCGACCACGTCGGCGAGGCGTTGTCGGCCCGCCACGCCAGTGAGACGCGGGTTCGGCAGTTCGTGGCCGACGCGAGTCACGAGCTCCGGACGCCGTTGGCCGCGATTCGCGGGTACGCGGAGTTGACGCGGCGCACCTCGGAGGAGGTCCCGCCGGAGATCGGGCACGCCATGCGACGGGTGGAGTCCGAGGCCGTGCGGATGACGTCGCTGGTGGAGGACCTGCTGTTGTTGGCGCGGTTGGACGCCGGGCGGCCGCTGGGGCGGGAGAGCGTCGACCTGTCGCGGGTCGTCGTGGACAGCGTGAGCGACGCCCGGATCGCCGGGCCGGAGCACGATTGGCGGTTGGAGCTGCCGCCGGAGCCGGTGACGGTGTCGGGGGACGCCCACAAGTTGCAGCAGGTGTTGGTGAATCTGTTGTCGAATGCGCGGGTGCATACGCCGGCGGGGACCACGGTTACGACCTCGCTTCGGTGTGAGGGTGAGGGTGAGGATGGGGGCGGGGGCGGGGGCGGGGGTGGTTGTGTGGTGATGGTGGTGTCGGATGATGGGCCTGGGATTCCTGACGGTCTTCAGGGGGAGGTGTTCGAGCGGTTCTCGCGTGGGGACACTTCCCGGTCTCGTGCTGCGGGCAGCACTGGGTTGGGGTTGTCGATCGTGGCGGCTGTTGTGGCCGCGCATGAAGGGGAAGTTTCCGTGGAGAGCCGGCCTGGACGTACCCGGTTCGTGGTGCGCCTGCCCGGCTGAGTCGCACAGGCTGCTCATAGGAAGGGCACAACGACCGCCCAGGCGTGGGCAGCAGGCTTTGCCCCATGCGAGCGCGACTACCGTTGTTGCTGTTGTTGGCCGGGACGGCTGTCCTGTACCTGTGGCGGTTGGGTGACTCCGGTTGGGCCAACGCCTACTACTCCGCCGCCGCCCAGGCCGGTTCCCAGAGCTGGTCGGCCTGGTTCTTCGGGGCCACGGACTCCTCCGGCGCGATCACCGTCGACAAGACCCCGGCCTCGGTCTGGGTGATGGGGCTCTCCGCCCGGCTGTTCGGGGTCAACGCGTGGAGCATCCTGGTTCCGCAGGCCCTGATGGGCGTGGGCAGTGTCTGGCTGCTGTACGCGACGGTGCGGCGGGTAGCGGGTGTTGCGGCCGGGTTGATCGCGGGTGCGGTTCTGGCGTTGACGCCGGTCGCGGTGTTGATGTTCCGCTTCAACAACCCTGATGCGTTGTTGGTGTTGTTGTTGGTTGCGGGCGCGTACTGCACCGTTCGGGCGGTCGAGAAGGCGTCGTGGAAGTGGTTGGCGCTGGCCGGGGTCGCGGTGGGGTTCGCGTTCCTGACCAAGATGCTTCAGGCGTTCCTGGTGCTGCCCGCGTTCGCGGTCGCGTATCTGGTTGCCGCGCCCACGTCGTTGGGCAAGCGGCTTCTGCACTTGGTTGGCGCGGGTGTCGCGGTAGTCGTGTCGGCGGGCTGGTTCATCGCGGTGGTCGAGCTGTGGCCGACCGCGTCCCGGCCGTACATCGGGGGATCACAGAGCAATTCGGTTCTTGAGCTTACGTTGGGGTACAACGGGTTCGGGCGGCTGACCGGGGATGAGGTCGGCAGTGTCGGCGGCGGTGGCGGGTGGGGGTCCACCGGGTGGAGTCGGCTGCTCGGGAACGAGATGGGCAGTCAGATCGCCTGGTTGTTGCCCACGGCCGTGGTGCTGCTGGTGGCCGGGACGTGGGCCGGCGGTCGACGTGAGCGGGTCGGGTTGGGGCTGTGGGGTGGGTGGCTGGTGGTCACCGCCGGGGTCTTCAGCTTCATGAGCGGGATCATCCACGCGTACTACACCGTGGCGCTGGCACCGGCCATCGGCGCGATCATCGGGATCGGGTCCGTGGCGCTGTGGCGGCGTAGGCACGAACCTGTTGCGGCGGCGGCGCTTTCCGGGGCGTTGGCCGTGACCTCGTTGCAGTGCTACCTGCTGTTGTCGGGGTGGTCTTCCGGGTTGGCCATGGTGGTCTTGGTGCTCGGGCTGTTGGGTGCGGTGGGTGTCTTCCTGGCTGCGGTCGCGCCTGCTGTGGTTGTGGTGCCGGTTGCAGTGGTGGCTGCGTTGTCGGGGCCTGGGGCTTACTCGATGGCTACGGCGGCCGTTCCGCATTCCGGGGCGATTCCCAGTGCGGGACCGGAGAGCGGTATGCGGGGCGGGGTGGTGGTGTTCTCGCCTGGCGGTCAGCGTGGCGGTGGGATGGGCGGGTTGTTGAGCGCGCCTGCCCCAGGGGCCGAGCTGGTCTCGTTGTTGCAGGTCAACAGTGGAAAGTTCCGGTGGGCGGCGGCTGCTGTCGGGTCCAACAACGCGGCCGGGTACCAGTTGGGTGCCGGGGTGCCGGTGATGGCTGTCGGCGGGTTCAACGGGACCGATCCCGCGCCTACGTTGGCCCAGTTTCAGGATTTGGTCCGAAGTGGACGGATCCACTACTTCCTCGGGGGTGCTGGGATGCGGGGGGAGAGCGGGTCGGATGCCGCCGAGCGGATCGTCGAGTGGGTGGCCGACACGTTCACCGCGAAGACCGTTGACGGGGTCGACGTCTACGACCTCACAGCGGGCGCACAGCAATGACACACTCCGTGCCCAGCTCCGCCTTCGAGGCTGGCGTCATGACGCTCGCGACGACGACCCTCGTGCTCGACGTGGTGGTCCCCGTGTACAACGAGGAAAGAGACCTCGCGCCGTGCGTGCGCAAGCTGCACGCGGACCTGACCCAGACGTTCCCGTACCGGTTCCGGATCACGATCGCCGACAACGCCAGCACGGACGGCACGTGGGCGGTCGCGCGAGAACTCGCCGAGGAGCTTGCCGAGGTGGTAACGGTCCACCTGTCGGAGAAGGGGCGGGGGCGCGCGCTGTCGGCCGTGTGGTCCGCGTCCGACGCGCAGGTGTTGGCCTACATGGACGTCGACCTGTCCACGGACCTCGCGGCGCTCGCCCCGCTGGTCGCGCCGCTGATCTCCGGGCACTCCGACGTGGCCATCGGCAGTCGGCTGGCCCGGGGCGCGCGGGTGGTCCGCGGGCCCAAGCGGGAGTTCATCTCGCGCTGCTACAACCTGATCCTGCGCGGTGCGCTGGCGGCCCGGTTCTCCGACGCGCAGTGCGGCTTCAAGGCGATCCGGGCCGATGTCGCCCGGCGGCTGCTCCCCCACGTCGAGGACACCGGCTGGTTCTTCGACACCGAACTGCTGGTGCTGGCCGAACGGGCCGGTGCCCGCATCCACGAGGTGCCGGTGGACTGGGTGGACGACCCGGACAGCCGGGTCGACATCGTGTCGACGGCGGTGGCCGACCTCAAGGGCGTGGCCCGGGTCGCGCGGGGGCTGGTGTCCGGGCGGATCCCGGTCGGCGAGCTGCGGGCCCAGTTGGGGCGCGCGCCGCTGGAGCCGGTGACGCCGGGGGTGCCCCGCGGGTTGTTCCGGCAGTTGGTCCGGTTCGCCGCCGTCGGGGTCGCCAGCACGCTGGCCTACCTGTTGTTGTTCCTCGTGTTGCGGGGAGGCTTGGGCGCGCAGGGGGCGAACCTCGTCGCGCTGCTCGTCACCGCGGTGGCCAACACGGCCGCCAACCGCCGGTTCACGTTCGGCGTGCGCGGCAGTCGCGGGGCCGGGCGGCACCAGTTCGAAGGGCTGCTGGTGTTCGGCCTGGGCCTGGCCCTCACCAGCGGCGCGCTCGCCGTGCTGCACCAGTTCTCCTCCCCCGGCGGCGCGGCGGAACTGGCCGCCGTCGTGGGCGCGAACCTGCTCGCCACCGTCCTGCGATTCCTGTTGCTGCGCAACTGGGTCTTCCGCATCCGTCCCCTGGAGTCCACGTCATGACCGCCACTCTCGCGGCACCCGCGCCGGTGTCGACCGCGCCGGCACCGCGCCGTTCCTGGACCACGCCGGCCCTGGTCGTGCTGCTGGTCGGCACCGCGGCGCTGTACCTGTGGAACCTCACCGATTCCGGCTGGGGCAACAGCTACTACGCCGCCGCGACCCAGGCCGGTGCGCAGAGCTGGACGGCGTGGCTGTTCGGCGGGCTGGACGCCGGCGGTGCCATCACGGTGGACAAGCCGCCGGCGGCGCTGTGGGTGAGCGGGTTGTTCGCCCGCGCCTTCGGGTTCTCGTCCTGGACGGTCCTGGCACCGCAGGCGATCGAGGGCGTGCTGGCGGTGTGGTTGTTGTACGCCGCGGTGAAGCGCACGTCCGGCGCGGTGGCCGGGCTGCTGGCCGGCGCGGCGCTCGCGCTGACCCCGGTGGCGGTGCTGATGTTCCGGTTCAACCTGCCGGACGCGCTGCTGGTGCTGCTGATGGTGGCGGGGGCGTACTGCACGGTCCGGGCCGTAGAGAAGGCGTCGTGGAAGTGGTTGGCGCTGGCCGGGGTCGCGATCGGGTTCGCGTTCCTGACCAAGATGGGGCAGGCGTTCCTGGTGCTGCCCGCGTTCGCGGTCGCCTACCTGGTAGCCGCGCCCACGTCGTTGAGCAAGCGGTTCCTGCACCTGGTCGGCGCGGGTGTCGCGGTAGTCGTGTCGGCCGGCTGGTTCATTGCGCTGGTCGAGCTGTGGCCGACCGCGTCCCGGCCTTACATCGGCGGTTCCACGAACGACTCGCTGTGGCAGTTGGCGATGGGCTACAACGGCCTGGGCCGGATCTTCGGCGGCGGCTCGACGGGCGTGGTCATGGGCGATGGAAACGGCAACGTCGGGTTCGGCGGCAACACCGGCATCGACCGGCTGTTCGGGGCGAGCATGGGTGCGGAGATCTCCTGGCTGCTGCCCGCCGCGATCGTCGGCCTGGTCGCCGGACTCTGGTTCACCCGCCGCGCACCGCGCACCGACCGCACGCGGGCCGCGTTGCTGCTGTGGGGTTTGTGGGTGCTGGTGAACGGTGTCGTGTTCAGCTTCATGAGCGGCATCACGCACCCGTACTACACGGTGGCCGTCGCGCCCGGCGTGGCCGCGATCGTCGCCATCGCGGGTCGGGAGATGTGGCGGGGACGGGCGCACTTGCCGGTGCGGGTCACCCTCGCGGTGATGGTCGCGGCCGCCGGGTTCTGGGGGTTCGCGCTGCTCAACCGATTCCCCGACTGGGCCCCGGCGGTCCGGTGGACGGTCGCCGCTCTGACGGTCGTGGTCGCCACGGCGATCGTGATGGGCGTGCGGCGGACGGCGGCACTCGCGGCCGCCGCGGCACTGCTGTCCTCGGCGGCGTTCGGCGTCGCCACGGCCGCGACACCCCACGCCGGTTCCATCCCGATGTCCGGCCCCGCCGACTACTCCGACAACCTGGGCGGCCCCATGGGCGAGGAGAGTTCCGAACTGGTGAAGGTGCTCCAGGCGACCACTGGCACCTGGGCGGCTGCGACGACCAGTGCGCAGGGGGCGGCGAGCCTGTCGCTGGCCAGCGGCAAGGCCGTCATCGGCATCGGTGGCTGGAGCGGCGGCGACCCCGCTCCCACGTTGGCGGAGTTCCAGCAGTACGTCCGGGACGGCCAGGTCGGCTACTACGTGACGGGCGGGCGGTCCATGGGCGGTCCCGGCGGCGGCAACGACGAGATCGGGGCCTGGGTGGCCGAGAACTACCCGGCCACCACCATCGACGGCTCGACGGTCTACCGGCTCAGCTAGGACGCCGGTACGCCTCGACGGGGCGGTGGCCGCCGGCCGCCGCCCCCTGCTCCGCCTTCCCCACCCACGACCGGTACACGATGGTCGCCGCGAAGGGCAGGAAGTCGCGGCCGCGCTTCCACAGCCACGGGACGCCCTTGAACACCAGCCACGCCAGGTGGTGCAGCGGCGTGATCCGGATGCCGCCGTTGCACTCCAGGCTGACCGGCTTCGGCACGGCGCAGTCCAGTTCGGCCAACCGGTTCGCGAACGCCTGCGCCAGCCGCCGGTGCCCCAGTTCCGACGGGTGCAGGCGGTCCACCGCCCAGGTCTCCAGCGCGTACGCGCCGTCCATCAGGTCCAGGTCGACGCACCCGACGCCGTACCGCCGGACGACGGCGTCGATCACCTCGTTCAGCTCGGCGATCCGCGCCGACAGCGCCCGGCGCAACGCGCCCGGCAGCCGGAACACGCGGCTGTGGTCGTGGAACCGCACGGTCACCACCGACGCGCCCGCCGCGACGAGTTCGCCGACGATCGCGTCCAGGTGCTCGTGCAGCCGGACCGCGTCGAAGTCGGAGCGCAGGGTGTCGTTCATCCCCGCCAGCAGCACCGCCGCGTCGGGCTCGGCGAGCAGGGCCGCGGGCAACTGCTCGAACCGGACCGACGCCACCCGCGCGCCGGGGAAGGACGGGTTCAGGTAGCCGACGTCCGGGAAGGACGCCGCGAGCAGCCGACCCACACCCCGCCACCCGCCGCGGACCGGATCGCCGACCCCGACCGTCGTCGAGTCCCCCAGGACCACCAGGCTTCGCACCGCTTTGGCCACGCGACGACCATCGCGCAACGACGTGTCCACCCGGGAACAGCCGGCGGAACGCTACCGGAATGCCGGGTACAGCGGCAGTTCCGCGGCCTGCTGACCGTACCGGGACACCAGCGCCGCGATCACCGCCTCGGCGTGCGCGACGACCGGCTTGACGCCCAGCGCCAGCGCGTCCGAGCGCAGCCGCACCCACCGGGCGGTGAGCACCGTGCCGCGCGGCGGCGAGTCCAGCGGCCGGTGCCCGGACGGCAGCGCCGAGTCCAGCCCCGGCAGGCCGCGCCACGTGCCCAGCCACACCCACAGCAGCTGGGACTCCAGCAGCCGGGGCAGGAACACCGCGTCGTCGTCCAGGTCCGGCCACACCGAGCCGACCTCGGCCCGCCACGCCGCCACCATCGCCTCGGACATCCCGGCGGGCAGCCCGTAGCCGCACCAGCACGACGGGAACGGCACCCGCAGGCACGCCGCGTCGAACACGATGTCGCGCACGCAGCCGCCCTCGAAGTCCAGGAACCGCACGCCCTTGCTGGTGACCAGGTGGTTGTCCGGGCAGGACGTGGACGGGCTGAACGCACGCCGGCGGGACGAGCCGAAACCGCGCAGCGCCTGCTCGGCGAACTCCACCGCGGCGGGCGGGGTGTCGACTTCCAACGATTCAAGGAGCAGCTTCGGCAGACCGGCCAGGGCGGCGTGCACGTCGACCGCGATCGGGTCCGCGCAGCACTGGCTGCCCTGCCGGCGCATCAACGCGTCGAAGTCCGCGTCCCGGCCCGCCGTGGTGGCGTGCAGCCGGCCCATCGCGTGCGCCCACGAGAGCAGGCCGCGCTCGGCGGCCCGCGCGTCCGAGCCGAGCAGCTTCTCCGCCAGCCGGGGTGCCTTGCCGAGGTCTTCCAGCACGACCAGCCGCTTGCCGTTGTCCTGGGCGACGAGCTCCGGGGTGAGCCGGTCCTCGCCGGGCAGCGCGGTGAGCAGCTTGTGCGAGACGGCTTCGTGCGCGAACGGGTCACGGTCGGCGACGGCCGACGGGTAGCGCTTGACCACGAGCGTGCGCGGCAGCGAGAACGGCGTCGAGGCCACCCGCACGCGCACGACCACGGACCGGCCGGCTCCACCGAGCCGTTCGGGGTCGGCCAGCCGCACCGTCGCGCCGAACCGCCCGCTGAGCACCGATTCGGCCGCGGTCACCGCCGCGAGCAGGTCGGAGTCGGCGGCGTCGTCGACGTCCGCCGGGCCGGCGGTGATCTCCACGCTCATCCCCTCCGACCCTACCCCGGTGGCCACCGACCTGACAGAACCCGTCCGGGCACCGTGACGGTAGTAGTCATATGCATGGTTCGACCACCATTTGTCGATACTGCAACCAAGTCAGCACAGTGACACTGCTCTCCCACTGGGTGGGACGTCAGCCGTTGGAGAGCGGTCGCCCCAGGTCACGGGTCCGACTACGCCGGTTGCGCAGCGCCAGCACCACCGCGGCGGCCACCACGATCCCCACCAGGTTAACCACCAGTTGGAGGACCGACATCCCGCAGATGGCCCACTCCCCGAGCACCGCGGCGATCGCCGCGTACCCCGCGGCGGGCACCGTCGTGACCGAGATGAACACCCCGACCAGGGCCGCGGACTTCGCCGACGTCATCGAGAGCATCCCGGCCGCACCCGCGAGCAGCGCCACGATCAACGAGAACGGCCCGACCTGGAACACGAAGTCCACCTGGTGGGCGGACAGGACCATCGTCCGGTCGAACAGCCCCGAGTAGGACCCGAGGACCGCGCCGCCGAACGTGACCAGCATCGCCAGCGGGAACCCGACCGCCAACGCCAGCCCGGCCCGCCGGACCAGGTCCCACCGCCGCAGCACGATCCCGACCGCGATCGCGGCCAACGGCCCGAACTCGGGCCCGACGACCATCGCCCCGACGATCGTGACGGGCGAGTTCGTCACCACCCCCACCGCCGCCAACAGGCACGCGATGGTGAGGAAGGCCAGGAACGTGGCGTTGAGCCGCGACTCCTCCCCGGTCCGGGAGAGCAGCTCCTCCCACACCACGGCGTCCGCCGCCTCGCCCGGAGCGGCCTCCTCGGCCCGGTCGGCGGCGTCGGACAGCGCGGTGTCGATCTGCTCCAGCGTGACCCCGCCGGTGTGGTCGATCCCCAGCCCGCACAACGCCGAGAGGACCTCGTCGGTGGCCTCCCGGGCCAGGTCGGCCGCCACGACGTCACCGGCGGGCTCGATGGCCGCGCCGGGGAACAACGCGACGTGCGTGACGCCGGGATGGGCCTTGAGCACGGCCAACACCTCGTCAGTGGCGTCGACCGGACACACGACCCGCAGGTGCAACATGCCGACTACTCTGCCCGACCCACCACGACGCCCGCTCACCAACAGCCCGGAACGCACGGCGGCCGCCCTCGGGCACATGCCCGAAAGCGGCCGCCGAACGACCACAGGCCCCCGAGGGCGCCCTGTCGACTACTTCGGTGCCGGGGGCTTGGCGTCGACCCCGGCCTCCTTGCGCTGCTGGGCCGAGATCGGGGCCGGCGCGGAGGTCAGCGGGTCGTAGCCGCCGCCCGACTTCGGGAACGCGATGACCTCGCGGATCGAGTCCGCACCCGAGAGCAGCATCGTGATCCGGTCCCAGCCGAACGCGATGCCGCCGTGCGGCGGGGCGCCGTACTTGAAGGCGTCGAGCAGGAAGCCGAACTGCTCCTGGGCCTCCTCCGCCCCGATGCCCATGATGTCGAAGACCTTCTGCTGCACGTCGGCCCGGTGGATGCGGATCGACCCGCCGCCGATCTCGTTGCCGTTGCAGACGATGTCGTAGGCGAAGGCCAGGGCGTTGCCCGGGTCGGTCTCGAACTTGTCGATCCACTCGGAGTTCGGCGAGGTGAACGCGTGGTGCAGCGCCGTCCACTGGCCGGTGCCCAGCGCGATGTCGTCGCCGATCTTGTCCACGGCCTCGAACATCGGCGCGTCCACGACCCACACGAACGACCAGGTGCCGTCCTCGATCAGGCCGGTGCGCTGCGCGATCTCCACCCGCGCCGCGCCGAGCAGCGCGCGAGCGCCGTCCGGCTCGCCCGCGCCGAAGAACACGCAGTCACCGGGCTTCGCCCCGACGGCCTCGGCCAGCCCGGCCCGCTCCTGCTCGGAGAGGTTCTTCGCGACCGGACCACCCAGCGTGCCGTCCTCGGCGACCAGCACGTACGCCAGACCACGCGCACCGCGCTGCTTGGCCCACTCCTGCCACGCGTCGAGCGTGCGCCGGGGCTGGTCCGCGCCGCCGGGCATGACCACCGCACCCACGTACGGGGCCTGGAAGACGCGGAACGGCGTCTCCCGGAAGTACTCGGTGAGCTCGGTCAGCTCCAACCCGAACCGCAGGTCGGGCTTGTCCGTGCCGTACTTGGCCATCGCGTCGGCGAAGGTCATCCGGGGGATCGGCAGGGTGATCTCGTACCCCGCCAGCCCGCTCCACAGCCGGCCCAGGATCTTCTCGGCGAGCGCGATGACGTCGTCCTGCTCGACGAAGCTCATCTCGATGTCGAGCTGGGTGAACTCCGGCTGCCGGTCGGCGCGGAAGTCCTCGTCCCGGTAGCAGCGCGCGATCTGGTAGTACCGTTCCAGACCGCCCACCATCAGCAGCTGCTTGAACAGCTGCGGCGACTGCGGCAGCGCGTACCAGGAGCCGGGGCGCAGCCGCGCGGGCACCACGAAGTCGCGCGCGCCCTCCGGCGTGGACCGGGTCAGCGTGGGGGTCTCGACCTCCACGAAGTTCTCGCCGGCGAGCACGTCCCGCGCGATGCGGTTGGCCTCGCTGCGCAGCCGGATCGCCTTGGCCGGGCCGCTGCGGCGCAGGTCCAGGTAGCGGTGCTTGAGGCGGACCTCCTCGCCGACCTCCAGGTGGTCGTCCAACTGGAACGGCAGCGGCGCGGACTCGTTGAGCACCTCCAGCGAGGAGGCGTAGACCTCGATCGCGCCGGTGGGCAGGTCGGGGTTCGCGCTGCCCTCCGGTCGCAGGGTGACCTCGCCGACGACCTTCACCACGAACTCGGAACGCAGCCGGTGGGCGCGCTCGGCCATCTCGCCCTCGCGGAACACCACCTGCGCGATCCCCGAGGCGTCCCGGAAGTCGATGAAGATCACGCCGCCGTGATCGCGCCTGCGGGCCACCCACCCGGTCAGGGTGACGGACTGCCCGGCGTGCTCGGCGCGGAGCGTCCCGGCCTCGTGCGTGCGCATCACGGGTACTGCACTCCTCAGGTCTCAAGGTGCTAGCTGAATGTCGCTTGGTCGTCAAGGCTAGCCAACGACCCCCCGGAACCCGCCACCAGGTTTGCTTCGGCCCCTCGCCGCCCCTCCTCGCGTGCCTATGATCACGCGGTGGTCAGACGCCTGCTGGTGAGCGCCGTGTTCCTCCTGCTGGGCAGCGGCTGCGCCTACACGATCCAGGGCACCCCCGTGGCGGGCCCGCTGCCGGAGGTGCCCACGGTCGAGTGCACCTACGTGGACACGTCCGAAGAGGCGAACAACAAGGCCGTCGAACCCCCGTCGGGCAAGGACGTCCCGTCCGGCGGCGAGGTCGTGATGCGCCTGGACACCGCCCTCGGCGACCTGGAGTTCACCCTCGACGCCGCCTCCGCGCCGTGCTCCGTGCACAGCTTCCGGCACCTGGTCGAGAAGCGCCTCTACGACGGCAACGCCTGCCACCGCCTGGTGACGGAGGGCATCTGGATCGTCCAGTGCGGCGACCCCACCACGAGCGGCCTGGGCGGCCCCGGCTACCGCTACGACGACCCCGAAGCCCGAACCGGCGGCTACGAACGCGGCGTGATCGGCATGGCCAACAGGGCGACGGCGGGCACCAACGGCAGCCAGTTCTTCATCGTCTACAAGGACAGCGAATTCCCCCCGGACTACCCGATCATCGGCAAGGTCACGAAGGGCCTGGACATCATCGACCAGGTCGCAACCGCCGGCGTCACCCCGGTAACCAGCAAAACCGACGGAAAACCCGTAAAACAACTGAAGTTCAAAAAGGTACAAGAGCGCTAACCCCCTCACCCCTGCCCCCACCCACCCCCGAGCCGTGTTCTCCCCGTATGGCCTGCGCGCAGCGAACCGCGCTTGAGCAGGTAGTGCAAGCACGCTTTCCGCTTGCACTACCTGCTCAAGGGTGGTTGTCTCCCGACCAGGCCATACGGGGAGAACACGGCGTGCCCTTCCTCCCCCGGCGGCCTGCCCAGCGGCGAGCGCCGCTTGAAAACCCAGGCAACTCGAAAACTGGTTCCACTCGAAACTCATATCGAACGGAGTGGCGGGCGCACTCCCGGCAGGGCGGCGATCCCACTACTCGCCGATGAAGGGACAGCCATGGGCGACATCGCCACGAGGGAGCTCATCTCCCTCGCCGATGACGAGGGGAACAGCGTCACCGTCACCGTCCTGGGGCGCCATCCCCAGTGGAACGCCGGGCTGGACGCCGCAATCGCGGTTCGGACGCCCTTCGTGTCCGGCCGTGTCGCTCTGGTGCTGTCCACCCCGGAACTGGAGTGCTGGGCGGATGCGCTGAACAGGCTCGACACCGGCGAGGACGTCGCCTGGATGGACCAGGGCAGGGGGCCGGCCGTCCGGATCCAGCTCAGCGGTGAGCGTGGTTGTCCGGAGGTGGTGGTGGAGGACGAGTCGGGATCCATGGTCACCGTGAGAGTCCCGCTCGCCCTTCCGGACGGCTGGATCGCAGCCCATCAGCAGCGTGTGCGCCGGGTGATGGCGTACTGGGTTCCGATGTTGTCAGCAGACTGACGTCGCAACCCTCCGAACCCACGAACGAAGCCGCCCCCGGCCCGAAGGACCGGAGGCGGCACCGCGATTCAGACAATCAGGCGCCAGGCGCCAGGTAGAGCAGCCGGTTCGGCGACCCCGACCCCGGGCTGGTCACCTTGCCCGCCGTGGACTGGGCGACCAGGTAGGACGCGACCTGCGCCGGCGTCGCCGCGCGGTTGTTCTGGAGGTACCGCGCCGCCGCGCCCGCAACGTGCGGCGTGGCCATCGAGGTGCCCGAAATGGTGTTCGTGGCCGAGTCCGAGGTGTTCCACGACGACGTGATGCCCGACCCCGGCGCGAAGATGTCCAGCACCGAGCCGTAGTTCGAGTAGCTGGCCCGCGCGTCGTTCTTCTCCGTCGCACCGACCGTGATCGCCTCGGTGACCCGAGCCGGCGAGGTGCTGCCCGCGTTGGTGTTGCTGTTGCCCGCCGCGATCGCGTACGTGACGCCGGCCTGGATCGACTTGCGCACCGCGCTGTCGATCGTGGTCGACGCGCCGCCGCCGAGGCTCAGGTTCGCCACCGCCGGCTTGACGTGGTTCTTGGTCACCCAGTCGATGCCCGCGACGACACCCGCCGTGGTGCCGCTGCCGGCGTTGTCCAGCACCCGCACGCCGTAGATCGTCGCGCCCTTCGCGACGCCGTACTGGCTGCCCGCGACGGTGCCCGCCACGTGCGTGCCGTGGCCGTGGCCGTCCTGCGCCACGTTGTCGTTGTCGACCGCGTCGAACCCGTTGCGGGCCCGGCCGCCGAACGTCGAGTGGCTGATCCGCACACCCGTGTCCACGACGTAGACGTTCACGCCGGTGCCGGTCGACGTGTAGCTGTACTTCGAGTCCAGCGGCAGGTTCTTCTGGTCGATCCGGTCCAGCCCCCACGACGGCGGGTTGGTCTGCGTGGCCTCGACGTGGAACACCTGGTCCTGCTCGACGTACTCGACGGCCGGGTTGGCCGCCAGGCGCTTCGCCGCCGACTCCGGCAGCGACACGGTGAACCCGTTGAGGGCCTTGCTGAACACGCGGTCGACCTTGCCGCCGTAGCGGGCGGCCAACGACGCGGCGGAGTCAGCCGAGCCCTCCTTCAGCTTCACGATGAAGCTGCCGTGCACCTTCTCGGCCGCGTCCGCGGCGCGGATCTCCCCTTCGGCGGCCTGGGCGGGGGAAGCCAACAGGGTGGACGCCGCGGCGGTGATCGCCACCGCGCCGAAGCCGGCCAGGAACCGGGTCTGTCGTGACTGTCGCATCAAGTCTTCCGTTCTCGAAGCGATGACCTGTGCGCCCACCCACCGGGACGAACTCGCAGGGTGCGGGTGTGACGCTGGGCCACCTTGCCCTCGCTGACAGTCACCAACTCAAACAGCCGGACCCCTCACCAGCCAAGAGTGAAAGATTGCCAGTTGTAACGCGGCGTGAAGAAGTCCCGTGACCAGCGCTTTCCCGAGTTTCGGGAGACCTGGTAAAACCCAGGCGCTACCTTGCCCGACATGCGATTGGAACCCGTCACCGAGGACAACTACCGCGCCGTCGTCGCCCTGGAAGTGCACGAGGAGCAACGCAACTTCGTGGCCACCAACCTGAAGTCCATCGCCGACGCGTGGATCCACCGGCCCCACATGGAACCGCTGGCGATGTACTCGGGCGACGACCTCGTGGGGTTCACCCTCCTCTACCGGCAGTACCCGGACGACCTGCACATCGTCCGCTTCATGATCGACCGGAGAGCCCAGAGCCGCGGCCTGGGACGCAAGGCCCTGGCCGCCATCGCCGACATCGCCCGCTCCGAGCAGCGCGCCCAGCTCACCCTCAGCCTCGTCCCCGACAACGCCGTGGCCCACGGCCTCTACAAGGCCTTCGGCTTCACCGAGACCGGCGAAATGCAAGAGGACGAGATCGTCATGAAACACGACCTCGCCCTCCCGCACTAACTCCCCTCGCCCCTCAGCCCTCGCTTTCAGCCCTCGCTTTCAGCCTCACCCTCAGCCCTCGCCCTCACCCCGCAGCTCCAGCCCTCACCCCCGGCAGACCCGCATTACCGCGACGGAGACCAGTACAGCAATGGACCGAACGACAACGGCGTAGCCGCCTTCACGATCTCGGCGTGCACCTGAGCCGGGGTCGCCTTCACGTTGCGCTGCAAGTACCTCAGCGCCACGCCCGACACGAACCCCGTCGACATCGACGTGCCGCTGATCGTGTTGGTCGCCGTGTCGCTGGTGTGCCACGCCGAGATGATGTTCTGCCCCGGCGCGTACACGTCCACTACCTTGCCGTAGTTGGAGAACGTCGTCTTCGTGTCCGTGTTCGTCGACGACCCGGACGTGATCGCCTCGCCCACCCGTGCCGGCGAGTAGTTGATCGCGTCCGCGTTGCTGCCGCCCGCCGTCACCGACGCCGTGACGCCGGACTTGATCAACGCGAGCACCGCGTCGTCCATCGCCGTGGACGCCCCGCCGCCGAGGCTCAGGTTCGCCACCGCCGGCTTCACCGCATTGCGCGCCACCCAGTCGATGCCCGCGACGACGCCCGCCGTCGTGCCGCTGCCGGAGCCGTCGAGCACCCGCACGCCACACACCTTGGCCAGCTTCGCGACCCCGTACGTCTTGCCCGCGACCAGACCCGCCACGTGCGTGCCGTGACCGTTGTCGTCCTGGGCCACGTTGTCGTTGTCCACCGCGTCCCAGCCGTTGCACGCCCGGTCGCCGAACTCCTGGTGCGTGACCCGGATTCCGGTGTCGATCACGTACGCCGTCGTGCCGCGCCCGTTCGTCGTGTAGCTGTACTTCGTGTCCAGCGGCAACTTCCGCTGGTCGATCCGATCAAGCCCCCAGGGCGCGTTGTTCTGGGTCGTCGGCGCCAACGCCCGCACGACCTGGTCCTGCTCCACGTACTCCACAGCCGGATCAGCGGCCAACCGCCGCGCCTGCTTCTCGCTCAACCGAGCCGAAAAACCCTTGTACGAACCACCGAACACCCGATCCACACCACTCACCCGCGACGTCACATCACCAAGCGCCGCCACGTCCTTCACCTTCACCAGGTAACTACCCGGCACCGCCAACGCCGACCCAGCGTACCGCACCGCGCCCTCGGCCTGTGCCGGTGTCGACACGGCTCCCATCGCCAGGGCTACGACGCCCAAGCCTGTCACGATCTTCCGCATGGACTTGTCCTTTTGCAGCAGGGTAAGGGATCCCGGAGACCACACCGCGTCTCCGGGATGGAACATCACCTCGTGGGCGACCAGTACAGGAGCCGCCCCCACGGCAGTGGTGTCGCCTGGTTCACAAGTTCCGCGTGCACCTGGGCCGGTGTCGCGGTCGGGTTGAACTGGAGGAACCGCACGGCCACTCCGGACACGAAGCCCGTCGACATGGACGTGCCGCTCAGCGTGTTGGTCGCGGTGTCGCTGGTGTGCCACGCCGCCGTGATCCCGATGCCCGGCGCGTACAGGTCGACGCCCGGTCCGTAGTTCGAGAAGGACGCCCTCGTGTCCGTCTGCGTGGAGGATCCCGACACCAGCGCCTCGGTCACCCGCGCCGGCGACGTGTTGACCGTGCCGCTGCCGCTGCCGCCCGCCGTCACCGACGCCGTCACCCCGGAGCGGATCATCGCCCGTACCGCGTCGTCCAGGGCGGTGGACACCCCGCCGCCGAGGCTGAAGTTCCCCACCGCCGGCTTGCGCGCGTTGCGGGTCACCCAGTCCACGCCCGCGATCACGCCCGCGATCGTCCCGCTGCCCTGGGCGTTGAGCACGCGCACCGCCCCCACGGACACGCCCTTGGCCACGCCGTAGACCCGGCCCGCGATGATGCCCGCCACGTGCGTCCCGTGGCCGTTGTCGTCCTGCGCCACGTTGTCGTTGTCCACCGCGTCCCACGCGTGGAACGCCCGGCCGCCGAACTCCTGGTGCGTGGTCCGGATCCCGGTGTCGATCACGTACACCGTGACCCGCTCGCCCGTCGACGTGTAGCTGTACTTCGTGTCCAGCGGCAGTGCACGCTGGTCGATCCGGTCCAGCCCCCAGGGCGCGTTGTTCTGGGTCGTCGGCGTCAACGCCCGCACGACCTGGTCCTGCTCCACGTACTCCACAGCCGGATCAGCGGCCAACCGCCGCGCCTGCTTCTCGCTCAACCGAGCCGAAAAACCGTTGTACGAACCACCGAACACCCGATCCACACCACTCACCCGCGACGTCACATCACCAAGCGCCGCCACGTCCTTCACCTTCACCAGGTAACTACCCGGCACCGCCGACGCCGACCCGGCGTTCCGCACAACCCCCTCAACCTCGGCCCCAGCCCCAGGAACCGCCACGACTTCAGCCCCGGAGGCGGGCCCGGCGACCACCCCCAGCAGCAGCACCGCCCCGACCAGTCCCGGTAACAGCCCTCTCGATCTCATCTGTGTGCGCATGGATGTTTCCTTTGCAGGGATGGGGAAAACCCCGGCGCGGGTTGCGCGCCGGGGTTCCCGGGTGACAGGGAGGTTCAGGCCGCGGGGGCCCAGTACAGCAGCCGGTTCGGCGAGCCCGAGCCGGGGTTGGTGACCTTGCCGGTGGTGGCCGCGTTCACGATCGCGGTCTGGGCCGCGGCCGGCGTCGCCGCCCGGTTGGCCTGGAGGTAGCGGGCCACGACGCCGACCACGTGCGGGGTCGCCATCGAGGTGCCGCTGATCGTGTTGGTCGCGGTGTCGCTGGTGTGCCAGGTGGACAGGATGTTCGAGCCGGGCGCGAACACGTCCACCAGCGACCCGTAGTTGGAGAAGCTCGACCGGGCGTCGGTGTTCGTGGTCGAGCCGACGGTGATCGCCTGCGTCACGCGCGCCGGCGAGTAGCCCGAGGCGTTGGCGTTGCTGTTGCCCGCCGCCACGCCGTAGACGACGCCCGCCGCGATGGACTTGCGCACCGCGTCGTCCAACGTGGTCGACGCGCCGCCGCCCAGGCTCATGTTGGCCGTGGCCGGCTTGACGTGGTTCTTGGTCACCCACTCGATGCCCGCGACCACACCCGCCGTCGTGCCGCTGCCGTTGTTGTCCAGCACGCGGACCGCGTGGATGGTCGCGCCCTTGGCCACGCCGTGGGTGGTGCCCGCGATGGTGCCCGCCACGTGCGTGCCGTGGCCGTTGCCGTCCTGGGCCACGTTGTCGTTGTCCACGGCGTCGAAGCCGTTCTTGGCCCGGCCGCCGAAGTCGCGGTGGCTGATCCGCACGCCGGTGTCGATGACGTAGACGTTCACGCCCGCACCGGTCGTGTTGTACGTGTACTTCTGGTCCAGCGGCAGGTTCTTCTGGTCGATCCGGTCCAGGCCCCACGGCGGGTTGGCCTGCGTCGCGTCGGCCCGGACCACCTGGTTCTGCTCGACGTAGTCGACCGCCGGGTCGGCCGCGAGGCGCTTGGCCGCGCGCTCCGACATCGTCGCCGAGAAGCCATTCAACGTCGTGGAGAAAATGCGGTCCACCTGGCCGCCGAAGCGGGCGGCGACCGAGTTCGCACTCGCCGTGGAGAAATCCTTCAGCTTGACCAGGTAGCTGTTCGGGATCGCCTCGGGCGTGCCGGCGGAGAGGATCGAGCCCTCCGCGGCCTGCGCGGGCGGGGCCACCACGGCGAGCGCGACCGCGCCGACCGCGGCCCCGACTGTCAGGTTGAGCTTGCGCATACTCGTGTCCGTTCTTCGCAGGGAACGGTCGCCGACACCCACCAGCGGCAAGGGAGCGGGGCCGCGACCGCGCGGGGTGTGCCACACATCACCCCACGTCTCGAGGCTATGCGGCGGTTCGGGTACCGGGAAGCGACCAGACGTCCCAGTGCCGGTGGGACGATCGCGCGGGCCCCACCTTCACACCGGTGCTGTTAATGAGAATTCAAACATTCCATGGCCGACCGGATTTTGCCCGCCGATTCGGTTAAATTCACGTCGGGAAACCCGATCGGCTGTACCGCGGGGAGTATTTCTCACGATAACGTCGCTCGCCTTGTCCTCGGGAGAACGGAGCGGAGATGCCTACGCCAGTCGTCGGACCGGAATCGCGGGTACGCGATCCCCGACGCATCGACGCAGGAGCGGACCCCTTCGCGGACGCATTGCGATCGGCGATCCGGGCGAAAGGGCTGAGCCTGGAACGCATCCAGCACAAGCTGCGGTCACGCGGCGTGGCGGTGAGCATCGCCGCGCTGAGCTATTGGCAGTCGGGGCGGCGCCGACCGGAACGGCCGGACTCACTGACCGCAGTCGGCCACCTCGAAGAGATCCTGGAGGTCGGCGAGGGCGGCCTGAGCACCCTGCTGGGACCGCCACGACCACGCGGGAAGGCACGACCCCGCATGCGACTGGCCGGCCCCGAGGGGTGGGCCCACGCGGGCGACTACGAGTCCGTGGCGGAACTGCTGGCGGACGTGGACACCACCACCGACCAGGACCTGACCCGACTCAGCCTGCGGGACCAGGTGGAGCTGGCGATGGACGGCAGCACCCGCCGGGTGCGGTCGCGACAGGTGCTGCGCGCCGAACGGGCGGGCGTGGACCGGGTGCTGCTGGGCTACGACACCCGGCTGCCGGGCGACCCGCTGCCGGTGATCGGCACGCTGCGGTCGTGCAGACTGGGGCGGGTCTCCGCCGACCCGCGCAACGGTCTGATGATCGCCGAACTGCTGTTCGACCGGCCGCTGCGCAGGGGAGAGCGCACCGCCGTGGAGTACGAGTTGATCCACGTCGCGCCGCACCACCCCACCTACGACAACACCCACTCGCGCCGGTTCCGGCACCCGGTTCGGGAGTACGTGCTGGAAGTCCGGTACGACTCGCGCTGCCGACCGGTCCGCTGCGAGCAGTTCACCTCCGACCTCTCCGGCGGCGAACCCGCCGAAGTGCGCGAAACCCCGGTGGACACCTGGGGCTACGCGTACGCCGTCGCCTTGGACTTCGGTCCCGGCGTGGTCGGCCTGCGCTGGCGATGGTCGTGACCTGGCGACCGTGACCCGGCGGGCGCGACCCCGGTGGTCGTGGCTCAGTAGGACCGCGGCAGCCCGAGGGTGTGCTGCGCAACGAAGTTCAGGATCATCTCGCGGCTGACCGGAGCGATCCGGGACAACCGGGACGCGGCGAGCAGGGCACCGAGTCCGTACTCGGCCGAAAGCCCGTTCCCGCCGTGCACCTGGATGGCCTGGTCCACCGCCGCCGCCACCGCCTCACCCGCCGCATACTTGGCCATGTTGGCCGCCTCACCCGCAGCCCGGTCTTCTCCAGCGTCGTAGAGAGCCGCGGCCTTCTGGGTCATCAGCCGAGCGAGCTCGACCTGGATCGCGCACTGCGCCAACGGGTGCGCGATGCCCTGGTGCGCACCGATCGGCGTGCCCCACACCGCACGGGTGCGGGCGTAGTCGGTCGCCTGGTCCAAGGCGCGGCGGGCCATCCCGGTGGCGAAGGAGGCCGCCATGATCCGTTCCGGGTTGAGCCCCGCGAACAGCTGGGCCAACCCGGCGTCCTCGGCCCCTACCAGCGCGTCCGGTGGCAGGCGGACATCGTCGAAGAAGCAGGTGAACTGCTTCTCCGGCGACACGACCTCCATCGGGATGTGCTGGTAGGTGAAGCCGGGCGCGTCGGTCGGCACGATCATCAGCGACGGCATCAGCCGCTGACCCGCCGAGTCGACGTGCCGGGCCACCACCAGCACCGCCGCCACCTCGTCCACCCCGGAGATGTAGTACTTGCCGCCCGACAGCACCCAGTCGTCGCCGTCGCGGCGGATGGCCGTGGCCAGCTTGTGGGAGTTGGACCCGGCGTCCGGCTCGGTGATCGCGAACGCCATCTTCGTGGTGCCGTCGGCGAACCCGGGCAACCACCGCCGCTTCTGCTCCGCCGTGCCGTAGCGGGCGATCACCGTGGCGCAGATGGCCGGCGAGACCACCATCAGCAGCATCGGGCACCCCGCCGCCGCCAACTCCTCGCACACCGCCGCCAGGTCACCGATGCCGCCGCCACCGCCGCCGTACTCCGCCGGCACGGCCACGCCCAGGTAGCCCAGCTCCCCGGCCGCCGCCCACAGCTCGTCGGTCTTCTCCCCCGCCCGCGCCTTGGCCACGAAGTACTCGTGCCCGTACCCGCTCGCGAAGTCCGCGACCGCCTTGCGCAGCGCCCGCCGCTCGTCACTCTCCACGAAGTCCACTCACGCCTCCAGTGCTCGCCCAACCACCCGCACCCACCCACAGGGCCCTCCGAGGCCGCCTACAGGCCCTCCAGCGCCACCTACGGGCCTTCGCCCGCACCACCCGCTCCCGCACCACCCGCCAAGCCGGCAGCAGCACCCCCATCGACCGCGCCACCGCCGGCTTCGACCACGGCCAGCACGTCCCCCGCGTCGACCTGCTCCCCCGCACTTACGCGGACTTCGGCGACCACACCGCCGACCGAGGCGAGCACCCGGTGCTCCATCTTCATTGCCTCCAGCACGAGCAGCTCCGCCCCCGCTTCGACGACCTGACCGGGCACCACGGCCACCCGCACGACCGTGCCCGGCATCGGTGCCGCGGTCGCGCCCTCGGCGATCTTGGCGACCGGCACGGGGAACCGGGGCCGCACCCGCAGCGCGACGCCGTCGGCGACCACCAGGTCCCCGTGCACGGCCACCCGCAACGCCCGCCGCACCCCGTCCCGCTCCAGGACGACTTCGCTGCGTGACGCCGATACCACGTGCACCCCGGGATCGGCCACGACCCCGCGCCGGGTGTACCGGTAGGTCACTTCCACGGTTTCACCGTTGAATTCGAACACTGTTTTCTGGGGTTGCGACGGAAGATTCCGCCACCCCAGCGGTAGGTTCGTCCGACGAATTTCCGCCAAGGCCAACGCCGCCGCCAGTGCGGCCGGTCGAACGTCCACCACCGGGGGTTCGGTGAGTCCGTGCTGCTCCAGGAACCCGGTGTGGGTGGCCCCCGCCCCGAAGGCCGGATGGCGCAACACCCGCACCAGAAGTTCCCGGTTGGTGACCAACCCGTGCACGTCCGACCGGTCCAAAGCGCCGGCCAGTTTGCGAATCGCGCCCTTGCGGGTCGGTGCCCACGCGATGACCTTGGCCAGCATGGGGTCGTAGTGCACACCGACCCTGCTGCCGTCCTCCACCCCGCTGTCGGTTCTTACGCCATCCGGCACGTGGAACCGGTGCAGCACACCGGTCGAGGGGCGCCAGTCGTGCGCCGGGTCTTCCGCATAGAGGCGGGCTTCCACAGCGTGGCCGCGCGGCTCGGGCGGGGTGGCCGGCAGCCGCTCGCCCTCGGCGATCGCGAGCTGCCAGGCCACCAGGTCGACGCCGAAGACCTCCTCGGTCACCGGGTGTTCGACCTGCAACCGGGTGTTGACCTCCAAGAAGTGGAACTCCTGGTCATCGATGAAGAGGAATTCCACGGTGCCCGCGCCGACGTACCCGATGGCCAGCGCCGCCTTCGTGGCCGCGTCGAACAACCGTTGGCGCGCTTCGGGTCCGACCGCCGGGCTGGGCGTCTCCTCGATGATCTTCTGGTGCCTGCGCTGGACGGAGCACTCCCGTTCGCCCAGAACCCACACCGTTCCGTGGGCGTCGGCGAGCACCTGCACCTCCACGTGCCGGGCGTTCTCCAGCAGGGGTTCGCAGAACACAGTGCCGTCGCCGAACGCGGCTTCGGCTTCCCGACGTGCCGCGGCCACCTGGCCCGCCAGCTCATCCGCCGAACGCACCACCCGCATCCCACGGCCGCCGCCGCCCGCAGATGCCTTGACCAGCAACGGGAAGGACTTCACCCCCTTCCCAACACCCGCCCCCTCGGCCGACCCCAGCCCCTCGCCCAACCGCAGCCCCGACTCCGGATCGAACTCCGGCAGCACCGGCACACCGGCGTCCGCCATCCGCTTCTTCGCCGCGACCTTCGACCCCATCGCCTCGATGGCGGCCGGGTCCGGCCCCACCCAGGTCAGACCGGCGGCGACCACCGCACGGGCGAAGTCCGCGTTCTCCGAGAGGAACCCGTAGCCGGGGTGCACCGCGTCCGCGCCCGCCGCCTTGGCCGCGTCGACCAGGGCGTCGATCCGCAGGTAGGTCTCGGCGGGGGTCGCGCCCGGCAGCCGGACCGCGGCGTCGGCCTCGCGCACGTGCGGCGCGTCCGCGTCCGGGTCGGAGAACACCGCGACCGTGCCGATGCCCAGTTCGCGGCAGGTGCGGGCGATCCGGCGGGCGATCTCCGCCCGGTTGGCGATCAACAGCTTCTCGATCATGGGTTCCTCACATCCGGAAGACGCCGTAGCCCTCGGCGCCCTTGATCTGTCCACTGTGGATCGCCGACAGGCACAGGCCGAGCACGGTGCGGGTGTCGCGCGGGTCGATCACGCCGTCGTCGTAGAGCCGGCCGGACAGGAACGCGGCCAGGGACTGCTGCTCGATCTGGCCCTCGACCACCTGCCGCATGGCCGCGTCGTGCTCCTCGTCGTAGTCCTGGCCCTTCGCGGCGGCGGCCTGCCGTGCCACGATCGACAGCACGCCGGCCAACTGGACCGGCCCCATGACCGCGGACTTGGCGTTGGGCCAGGTGAACAGGAAACGGGGGTCGTAGGCTCGACCGCACATGCCGTAGTTGCCCGCGCCGTAGGACGCGCCCATGACCACGGTCAGGTGCGGGACCTTGCTGTTGGACACCGCGTTGATCATCATCGCGCCGTGCTTGATGATCCCGCCCTGTTCGTACTGCGCGCCGACCATGTACCCGGTGGTGTTCTGGAGGAACAGCAGCGGGGTGTCCTTGGCGTTGGCGAGCTGGATGAACTGGGTGGCCTTCTGCGCTTCCTCGCTGAACAGGACACCGCGCGCGTTGGCCAGGATCCCGATCGGGTAGCCGTGCAGGTCGGCCCAGCCGGTGACCAGGCTCGTGCCGTAGTCGGGCTTGAACTCGTCGAACCGCGAGCCGTCCACGAGCCGGGCGAGGACTTCCCTGGGGTCGAACGGGATCCGCGGGTCGGTCGGCACCAGCCCGAGCAGCTCCTCCTCGTCGTGCAGCGGATCCTCCACGGCCTGGGCCGCCGGTCCGAGCTTGCGCCAGTTCAGCCGGGCGACGATCCGCCGGGTCAGCCGGATCGCGTCGACCTCGTCGGTGGCCACGTAGTCGGCGAGGCCCGAGGTCGACCCGTGCATCCGCGCGCCGCCCAGCGACTCGTCGTCGGACTCCTCGCCGGTCGCCATCTTCACCAGCGGCGGCCCGCCGAGGAACACCTTGGAGCGCCCGTCGACCATCACCGTGTAGTCCGACATGCCCGGCACGTACGCGCCGCCGGCCGTGGCGTTGCCGAACACCGTGCTGATGGTCGGGATTCCCGCGGCGGACAGCCGGGTCAGGTCGCGGAACGCCCGTCCGCCGGGGATGAAGATCTCGCTCTGGCTGGGCAGGTCCGCGCCGCCGGACTCGACCAGGCTGATCACCGGGAGCCGGTTCTGCATCGCGATGTCGTTGGCGCGGAACGTCTTGCGCAACGTCCACGGGTTGGACGCGCCGCCGCGCACGGTCGGGTCGTTCGCGACGATCAGGCACTCGACGCCCTCGACCACGCCGATCCCGGTCACCACGCTCGCGCCGACCGGGAATTCCGTGCCCCACGCGGCCAGCGGCGACAGCTCCAGGAACGGGCCGTCCTGGTCGACGAGCAGCTCGATCCGTTCGCGCGCCAGGAGCTTGCCGCGCTTGTGGTGCCGCTCGGTGTACTTCGGGCCGCCACCCGCCAGCGCCTTGGCCTGCTCGGCGTCCAGCTCCGCCAGCTTGCCCAGCAGCGCCTCGCGGTTCGCGCGGTACTCGGCCGTCCGGCTGTCCAGCCCGGTGCCCAACGTGGTCATGCGGTGTACCCCAATCGCTTGGCGGCCAGCTCCACCATCACCTCGGTCGCCCCGCCGCCGATGCCCAGGATGCGGGCGTCCCGGTAGTGCCGTTCCACTTCGCTGTCCCGCATGTAGCCCGCGCCGCCGTGCAGCTGGACGGCCGCGTCGACCACGAACGAGCACGTTTCCACGGCGAAGTTCTTGGCGAAGCACACCTGCGCCACGCACTCCTCGCCCGCCGCGATCCGCACCGCGACCTCACGGGTGTAGACGCGGGCGAGGTCGATCCGCTGCGCCATCTCGACCAGCTTGTGCCGCACCACTTGGCGGCTCATCAGCGGCCGACCGAACGTCTCCCGCTGCCGTGCGTAGCCGGTCGCCAGGTCCAGGCAGCGCTGCGCCGTGGCGTAGGCCTGCACGGCCAACGAGATCCGCTCGACCTGGAACTGCCGCATGATCAGCCCGAACCCGCCGTTCTCCTCGCCGACCAGGTTCGCCACCGGCACCCGTGCGTCCACAAAGGACAGCTCAGCGGTGTCCGAGCAGTGCCAGCCCATCTTCTCCAGCCGGCGGTCCACGCCGAAGCCGGGCGTGCCCTTCTCCACCACCAGCAGGCTCACGCCCTGGTGGCCGGGCCCACCGGTGCGCACCGCCGTGGTCACGAAGTCCGCGCGGGCACCGGAGGTGATGAACGTCTTGCCACCGTTGACGACGTAGTGGTCGCCTTCACGGCGGGCGGTGGTGCGCAACGCGGCCACGTCCGACCCGCCGCCGGGTTCGGTGACCGCCAACGCCCCGATCAGCTCGCCGTCCAGCGTCGGCCGCACGAACCGGTCGACCAGATCGGCGCCGCCGGCGTCCACGATGTGCGGCAACGCGATGCCGTGCGTGAGCAGCCCGGCGACCAGACCGGACGACCCGCCCGCCTGGATCAGCTCCTCGGTCGCCACCACGGTGTCCAGCAGGTCACCCGCGCCGCCGACGTGCTCCGGGAACCCGATGCCCAGCAATCCGATCGCCGCCGCCCTGCGGTGCAGCTCGTGCGGCAGCTCACCGGCCCGTTCCCAGTCCGCTAGGTGTGGAACGACTTCCCGCTCCACGAATCTGCGCACGGTCGCCCGGAGCTGGTTCCTCTCGGGCGTCTCGAACACGCTCACAGCAACTCCTCCGGGATCTCCACGTACCGCGAGCGCAGCCACTCCCCCAGCGCCTTGGCCTGCGGGTCGAACCTGGTGGACGACGCCACCCCGTCGCCCAACAGCCCGTGCAGCACGAAGTTCAGCGCCCTCAAATTCGGCAACTCGTACCGCTCAACCCCACGGACCTCTGCCACCCCACCCGCCAGTCCGGCCCCACTGACCTCGCCGGCCCTACCGACCTCGGGCAGCAGTTCTTTCAGCCGCGACACGGTCAACTCCTCGACCAGCCACGCGTACTGCGCGTCCGTGCGCACCCACACGCCCAGGTTCGCGTCGCCGCCCTTGTCCCCGGACCGAGCGCCGACGATCGTGCCGAGCGGGACCCTCATACCCCGACCACCTCTCCGCCCGGAAGAATGGCCTGGTGCGCAACGGAATCCCGTGGCACGTACGCGGGCTTGTACACCCCGAACGGTGTTCCGTCGCCGGGCGGCGCGGTGACGTGGAAACCGGGGTAGGACCCCAGCGCCAACTCGATCCCTGCCCGCGAGAACGCCTTGGCGCGCTGCGGATCCGTCGTCTTCACGGTCACGTGCAGCAGCGCCGAGGCGGCCTCTTCGGTGTCCGCGTCGACGTGTTCGGTGCGGGCCAACGTCCACGTGAGGCCGTCCGACCCGAGCGCCGATTCCAGCTGGCGGCGCACCAGGTCCGCCTTCGCCTCGATGTCGAGTCCACACAGGACGAACGTGGTCGAGTTGCGGAAGCCGCCCAGGTAGTTCAAGCACACCTTGAGCGTGTCCGGCGGCGCGCTGCCCCGGACCTCGGAGATCCGCACGCCCCGCTCGTGCGGGTCCAGCCGGATCGTGTCGAAGTGGCTCACCACGTCCGGACCGGGATAGGCGGGCGCGCCGATCTCGTAGAGCAGTTGGGCGGTGACGGTGTCGACGGTGACCGCGCCACCCGTGCCGTCGTGCTTGGTGATCACCGACGAGCCGTCGGCGTGCACCTCCGCGATCGGAAAACCCGGCCGGGACACGTCGATTTCGCTGAAGAACGAGTAGTTTCCGCCGGTGGCCTGGGTTCCGCACTCCAGCACGTGCCCGGCAACCGTCGCACCGGCCAGCGCGTCCCAGTCGTCGCGCGACCAGCCGAAGTGCGCGGCGGCCGGGCCGACCACCAGCGACGCGTCGGTGACCCGCCCGGTGACCACGACGTCCGCGCCGGACTCCAAGCACCGCGCGATCCCCCACGCGCCCAGGTAAGCGTTGGCGGTCAAGGCATCCGGGAACCGCGACCGGACGTCATCGCCCGTCACCCAGGCGACCTGGGCACCCAGGCCGAGCTTGTCGATCGCCACCGCGAGCCCGGCCGGGTTGAGGCCGCCCGCGTTGGAGACGATCTTCACGCCCTTCTCCAGGGCCAGGCCGAGGCAGTCCTCCAGCTGGCGCAGGAACGTCCGGGCGTAGCCGAGGTTCGCGTCCTTCGCCCGGTCCCGGCCGAGGATGAGCATGGTGAGCTCGGCCAGGTAGTCCCCGGTGAGCACGTCCAGCTCGCCGCCTTCGAGCATCTCCCGCACGGCGGCGAACCGGTCGCCGTAGAAGCCGGACGCGTTCCCGATCCGGATCACGACGACTCCTTCTCCCGGCCGGACCCGGGTGGGCCGGCGAACGCCTGCGCGATCGGCAGCCACGCCCGCGCCACGTCACCGACCGCCGTCACGGCCAGGTCGTCGCGGTGCCGGCGGCGCGTGGCGAGCAGGCAGAAGTCCAACGCCGGACCGGTGATCCGGTTCTCCGCGTCCTCCGGCCCCCACGCCCACACCTCGCCGCCGGGTCCGGTGAGCTGCACCCGCACCGGTTCCTGCGGCGCGGACATACCGTTGACCAGGAAGGCATAGCCGAACGCGCGCACCGCGATGTGCGCCACGTGCTTGAGCCGCGCGGTCGGCTCGCGGACCACGCCGAGCGCGTCGGCCACGTCCTGGCCGTGCGCCCAGGTCTCCATCAGCCGCGCGGTCGCCATCGACGCCGGGCTCATCGGCGGCCCGAACCACGGCACCTTGCCGCCGGCGGGCACCCCCAGCAGCGCCTCCTCCAGCGCGACCCGCGAAGCCCGCCACTCGGCGAGCGTGACCGGTTCGGCCGCGCCCACGTCCACCAGGTCCGGCGACGCGGTCTTGAGGCGTTCAGCGAACGCGTCGGGGTCGGTCGCGGCCAGCACCGCGATCCGGTCGGTCCAGCGCAGGTGGCTGATCTGGTGCGCGACGGTCCAGCCGGCGGCCGGGGTCGGCGCGGACCAGTCGTCCAGCGGAGCGACCAGGTCGTCCAGCACGGCGCTCTCCGCGCGCAGGTCGTCCAGGATCTCGTTGATCACAGCGAAGCCTCCAACATCCGCGCCCAGTGCCGGACGATCCGCTTGCGCCGCTTGCCGTCGTCGGTGAGCTGGTTGGCCAAGGCCAGCCCGCGCACCAGGTCGAGGGTGATCTGCACGGCCTCGCGGACGCCCGGTTTCGTCTCGTCGGCGTCGAGCAGCTCCACCGCGAGGCGGTGGGTTTCTCGGCCCAGCCGGACTTCCAGCGGCACGACGACGGTTTTCAGCGATTCGTCGGTGCGCGCGGCCACCCACAGTTCGAGGGCGGCGGTGAACAGGTCGCTGGCGTAGAAGTCGGCGATCAGCTCGACCACTGCGGTGATGCGCTCCCCCGGGGACGCGCCCCCGACGACCGCAGCCCGTTCCTTCAGCTGGAAAACGCTTTCCGCGCCCAGATGCTCGACGGCCGCGGCGACGAGCTCACCGCGAGTGCGGAAGTGGTGCAACTGAGCACCCCGGGACACGCCCGCGCGCTCGGCGACGACCGTGGTCGTGGTGCCCGACCAGCCGAACTCGACCAGGCACTCGACAGTCGCCTCCATGAGCTTGCGCCGCGTGCCCGCACTGCGGTCGGCCTGCCGCTGTCTGGTCTCCGTGGCCATGTACCCGAGTGTTCCGCCCAACTAACAAACAGTCAAGACTGATTGTTAGTTGTCGAGCCTCCCCTCTCATCTCGCTCCCCACCACACGCCGTGGGGCGAGTCCCCACAGGAGACCCGCCCCACCTACCTCCACCGCGCCTCGGCCTACCCCCAGTCGCCCGGGTCACCGCCCCAGTCACCCCAGTCCTCAGGGTCGGCACCCCAGTGACGCCAGTCCTCGGGGTCCGCGCCCCAGTGACCCCAGTCGCCGGGCCGAATCCCCCCGTGACCGTGGGCGTGTCCGTGCGCGATGCGATCGGCGGACGCAGCGGTGTCGCCACCACCCCCACCTTCAGCAGCACCCGGACCGGCCAGCGCCGACCCAACCGAAAAGGCACCCGCCACCAGAACCGCAGCCGCGACGAGCACCCCTCGTCGGATGATGGACATGCATTACCCCTGTTCGTCGAGGAGCCCAAACACCTCCGCCGACGCTAAGGGCGCGGACCCATCACGATCAGGCGGCAGTCACCCCCGATCAGGCATCACCGCGAGTCACACCCCCACCCGCTCCCGACTCACCAGCCGACCGCCGTCGATTGCCCGTCGATCACCAACCACCTTGAACCATCGTCTGGAACAACCACTCGCCATCCTTCTTCACCAGCAAGTCGCCGTACCGCACGACCTGCGAAAACTCGCCCACCGTGATGGTCGCGTCGGTGATCACGAACACCAGGTTCGCGTTGAGGAAGATCGGCGTGCGCACAGATTCCATCTGCACGTCGCCGTCCCCGAGCTGCGCGGCCATGTCGTTGAGGAACCGCGCACGGTCCCACGACTCAGCCGAGCCGTCGGTCACCGCGTTGACCGGGAACAACGCCATCCCCGCCATCGCCTCGACGTCCTTCGCCACCGCCAGCGCATCCCACCGCGCGAACCACCCCAGCACTCCCGAAACGTCGTCATCAGTCGGCACGAACCCAGCCCCACTACCCGGCGCAGCACTCATGTCGTACATCGTACCGTACGCCGTACGGAGTCCGCCACTCATCCGCATTCGCGCAGCTCAGCCCCACCCCGCCCCCCGCCCCACCCCGCCCCGCTCCACTCCATCACCCGCCCGAACGCCCGCCCGAACACTCCACCGAGCCACACACGCACGCCGACGAACCCCAGCGGCACGACGCGGGCAGCGCGCAGACCGGGGCACGACCACATGCCGCCACGTCGGCGGTGCGGTCGGTACCGTGCTCGGCGGGCGGGAAATGCGGCGGGTGTGGGCGCGCCGACAGGCGATCTCAGCGCATGCCGGCGGCGGGCGAGGGCGGGCGACATCGGGCGATCGCAACGGTCGGCGGCGGCTACCGGTCATAGCCGGCAGACGACGGTCAGCGACGAGCGACGGAAACGGGGCGGCATCGGCCTCGCGCGTTTTCGCGAGCGCGCACCGTTCCAGACCCTGCTCCGTCGCCCCGTCCTTCGCCCAGCGCAGGCAGGCAGCGCAGGCAGCCAGTCAGTACAGGCAGTCAGCCACCGACTCAGTGCGCCGCCTCATACCTGGGCAAGTGCCTTCGCATCGGCGGCCGGCGTGGCCATCTAGCGCCTGGGCCTGGCAGCTCTCGGGGTCCTGCTGCCCTGCTGCCCGCTGCCCTCCTGCCCGGTGCCCAGGGGCCCGTGGCCCGTGGCCCGTGGCCCGTGGCCGTGGCCTGATGCTCGCTGGCCCGTGTTGGCCGGTGGTGGCGGGCTGTGGCGCTGTCGGTGCCGGCTTCGGTGAGCGGGTCAGGGGTGCTGTGGGCTGTGAGTTTGGCGGGGTGGTTCGCGGGATTCAGTTTTTCAAACCGAGTATTGGGAACAGTGTTTTCGTACGTCTCGGCCGGATGATCACCCGTTTGAGTGGCCTGCTGGTCCGCGGGATTTGCCCAGGGTGCCTAGGCCGATGTCGCGGAACAGTTGAGCCGCCTCGCGGGTGACCGAGCGTAGGCCCGGTACTCGTGAGAGTTGTAGCAGCTTACCGATCATCGGCGTGCTGCGGCGCACCAGGACGTCCGTGTTGCGTTGGTTCTCCGACTTGTCGTGCACCCAGAAGAGGACCACGCCCATCTGGAACAGCCACAGCAGTTCCGGCAGATCCTCACGTAGTTGGGAATCCACCTTCACCCCGTCCACGAGTTTGCGGTGGATCGCTATGCCTCCGTCACGGGCGTTGCCCGACTCCGTCGAGAACGGGCTCAGGGGGCTGTCCGGGTCCGCCGCGTTCTTGAAGAACTGGCTCGCGAACGCGTGGTACGGGGACGACACCTCCAGCCACGCCGTCAGCACGCCGGTCAGCTTGGTGGTGAAGTCGCCGTCCGACGCCAGGATCTCCGCGCACGCCGCCCGGTGCGCGGTGACCATGCGATCGTAGAAGCCCTGGATCAGGTGCTCCTTGGACGGGAAGTAGTAGTAGGCGTTGCCCACCGACACCCCCGCGTCCGCCGCGATCGCCCGCATCGTCGTGCGGTCGTAGCCGTTCTCCAGGAAGAGCCTCATGGCGCTCTCCACGATCGCGGCCCTGGTCTGCTCACTTTTGGCAGGCTTGGTCACAGTCCTCGTCCTTGCTCATCGCACGCAGCCGGTCGGCCAGCTTGGTCGCCGCGCGCAGGAACCGCTGATGACCTTGCCCGGTCAGCCGGTTCGCCATCGGTCGCCACGCCCGCAGCGCCCACAAGCACACCAGCCACGCCCGGTCGCCTCGAAACACCTCCCCCCGGTCGCCGATGAGCGTGATCACGCGCATGGTCTCCGCGTGGTCCAGCTCCGGGAACCGCTGCCGCGCCTGCTCCGAGCCGGCCGGCACGAAGTCCAGGCGGACGAGCTTCGCCTGGGCCGCCAGCCACGCCGTCGCACGCCGGCAGAACGGGCAGTCCGCGTCGTACAGGACGGTCAGGGCGTTCATGCGATCTTGGTGTAACCGTCGGGGCCGACGGGCGGCAGGTCCTGGGCGCGGTGCAGGCTGCGCCGGCGCATCCGGCTGAGCACGAAGACGTTGCCCAGGTGCAGCACGCCGAGCACCACGAGCACCGTGCCGACCTTCGCCGACAAGGTCTCGAAGACGTCCTGCGCCTCCGCGATGTAGTCGCTGCTGCGCAGGTAGGTGGCCACGAAACCGAAGTTGACCAGGTAGAACCCGACCACCAGGAGGTGGTTGACGGTCCGCGCCAGCTCCTCGTTGCCGTGGAAGACGTCGACCAGGAAGATCTTGCCGTTGCGGCTGAGCGTGCGGCCCACCCAGATCGTCAGCGCGATGCTGAGCACCAGGTAGAGCACGTAGGTGAGGACCAAGCCGTTCATCGCCAACCCCTTTTTGAACGCGTTCAACTGGACGGCACGAGCGTACGCCAAATTTTTGAACACGTTCAAGAGCTGGGTTGATGTGGCTCAGGACACAGGGCGGAGGGCTGAGGGCGAAAGGCGGAGAGCGGAGGGCGGGGGCGGAGGGCGGAGGGCGTGCGCCGGGGGGTCAGAGGGCGTTGATGTCGGGGACTTCGAGGCGGCGGATGGGGGCGCCGGTTCTGGCTAGCGCGAGCATCGCGCGGCCCAGTTGCTCCGTGGTCGTCGTCCACTTCGGCAGCAGGCGGCGGATCAGGGGGTACGCGGGTGACAGGGCCGCGTAGGCCCACCCGTACCAGCGGACCTTCGTGCGCACGCCGTGCATCGGTTGGATGTAGCCGGGGCGCAACGCGTAGCCGCGCAACGGCAGCGCGATCACGTCGTCCTCCGTCCGCGCCTTCACCTTCGCCCACGCCCGGCGGGAGTCACGGTCCGTGCCCGCGCCGGAGACGTAGACGAACGTCGAGCCCGGGTTCACCTCGGCCAACACCCGCGCGGCGGCGAACGTGTAGTCGTAGGTGATCCGCCGGTAGTCCTCGGCCGACATGCCGACCGACGACACCCCCAGGCAGAAGAAGCACGCGTCGTACCCCGTGAGCTGCCCGGCGACCGGCGTGAAGTCGGTGAAATCGCCGTGCACCAGCTCACGCAGCTTCGGGTGCGACTGCCCCGTGCGCCGCCGGCCGACCGCCAGGACCTCTGTCACGTCGGGCACCCGCAAACACTCCCGCAGGACGCCCTGACCCACCATGCCCGTCGCGCCGAACACGATCACCCTCACCGGCGCAGCCTAGGTCCTTCGCCGCCACTACAGCAGGGTGAGCTGCTCCCGGTCCACGCCGCGCGGGAACGGCGCGGTCGAAGGCAGGCTGCCCTCGGGCCACACGCCGTCGTCGTCGCCGGGCACGCCGACCTCCTCCAGCCCGCGCTTCACGTCCAGCCCGTGTTCGCGCAGCAACGGCTGGATGCGGGCGGCGAGCCACCGCCGGTACTTGGCGTCGACGTACGAGCCGCGCGCGTAGAGCTTGCGGTACCCGTCCGCGAGGTCCGGCCGCTCCCGCACCAGCCACCGCGCGAACCACTCCCGCGCGCCCGGCCGCAGGTGCAGCGGCAGCACCGTCACGCCGGACGCGCCCGCCGCCGCGATCTCCCCCAGCAACGCGCCCAATTCGTCCACGCCGTCGGTCAGGCCGGGCAGCACGGGCGCGACGAACACCCCGCACGGCAGCCCGGCTTCACGCACCTTGCGCACCAGTTCCAGCCGCGCCTGCGGGCTCGGCGTGCCCGGTTCCAGCCCGGACTGCAGGTCGCGGTCCAGCAGCGGGATCGACACGCCGATGCCGACCGGCACCTGCCGGGCGGCCTCCGCCAGCAGCGGGATGTCCCGCGACAGCACGGTTCCCTTGGTCAGCACGGAGAACGGCGTGCCGGACTCGGCCAGCGCCCGGATGATGCCGGGCATCAGCGCGTACCGGCCCTCGGCCCGCTGGTACGGGTCGGTGTTCGTGCCCATGGCCACGTGCTCTCGCCGCCACGTGCGGGCTTTGAGCTGCGCGGACAGGACTTCCACCGCGTTGACCTTCACCACGACCTGGGTGTCGAAGTCGTGCCCGGCGTCGAGGTCGAGGTAGGTGTGGGTGTTGCGGGCGAAGCAGTTGTGGCTGACCAGCCCGTTGGCGACGAAGTCACCGGTGCCGGTGGTGATGTCGTACAACGTCCTGGTCACGCCCAGCGCCTCGACCGCCGCCACCGCCAGCCGCGTCTCGCGCGGGACGGCCACGCCCTCCACGCAGTTCCCGCGCGCCACCACCGGGCCGACCAGGTGCAGGAACCGCAGCCGCTCGGCCAGGCCGCCGGTGATCCGCACCCCGCGCACCTCCACGACGTGGCCGATCTTCAAGCGGGTCAGCGCGAGCACGGCGGCGTCGAACACCGCGCTGTCCGAACTGGACAGGACGAGGTCGCCGCCGCTCGCCGTGCCGCGCGCGTCGAACAGGCCGGCGAGGAAGCCCTTGGACCAGTCGTCGCCGGGCACGGTCGGCCACTCGATGAAGTCGCTCTCGCGCGGGACCGGGCCCGCGGCGTACTCCCGCGCCCGCGCCAGCACGTCCGGGTCGCCCGGCAGGCCGCCGCGCACCAGCCCCCACAGGTAGCCGCGGCGGTAGTCGTCGTTCACGGTCGGCGGCGCGGTGAAGCGGCCGGTGCCGACCAGCCGGGTGCCCTTGGCGAGGAACGGCCGCTCCTCGAAGTCGTCGCACCGGCCCGCGGTGAGGTGCCGCCAGCCGTCCTCGGCGAGGAACCGGTGGTCGCCGCTGGCCACGACCTGCGTGCCGTCCTCCAGCGTGATCCGGTAGGCGGGTTTGACCGTGCTCCAGTGCGCCCGCACGCGGGTCCGGACGTACCGGCCCTCGAACGTGCCGAAGACCTCCTCGCCCACCGACAGGTCGGCGATCGGCTTGGTGCGGCCGTCGGCCAGCAGGACGGGCGTGTCGCCGGCCAGGCAGTAGGTGCAGCCGTGCGTGCAGCCCCGGTACGGGTTGACCGTCCACCCGAACGGCAGCCGGCCGCCGGCCACCTTGTTCAGCACCGATTTGGCGCGCACCTCGTGGAACACGACGTCGGCGAACTCCGGAGTTCGTACGCTGCGGACCAGTCCCGGCAACCCCGGCAGAGCCTGCTGCCGGTCAGCCCCGTCCTTCTGCCCGTCCCATCGCATGACCACATTCGAACACGTGTTCGAATCACCGTCAAACGGAGTACCCGTGTCACCACTCGACGTCATCCTCTGGCCCTTCACCACCCCCGCGTTCACCCTCGGCGGCGTCGCCACGAGCTGGGGCGAGGTGGCGGGTTTCGTCACGGGCGCGCTGTGCGTGTGGCTGGTGGCCAGGCAGAACGCGTGGAACTGGCCGATCGGGATCCTCAACAACATCGCCTTCCTGGTGCTGTTCGCGGCGGGCGGGCTGTACGCGGACTCGGGGCTCCAGATCGTCTACATCGCACTGGCCCTGTACGGGTGGTGGGCGTGGCTGCACGGGGGCGTCGAGCGGACCCCGCTGCCGGTCAGCCGCACCGCACCGGTCCAGTGGGCGTGGTTGGCGGCGGCCGGTGTCGCCGGGACCGCGCTGATCGCGTGGGTGCTCATGACGTTCACCACCTCGACGGTGCCGTGGGCGGACGCGGTGACCACCGTGCTGTCCCTGCTCGCCACCTGGGGTCAGACGCGCAAGAAGGTCGAGTGCTGGTGGCTGTGGATCACCGCGGACGTGATCTACGTTCCGTTGTACGCCTACAAGGACCTGTGGCTCACCGCGCTGCTCTACCTGGGGTTCATCGCGTTGTGCGTGCTGGGCCTGCGGAATTGGACCCGGGCGCTGCGCGCGGACCGGGTGGCGGCATGACGGAGTTCACACACTCGTTGGTGCTGGGCAAGTTCTACCCGCCGCACGCCGGGCACCACCACCTGATCCGCACGGCGGTGGCGCGCAGCGCCCGGGTCACCGTGGCGGTGCTGGCGTCGTCGGTCGAGTCGATCCCCCTGGCGTCCCGGGTGCGGTGGCTGCGCGCCGAGCACGCCGGCACGCCGGGGCTGGTGATTCTCGGCGACGTGGACGACCACCCGATGGACTTCCACAGCGACCCGGTCTGGGAGCTGCACATGGGCGTGGCGCGGGCGGTGCTGGCGCGCCGGGCGATCCTCGACGGCGACCCGGCGTCGGCTCCGGTCGACGCGGTGTTCTCCAGCGAGCACTACGGTGACGAAATGGCGAAACGCCTTGGTGCGCGGCACGTCCTGGTCGACCGGGAGCGGGTCGCGCACCCGGTGTCGGGCACCGCCGTGCGCGCCGACCCGCGGGCGTTCTGGCCGCACCTCGCCCCGGCGACCCGGATCGGACTGGCCGCCCGGATCGTGGTGGTCGGGGCCGAGAGCACCGGCACGACGACGCTGTCGCGAGAACTCGCGGCGCACCTCGGCGCACCCTGGGTACCCGAGTACGGCCGGATCCACACCGAGCGCAAGCTGACCGCCGCGAAGGCGTTCGACCCGGCCGCCGACCTCGACGGTCTGGTGTGGACGGTCGGTGACTTCCAGGACGTCGCCGCGCGGCAGGACGCGCTGATCGACGCGGCGGCGGTCGAAGCGCCGGTCGTGGTGTGCGACAACGACCCGTGGGCGGCGGTGGTGTGGGGTCACCGGTACCTGGGCGCGCCGCGCGCGGACATCGCGCCGGACGCCGCGCGACCCGCGCTCTACCTGCTCACCGACCACGACGGGGTGCCGTTCGAGCAGGACGGGTGGCGCGACGGCGAGCACCTGCGCCCGTGGATGACCGACTTGTTCCGGGCGGGGCTGGCCGCGCGCGGCGTGCCGTGGCTGGAGGTGACCGGTTCCCCCGCCGACCGGCTGCGCCGGGCCACCGCCGCCGTGGCGGAGGCCGTGGCCCGGCACTTCGCGTTCGCCGACCCGCTGGGCTGAACGGGCCGGCGCGGCGGGTCAGACGGTGACCACGACCTGGTCCAGCGTCTTGCGGACCAGGTTGGGCACCACGCAGTCGTCGGCCGGGTAGCCGATCGGGATGACCGCGAACGCCTTTTCGTTGCGCGGCCGGTTGAGCACCTCGCCGAGGAACTTCATCGGCGACGGCGTGTGGGTGAGCGCGGCGAGACCGGCCAGGTGCAGCGCGGTGAGCAGCATGCCGACCGCGATGCCGACCGACTCGTCGACGTAGTAGTGCTTGCGGCTGCTGCCGTCGGGCTCCAGGTAGAACCGCTGCTGGAACACGACGACCAGTTCCGGCGCGTCGGTGAGGTGGGGTTTCACGTCGTCGGTGCCCAGCGGGCGCAGCGCGTCGAGCCACTCCTCGCCCAGCCGGCCGTCGTAGGAGATGCGCTCCTCGTGCTCGGCGGCGGCGCGGATGGCCTTGCGCACCTCGGGGTCCACCACGCGGACGAAGGTCCACGGCTGCTGGTGGGCACCGCTGGGCGCGGTCGAGGCGACGGCGATCGCGTCCAGCACGACCTGGGTGGGCACGGGGTCGGGGGAGAACATCCGGACGGTGCGCCGCTCGTCCATCCGCGAGCGCAGCTCGGCCGCCGTGCGCAGCGACTGCTCGACCGGCATCCGCTCGGGCCGGTAGGGCACCGGGTCGAAGTCCTGGCCGTGGTTGGGAGTCCAGTTCGTCACCCCTGGGACTGTGACACCGCGACCCGCCGGGTTGAAGACCTCGACCCGAAATTCGCACCGAAGTGTCCGGATGTCGAACGGTTCACCACGTATCCGGGGCGAGATCCACCTGTGACCCGAGAACTCGCAACCAGACCGGCCCGCCGAACATCTCTCTACCCGGAAGCGGCCAACGGGCCCTTCCACCGGGGGGAATCGGCTACCGAACGTCCATTGTGGACGTTGTTTGGGCTGCCCGATTCCGTTGTGCCACAGGGGGAAATGATGAAGTCGTTCAAGGCCGCGGTCATCGTCGGTGCGCTGGGTGTCACGCTGGCCGGCTGCACGGCGGGCACTCCGGCGGCCGAACAGCCGCCCACCGCGCCGTCCACCTCGACCAGTCCGGCCACGCAGGTGCCGCCGGCGTCGGACACCAAGGCTCCCGCACCGACCACGTCGGCCGCCGCCGCGTCGGGCGTGCTCGACCCGGGCGGGTTCGGGGCCATCAGACTCGGCATGACCGCCGAGCAGCTCGTCGCCACCGGCCTGGTGGAGGGGCCGGAGGGGCAGGAGCTGTGCGAGCTCTACCGGCTCAAGTCCGGCGAGGGCTCGCTCTGGCTGCAGAAGGACGGCACGGGGGTCGCGTCGATCGGCCTGGACCGCGCCGCGCGCACTCCCGAAGGCATCACCTTCGGGTCGACCGCGGCCGAGGTCCGTGCGGCCTACCCGACCCTGCGCGAGGGCGTGAGCTGGAGTTCCGTCGACCGCAGCGGTGACACCGGCTACGGGTTCTCCGGCGACCCGGTGACCAAGCTGCTGGTCTTCAAGCGCGACCAGGGCTGCCACAACTGAGCACGAGGAGCGCGCCCTCCCGCCGGGGGCGCGCTCCGACGCGAGGCGGGCTCGGTGATCGGGCAGGATGTGCGCCGTGCACGCCAAGGACCAGACCACCGCACACGGGCACGGCCACGGCCGGCACGCCGAACCCGCTTCCACCCCCGTTCGCAGGCTCCTGCTGGTCCTGCTGCTGCCGCTGGTGCTGGCCACCGTCGTGGGCGCGCTGGTGCTCTACCCGTTCGGCCACGACCAGGCCACCGGCACGGAGGCCGGGCTCACCCAGGTGCCGGTGCGCGGCGAGGTGACGGCCGCGACGCGCGGCGGGTGCGGGCCGGACGCCGACCAGCCCGGCGCGTCCGGCTGCGTGCTGGTGACCGTCAGGATGTCCGACGGCGACGCGGCCGGGCGCGAGGTGCGGATCCCGGTGCCGGACGTGGCGACCTCGCCGACGTTCGCGGTGGGCGACGCGGTCGTGCTGTCCTACGCCGGCGGCGATCCCGGCTCCGGCCAGTCCTACCAGCTCGCCGACTTCCAGCGCGGCGTGCCGATGCTGCTGCTGGCCGTGCTGTTCGTCGCGGCCGTGCTGCTGCTGGGCCGCTGGCAGGGGTTGGCGGCGCTGGGCGCGCTGGCGCTGAGCTTCGTGGTGCTGGTGCTGTTCGTGCTGCCGTCGATCCTGGCCGGCGAGGACCCGTTGACGGTCGCCGTCGTCGGGGCCGGGCTGATCATGTTCGTGGTGCTGTACCTGACGCACGGGGTGTCCGCGCGGACGTCCACGGCGGTGCTGGGCACGTTGGCCAGCCTCGTGCTGATCGGCGTGCTCGGCCTGGCGTTCTCGGCGTTGACCAAGCTGACCGGGCTCGACCAGGACACCGCGAACCTGGTCGCGGCGCTGGGGCACGGCATCGACACCCGCGGCCTGCTGCTCGCGGGCACCATCATCGGCGCGCTGGGCGTGCTGGACGACGTGACCGTGACCCAGACCAGCTCGGTGTGGGAGCTGCGCCGGGCGAACCCGGCGCTCGGCTTCCGCGAGCTGTACGCGGCCGGGTCGCGGATCGGCCGCGACCACCTGTCGTCGGTGGTGAACACGCTGGTCATGGCGTACGCGGGCACCGCACTCCCGCTGCTGCTGACGTTCTCGCTGTCCGGCCGGGACCTGGGCGAGATCCTCACCGCGCAGAACGTCGCGCAGGAGGTCGTGCGGACCCTGGTGGGCAGCATCGGCCTGGTCGCGGCGGTTCCGATCACGACGGCGCTGGCGGCGTTCGTGGCGATCCGCGAACCCGCTCCCGTGACCGCGCCGGCCCGCGAACCCGAACCGGAACCCGAACCGGAGGACGTCGACACCGACGACGCCGACACCGACGACGAGTACGACGACTGGGACGACCCGGGCTGGGACGAGCCGGCCGAACCGGCGTGGCGGACCCGGATGACCGGCGACCTGCGCACCGGCTACGACCCGGCCAAAGGCCCGTGGCGGCGGCCCGGCCCGAGGCCGTGAACGCCCGCTGGGACCCGGTCAGCTCGCCAGGAAGACCGCGAGCAGCGCCAGGGCCGCCGGCACCGACTGCACGAACAGGATTCGCCGGCTGACCGTGGCCGCGCCGTACAGGCCCGCCACGATCACGCAGATCAGGAAGAAGACGGCGAACGCGTACCCGGTGACATCGCCCGCCACCAGGGCGAACACCAGACCGGCGGCCAGGAAGCCGTTGTACAGGCCCTGGTTGCCGGCCAGCGTCGCGGACTCGGCGGCGAACTCCGGCGTGGTGCCGAAGGCCGCGCGCCCGCGCGGGGTGTTCCACAGGAACATCTCCAGCACCAGGATGTACAGGTGGATGGCCGCGACCAGCGCGGTGAGCACGTTCGCGACGGTCTGCACGGCGGGTACCGTACCGACGCCGCGCCCGGCCCGCCGCGGGGCACGACCGAGCGGCTGGGCGGGCCGGCCGACCGGCGGGGGCGCGGCCGGGCGCTACCGGGATAATCGACCGGGTGGGACGCACCCGGAAAGCCGACGAGACCATCACCAGGGAGGTCGACTCGGGTATCGCGGAACTCGTCCCCGACCCGGACGTGCCGCGCGCGTGGACGCTGCGCCTCAACGGCACCCCGCAGTCGCACGTCGACCTGGACGACCCGCGCCACCTGGAGTTCGAGTACCTGCGCCGGCTCGGCCACGTGGCCGACCTGATCGCGCCCGGCGACGAGCCGGTCCGCGCCCTGCACCTGGGCGGCGGGGGCCTGTCGCTGCCCCGGTACGTGGCCGCCACCCGGCCGGGGTCCACCCAGCAGGTGGTGGAGGTCGACGCGGCGCTGATCGACCTGGTCCGCGGCCTGCTGCCGCTGGAGAAGGGGTGGCGGGTGAAGATCCGCAACGGCGACGCGCGGGCGGTGCTGGAGAAGGCCCCGCCGGACACGTTCGACCTGGTGGTGACCGACGTGTTCGCGGGCGCGCGGACGCCGGCGCACCTGACGTCGGTCGAGTTCGTGGAACTGGCCGCGCGGGCGCTGCGCGGCGGCGGGGTCTACGCGGCCAACATCGGCGACGGCGGCGGGCTCGGGTTCGCCAAGGCGCAGGCCGCGACCGTGCGGGCGGTGTTCCGGCACGCGTGCGTGATGGCCGAGCCGGCGGTGTTCCGGGGCCGGCGGTTCGGCAACTTCGTGCTGCTCGGCTCGCACCTCGAACTGCCGATCGCCGACCTGGCCCGGCGCACGGCCGGCGATCCGTTCCCCGGCCGCGTGGAGCACGACGAGTCGCTGGTGCGCTTCATCGGCGGCACCCCGCCGACCACGGACGCGACCGCCACCCAGTCGCCGTCACCGCCGAAGGGCACCTGGGGCCTGCCGAACGACTGAGCCGGGCTCCGGCTCACCCCGCAGCGGTCGACGGTGGCCCGCCGGGTGAGCGGCACGCCGTGCGGCCGGACGGGACGCCGAGCGGGTCCGGCACCGTGGCCTGGCGGCTGCGTGGCCTGGCTGCTGAGGGTACGGCCGGCGGGCTCACCGAGACGACCCTCGTCGGGCGGTTCGCCGTGACCTGAGCCGCCAGTCCTCCCAGCGCCAGGTCAGGGCCGTCTAGGTCGGAGCCGTCTAGGTCGGGGCCGTCAGTCCAGGGTCGAGACGAACCGGGACACCGCGTCCGGGTTGAGCTTCTGCGCGAGCCGCCCGGCCGGGGCCAGCGAACCCAGCTGGTAGAGCGGGCGGTCAGCGGCGGCCAAGCCGCGCGCCTCGGCCCGCAGCTGCGCCACGAGCAGGTCGGAGAACACCAGGCCCAGGGCGTCGCCGCGGCCGGCCAGCACGTCGGCGAGCTTGCGCAGGCCGAACACGCCCTGCTCCCGGCCGCCGGTGCCCGCGTAGATGGCCAGCGCCAGGTTGATCGCCTTGCCGCCGCCGCGCACGAACAGCCCCACCGTCCGGCTGCCGCGCAGGTCGGTCACCAGGAGGTCGACCTGGTCGGCGGCGTGCAGGTCGACCGACCGGGTGCCGAAGGCGCGCACGGACAGCACGCGGCCCGCCAGCCACACCCGCCGCCGCGCCTCCGACCACGCCAGCAACAGCAGCGGCACGGCGAACACGGCGGCGGTGACCAGGCCCGCGGTCTGCCCGGCGAGCAGTCCCAGCAACCCGCCGAACGCGCCGGCCACCAGCAGCGCGCCGATGGCCACCGTCCGGGCGCGCTTGCGCACCGCGGCGGGATCCAGCAGGTCGAGTGGGATCCGCTCCTCGCTCACCGGCCCAACGCCTCCGTCACCGAGATCAACACGTCCACCAGCGGCACCTCGCGCTGGTCGCCGGAGGACAGCTCCTTGAGCTGCACGACGCCCGCTTCGATGTCCCGCTCGCCGAGCACCAGGGCGAACCGCGCGCCGGACCGGTCGGCGCCCTTCATCGCGCCCTTGAGGCCCTTGCCGCCGTACGCCAGGTCGTACCGGACGCCCGCCGCGCGCAGCGGCGCGGACAGCGCCACCAGCCGCGCCTTCGCCGCCTCGCCCAGCGGCACGCCGTACACGTCGCACCGGGTGAGGTCGCCCGGCTGCACCCCTTCAACCTGGCACGCCAGCAGCGAGCGGTCCACGCCCAGGCCGAAACCGACCCCGGACAGCGGCTGCCCGCCGAGCTGCTCCATCAGGCCGTCGTAGCGCCCGCCGCCACCGATGGCGGACTGCGCGCCCAGGCCGTCGTGGACGAACTCGAAGCAGGTCTTGGTGTAGTAGTCCAGGCCGCGCACCATCCGCGGGTTCTCCACGAACTCCACGCCCAGGTCCACCAGGTAGCCCTTGACCGCCTCGTAGTGCTCGCGCGAGGCGGCGGAGAGGTGGTCGCGCATCAGCGGCGCGTCCTGCACCAGGGCCCGCACCTCGGGCCGCTTGTCGTCCAGCACGCGCAGCGGGTTGATCGCGGCGCGCCGGCGGGTGTCGGCGTCCAGCGGCAGCCCCGCCAGGAACGCCTGGAGGAGTTCCCGGTAGGCGGGCCGGTCCGACGCGTCGCCCAGCGAGGTCAGCTCCAGCCGGTAGCCGGTCAGGCCCATCCGCCGGAACGCCTCGTCGGCGACCGCGATGACCTCGGCGTCCAGCGCCGGGTCGTCCACCCCGATCGCCTCGACGCCGACCTGGTGGAACTGCCGGTAGCGGCCGGCCTGCGGCTGCTCGGCGCGGAAGAACTGGCCCGCGTAGACCAGCTTCACCGGGAGCTGGCCCCGGTCCAGGCCGTGCTCGATCACGGCCCGCATCACGCCCGCGGTGCCCTCGGGGCGCAGGGTGATCGACCGGTCGCCCCGGTCGGTGAAGGTGTACATCTCCTTGGTCACCACGTCGGTCGACTCGCCGACGCCACGCGCGAACAGCGCGGTGTCCTCGAAGACGGGCAGCTCGATGTACCCGTAGCCGGCGCGGCGCGCGGAGTCCACCAGGGTGTCGCGGACGGCGACGAAACCGGCGGAGGTGGGCGGGAAGTAGTCCGGGACGCCCTTGGGGGCGGCGAACGCGGTCACGGTGATCACAGTCCTCGGTGCGGTGCGGCGGGCGCGTCGTCGCCCAGTTCCAGCAGGAACGGGTTGCTCACGCGCTCGCGGCCGATGGTCGTCGTGGGCCCGTGGCCGGGCAGGACCACCGTGTCGTCCCCCAGCGTCAGCACCTTGGTGCGCAGTGACGCGAGCATGGACCGGTGGTCGCCGCCCGGCAGGTCGGTGCGTCCGATGGAGCCGGCGAAGAGGGTGTCGCCGGACAGCACGAGCCGTCCGCCCTCCTCGGTGCCGGCGCGGAACATCACCGACCCGCCGGTATGGCCCGGGGTGTGGTCGACGGTCAGCCGCAGGCCCGCGAGGTCGAGCTCGACCCCGTCGGTCAGCTCCCGCACCTCGCGCGGCTCGCGCATCTCCAGGTCGCCGCCGAAGAACGCGCGCGACTCGGCGCTGATCCCCTTGAGCGGGTCGGACAGCAGCGCGCGGTCGGCGGGGTGGATCCAGGCGGGCACGTCGTTGCCGTCGCAGACCGGCGCGACGGAGAAGGTGTGGTCGAAGTGGCCGTGGGTGAGCAGGACGGCGACCGGGGACAGCCGGTGCTCGCGCAGCGCCTCGGCGAGCGGCTCGGTCGCGTCCTGGCCGGGGTCGACCACCACGCACGGGCCGCCGGCCTCGGTCGCGAGCAGGAAGCAGTTGGCCTGGAGGGCGCCGGTGGGGAACCCGATCACCAGCACGCGGACACCTCTCGACGGCAACGCCAACGGCAACGGATGCCGGTGGACCTCCCGACCAGCCTATCCGCCTGACACCAGCTATATACGAGCCCCCTAGACTGCTGAGCGATCGTCGCCGGTCGACGCGAGAACAGGGAGGTTGCAGGTGCCGACCAACGTGCAGCGCCGCGAGCAGGCCAAGCGGAAGCTGGAGCGCCAGCTCGTCCGTCGGGCGGAGCGCGCGAAGCGGCGCCGAGTCCTCTCGGTGGGCTTGACCGTCGTGCTCGTCGTCGTGGTCGCGGGTGGGGTCTACTGGCTCACCACCGCGGACTTCGGCGGCGGGGACACCGACACCGCCGCCAGCTCCACCTCGGCCGCCCCGATCCAGATCCCGACCGAGGTCAAGGCGCTGCCCAAGCGGCCGACCCCGCTCGCGGACCCGGTGGGCTGCGAGTACCGGGCGTCGAAGGAGCCCTCGGCCAAGGAGGGCACGAAGGCCCCCGAGGCGGCCGGGATCTCCTCCACCGGCACCGCGACCGCCACCGTCAAGGCGAACATCGGCGACCTGAAGCTGACCCTGGACCGCTCGCTGGCCCCGTGCACGGTGAACTCGTTCATCAGCCTGGCCAAGCAGGGCTACTTCAACGGCGTCGGCTGCCACCGGATCGGCACCCAGGGCCTGCAGATGCTCCAGTGCGGCGACCCGTCGGGCACCGGCAGCGGCGGCCCCGGCTACGCCTTCGACGACGAGACCTGGCCGGAGCTGACCTACGGGCGCGGCTACCTGGCCATGGCGAACGCGGGCAAGGACCAGGAGACCCAGAAGGGCACCAACGGCAGCCAGTTCTTCATCGTCTACGGCGACGCGCAGCTCTCGCCGGACTACACGGTGTTCGGCAGCCTGGACGAGGACGGCCTGAAGCTGATCGACGACGTGGCCCGCGCGGGTCACGACGGCTCGTTCGACCCGTCGCCCGGTGGTGGCAAGCCGAACAAGGAAGTGAAGTTCGAGACGGTGACCGTCGCCTGAGGCGACAATTGGGCAGAGTCGCCTGAGGCGACAATTGCACCAGAGCCGCCTGACGGACTTGTGGACGCGAAGGGGCCCGGCACTCGGGAGAGGAGTGCCGGGCCCCTTCGTCTTCCCCGCCGGGGTGTGAGGCACCCGGCAGGCGGATAGTGGCACCCCTGACTAACGTTTCGCTGACGCTCTCCGCACTCCTGCGGGAGTGCCGCCGCGCACCCCGGTCTCAGGTGCGCACGGTCACCAGCGCGTAGGTCTCCTGGTGGGCGTGGACGGTGCCGCCGAGCCCGTCGATCGTGGCGCGCAGGGCTTTCAGCAGCGCGGTCAGGCGTTCGGGGCCCAGGCGCTGGTGGTCGCTGACCGTCGCCGCCATCCCGGTCCACTCGTCGCCGGTCAGGCTGCGCCCCCACGGGTAGGTGCGCAGTTCCGCAGGTGTGAACAGGCCGCTTCCGCCGAACAGGTCCGGGCCGGTGGCGTGCGTCCGGTGGCCGTTCGGCCGCCACACGGCGGTCACCTCCGGCGCGTGCTCGCGGTACACCGGCTCGAACGCGGCGGTGACGGCTTCGTCCAGCACGGTCAAGGTCCAGAACCGCGCGATCGTCCCGCCGGTGCGCAGCACCTCGGCCGCTTTCCCGACGCCGCGCGCGGGGTCGATCCAGTGCCACGCCTCGCCGCAGGTCACGAGGTCGAAGGTGCGCCCGGCGGCGTCCCACTCCTCGAAGGCGGCGACCTCCACCGCCAGGCCGTGCCCGCGCGCCACCTCGGCCATCCGCGCGTCCGGCTCGACGCCGAGCACGGGCAGGCCGCGCCGGGCGAGCGCCGCGGCCGCCTTGCCGGTGCCGCACCCGACGTCGAGCACGGCGGTCGGCAGCAGCCCGGCCAGGTCGTCGAGCAGGGCGTCGGGGTAGGACGGGCGGTAGCGGTCGTACTGCCCCGCCACCGAGCCGAACGACCCCGCCCGCGCGCGATCCCGGTGCAGTTCCCCGACCGGTTCGAGCACCCAGCCACCCCCCGGTTCGTCCGTCAGGACGCCGACGTCACCCGGTAGACGTCGTACACACCTTCGACACTCCGAACCGCCTTCAGCACGTGACCGAGGTGCTTCGGGTCGCCCATCTCGAACGAGAACCGGCTGACCGCGACCCGGTCGCGGGACGTGGTGACCGACGCCGACAGGATGTTGACCTTCTCGTCGGCCAGCACCTTCGTCACGTCCGACAGCAGCCGGTGCCGGTCCAGCGCCTCGACCTGGATCGCCACCAGGAACACCGAGGACGACGACGGCGCCCACTCCACGTCCAGCAGCCGCTCGGGCGTCTTGACCAGCTCGTCGGCGTTCGTGCAGTCCGTGCGGTGCACCGAGACGCCACCGCCGCGGGTGACGAACCCGAGGATGTCGTCACCCGGGACGGGCGTGCAGCACCGGGCCAGCTTCACCCAGACGTCCGCCGCGTCCTTGACGATCACGCCCGCGTCGCCGGTGACCCGCCGGCGCGCCACCGTGGACGGCGTGGAGCGCTCGGCCAGCTCCTCCTCGGCGTGGTCGACCCCGCCGAGCTGGGCGACCAGCCGCTGCACGACGTGCCGGGCGGAGGTGTGGCCCTCCCCCACCGCCGCGTAGAGCGCGGAGACGTCCGGGTAGTGCAGCTCCTTGGACAGCGCGCCCATCGAGTTCGCCGAGACCAGGCGCTGCAACGGGAGTCCGACCCGCCGCACCTCCTTGGCGATGGCGTCCTTGCCGACCTCGATGGCCTCTTCCTTGCGCTCCTTCGCGAACCACTGCTTGATCTTCGCCTTGGCCCGCGGCGAGGCCGCGAACGACAGCCAGTCGCGCGACGGCCCGGCGCCCTCCGCCTTGGAGGTGAAGATCTCGATGACCTCGCCGTTCTCCAGCTTGCGCTCCAGCGCGACCAGCCGGCCGTTCACCCGCGCGCCGATGCAGCGGTGCCCCACCTCGGTGTGCACGGCGTAGGCGAAGTCGACCGGCGTGGACCCGGTCGGCAGCGTCACCACGTCGCCCTTGGGCGTGAAGACGAAGATCTCCCGCGCGGCCAGGTCGAACCGCAGCGACTCCAGGAACTCGCCGGGGTCGGCGGCCTCGCGCTGCCAGTCGAGCAGCTGGCGCATCCACGCCATCTCGTCGACCTCGACGCCCTTGCCGGTGTGCGTGCCCCGGGTCTCCTTGTACCGCCAGTGCGCCGCGATGCCGTACTCGGCCGTGCGGTGCATGTCGTAGGTGCGGATCTGCACCTCCAGCGGCTTGCCGTCCGGGCCGATCACGGTGGTGTGCAACGACTGGTAGACGCCGAACCGGGGCTGGGCGATGTAGTCCTTGAACCGGCCGGGCATCGGCTGCCACAGCGCGTGCACCACGCCCATGGCGGCGTAGCAGTCGCGGACCTCGTCGACCTGGATCCGCACGCCCACCAGGTCGTGGATGTCGTCGAAGTCGCGGCCCCGGACGATCATCTTCTGGTGGATCGAGTAGTAGTGCTTGGGCCGGCCCTCGACCTTGGCGGTGATCCGCGCGCCCTCCAGCTGGGAGGACAGCTCGTTGATCACGCCGCTGAGGTAGGTGTCGCGGGAGGGGGCGCGGTTGGCGACCAGGCGCACGATCTCGTCGTACTTCTTCGGCTGGAGGATGGCGAACGCCAGGTCCTCCAGCTCCCACTTCACCGTCGCCATGCCCAGCCGGTGCGCCAGCGGCGCCAGCACCTCCAGCGTCTCGCGGGCCTTGCGGGCCTGCTTCTCCGGCGGCAGGAAGCGCATGGTGCGCATGTTGTGCAGCCGGTCGGCCAGCTTGATGACCAGCACCCGGGGGTCCTTGGCCATCGCGATGACCATCTTGCGGATGGTCTCGGCCTCGGCCGCCGCGCCCAGCTTGACCTTGTCCAGCTTGGTGACGCCGTCGACCAGCAGGGCGACCTCGTTGCCGAAGTCGACGCGCAGCTGGTCCAGCGAGTAGTCGGTGTCCTCGACGGTGTCGTGCAGGAGGGCGGCCACCAGGGTCGTGGTGTCCATGCCCAGCTCGGCGAGGATCGTGGCCACCGCGAGCGGGTGCGTGATGTAGGGGTCGCCCGACTTGCGCCGCTGGGGGCGGTGCTTCTCCTCGGCCACGTCGTAGGCGTGCTGGAGGAGGGCCAGGTCGGCCTTGGGGTGCAGGTCCCGGTGGACCGCGGCGAGGGGCTCCAGGACCTGCTTCACCGGGGCGGCACGTTGGGCGGTGATCCGGCGGGCGAGACGTGCGCGCACGCGCCTGGTGGCCGACGGGGGCCGTGCGGGCACGGGCGGCGTCGTCGCGGCGGGTTCGGTGTCCTGGCTCAACCACGCTCCTCGGGGCTAGGAACCGAGGATAGCTCCGTCACGCGGTCAGTCTCGTCGGCTGACCGATGAGCGGCGAACTTCACACGACGAACTGCACGTCGGTGTTCGGCCGGACAGGTCGCCCGCCCGGTCGGGGGCGGTGCCGGGACGGGCCCGGCACCGCCGCCTCAGACCGAGATCAGGGCGTCGACCGACCGGCCCGCGAGCCGGTCGCGGCCACCCAGGGCCGGGATCTCCAGCACCACCGAGACGCCGGTGACCACGCCGCCGGCCCGCTCCACCAGGGAGCACGCCGCCGCGGCGGTGCCGCCGGTGGCCAGCACGTCGTCCACCACCACGACCTGCTGACCAGGCGTGATGGCGTCGGCCGGGAGTTCCAGGGTGGCCGTCCCGTACTCCAGGTCGTAGGACACCCGGTGCGCGACGGCCGGCAGCTTGCCCGGCTTGCGCAGCGGCACGACGCCGTAGCGCCAGCCGTAGCCCAGCGCCGCGCCGAGCAGGAAGCCCCGCGACTCGATCGCCGCGACCAGCTGCGTGTCCGGGTGGATCTTGTCCTGCAACGCGTCGACCACGGCGCGCAGCGCGTCGGGGTCGGAGAAGACGGGCGTGAGGTCCCGGAACACGACCCCCGGTCGGGGGAAGTCCGGGACCTCACGCATCAGCCCGAGGGCTCGGTCCAGCTTCAACGGTGCTTCTTGCCGGTCGGGCGGCGACGGGCGTCGGCGACCTTGCCGGTGCGGCTGGGCACGCCGGCCGCCGCGGTCAGCGCCTTCTCCCGGCGCAGCTCGGCCTGCAACGACTCGTCGTCCGAGGACTCCACGACGTCGCCGCCGGACACGACCTCGCCCGACGCCTTGCGGGCCAGGTTGTCCCGCCGCTGCCGCACCCGGGCGGCCTGCGCCTTGTAGCGCGGGTCGCGCATCTTCAGGTCCACGGCCGCCGGGGTGGCGATGTAGATCGACGACAGCGCGCCGATCGCCATACCGGTCAGCTGCACGAGCGCGAGGTCCTTCAGGGTGCCGACGCCGAGCAGGCCCACGCCGATCGCCAGCAGGCCCACCACGGGCAGCAGCGCGATCAGCGAGGTGTTGATGGACCGCATCAGGGTCTGGTTCACCGCGAGGTTCGCGGCCTCCGGGTAGGTCCGCCTGGTCAGGCCGAGCAGTCCTCTGGTGTTCTCCTTGACCTTGTCGAACACCACGACCGTGTCGTAGAGCGAGAAGCCGAGGATGGTCAGCAGACCGATCACCGTCGCGGGCGAGACCTCGAAGCCGACCAGGGAGTAGATGCCGGCCGTGATGACCACGTCGTGGACCACCGCGACGAGCGCGGCCACGGCCATCGACCACTCGAAGTACAGCGCCAGGAAGATCGCCACCGCGATGAAGAACACCGCGAGCGCGATCAGCGCCTTCGTGGTGATCTCGCCGCCCCAGGAGGCCGACACGGCGCTGTCGCTGATCGTCTCCAGGCCGCCGGTGGGCTTCAGGTCGGCGTTGAGGCCCTCCTTGAGGGAGGTCACCTTCGCCGCGTCCAGCGTCTCCGAGCGGACCTGGATGGTCGCGGACTCGCCGGTGCCCACCGTCTGCACGGAGGTCGGCTCCTCGCCGATCGCCTTGGCGAAGCTCTCCTTGACCGCTTCCTGGCTGATCGTGCCGGACGCCGAGTTCGCCGGCATCTGGATCCGGGTGCCGCCGGTGAAGTCGATGCCCAGGTTGAAGCCGCGGAAGATGATCGACGCGATGCAGATCAGCAGCACGACGCCGAACAGCACGTACCAGCGCTTGCGCTTGCCGACGATGTCGAACGCGCCGTTGCCGACGTACAGCCGGGTGAAGATACTGCGCTTGGACTGCGACATCGGTCAGACCTCCTTCACGGCGGTGCTCTTGGCGGCCGCGTTGGCCCGGTCGTCGGCACCGTCCTGCACGGCCCCGCCGAGGCCGGACAGCTTCGGGCTGGACAGGGACTTCGACTTGGAGACCATCGAGACCAGCGGGTGCGTGACCAGGAAGACCACGACCAGGTCGAGGACGGTCGACATGCCGAGGGTGAACGCGAAGCCCTTCACCTGGCCGACCGCGATCACGTACAGGATCGCCGAGGCCAGGAAGCTGACCGCGTCCGCCGAGAGAATCGTACGACGGGACCGCACCCACGCGCGTGGCACGGCCGAGCGGAACGACCGGCCCTCGCGCACCTCGTCCTTCAGTCGTTCGAAGAAGACGACGAACGAGTCCGCGGTGATACCGATCGCCACGATGAAACCGGCGATGCCCGCGAGGTCGAGGGTGAACCCGATCCAGCGACCGAGCAGCACCAGCACCGCGTAGACCACCAGGCCGGAGAGCACCAGCGACAGGATGGTCAGCAGGCCGAGCAGGCGGTAGTAGATGAGGCAGTAGACGAACACCAGCGCGAGGCCGATGCCGCCCGCGATCAGACCGGCTTCCAGCGAGGCCAGGCCGAGCGTGGCGGACACCGTCTCCGCCTCGGACGCCTCGAACGACAGCGGCAGCGAGCCGTACTTCAGCACGTTCGCCAGGCCGTCGGCTTCCTTCTGGGTGAACTTGCCGGAGATCTGGGTGTTGCCGCCGATGATCGGCTCGTTGATGTTCGGCGCGGACACCACCTGGCTGTCGAGCACGACGGCGACCTGCTGGGACACGTTCGCCGAGGTGAACTTGCCCCACTTGTCACCGCCCTCGCCCTTGAAGGTCAGGTTGACGATGAAGCCGGCGCCCTGCGGGTCGGTGCCCGCGGTGGCGTTGCCGATGTCCTCACCGGACAGCCGCGAGTACAGGCTGAAGTCGGAGTCCTTGACGCTGCCGTCCGCGGGCGGGTTGACCGGCGCCAGGACGTACTTGAACTCGCTCTTCTGGTCGCACGTGAGCAGCGGCAGCGACGGGTCGTCGTTGCCCAGCAGCGGGTCCTTGGCCGGGCAGGTGAAGGCGGTCAGCGCCTGCTGCACGGTCTGGGCGTCCAACGTGGTCAGCGCCGGGTCCTGGCGGCAGGTGCGCGACTCGTTGATCGCGTCCTCGGTCTTGCCCGAGTACTCGCCGGCGAACACCTTCCGGCAGTCGACCTCGGGCTTGGCCGGCGCGGACGTCGTCGTGGCGGGCGGCGTCGTGGTCGCGGGCGGCGCGGTCGTCGTCGGCTGACCCTCCAGCGCCGGGGCCGGGCGGCCCTGCGCGGTGGTGGTCGGCGCGGACGCCGTCTCCGAACCGGTGGCGGGCGCGCTGGGCGTCGTCGTCGGCGCGTTCGAGCCCGAGGGGGCCGGCGTGCCGGACGTCGACGGCGGGGCGGCCTGCGCGTTGGGCAGCGGCGAGCCGACGACCTTGCGGAAGTTCAGCTTCGCGGTCTGGCCCAGGCGCTTGGCGCCCTCGCTGTCCGCACCGGGCACCGTGATGACCAGGTTGGTTCCGTCGCGCACGACCTCCGCGCCGGAGACGCCGAGACCGTTGACCCGGGTCTCGATCAGCTCCCGGGCCTGGTTCAGTGCCTGGTCCGTCGGCGTCTGGCCGTCCGGGGCGCGTGCGGTCAACGTGACCCGCGTGCCACCCTGGAGGTCGATGCCGAGCTTGGGAGTCGCTTTGCCGTTCCCGGTGAAGAACACCAAGGAGTACAGCGCGACCACGATGAGGACAAACGCGCCCAAGTACTTCGCGGGGCGGATTTGCCCGGCCGGAGGTGCCACGGTCCGTCCGTCTCCTAGAACTCCGAAGATGATGTCGAACGCCGCCGCGACCGTGGTTGCGGATCAGGGCAGCGCTTGCCCGCCCGGCACTGCCCTGCCGGGTCGATTGCGCAGCGTACCCCGCACCGTGTGAGTTGTCTGTCACCGGATCTCCACCGGCTGCGGAAGCTCCCGGACAATGCCCCGACCGGCCATAAGGCGTTCACCGGACCAATCGCATCGGCCGTTCGGCGTTCACACTTGACCAGTCGATTCAGCGCAGGGGGAATCGGCCCGCGACGAGGAAAGGATTGTGCCGCGCCGGCGGCACAACCCATTCGCTTTCCGCGCTGCTACTTCTTGCTGTCCTGCTGGACCGGCGTGGCCGACTTGGCCGGCTCGACCGCCTTGGCCGGCTCGTCGGCGGTGATCGCGGAGGTGTCGGCGACGTCGTCCACGACGTCGTCCTCCTCGTCGACCACGTCGTCGTCCGCGTCCACCACGACCTTCTCCCGGATCGCCTGGCGCAGCCACGTGGTGACGACGCCCTCCGAGATCTCCAACTCGATCTTGGTGTCGTCCAGCGACCCGTCGGACTCCACGACGGTGCCGTACAGCCCCGACGTGGTCATGACCAGGTCCCCGGGCTCCAGCGAGTTGAGCAGCGCCTGCTGCTCGGCGACCGCCCTCTTCTGCTTGCGCGCGCTGAGGAACAGCGGCACGGCGAGCAGCACGAGCAGCAGCGGGAACATCAAGGAAGACAGGTTGCCCATCATTCTCCGTTCAACCGGCGCGGCGGGACAGGTCTGCCCGGAACGTCCGGATTTCTGGGATGCCGCCGCCGATTGTGCCAGGTCAGCAATCCCGATCAGTCGCCGGCGTCGTCGAACAGCGTGCGGGTGGCCTCACCAGGGGCCTTCGCCGGGGGCTGGAGCCCCAGGTGCAGCCACGCCGTGGCGGTCGCGACCCGGCCACGCGGCGTACGCGCCAACATACCCGCGCGGACGAGGTACGGCTCGCACACCTCCTCGACCGTCGTCGGCTCCTCGCCGACCGCGACGGCCAGCGTCGAGACGCCCACCGGCCCCCCGCCGAACGACTTGACCAGCGCGCCCAGCACCGCCCGGTCCAGCCGGTCCAGGCCCAGCTCGTCCACGTCGTAGACGGCCAGCGCGGCGCGCGCCACGTCCCGGGTCACCGCGCCGTCGGCGCGCACCTCGGCGAAGTCGCGCACCCGGCGCAGCAGCCGGTTGGCGATCCGGGGCGTGCCGCGCGAGCGCCCGGCGATCTCCCGGCCGCCGTCCTCGCGCAGGTCGACGCCCAGGATCTTGGCCGACCGCCGGATGATCAGCTCCAGCTCGTCGGCGTTGTAGAACTCCATGTGCCCGGTGAAGCCGAACCGGTCGCGCAGCGGCCCGGTCAGCGCGCCGGACCTGGTGGTCGCGCCGACCAGGGTGAACGGCGCGATGTCGAGCGGGATGCTGGTCGCGCCGGGGCCCTTGCCGACCACCACGTCGACCCGGAAGTCCTCCATCGCCAGGTAGAGCATCTCCTCGGCGGGCCGGGCCATCCGGTGGATCTCGTCGATGAACAGCACGTCGCCCTCGACCAGGTTGGACAGCATCGCGGCGAGGTCGCCGGCGCGTTCCAGGGCGGGGCCGGAGGTGATCCGCAGCGACGCGCCGAGCTCGGCGGCGATGATCATCGCGAGGCTGGTCTTGCCCAGGCCCGGCGGCCCGGACAGCAGCACGTGGTCGGGGGGCGCGCCGCGCCGCATCGCGCCCTGCAGCACCAGCTCCAGCTGCTCGCGCACCTTCGGCTGGCCGACGAACTCGTGCAGGTCCCGGGGCCGCAGGGTGGACTCGACGTCGCGCTCGGCGGGGTCGCGCAGCGGGTCGAGCGCGCCCTCCGGCTCGAACTCCTCGAAGGTCATCGCTTGCGGCCCAACGCGGCCAGCGCCCGGCGCAGCACCTCGGAGGTGCCCAGCGAGCCGTCCTCGGCGAGCACCGCGTCCACGGCCTGCTCGGCCTGCTTGGCCGGGAACCCGAGCCCGAGCAGCGCCTCGGCGACGTGGGTGCGCACCAGGCCGGTGCCGGACGCGGCGGCGGGCGCGGTCTGCAGTTGGCCGACCTTGTCCCGCAGCTCGATGATCAGCCGCTCCGCGCCCTTGCGGCCGATGCCGGGCACCTGGGTGAGCACGGTGATGTTGCCCTCGGCGAGCGCGGCGCGCAGCTTGTCCGGCTCCAGCACCGCCAGGGTGGCCAGGGCGAGCCGGGGGCCGATCCCGGACACCGTCTGGAGCAGGCCGAACAGCTCGCGCGCCTCGGCGTCGGCGAACCCGAACAGGGTCAGCGAGTCCTCGCGGACCACCAGCGCGGTGGCGAGCTGGGCCTCCTCGCCGCGGCGCAGCACGGCCAGCGTGGTGGGCGTGGCCTGCACGGCGAAGCCGACGCCGCCGACCTCCACGACCGCGTGGTCGAGTCCGATGGACAGCACCTGCCCGCGCAGCGAGGAGATCACTTGGTCTTCCCTCCGGTCTTGGCGCCCGTCGGCCCGGCGGGGAGCCGGGCACTGGCCTGGGCAAGTCTCGCGCGGTGCGCGCGGGCCAGTTCGGCCGCCCTGGCCTGGGCCTCCTCCAGCCGGGCGCGCATGGGCGCGCGCCACAGGTGGCAGATGGCCAGCGCGAGGGCGTCGGCGGCGTCCGCGGGCCGCGGCGCCTCCTTGAGCCCGAGCAGCTTGGTGACCATGGTGGTGACCTGGGCCTTGTCGGCGCGGCCGGAGCCGGTCACGGCGGCCTTGACCTCGCTGGGGGTGTGGAACACGACCGGCAGGCCCCGGCGCGCGGCGGACAGCGCCACGACGCCGCCCGCCTGGGCGGTGCCCATCGCGGTGCGCACGTTGTGCTGGCTGAACACCCGTTCCACGGCGACCGCCTGCGGCCGGTAGCGGTCCAGCCACTCCTCCACGGCGTCGGAGAGCCGGAGCAGCCGGACCGCGAGGTCCTCGTCCGCCGGGGTGCGCACGACGTCCACGGCGACCGGTTTCACGGTGCGGCCGGGGCCGCCGTCGACCACGCCGAACCCGCACCGGGTCAGGCCGGGGTCGACTCCGAACACGCGCACGCCGCCCCCTCGCCGAGACCATCACGAACACCAGTTCGAACCGTACCGGCTGACCGCCCGCGGACCCCGCCCGACACGCTTTCGGTGACCAACGGACACCCCCAGGTCGACACAGCGTCACCGGGTCAATACAGTGGCTCGGTCCACTGATCGACTCCAGTCGCGGCATAGGCGGGGTGCCATGACCCTGAGACGGTTCAGCCTCATCGCGGCGGCCGTCTGCGCGTTCCTGGTCGTGGTGGTGACCCTGGTGCTGTCCGGCGCGCTGGAGCGCTCGACGGCGATCGCGGTCGACAAGTTCACCCAGCTCGCCGGGGCCGGCGCCGCGATGGTCTGCTACTGGCGGGCGGGGCTGCGCCGGCAGGGCACGGCGCGGCGGTGGCGGCTGTGGATGGCCGCCTCGATGGCCAGCCTGGTGGTGGGGCTGGGCGCGTGGACGTGGGGCCAGGTGTTCCTGGGCGTCCCGCTGCCCTCGACCACGGTCGCCCCGCTGGGCTTCATCCTGGTGCCGGTGCTGGCCCTGTTCGCGGTCCTGGTGCTCGGGCACGGCGGGGCGGGCTCGCTGCCCAACCACCGCAGCCGGGTGGTGATCGTGCTGGACGGGCTGATCGTGGTCGGCTCGCTGTTCGTGCTCACCTGGGTGTCGCTGCTGGAGTCGATGGTGCGGGCGTGGGCCACGTCCGGTCCGGGCTTCGCGACCGTGGTGGCGCACCCGGCGGCGTACCTGGTGATGCTGGTCGTGCTGCTGGTGTCGTCGTGGTCGCACCGGTCGGTGCGGCAGTTGCCGATGCTGTTCGTGGCGCTGGCGGGGCTGGGCCAGTCGGCGTCCGGCTGGGTGTTCGCGTTCCTGGTCAGCAAGGGCGTCACGGACATCCCGGTGGCCGCCGACATCGGGTTCATGGTGTGCCCGGCGCTGTACTTCCTGTCCTCCATCGCGCCGAGCAGCGCCGGCCGGGAGCGGGTCGCCGCCGGGAAGCTGCGCGCGGGCGAGATGCTGCACATCCTGGTGCCCTACCTGCCGATGCTGATCACCGGCCTGTTCATCGTGGTGGGCACGGCGACCGGCGTGCGGCTCAACCCGTTCGAGATCTACGTGGGCCTGGCCGTGGTGCTGCTGGTGATCGCCCGGCAGCTGTTCACCCTGATCGACAACGTGCGGCTGCTGGAGCAGTTGCGCGACAGCCGCGAGCGGCTGCGGCACCAGGCGTACCACGACCCGTTGACCGGGGTGGCGAACCGCGTGCTGTTCCGCGAGCGCCTGGACGCGGCGCTGGAGAACCCGGACCCGCTGGTGGTGCTGTTCATCGACGTGGACGGTTTCAAGGACGTGAACGACAACTACGGCCACGCCGAGGGCGACGCGGTGCTGCGGATCGTCGCCCAACGCCTCCAGCACTGCGTGCGCGCGCAGGACACGGTGGCCCGGCTGGGCGGCGACGAGTTCGGCATCCTGGTGGACGGCTACCCGTCGCCGCCGGAGGAGATCGGCCGGCGGGTGCTGGACGCGATGTCGTCACCGCACCGGACGGCCGGCGGCGTGCACCACATCCGGGCCAGCATCGGCATCTCGCACCGCGACGCGCCCGACCCGGCGCTCACCGCGGACGACCTGCTGGGCAGCGCGGACGCGGCGATGTACACGGCGAAACGGCTGGGCAAGGGGATGGTCGTGGTGCACGGATCGGTGGAGGCGGAGCTGTCGTGACCCCGGAAGAGGCGGTCGAGCTGCTCGACCTGGCGGAACTGCCGGTCGAGGGCGGGCACTGGGGCCAGTCGTGGCGCTCGGCGGAGGCGTCGGCCATCTACTACCTGCTGCGCGCGCCGGAGTTCTCCGGGCTGCACAGGCTGGCGCACCTGGAGATCTACGCCTACCACGCGGGCGCGCCGCTGCGGATGCTGCTGCTGCACCCGGACGGCGAGGTGCGGGAGCCGGTGCTGGGCCTCGACCTGGCCGCCGGCCAACGCCCGCAGGTGGCCGTCGAGCCGGGCGTCTGGCAGGCGAGCGCGCCGCAGGGCGAGTGGTCCCTGGTGGGCACGGTCGTCGTGCCGCCGTACACCGACGACGTGGTGGAGTTCGCGAAGGCCGACGACCTCGTCCCCCGCTACCCGTCGCACGAGGACCAGATCCGCCGCTTCGCCCGCTTCTGACCCCTTCCCACCGGGCTCGGCGTCGTACTCGGACGACGTGGGCTCGGCGTCGTACTCAAGCGCGGCGGGCTTGGCGTCGTACTCGGACGACGTGGGCTCGGCGGGGAGACGTTCGCACGGGCGGGGCCGGATCAAGGGCCGTGTTCACCGACGCGGGGTGCGGCTGCACCGGATCGGGTGCTCGCCCTAGGCCCGGTCGCGCGGTGGACCGGACGGCGGGCGCGAGTCGTGCCCGCGCCCACCGGGCGGGTCAGCCGAGCTTGCGCAGCAGCGGGACGACGTCCTCGGAGAACTGGGTCAGGAAGCGCTCCTGGTCGTGGCCGGGGCCGTGGAAGACCAGGTGGTTGAGGCCCGCGTCGAGGTACGGCTTGATCTGGTCGACGGCGTCCTGCGGGTCCGAGGCGACGATCCAGCGCTTGGCGACCTGCTCGATGGGCAGTTCGTCGGCCAGCCGCTCCATCTCCTCCGCGCTGTCCACCGAGTGCTTCTGCTCGGGGGTGAGCGACAGCGGGGCCCAGAACCGGGTGTTGGCCAGCGCCGCCTCCGGGTCGCGGTCGTAGGAGAGCTTGATCTCGATCATCCGGTCGATGGCGGCCGGGTCGCGCTCGGCGGCCTCGGCGCCGGCGGCGACGGCCGGCAGCAGCTGGTCGGTGTAGAGCTCCATGCCCTTGCCGGACGTGCAGATGAACCCGTCGCCCGCGCGGCCCGCGTACTTGGCCACGGTCGGGCCGCCGGCGGCGACGTAGATCGGCACCGGCTGCTCGGGCCGGTCGTAGACCTTGGCGTTGACCAGCTGGTAGTACTCGCCGTCGAAGTTGACGTTGTCGCTGGTCCACAGCTCGCGGATGAGCCGGATGGCTTCCCGCAGCCGGGCGAAGCGCTCCTTGAACTCGGGCCACTCACGGCCGGACACCGCGATCTCGTTGAGCGCCTCGCCGGTGCCGACGCCGAGCATGATCCGGCCGGGGTGCAGCAGCGCCATGGTGGCGAACGCCTGCGCGATCACCGCCGGGTTGTAGCGGAACGTGGGCGTGAGCACGCTGGTGCCGATCAGCACGCGGCTGGTCCGCTCCCCCACCGCGGCCATCCAGGTCAGCGCGAACGGCGCGTGCCCGCCTTCGTGCCGCCAGGGCAGGAAGTGGTCGGACACCGTCACGCTGTCCAGGCCGACTTCCTCCGCGCGTACCGCGTACTCGACGAGGTCCCGCGGCCCGAACTGCTCCGCGGAGGCCTTGTAGCCGATCTTCAGCCCCATTGCCGCTCCTTCGTGGCTCATCCCGTCCGCACTCTACGAGACCAAGCCGGTTCGCAGCGTGGGGGAAACCTCACGGTCATCCGGTCGCGCAACCCGGAATACGCCGGTGGGCCTCCCCCGGTCGTGGGCGGCGGTCAGCCCATCGTCTTCTGGCCGTCGATCGTCTCCCGGAGGATGTCGGCGTGGCCCGCGTGCTGCGAGGTTTCGGCGATCATGTGCAGCAGCACCCGGCGGACCGTCCACACGGCACCCGGCTCGTACCAGGGCGCGACCGGCAGCGGGTGCGCGGTGTCCATGTCGAGGCCGGCCACCGTCTCCTCGGTCTTGCGGGCGGTCTCGGCGTAGGCGGCGACCAGGCCCTCCAGCGTCTCGCCCGCCACCATCCGGAAGCCGTTCTCCCAGTCGGCCTGCTCGCTCTCCATCAGCTCCGCGCCGCCGACGGCGAACCGCAGCCAGCCCTCCTCGACCGTCCGGACGTGCTTGATCAGGCCGCCCAAGGACAGCGCGCTGGCGGTCGGGGTGGCCGCCGCCTGCTCGTCGGTGAGGCCCTGCACGGTGTGCAGCAGGAAACCTCGGTGCCGCGCCAGGGTGGTCAGCAGGTCGGTCTGCTCGGCGGTGAGCGGCGCGGTGGCGTTCGTCATGACTGGCCTTCTTCCGTGGTCGTTGGGGCCAACTCTAAAACCCATTGCGGACAACTGTCGCCCTCGATTCGGCGCGCGGGTGAAAAACCCGTTCTCGGCTTACGCTCCCCCGGTGGACCTGCCCGTGATGCCGCCCGTGCGCCCGATGCTGGCCAAGGCCGTGCGCGAGGTGCCCCGCGAGCCCGGACTGGTCTACGAACCGAAGTGGGACGGCTTCCGGTGCGTGGTGTTCCGCGACGGCGACGAGCTGGAGCTCGGCTCCCGCAACGACCGCCCGCTCACCCGGTACTTCCCCGAGGTCGCCGACCTGCTCGCGAACGGGCTGCCGGCGCGGTGCGTGGTGGACGGCGAGGTCGTCATCGTCACCCCGGACGGGCTGAGCTTCGACCTGCTCCAACTGCGCCTGCACCCGGCCGCGTCCCGGGTGCGCAAGCTGGCCGCCGAGACGCCCGCGTCGTTCGTGGCGTTCGACCTGCTCGCGCTCGGCGACCGCGACCTGACCGGTGTGCCGTTCGGGGAGCGCCGCGCGTTGCTGGCCGAAGCCCTGACCGAGACGCCCGGCCTCTACCTGACGCCGGCGACCGACGACCCGGACGTCGCGCAGGACTGGTTCACCCGGTTCGAGGGCGCGGGGTTCGACGGCGTGGTCGCCAAGCGCACCGACCTGCCCTACGAGCAGGACCGCCGGGTGATGTGGAAGGTCAAGCACGAACGCACCGCCGACTGCGTGGTGGCGGGCTACCGGACGCACAAGGACGGCGAGGGCGTCGGCTCGCTGGTGCTGGGCCTGTACGACGACGAGGGCACCCTGCACCACGTGGGCGTGGCCAGCAGTTTCACCGCCACGCGACGACGGGAGTTGGTGGCCGAGCTGGAGCCGTACCGGGCCCGCGCGCTGGACGACCACCCGTGGGGCGAGTGGGCCCGGCTCGACGCCGCCACCCCCGGCGCGCAGAGCCGTTGGGCCCCGGACAAGACGCTGTCGTGGGAGCCGCTGCGGCCGGAACTGGTGGCCGAGGTGCGCTACGAGCACGTCCAGGGCACGCGGTTCCGGCACACCGCCCGGCTGGTCCGCTTCCGCCCCGACCGGACGCCGGACTCGTGCACCTACCGGCAGCTCGAAGAGGTGCCGCCGGCCGAGCTGACCGAGATGTTCCGACCATGACCGGGGCGTCCGGGGTTTCCGGGGTCGTGAGCCGGGTGGTCGGGGTCGAGGTTGGGGTGATCGAGTCGTGACCGAGGTCGAAGGTGTGCCGATCACCAGCCCGGACAAGGTGTTCTTCCCGCAGCGCGGGGAGACGAAGCTGGACCTGGCGCGGTACTACGCGGCCGTCGCGGAACCGCTGATGCGCACCATGCGCGACCGTCCGCTGCTCATGGAGCGCTACCCCGAGGGCGCGGGCGGAAAGTCGTTCTTCCAGAAGCGGGTGCCCAAGTCACCGCCTGACTGGCTGCGCACGACCACCGTGTCCACCCCGAACGGCACCACCGCCGAAGCGCTGGTGGCGGCCGACATCCGGCACGTGCTGTGGGCGGTGAACCTGGGGTGCCTCGGGTTCCACGTGTGGCCGGTGCGCGCGGGCGCTCCGGACGTCGCCGACGAGCTGCGCGTCGACCTCGACCCCTCGCCCGGCATCGGCTTCCCCGAGGTGCGCGAGGCCGCGCTGCTGACCCGGGACCTGTTGGCGGAGCTGGGGATCACGTCGTACGTCAAGACCACCGGCTCGCGGGGACTGCACGTCTACGCGGCCCTGGAACCGTTGTGGGACAGCTACCAGGTGCGGGCGGCGGCCGTCGCGCTGGCCCGCGAACTGGAGCGGCGGCACCCCGAGCAGCTGACCGCGCAGTGGTGGAAGGAGGAACGGGGCGCGCGGGTTTTCGTGGACTACAACCAGAACGCCCCGCACAAGACGGTGTTCGGCGCGTGGTGCGCCCGGCCCGCGTCGGAGCGCAGGTGTCGACGCCGGTCGCCTGGACCGAACTGTCCACAGTGGACCCCGATGCGCTGACCATCGCGACGGTTCCCGGCCGGCCGGACCCGTGGGCGGAGATGGCGGAGCGGCCGCAGTCCATCGCCGCGCTGCTGGAGATGTCCCAGCGGGACCTGGCGGCCGGGCTGATGGACGCCCCGTGGCCGCCGGTGTACCCGAAGATGCCGAACGAACCGCCGCGGGTGGCACCGAGCCGGGCGAAGCGGTAGCGCCGATTTTTCCAATCGCCCGGGGCCCGGCCGGGCGCAGGCTCTGCCCATGTTCCTGATCACCGGCGCGACCGGTACCACCGGCGGACTGGTCCGCTCGCTCCTGCTGGAGCGCGGCGCGGACGTCCGCGGCATGACCCGCGACCCCACCCGACCCGACGACGTGCACGGCGACTACGACGACCCGGGGTCGCTGGTGGCGGCGTTGACCGGGGTCGAGGCGGCGTACCTGGTCCCGGCCTCCCAGACCGCCGAGCACGACGTGAACTTCGTCGCGGCGGCGCGGGAAGCGGGCGTGCGCCGGATCGTGCGGCTGTCCGCGATCGGCACCGGAGAGGAGTGGGAGGGCGAGGTGATCGCCCCGTGGCACCTGGCCGGCGAGGAGGCCGTGCGGGACAGCGGCCTGGAGTGGACCGTGCTGCGTCCGTCGTCGTTCGCGACGAACCTGACCCGCGAGCCGGTCCACAACCTGACCGGCGACGTGCCGCAGGCCGTGATCGACCCGCGTGACGTGGCGGCCGTCGCGGTGGAGGCGCTGACCACGTCCGCGCACCACGGGCGGTTGTACACGCTCACCGGGCCGGCGGCGTTGAGCGTGCCGGAGCAGGTCGCGATCCTCGGGGCGGCGCGCGGCCGGCCGGTCGAGGTGGTCGACGTGGACCCGGCGGCGTTCGACCCGGCGTGGCGCAACGGCGTGCTGTGGTCGCGGTCGGGCCGCAACGCCGTGGTGACCGACGACGTGTCCCGCGTCCTGGGCCGCCCCGCCGGCTCGTTCGAGCGCTGGGCCCGGGAAGTCGGCGCCACGGCGTAGGCCACCCCGGCCGGCGGGCCGGCTGTGCGGGTGCGGCACCCTCTTGTCGGGCGGGTGCCGTCCCCGGTCGGCAACTAGGACAGGCCAGGTCCTAGTCGTGCGGCATCATCGACGGCATGACCGACACCCCGGGCCGGCTGCTGGCGCTGCTGTCCTTGCTGCAAACCCCGCGCGAGTGGCCGGGCAGCGAACTGGCCCAGCGGCTGGAGGTCAGCCCCCGGACCATCCGCCGCGACATCGAGCGCCTGCGCGACCTGGGTTACCCGGTGCACGCCAGCATGGGCGCGGACGGCGGCTACCGGCTGGCCGCCGGCACCGCCATGCCGCCGCTGCTGCTGGACGACGAGGAGGCCGTCGCCATCGCGGTCGGCCTGCGCACCGCCGCCCGCCAGGCCGTGACGGGCATCGAGGAGGCGTCCGTCCGCGCCCTGGCCAAGCTCGAACAGGTCCTGCCCGCCCGGCTGCGCCGCCGGGTGGGCGCACTCGGCGCGGCCACCGTCCCGGTCTCCCTCGGCGGCCCGACCACCACCGTCGACCCGGAGCACCTGACCACCCTGGCCGGCGCGATCGCCAACCGCGAGCGCCTGCGCTTCCACTACCGGACGGGCTCCGACGCGGAGAGCCGCCGGCACGTCGAGCCGCGCCACCTGCTGCCGATCGGCCGCCGCTGGTACCTGCTGGCCTTCGACGTCGACCGGGACGACTGGCGGGTCTTCCGGGTAGACCGGATGCAGCACCTGAACCCCACGGCGGCCCGCGCGCCACACCGCGACCTGCCCACCGCCGACGTCGCTACCTACATGCGGGACCGGATGCTCGGCCGCGCACCCACGTACAGCGCCGTGGCCACCGTCGACCTGCCGCTAGACCAGGTGCGCGAACGGCTCGGCGACACCCCCGGCGACCTGACGGCGGTGGACGAGCACCGCACGCACGTCCGCAGCCACACCGACACGCTGGACTACTTGGCGTTCCAGCTCGTGCAACTGGGCTGCGAGTTCGAGGTGCACGGTCCGCCGGAACTGGTGGAACACCTGAGGTCGTTGCGCGGACGAATCGACCGCTCGGTGCGTGACAAGCCGTCGCCATGACGTGATCTCGAAGCGTCGCAGCGAGCGCGGGCTTGTCCCCCGGGAGGCCGGGAGGTGAAAAGCCCGCTCGGACCATCAGAACCGGTGTCGGCAGGCGGAAGGCGCGGCGCACGGATGACCGGCACCGGGAGCGCCCACTCGGACCAAATCGCACGCCCCACCGGCCGCCACGCCGCCCGAGCCGCCTACGAGCAGCTGTTCTGCGACGGAAAGAGCAGCGTGTGCCCGGTCGCGGTGAGTGAGCGGGATCGACGTGATGGGGCCTCTTTCGGGGGTACCGGGCGTGCGACCCGATCGTGGTGCCCGGGGCGCGGGAGCGGGGTTACTTGAGCGCCTCCGCCGCTTGGCGGAACGCGCCCACCAACTGCGGCCACCGGGTGGCTCGGTCGCGGTTGATCGACTGCGGCGACGGGTGGGGGGCGTTGAAGACCTTCAGCCCGTAGCCGCGCCCGGACAGGCTCCAGCCGGTGCCGGCGGGGGTGCCCAGGACGACCACCACCTTCAGCTCCTTGAGCAGCCCGAGCAGCTCTACCAGGTAGGGCACGGCCGCGCGCAGGTCGGCGGGCGTCGGCGCGTGGCCGGTGAGGTACCACGGGACGACGTTCCAGTTCAGGCACACCTCGCGGGACAGCCCCGACTCCTTGAGCGCGGTGAACCCGTTGACCGCGGTCTGGTCGTCGTTGTCCAGCGAGATCAGGCCGGAGCCCGCCCTGGTCGCCGTCGAGGCCGGTCCGGGCGACTCCAGCAGCAGGAGGACCTTCGCCTTGACGCCGCCGCTCGCCGGGTCGAACAGCGGCACGTCGACCTTGCGGTCGGTCCCGATCCTGCGGGCGAACTCGGTCAGCGGCTTCATGTGCGGAGCCTGGAGGAGCGTCATCTTGCGGGCGACGATCCGGGGGTCGCGGTGGCCTTTGGGCGACGCCGGGAACACGTTGGAGGGCACCAGGCGACTTTCCACCGGAACGACGACTGGCGACCATCCGCCGTCCGGGCGGAACACCCCGTTCCTACGGCGTCCGCCTTCACGGGCAGCGACGGAAGGGCCGCGAGGGTCGGTCAACCGGACGTGGGAACGCCGGCCAAGGCGACCGAGGCGACCTCGGTCCGGGCAGCCACGCACGCCGGCGACGCGGCGGAGCGCGGTGTCGGCGGCACGGTGCACGGCGCGGGCGGGATCAGCGGGGAGTCGCAGCCCTGGTCGGTCAACGCCGTGAGCAGCCCGCCCTCGGCCGACTGCATCGAACTGCTCGCGGCGCTCGCGGACGACGGCGGCTCGCCGCCCAGCCGCAGCACGGGCACCTCGTCGTCGCAGGCCCACGTCAAGCAGCGGCTCACACCGTGCCCCGGACCCAGCCGGCCACCGACTCGATCTTGCCCGGGTCGAGTAGGTCCACCCGATCCGAACCGGTTACCCGATTAACCCGATCGAGTCAACTGAAGGGCGTCCGCGGTCGCTCTTCGCGCACGCCGTCCACGACGATGTCGACCTTCTCGTTGTAGAACGACACCAGCCCCGCCACCGCGCGGCTTTCCGGCAACGGCGTCCGGTACCCCCACACGACGTTCTCGTGCACCTCGTCACCCACCACGACCGACCAGTACTCCGCCGTGCCCTTGTACGGGCAACTCGTCCGCAACTCCGTGTGCCGCAGCAGGTCCATCCGCACGTCGGTCATCGGCAGGTAGTACCGGGCGGGCAGCCCGGTCTCGAACAGGACCACCGGCCGGCGCGATTCGGCGACCACCACGCCGTCGATCTCGACCCGCACGTGCCGGCTGCTGGGCAACGCGTCGACCCGGGTGTACGGGTCGCGCGGGTGGACGTAGACCGGCTCGTCCTCCTCGAACCACTCGTCCATCGCGTCCCACTCCAGCCGCACCAGCCCGCGCAACGCCTCCAGCGGCGACTCCGGGTACGTCAGCGCCGCGCCGGCGGCCACCACGTCACCGATCTTCACGTCGTGCACCTCGCCCGACCCCCGGCTGGGCGAGCGCACCACGTCACCGGTCGGCACGAGCGACGCCAGCACGTCCGCCGCCGGGAAGTAGTAGGTCGGGTAGTACGGCTTCTCCCACACCAGCGCGGGCCGCACGGTGTCCACCACCGGCGATCCCGCCAGGTAGGCCCGCACCCGCTTGGTCCCGGTCTCGACCCGCACCCGTCCGCGTTCCGCAGTCATGCCAACGACGTTACGCCGCCCCCACCGCCCGCACGAGATAACACCGAAGTGTCACCGTGTCCGATGTGGACACCGGTGCCGACCGGCGACGTCAGCCGGTGCTGATGCAGAACAGGTGCCCTTCCGGATCGGCGAGCAACAGCCAGTTCCCGTCACCGGGCTCGAAGTCCGGCTTCGGTGGATCGCGGCTGCCGCGCGCACGCCAGTGCCCGAGGCCGACCGGGTGTTCGTCACCGACGCCCGCGCCACCGGTGAGGGCGACCTCGCCGGCACACCGGCCACACGCCCACCGCGATCCGCGCGCTGCTCGCCCCACCGTGACGCCCCATCGTGACGCCCCACCGTGACCGGCAGGCGGTCAGGCGACCGGCGTCGGACGGCGTTGCGGTGCGCGGTAGGCCCAGTTCCACAGCGTTTCGACCGGGCCGCGGCTGAAGCGGCCCATCCACCACGTCGCCCCGAGCATCAGCAGCCCCGAGACCACCACCCACATCCCGACGGTGAACCACACCCCGAGGTGCCCGAACCGGCCGGTCAGGTCCAGTCCCCAGCGGTAGCACAGGACCGACGCGATCAGGTTCTGCCCGATGTAGCACGACAGCGCCGACCGCCCCACCGCCGTCACGCCGCGCCGCAGCACCCCCGGTTCGGCGCGCATCCGGTGCACCAGCGCGGTGATCCCGCCCAGCAGCCCGAACGCCACCGCCGGCGCGCACACGTACCGGTCGACCGCGAACCACTCGCCGCCGGCCAGCGTGGTCAGCACGTTCAGCGGCAGCCCGACCCCCAGGCCCCACCCCATCAGCCGGCGCTGGATCCGGTGACCCCGCGTGGAGTCCTCCAACGCCCCGGCGCGCAGCAGCATCGCCCCGGCCAGGAACAGCACCGTGCTCAGCGGCAGCACGAACACGGCTTCGAAACGCAACGCCACGACGTGGTCCAGCCGCGACTGGACGTGCGCCCACCAGCTCGACGTGTCGATCGCCATCCCGCCGGCGAGCGACGCCCGCCCGGTGACCATCCCCAACGTCAGCAACCCGACAAGCGCCAGGTGCACGACGGCGGCCCCGATCGCCCACCCCCACACGACCCGCGTCCCGCGCCCGACGACGAACGCCACCACGACGGACACCAGCGCGTAGAACATCAGCACGTCGAACTCGAAGATCAGCACGAAGTGCAGCGCACCCTCGACCATCAGCAGCGCCGACCGCCACAGGTACCACCCGGGCCACCGCTGCCCCCGCTTGACCGCCGACCGGTGCTGCACCGCCAACCCGATCCCGAACAGGATCGACAGCAGTGCCAGGAACTTCCCGTTGCTGACCATCCGCAGCAGCGCCTCACCGGCCCCCGACGCCCCGGTGAGGAACCCACCTGGCCCGTCCGGGTCGGTGAAGATCCAGATGTTGGTGCCCAGCGTGCCCAGGATCGCCACGCCGCGCAGCACGTCCAGTGCCGTGATCCGTCCACTCATCGATTGCCTCCCCGACCGGGAAACCTAGGGCCGGCGCGGCGGTGACCGAGTCGGCCGATGGTCGGGGGCGGCGTCCGCACTTCGGAGGACGCGGGGTGGGTGTGCCGGACGACGCCGGCCGGCACGCCCGGGTCACACCGGCGCGGGGACAGGTGGCGTCGCACCGACCTTGCGCGGCAGCGCGAACACCGCGACGAGCCCGACGACCATCCCCGCCGCGGTCAGCAGCACGGCCAGCGCCCCGCCGGCCGCGGTCGCCGCGCGGGCAGCGTCGCCGTCGGGCACGCCGGCGTTGGCGACGGCGATCAGCACCGCGAGGCCGACCGCGTTGCCCAGGTTGAGCGCGGTCGAGGCGAGGCCGGACGCGACGCCCTGCTCGTGCGCGGCGACGCCGGACGACGCGGCGATCCACATCGCGGTCCACACGATGCCCTGCCCCACGCCCGAGACCACCAGGCCCGGCACGGCGGCGAGGAAGGTGGCTCCGGCGTCGAACCCGAGCGCGAGGCCGGCCGTGCCCACGATGCCGATGGCGAACCCGGTGACCAGGGTGGCCCGGGTGCCGAGCCGGGTGGCCATCCGCTCACCGATCTGGGTGCCGGACGCGATCGCCAGCGACGGCACCAGGAACGCCAACCCGGCCTCCAGCGCGGAGAACTGGTGGACGGTTTGCAGCAGCACGGTCAGGAAGTAGGGCAGCGCGCCGAACGTGCCCATGAAGATCGCGGTGACCGTCACGGCGACGAGGAGGCTCCGGTTGCGCAGCAGGCGTGGCGGCATCAACGGGTCGGCGCTGCGCTTCTCGATGACCGCGAACGCGGCCAGCAGCGCCACCGCCAGCACCGCCGCGACCACGACCGTCGGCGTGGTCCAGCCGACCTCCGGTCCCTGCACCAGGACGAACACCAGCAGGGTCGCGCCGCCGGTCACGGTCAGCGCGCCGGGCAGGTCGAACCGCCGGCGGGGCCCGCCGCGCTCGTCGGCCGGGATGACCGCCAGCGCGGCCAACGCCACCGCGCCCGCCAGCGGCACGTTCACGAAGAACACCGCGGGCCAGCCGAAGCCCTCGGTCAGCACGCCGCCGAGCAGCGCGCCGACGGTCAGCCCGCTGGCGCCCGCGCCGCCCCAGACGGCGAGCGCGCGGTTGCGCCGGGGACCCTCCTCGAACAGGTTGTTGAGCAGCGCCAACGTGGACGGCAGCAGCAGCGCGCCGCCCAGGCCCTGCACGGCCCGCGCCGCGATGATCACGGCCGGGCTGGTCGCCAGGCCGCCGGCCAGCGAGGACACCGCGTAGATCGCCAGGGCGAGCACGAACACCCGGCGGCGGCCGAGCAGGTCCGCGGCCCGTCCGCCGAGCAGCAGGAACCCGCCCGCCACCACCACGTAGGCGCTGACCACCCACTGCTGGGTCTGGCTGGTGAAGCCGAGTTCCGCGCCGATGTCGGGCAGCGCGACGAACACGATGTTGAGGTCGAGCGCGAAGATCAACTGAGCCAGGGCGAGCAGCGCGAGGCTGAGGCCCGGCTTGCGGTGGTCGGCCACGAGGACGTCCTTACGATTCGATAGTACGACTATTTACGTACGGTCGGATCGTACGATAACTCTCGTACTGACGTACACTGGGTTGGGTGATCGGCCACCACCCCGACCGGGACCAGATCAAGCTGGAGAACGTGCTGACGGCGCTGGGCAACCCGATGCGCCTGGCCGTGGTCCGCGTGCTCGCGGGCGGCGGCGAGCACCCCTGCGGGACGGTGCTGAGCAAGGAGATCTCGAAGTCCACGCTCACCCACCACTGGCGCGTCCTGCGCGACGCGGGCGTGATCTGGCAACGCCCGTCCGGGCGCGCGCACCTGCTCTCCCTGCGCCGCGAAGACCTGGACGAGCGCTTCCCGGGCCTGCTCGACGCCGTGCTGCACGGCGTCCGCACCGACCCCGACAGCATCGACCAGTACGCCCCCTGATCCCGTAGCGGTGCCTGCGGTGGGGTGCGGCCGGCGGGGTTGCGGCCGGCACGGGCCGGTGTCGCGGTGGGGTTCTAGCGGTGGCGGGCGTTCTGGCGGGCCAGTGCGCCCGCGCCCAGGATCAGCAGGATCGCCACCAGGCCCCAGCGGCGCTGGTCGCGGACGTTGCGGTTGATCGAGGTGACCTCTTCGGCACGCGGCTCGGCCACGGCGATGCGGGACTTCGACGGGGGCGGTGTCGTGGCCGGCTCGGTGGTGGTGGTGGTGGTCGGCTCGTCGGGCGGGGGTTGGTCCGGCGGCGGCGGCGGTGCGGGCGGTGCGCCGGGGACCGGCGGCACCGGGACCTGGGGCACGCCGGGTTGCTGCGGCGGGATCGGCGGTTCCGGGGTGGGTTCGGGCGTCGGTTCGGGCGTCGGTTCGGGCGGTTCGACGACCGGCGGCACGGACAGGCAGCCGGCGGCGTCGAGGGTGCGCACGGCGGGCCGGGTCAGGATCTCCGCCACCGCGCCCGAACCGTCCAGCGCGACCCGGTAGAGCGTGCTGCGGCGGTCTTCGCGGTTGTTCGTCGCGTATAACGCCCCGTCCCGCCCGACCACCACGGCCCCGTACGCGTCACCGCCGGGCAGCCGACCCGCGCCGGGCACCTTGCGCACCTTCCCCGACGACGGGTCGATCGTCACCGGGTACGCGTGGCCGTGCGAGAACGTCGCCACGCCGTAGAGCAGGCCGTCCGCCGGGTTCAGGTCGAAGTCGTCCACGGTGAACGCCTCCGGCGCGGGCCACAGCCAGGTCTCCTGCACGACCTCCAGGTACCGCCCGCTGTTCGGGTTCACGTCCACCGCGAGCAGCCTCGGCCCGGACCGCACCACGAGCCGCTCGCCGACCACCACGCCGGCGGTCGCGTGCCGGAGCAGGTGCGAGGGACGCGAGGGCACGTCGAGCCGGCGGCCCGCGCGGTCCAGCGCGACCACCCGGCCGTCGTCGTCCAGGCCGTACACCCGGTCCTGCGGCGCGGAGTAGCCGATCGCGTTCACCCGCACGTCCAGCGTGCCCAGGCCCCGCACGGCACCGGAGGGCAGGTCGACCAGGTAGACCGCCGACGGCCCGTGGTGGACCGCCTCGACCTGGATGGTCGAGCAGACCGCCACCGCCAAGAGGTCGATCATCCGAACCGCTCGACGGCCAGTCGGAACGCGTCCGGCGCGAGTTCGGCACCACCGCCGTAGGGGTTCTGGAGCTGGTAGGTCGCGTAGAGCAGCAACGTGATGGTGGCCGCCAGGGTCGCGACGATGAGCACGTGCGTTCGCATTAGAGGGCCGCCGAACAGCAGCGGCAGGCCGATGGACAGCACCGAGCCCATCACCAGCACGAACCACACCACGGCGCTCACGCCGCCGCCCGCCGCGTCCAGCCGCTCCTGCCGGGCCTGGAACACCTGCCACAGCTGGGAAGCGGCTTCCTTCTTGCGGTCCATCAGCCACTCGTCGCCGGCGGGCGCGGCGGCCACCACCCGGCGGATCCGGTCGAGCTGGTTCCAGCCCTCGGACTCGAAGTCCCGGCCGGCGGCGAGCTCGGGCCACTCGTCGTTGATCACGGTGATCGCGTAGGCGCGGGAGAGCTGCCGCACCTCCTCGCCGGTCTCCGCGGACAGCGCGTCGGCGGCCCAGGTGGCCGCGACCAGCCCGTCCGCCTCCTTGTACGCCGACTGCCCGGCCGCGCCGACCGCGTCGAACAACGCGATCAGGACGAACGCCACCAGGACCGCGTGCAGGCCGCCCACGATCGTGAACACCTGCCCGGCGGCCTCGTTGTTGGCCGAACGTCCTTCGTCGGGGCCGTACTTGCGGATCAGGTAGGCGATCACGGCGGCGAACACGGCCGCGCCACCGACCCACAGCAGACCTGTGGTGTACACGTTCATTGCGGTCCTCTCACCACCGGGAGTGAATTCCACAGATCCGCGAATTCATCGCTTACGAAAGGTAGTGATCGGGCCGTTCCGGCAACAAGGCCGTTCATCCGTGTGCCGGGAAAAGCCAAGCCGTCAGGGGAAACGGGACCACCGGCGGCGGATGCGCCACGGCGTTGGTCCGCGCGAATGCGGACTCGGACCCCTTGTCGGAGCAACGGGTTGGGCCGACCGTGTCCGCACATCGGCGACACAGCGTCGCGGGAGCGACGTCGGGTGGGTGGTGCACGGCCGCGCGCGCAGCCGTTCTGCGCCAATCGACCGTATACCAGGAACTCCGCCACTACCCGGCGAACAGCAGCGCGAGCCCGCCCGACGTGTAGCCGACCATCAGCACCAGCAGGGGTACCTGGCCGGTCAGGTGTTGTCGGCCGGGCAGCAACCGCAGCGCGCGGTCGTGCGCGGACACCACGGCCAGCAGGTGCCCGGTCAGCACCGCGCCGATCTGCACCGACGCCACGACGACCGGCGCGGCCGGCGTGTCGACGGGCGTGAAGTCCCTGGTGCCGAACAGGAGCGCGACGGCCCGCTGCCCCTCCACGACGAGCAGCGAGTAGTAGTGCGCCACCACGTACCCGGCCACGATCGGGATCAGCGAGTGCGCCAGGTCGCCGCTCGTCCGCCGGCACGCCGCCGTGAAGCTGCCCGCCACGACCGCGACCGCCAGCACGAGCCCGAGCCAGTCCGGCACCGGGGCCAGCCGGGCCCACGTCGGCGTCGCCCCGATGCTGTCGAACGCCGTGGACCCCAGGCAGACCGCCACCACGGCGACCAGCCCCGGCCGGACCGGTGTCGCGACCAAGGTTCGGAAGGGGTTGCCGCGCAACGGCGACAGCCGTCCCAGCAACGTCGAGTACACCTCGAACCCATCGGCCCGCTCGAACCACGTCCGCCCGAACACGACGCCGCCCGCGACGTTCACCACCGCGTAGCCGAGCAGGAACCACGGCAGCGCGTGCGGCTCCACCAGCTCCACCCACGTGAACACGAGCAGCCCCAGCGCCGCCGGCCAGTGCCCCAGCCGCTCCGGGTACGCGCGCCCGAGCGTGACGCGGGCGGCCAGGCGCAACGGGTTCACCACCCGCCACACCGGGCCGAACAGCATCGACACCACCGCGAGCCCTACCCAGAGCAGCACGAACACCAGGTGCGGCCAGGCCTGCCCGGGAACGAACGGCAGCGCGGCCAGGATCAGCACCTGCACCGGCCACCACTCGCGTGACGCCCGCTCGGCCCGGGGCGTGAACCTCGGCGTCGTCCACAGCAGGCCCAGCGCGAGGAACGAGGCCAACAGCGCCACCGCCGCGCCTTGCAGCACGAGGTCCAACGGCAGCGGCAGGTCGTGCCGTTCGCCGACGCCGTGAGCCAGGAACGTCACCGCACCACCAGCTGCACCAACAGCGTGTCCGGGTGGGCTTCGACGTCGAACGTGCCGGTCTGGTCGGCGACGAACCTCAGCACGGCCGGCTTGTCCTTGTCCGCCTTGGCCAACACGTCGAACCCGTGCACGTGCACGTCGACCGGTCCGCTGCTGGTCACGGTCAGCTCGACCGCCTGCCCCTTGACCGCCTCGACGCGCTGCGGCGAGGCTTGGTCGACCGACAGCGAGAGCACCAGCGGACCGCTCGGGGCCGCCGGGGCGGACGAGCACGCCGTCACCACCAGCAGCACCGCGCACAGCAGAACTCGGATCACCGGGCCAGGTCCTTCCTCATGAACGCGAACCCGCCGGCGGCCAGGCCGAGCCCGCCGCCGAGGGTGAGGGCCACCAGCCACCGGTCGGCGTCGGCCGGACCGGCGAAGGGCAACTGGGAGAACCGGAAGCTGTCGAAGTCCGGGATGCCCGCCACCACCAGCATCGCGCCGACCACGGCGGCGATGAACGCGGTGGCGGGCGAGCGGCGCACCGCGGCGACCACGGCGAGGACCGCGAGCGGCCACGCCACCAGGCCGACCCCGCTCGCCCCGGCCATCAGCGGCACGAACGACTCACCGGTCACCGCGAGCGTCGACCCGATGGCGTGCAGGACGTGCGCGGCGGCCACCACGACCACTCCCCCGGCGAGCAAACCCGTGGCGTGCTTGAGGAAGTAGCCGCCGACCGCGAGCAGCGCGGTGGCCAGCAGCCACCACAGCGGATTCGGCCCCGGCGTGGACTCCACCCGGCCGCGCACCGCGGACGTGCCCAGCGGCACCTCCCACGTGGCGGCCCGGGTGCGATCGTCGCGGTACCGCAGCACTTCCCCGGGCCGCACCACCCGGTCGGCGACCGCGAGCGGCACCGGGCCGTCGTTGCGGATCTCCAACTGGGTGCCGTGGTTGACCATCCGCGCGGTCACGCCGGGCAGCGGCGGGTCGACCTCGGTGACCGAGCTCAGCTCGTCCTGCGGGGTGAGCCCGCCCGCGTGGGCGTGCGCGGGTCCGGCCGTGAGCAGCAGGAAACCCAGCACCAGCAACAAGACCCTCATCGCCGGGTCGGCACCAGCACGATCGCGAGCAGCAGCCCGTGCAGGGCCGCGACCAGCGGCGCGCCGGTCCACATCTCGGTCACGCTCGGCATCCCGCCCGCGCCGATCCCCGCCGCGGCGAAGAAGAAGACCCAGGTGACCAGCGGCGCGGCGAAGGCGAAGGCGCGGTACTCGCGCAGCCGCTCCTCCGACGGGCGCAGCCACCACAGCAGGACGTCGATCACGATGCCGGACAGCAGGAACGCGGCGGCCGTGCCCAGGTTCTCGTAGTTCGCCACCGCCGTGCTCAGCAGCATCACCACGACCTGGAGGATGGTGGCCGTGCCCACCGGCAGCCGGAACCGCCGGGCCGCCAGCAGCAGCGGGGTGATCAGGACCAGGTTGGTGATGGTGATCGAGGAGGCCAGCCGGTTGGCCCCCGAGGACCCGCCGTCGGCCTTGTCGAAGCTGAACGCCCGCAGCACGCCCTGGGACCCGTAGATCGTGGCGTCGGCGTAGGAGACGAACAGCAGGACCAGCGCGGTGGTGAAGGACAGCGCCAGCGCGGCCGGCAGGAACCTGCGCAGCGACGGCGCGGTCACGTCCTTGTCCATCCACAGCGTGCGCAGCGGTGTGGTGAGGATGACGATCATGGACGTGATGAGGCCGAGGTGGGTCGGGCTGAACAGGATGTCGATCCCCTGCTCGATCCCGATCAGCGTGTGCCACAGGTAGTCGCCGGCCCCGAAAACGGCGAACACGGGCAGCGCGAGCACCGCCGGCCCGTACCCCACCGGCACCGCGTCCAGCCCGCGCCGCCCGGCCTGCACGTTGCGCCACACCAACCACAGGATCCACGCGCCGGTCGCGGCGAACCCGGAGTAGAAGACCGCGTGCCACGGCGTGAAGAACGTCTCCAGCTCCGGCACGTTCGAGTGCGCCCACGCGTCGAGGAACAAGCCCAGCGAGAACCACGTGCCGAGCAGCACGGTGATCAGGTCTGTGCGGTGGGAAGCCCTGGTCCGCCCCTGTTGCAACATGGCGCCCAGGTTCCCGCGCCGACGCGCGGCGCGGGAACCGTGCCACCACCCGCCGTTGGTGCGGCTAGCCACACCTCCGGCCCGCCCACACCAACGCCGGTCACCCGCGATCGCGCCGCCGGCGAAAGCACGCCCGCCGGATATACGCCGGCGCACCCGGACGTCCGCGCCGGGCGCACGTTGCGCCGGACACGCACTCGCAGCGCCGGCAGCCTGTCCGCCCTGGGTGGGTCAGCCGTTGAGGTAGCGCAGGACGGCCAGCACGCGGCGGTGGTCGTGCGGGCTCGCCGAGAGGTCCAGCTTGGTGAAGATGCCGGTGCAGTGCTTCTCCACGGTCCGCTCCGCGATGAACAGCCGCGCCGCGATGGCCTGGTTCGTGCGCCCCTCGGCCATCAGCGCGAGCACCGCCCGCTCCCGTTCGGTGAGCCGGTCGTCGCGCCGCCGGCCGACCAGTTGGCCCACCACCGCCGGGTCGAAGGCGGACCCGCCCGAGCCGACCCGGCGGACGGCGGCGGTGAACTCGGCCAGGTCCGACACGCGGTCCTTGAGCAGGTAGCCGACGCCGTCCGCGCCTTCTTCCAGCAGTTCCGCCGCATAGCTGACCCGGACGTACTGCGACAGCACCAGAACTCCCGTCGCGGGGTGCTCGCGGCGCAGCGCGACGGCCGCGCGCAGCCCTTCGTCGGTGTGCGTCGGCGGCATCCGGATGTCCACGATGGCCACGTCGGGTCGGTGCCGCTGGACCGCGCCCACCAGCCCGTCCGCGTCCTCCACGGCCGCCACGACATCGAAGCCGGCCTCGGCCAGCAGCCGGGTCAGCCCTTCCCGTAAGAGGGTCGAGTCCTCCGCGATCACGACCCGCACGGCAGCACCACCCGCACGCTGGTCCCCGTCTCCACGGTGCTGACCACCTTCATCGTCCCCCCAGTCGCCTCGACGCGGTCGGTCAGACCGCGCAGCCCCGAGCCGCCGCGCACGTCCGCGCCGCCCCGGCCGTCATCGTCCACCCGCACCACCAGCGAGCCGCCACCGGAGGTGACGGCGATCTTCGTGCGCGACGCGCCGGCGTGCTTGGTCACGTTCGCCAACGCTTCCGCGACGACGTAGTACGCGGTCGTCTCCACCTGTGGCGGCAGCGGTGTGCCGATGTCCACGACGAGTTCGACGCCCGGCCCGGCGAGCGCGGCGAGTTCCCGCACGGCACCGCCCAGGCCGCGTTCGGTCAGCACCGGCGGGTGGATGCCGTGGCACAGCGCGCGCACGTCGTCGATCGTGGCGAGCACCGCCGACTTGGCCTCGGCGACCAGCGCCCGCCCGCGCTCGGCCGGCAGCGTCTCGGCCAGCCCCAACGTCATCGCCACCGACAGCAACCGTTGCTGCACACCGTCGTGCAGGTCGCGTTCGAGCCGGCGGCGTTCGACCTCGCCCGCCCGCAGCAGGGTGCGGCGCGACTCGGCCAACTGGCGCAGCCGCGCGCGCAGCTCGGCGGCCAGCCGCTCGTTCTCCAGGGCCAGCGCCACCGCCGCGCACGCCGCGTCCACCAGTTCCAGGTCCAGGCCGGGGTCGTGCAGCAGGACGGCGACCCGTGACGAGCCCCGGTCGACGCGGGTCTGCACCGAGTTCTCGTCCGCCTCGACCGGCGCGCCGGACGCGTCGACGTACCGCTCCTGCGCCGGTGTCCAGTACGCCACCCGCAGGCCGGGGTCGCGCAGGGTCGCGGCCAACGCGTCCCGCACGCCCGCGCGCGGGCCGTCGGCGTTGAGCCGCACCACCAGGTCGGCGAGCCCGGCCCGGTCCACCCGGCGGCGCAGCAACCCCGCCAGGTAGGCGAACGGGATGCCGACCAGCGCGAGCATGAGCGCGACGATCGGCTGGGTCAGCCCGGCCTCCGTCATCGGCTTCCACGCCGTGTAGGCGATCACCGCCACCAGGGACGCGCCCAGCATCGAGGTGAGCGTGCGCCGCTGCGCCATGCTGCTGCACCGCCAGCGGTGCAGTTGCAGCCCCAGCATGGCGAGCCCGACGAGCAACGTCAGCGGCGTCTCGGCGCTCTCGAGAACGGGTGTCCACGGCCGGCCCGGCCAGTAGGAGGCCGCGGTCAGCACGACCGCGAACAGGTAGCCCGAGATGACGACGGCCCGGCGTGGCACCGTTCGCAGCCGTCCGGTCGGGAACGCGGTGACCAGGTGCCCCAGCACGGCGGGCCACGACTTGGCGGCCACGTGGTAGATGAAGTCGTCCGGGCGGTCCAGCAGCAGGTCCGCGGTCCAGCCCAGGCCGACGACCACCATCAGCACGCCGGTTCGGTTGCGCGGCTGCGCCCGGCGGCTGAGCACCCCCGCGATCACGTAGACCGCGCTCACCGCGAGGATCGCGGACGTCAGGAGCATGGCCCCAAGGTAGCCGGGCCCGGTCGTGCGGATGGCGGTACGCGGCCGCGAAGTGGCCTGTTGACGGTCATGGCGTTAACAGTCGGAGGTTGACGGCCCCGGCCGGCGTTCGGTACCGATGGTCTTGCGGCGCGCCGCCCGGGGAGGCGCGTCCCGGGGGTGACGACGCGTTGATCGAAGCCGAGTTCCACACCGAGGACCTGCCGGTGGCCGAGCGGTTCGCGTCCTGGCGCAGGATCGCCGAACGCGCGCTGGGGCCGCTGGTGCTGCGCACCGAGCACGCCGCCGACTTCCGCGCCGACGCGCACTGCCTGGACCTCGGCGCGGTGCGCTTGGCGCGGTTGACGGTCTCGCCGCTGCGCACCGAGCGGACGCCGCGGCTGATCCGCCGCTTCGACCCGGAGCGGTACTACCTGGTGCTCAACCTGGGCGGCGTGTTCGGGGTGCGGCAGAGCGGCCGGGAAGCCGCCCTGGCACCGGGCGAGATGACCCTCTACGACTCGTCGCGGCCGTTCCTGGGCTGGGCGACGGACCTGACCGGTCCGTGCGGCACGCTGCTGGTGCAGTTCCCGAAGTCGTTGCTGCCGTTGAGCCCCGACCAGGTCGAACCGGCGCTGGCGACCCGATTACCCGGCCGGGACGGGCTGGGCGGCCTGCTCGCGGGCGCGGTCCGGGAACTGGCGGCGGGCGGTGACGAGGAGCACGCGGCCCGGATGGCGGCCATCTCGCTGGACCTGCTGGCCGCGCTGCTCGCCAGGCGCCTGGGCACCGGCCCGCCGCAGCCCGACGCGCTGGTGGCCAGGGTGCGGGCGTTCATCGACGGGCACCTGGCCGACCCGGCGCTGTGCCCCGCGGCGGTGGCCGCCGCCCACCACATCTCCACCCGCCACCTGCACCGCCTGTTCGCGGGCCAGGACCTGGGCGTGGCCGCCTGGATCCGCCGCCGACGCCTGGAACGCAGCCGCCACGACCTGACCGCCCGCACCGAACCGGTCCACGTGGTGGCGGCCCGCTGGGGCTTCACCGATCCCGCCCACTTCAGCCGCCTGTTCCGCAGCACGTACGGCATGACCCCCACCGACTACCGCCACGCGCGCACCACGTGACCTCGGATCACCGCAGGGGTCTCGCGGGGCGACCTGCTGCGGGCTCTTCCGTTCGCGCGTGGGAACCGGTCACAGGCCCAGCAAAGCCGACAGGGAGTCGAGTTGGTGGGTGAAGTGGGCTTCGTAGTCGGTCAGGCTGCCGACGTACTGGCCGAACAGTTCGAAGCTGATCACGCCGAACAGCGCCGAGAACGCCAGGAAGCCGCGGGCCAGCAGGTCGTCGCCGATGGACAGCCCGAGGAAATCGCGCAGTACGGCGAAGTCGCCGCCCAGCGGACCGGTCAACGACACCAGTGGGCGGCCGCGTTGGATGTCCGCCAGCAGTGACATCAGCAGCATCGACACCCGGGTTCCGGGTTCGCCGGTCCGTTCGACGGGTGCGTGGTAGCCGGGCACGGGGCTGCCGTAGATCAGCGCGTACTCCGACGGCCGGGCCACCGACCACGTGCGCGCGGCCACGGCGAGGGCGCGCCACCGGCCGGCTAGGTCGTCACGGGGGCACGCGGCCTCCGCCTTCTCGACCGCGTCGCCCAACGAGTTGTAGGCGTCGATGATCAGCATGGTCAGCAGCTCGTCACGGCTGGGCACGTACCGGTACACCGCCGACGACACGATCCCCAGTTCACGGGCGATGGCCCGCAGGGACAGCGCCGCGCTGCCCTCCTGGGCCAGCTGTTCCCGGGCGATCCGCTTGATGTCCTCGATCGCCTGCGCCCGCGCGCGCTGCCTGGGTGTCGTCGCCACGGCGTCGATGATGGCCGACCGAGAGAGCACAGGCAACAACTGAGAGCACTGCTCTTGACACGGACCACCCGACGCCGTCAGCATTCCGACGAAGAGAGCACCGCTCTCTAAAACGACTAGTGCTCACGGAGGCACCGATGACCAGGTTCCAGGCCGGCGCGTTCGGACTCGCCGGGGTGTTCTTCCTGCTCTACCCGGTGCTCCGGCCGTACTCGGACGAAACGACCGTCCACGGCCTCACCGCCATGGGCACCACCGCGTGGATCACGTCCCACCTGTTCGCCGTCGCGGGCTTCGTCCTGGTCGCGATCGCCCTCCCGGTCCGCCGGGCGGCGCTGGTCGCCGCCGTCGGCGCGGGGCTGACGCTGCCCTACTACGGCGCGGAGGTCTTCGGGCTGCACGCCATCGGCCTGCGGGCGGCGCAGGACCCGGACCCCGCGCTGCTGGAGCTGGTCGACGCGGTCCGCTACCAGCCCGCCGCCATCACGATGTTCGGCGTCGGCCTGCTGCTGCTCGCGGCCGGCGCGATCCTCGCCGCCGTCGAGCTGAAGGCGCTCGCCATCCCTTACGCCGTGGCGTTCGCGCTGTTCCTGCCGCAGTTCTTCATGCCGCCGGCGGGCCGCATCGCGCACGGCGTGCTGATGCTCGTCGGCTGCGTCCTGGTCGGCTGGAAGCTGGTGCGCACCAGGTAGCGCCGCGAGCGCCGCCGCGCCGGTCGCGACCATGGTGAACGAGCACTCGGCGTCCGCCGCGAGGCCGGTGACGTTGGTCGACCTGCCGGTGACCGACGGACCAGGTCAGCGGGACGCCGGTCTGGGTGGTGGCGCTGGGAGCGAGGGCCCGACCGGACGCGTTGACGGGGCCCACCCTCGCAGCGGGCCCCGTCACGTGCCCGGGAAGACTCTTCGCGGGCTTAGAAGGTGAGCTTCCAGAGGTCGATGTAGCCGGTGTCCTGCGCGTACACGTCCTGCGCCTTGAGCCGCCACGTGCCGTTGGCGACCTCGGACGAGGCGTTCACCGTGTACGTCGTGCTGATGTTGGGCGTGCTGGAGTTGCTGGAGTTCTTCAGGCGGTAGGTCGAGCCGTCCGGCGCGACCAGGTCGAGCACGACGTCACCGCTGTAGGAGTGCTTGACGTCGACGGTCACCTTCAGCGTCGACGGCGCGTTGCCCGTGACACCGCTGACGACCACGTCGCTGAACACCCCCGCGCCCGCGTCCGGGATGGTGACGTTGTTGGCGTTCTCGAAGGTCTTGCCGGGCGGGTTGGGCGTGCCGCCGAGGTTGTCCGCCGCCGCCTTGATCGCCGCCGCGAAGGTGCTCACCTCGGTGTAGACGCCCGGGTTGTTGGCCCGCGCGCAGCCGTTGCCGTGGCTGACGATGCCGACCTGGATCCACGCGCCCGCGCCGTCCCGGCGGAACATCGGGCCGCCCGAGTCGCCCTGGCAGGTGTCGATGCCGCCGCGGGCCAGGTCGCCCGCGCAGATCTCGGCGGCCGACTTCAGGTTGCGGTAGTACGGGTCGGCGTTCTTGCAGGTGGTGTCGTCGATGAAGTCCACCTGGGCCTTCATCAGGTACCGCGACTGCGCGCCGCCTTCACGGGTGGCGCCCCAGCCCGCGACGGTGAACACGCCGGTGTTGTAGGTGTTCGCGGTGGCGATCGGCAGCAGCGCCGCGCCGGAGATGGGGCCGGCGAGCTTGATCAGCGCCCAGTCGCCGCCGGTCGTCGTCGGGTACGTGGGCGACCGGTGGACGTAGGTGGAGGTCCGCTTGACCGCCGACGTGTCCTGGAGGTCCGCGACGCCGTAGGTGGCGGTGATGCTCGTGTTGTTGCCGGTGCTGTTGACGCAGTGGGCGGCGGTGAGCACCAACTGCTCGGTGTACATCGCACCGCCGCAGCCCATCGACAGCCGGACCATCCAGGGGAACTCTCCCTTGGCGGCCTGCGTGCCGCCGACGACCTGCGGGGTGACGCCGCCGGGGTCCGGCGGCTGCGGAGCGGAGTGGGCCTGGCCGCCGAACGCGGCCAGGGTCGCGGCGATGCCCGCGGCCAGGGCAAGCGCCTTTCGCGCTGTGTAACGCACAGTCGTTCCTTCCCGCGCCCGGCCGGGTGGTGCGTGCAGGGTGGCCGGACGTCGAGTCACAGGGATGGTGCGCCGGCCTCGCGCCGGCGGCTCATGATGCGCAGCCGGAAGCCTCGCTCACAATCCGACGAACGACGGGAATTTTTCCGGCGTTCGCCGAATTCCCCTGCTGTTACTGAATGGTTGAACCACTCACGGTCGGATCCGCCGCGCCCAGGAAGAAGATTCCCTTGTACCCCGGGGTTTCGAAACCGGCGCTCGGGTTGCGGCGCAGCGCCGAGGATTCGACCGCCAACGTGCCGCTGCGGTCGTTGCTGACGAAGAACACCGCGCCGCCGCCCTCGTTGGCCCGGTTGTCCTCGACCACGGACCCCGCGATGCGCACGGTGAACCGGTTGCCGTCGACGTAGACCGCGCCCCCGCTGCCGCCGCCGGGCGTGCCCGCGCGGGCCGGGTTCGCGCCCCGGCCGACCGCCGAGTTGCCGCTCAACACGCTGTTGAGGATCACCCACGACACGCCGATGCTGCTCAGCGCTCCGCCGTTCGCGCACACGCCGCCGCTGAACGTGCTGCCGGTGACGTACACGGGCCGGCCGCCGTGCTGGCCGAGCACCCGCATGGCCGCGCCGCCGAGGTCCGGGCCCGTCTGGTCGCACCGGTTGCCCCGGAAGCGGGAGTCGACCACCTTGACCCGCCCACCGCGCACGAACACCGCGCCACCGCCGCCGCCCTCGACCGTGTCGCCGGTGGCGTCGCCGTCGGCGAAGGTGAGGTTCTGCAGGCTGAGCCGGGGGTGGTCCTGGTCCTGGCAGTGCGAGGTGGTGATGCCCAGCGCCGCGTCGCAGGTGTTCTGGTAGAGGATCCGGCGCTGCCCGCCGCCGCTGAGCGTCACCAGGCCGCCGCCGTCGATCACCACCTCGCGCGGGCCGTCGTTGCGCACCCGCGCGGTCGCGGCCATCGTGATGGTGACCGGCTCGGGGCCGCAGTCGAACGTGATCACCCCGCCCGCCGCGACGGCCGCCACGACGGCCTGCGAGGTGCAGCCGGCCGGCGTGCCGGTGCCGACGACGGTGGTGGGCTCGCGGACGTCCTCCGGCCCGGCCTCCTCCGGGACGACCGCCGTGCCGCCCGGGTTGCCCGCCGGCGCGGGCTTGGCCCGGGTGACCGTCGTCGTGGTGGTGGTCGTGGTCGTCATGGTCGTGGTGGTGGCCGTCGTCGTGGAGGTCGTGACGGTGGGGACGGTGGACGACGGGGCGGCCGCCGGTGACGACGACGTGCCACAGGCGGCGAGAACGACGGTCAGCACGGCCACCCAGGGCACCCAGCGACGGGACATGCGCGCACCCTAGGCACCCGAACGGGCGTCACGCGACCATGGCTCCCGGAACTTGACACGAGAAAGTGTGAGTGGTTGATTAGTCTTGTGCCGCCCGCCGAACGCCGCCTGTCGACCGCCGACCAACGCCGCGAAACCGTGCTGCGGACGGCGCTGGGCACGTTCGGGGCCAAGGGCTACTACGGCACGACGACCGGTGAGGTCGCGAAGGCGGCGGGCATCTCCCAGGCGTACGTGTACCGGCTGTTCCCGGACAAGGCGGCGCTGTTCCTGGCCGTGGTGGAGCGCTGCTTCACGCGAATCCGGGAGAGCCTGGGCGACGGCGTCGCCGAGGCGGAGGGCAGCACGCCCGAGGCGGTGCTGCACGCCATGGGCGACGTGTACGCCAAGCTCATCGCCAAGGAGAACGCGCTGCTGCTGGTGCAGATGCACGCCCAGTGCGCGGCGATCTCCGAACCCGCCGTGCGCGAGGTGCTGCAACGCGGGTACGCCCGGACCGTCGAGTACGTGCGCGGGGTGTCCGGGGCGAGCGAGCCGCAGGTGCAGCAGTTCTTCGCGCGAGGGATGTTGTGCCACCTCGTGGTCGCGGTCGACGCAGGCGAGGTCGACGCACCGTGGGCCCGCACCCTCTCCGCCGGCATCCGGCACTACTGACTGGGCGCTGTTGACCGGGCGCTACAGACAGCGCACGACAGGTCGCGCACCGCTCACTGCACCCCACCGCCGCTGACCCGAACGGCCGCTGGGTGGATCGGCCGTTTCCGGCATCAAGAGTGATTGATCGACCAGTCATGAATCTCTTGCCTGACCAGCCACTACTCGACACGTCCGAGCCGTGGAGTTCGGACGCCGGGCCGTCCTGGGCCAGCGGCGTCCCTGAGCTTCCGCTGAAGGAAGCCCGGAAGGGGTGGCGACGGTGTGCGCGGCACCAGATGCTGCGCACATGCCGGAACTCGACGAACGCGCCGCCGTGCGCCGGCTGCACGACCGGTTCGGCTTCGGGCCGCGCCCCGGCGACCTCGACCGCGGCTTCGCCGCGACGCTGGACCGGCTGCTCACGCCCGCGCCCGTCGCCACGCCCGCGCTCACCCTGGACCCACCGGTCCTGGCCCGGGGTGACAAGCAGGCCAAGAAGGACGCCAACCAGCGCCGGGCGGTGGAGGAGAAGGCGCTCACGTCGTGGTGGCTGGCGCGGATGGTCGCCACCGACACCGCCACCGAGCGGCTGACCTGGTTCTGGCACGGGCACTTCGCGACCAGCGAGCAGAAGGTGCGCAGCCCGTGGCACATGCTGGCGCAGAACGAGGCGTTCCGGCGGCTCGGCCTGGACGGGTTCCCGGCGCTGGCCAGGGCGATGGTCGTCGACCCGGCGCTGCTGCTGTGGTTGGACGGCAACGACAACCGGGCCGGGTCGCCGAACGAGAACCTGGCGCGGGAGTACCTGGAGCTGTTCACCCTGGGCATCGGCCACTACACCGAGCAGGACGTGCGCGAGGCGGCCCGGGTGCTGACCGGGTGGACCGTGCGGCGGGACCAGGCGGAGGCGCAGTTCGTCGCCAAGCGCCACGACGACCAGCCGAAGACGGTCCTGGGCATCATCGGCTATTTCACCGTGCAGTCCTTTGTGGATGCTGTGCTCGCGAGGCCGGAGTCCGCGCGGTTCGTCGTGGGCCGGCTGTGGTTCCGGCTGGTGTCGGCCACGCCGCCCGCCGCAGACACGGTCGACCGGCTGGTTTCCGCGCACGCCAAGGACATTCGATCGGTGCTACGGGCCATCGCCGCCGAACCCGCGTTCCGCGACCCGGCCACGACTCTGGTCAAGCAGCCCGTCGAGTGGGCCCTGGGGTTGATGCGCGCGCTGGGCGTGCGGTGGGACTCGTTGGACGACAAGGCGGTCAAGCAGCTCGGCAACGGGCTGCGCGGCATGGGCCAACTGCCGTTTCGACCACCCAGCGTCGGCGGGTGGGCGGCCGGCGGCGCGTGGTTGACCACCGCGGCGGGCGTGGCCCGGGTGAAGGTCGCGCAACTGCTCGCGGCGAAGGCCGACCTGAAGTCGGTCACCGGCGCGGACTCCGTGCGGGAACTGCTGTCCGTGGACGCGTGGTCCGATCGCACCCGCGACGCGCTGAGCCGCGTCGACAAACCCGAACACCTGGCCACCGTGGCCGCGTGCGCCCCCGAATACGTGGTGAGCAGGTGATGAAGAACCTGACCCGACGCCGGTTCCTGACCTTCTCCGGGGTGGCCGCCGCCGGCGCGCTCGCCGTGGGCGCGACGCGGGTCGGCTGGGACGACCTGATGACGGCCGCGGCCGACGACCCGCTGGACCCGGACGCGGCCGTGCTGGTCGTCGTCACGCTCTACGGCGGCAACGACGGCCTGAACACGGTGATCCCGGCCGCCGACCGCGCCTACCAGGACGCCCGGCCGGACCTCGCCCACCGGCCCGAGGACGTGCTCGACCTCGGGGACGGGCTGGGCCTCAACCCCGGGCTCAAGGGCCTGAAGTCGTTGTGGGACGAGAAGGGCCTGGCGGTCGTGCGCGGGGTCGGCTACCCGACGCCGGACCACAGCCACTTCCGGTCGATGGCGATCTGGCAGACCGCGTCACCGCGCACGTCGGTGCCCACCGGGTGGCTGGGGCGGTGGCTCGACGAGAGCGGCGCGGACCCGTTGCGCGCGCTGTCGGTGGAACCCGTGCTGCCGCCCATGCTGGCGGGCGCGCGGACCGCGGCGGCGTCGTTCCCGGTGGGCGGCTTGGCGTTGCCGGACGGCAGGCTGGGTGCCGCCTTCGCCGCGCTCGGGACGCCGCAGAACGGTGAGGAGGTCTGGCAGGCAAGAGCTTCGCGGTCGATCGCGGACCTGCACGACGCGGTCCGGATCCTGGGCGGGGCGGCGCACGACCCGTCGACCGAGGACGACCCGGACGAGCGGCGCGACAAGGGCTCGTCGGCCGGCGGGAACTCCCAGCTGGCCGCGCAGCTGGACGTGGTGGCCAACCTGGTCGAGGCCGAGGTGCCGACGCGGGTCTACTCGGTGTCGCTGGGCGGGTTCGACACGCACGCCGACGAGCGGGACACCCAGCAGCGGCTGCTCGGCGAGCTGGACGGCGCGCTGACGCCGTTCGTGCGGCGGATGCGGCGGACCGACCGGGGACGCCGGGTCGTCGTGCTGGTGTACTCGGAGTTCGGCCGGCGGGTGCGCGCGAACGCGAGCGACGGCACCGACCACGGCACCGCCGGGCCGGTCTTCCTGCTGGGCGACAAGGTGAACGGCGGGTTCTACGGCGCGCAGCCGAGCCTGACCGACCTGGCCGACGGCGACCTCAAGCAGACCACCGACTTCCGCGACGTGTACGCGAGCGTGCTGGCCGACGTGCTGGGCACCGACCCGGGCCGCGTGCTGGACGACCACGCCGGCCGGGTCGACGGCCTCCTGCGCCCCTGACCGCCGCCCGACTGCGCCGGATCGCCGCCCGAGGCCCGACCGACCGCGCCGGCCTCGGTTGACAACGGCCGGGGGCGCGGGTAATAGTGATTCCACTAATCAGTTAGTGAAGGGGTTGAGGTGATCGAGTTCCGGATCGATCGGCGGTCCGGGGTGGCCACGTACCTCCAGCTCGTCCACCAGGTCAAGCAGGCGTTGCGACTGGGGCTGCTCGGCCCCGGCGACCGGCTGCCGACCGCGCGCGAGGTGGTGGAGCAGACCGCCATCAACCCCAACACCGTGCTCAAGGCGTATCGCGAACTGGAACGCGAGGGACTGGTCGAACCGCGGCCGGGGCTGGGCACGTTCGTGCGCCGGTCGCTGGTCACACCGGGAGTGGCCGAGGGCTCGCCGCTGCGGGGCGACCTGCTGGAGTGGATGGACCACGCGCGGGAGTACGGCATGGGCCGGGAGGACGTGGAAGCGTTGTTCCGCTCGGTGCTGGACCAGCGCTTCTGACGTTCTTCTGGGGGAGACATGGTGAGCGTTGCCGTGCGGGCGCGCGGGCTCGGCCTGCGGTATCGCCGGAAAGAGGCGTTGCGGGACTGCTCGTTCGAGCTCGCGGCAGGTCGGGTCACGGCGCTGGTCGGGGCGAACGGCGCGGGCAAGTCCACGCTGCTCAAGCTGGCCGCCGGGCTGCTGCGGCCGTCCTCGGGCGAGGTCGAGGCGATCGGCGAGGTGGCGTTCGTCGCGCAGGACAAGCCGCTCTACCGCTCGTTCACCGTCGCCGAGGTGCTGCGGTTCGGGCAGGTCGCCAACCCCGGCTGGGACGCCGCGTACGCGGACCGGCTGGTGGAGGAGGCCGGGCTGGCCCGCACCGGCCGGGTGGGCGGGCTGTCCGGCGGGCAGCGGGCCCGGCTCGCGCTGGTCGTGGCGCTGGCCCGGCGGCCGCAGGTGCTGCTGCTGGACGAGCCACTGTCCGAAATGGACCCGGCGGCGCGGCAGGAGAGCCTGCGCGCCATCATGGTCGCGGTCGCCGAGAACGCGACCACGGTCGTCCTGTCGTCGCTGGTGCTCGCCGACCTCGAAGGGGTCTGCGACCACCTGCTGCTGCTCGACCAGGGCCGCGTCCGGTTGTCCGAGGACGTGGAAACGCTGTTGGAGCAGCACAAGGTCGTCGCCGTGCCGCGGGACACCGACCTCTGGCCGCACCGGGTGGTCGAGTCCCGGACGGGCGAGCGGCAACTGCGCGCCCTGCTGCGACTGGGAGGTCCGCTGAAACTGCCCGCCGAGCAGGTCGACACACCGAGTCTCGACGAACTGGTCGCCGCGTACCTGCGCCACGAGGAGGTGGCGGCGTGATCTGGCTCGCCTGGCGGCAGCAGCGCCTCGCCCTGCTCGCGCTCGGCGGGTACGCGCTGGTCGCGATCGCCGTGATGGTCTACCACCGGTTCGCCATGCCGGCGCAGCTCACCGACGAGGAGTTACGGCTCTGCGCCGAGTCCCTGACGGCGTCCTGCCGGCTGTCCGAATCGGGCTGGAACGCGGCCTCGGCGTTCCGGGAGACGGCCGAGGGCGTCCGGTTCGGCCTGATCGGGTTCGCCGCGCTGGCCGGGCTGTTCCTGGGCGCGCCGGCGCTGGCCCGGGAGTGGGAGCAGCACACCCACCTGCTGGTGTTGAGCCAGCAGGTGGGCCCGCGCCGGTGGTTCGCCGCGAAGGTCGCCGTGATCGCGGTGCCGGCCACGCTCGGCGCGGCGCTGCTCGGCGCGACGTACCTGTGGTGGACCTCCGGGCTGGGGGCGCTGGCCGGGTCGTACGAACGCCTTCAGGTGCGGCGGTTCGAGGTCCACCCCCTGGCGCTGGCGTCCTACACGCTGTTCGCGGTGGCGCTGGGCATCGTGGTGGGGTTGGCGGTCCGCCGCGTGGTGCCCGCGATGGCGCTGACCCTCGCGGTCTGGGCCGGCGCGCTGTACTCGGTGCGGTGGTTCGTCCGGCCGCACTACCAGACGCCGGTCGTGTCGACCACGCCGTTGACCGAGGCCGGCCAGACCCCGGCCGACCGGGGCCGGTGGACCATCGGCCACGGGTACGCGGACCGGACCGGCGACTTCGTCGACGTCGACACCGCGCTCGAGATCGAGCGGGCGTGCCGCGCTGCGTCCACCGACCAGGTCGGCCAGTGCATGGCCGGGCACGGCCTGGTGAAACGGGCCGCCCTGGTCCATCCCGGTGACCGGTTCTGGCTGTTCCAGGGCATCGAGGCGACCTTGTTCACGGTGCTGTCCGCCGCGCTGGTGATCGGTGCGATGTGGTGGCTGCGCAAGCGTTTCCGCTGACCTGGTCGTGCGGAAGCGCGCTCGATCCACCCCGGTCAGGCCAGGGCGGATCGACGGCGCGATTTCATCCAGGCGTTCCTGGTCCCGATGGAGGTGGCGCGGCTGGTGATGGCGGCGCTCACGGTGGCCGCGCTCGGCGTCCCGGTGTGGTGCGCGACCAGGCTGACCGAGCGGCCGCGGCCGGTGGCGGCGGGCGCGGCGGCGGTGGCGCTGTGGCTGGAACCGGTGCAGGCGAGCCTCGCCTACGGGCAGGTCAACGTGGTGCTGATGGCGTTGGCGCTACTGGACTTCGCCCGGCCCGGCCGGTTCCAGGGCGTCGGGATCGGGCCGGCGGCGGCGGGCGACGCTCGGGCTCGTCTGGTGGACGAGTAATCCGGTTCGCCCGAAGGCCGCGATCGGTTAGCGTCGGGCGCGTGGAGGAGTTCGCCGGCGGCACGACGACGGTCGTCCGCATCGGGAGCACGGTCCGGCGTCCGGTGCGCGCGTGGAGCGAGGCCACGCAGTGGCTGCTCGGCCGGCTCGCCGCCGCCGGGGTGCGCGGGGTCCCGCGCCGGCACGGCGTGGACGCGCAGGGGCGCGAGGTGCTCGACTTCCTGCCCGGCGAGGCGGGCACGGACCCGGTGCCCGAGCAGGCACGCCGGGACAGCGCGCTGGTCAGCGCGGCGGGCCTGCTGCGCCGGGTGCACGACGCGACGGCGCACCTGCCGGACAAGGCCGGCCACCGCTGGCAACTGCCCGCCGTGGAACCGGTGGAAGTCGTCTGCCACGGCGATTTCGCCCCGTACAACTGCGTGTTCGACCGGGGTGTCACGACCGGCGTGTTCGACTTCGACGCCGCCCATCCCGGCCCACGCTGCTGGGATCTCGCCCACGCCCTCTACCGCTTCACCCCGCTGTCCACTGTGGACAGTCCACCGCCGGCCGAGCAGGCGCGCCGGGCCAGGCTGTTCCTCGACTCCTACGGCCGCAGCCGGGACGAGCGACAAGACGTGGTGGACGCGCTCGGCCCGCGCCTGGCGAGCCTGGTCGACTTCATGCACGCGTCCGCCGCCGCCGGCGACGAGAACTTCGCCCGGCACATCGCGGCCGGCCACGCGGACCTCTACCGGCGCGACATCGCGCACCTCACCGCGCACCACGAGCTGTGGGCGCGGGTCGTGGTGGGCTGACGTCAGCCCCGGACCAGGCGCTCCACGCCGTCCATCAGCCGGGCCAGGCCGAACGTGAAGTCGTGGTCCTGGTCGGCGCCGGCCGCGCCGAACGTGCCCGCGTCCACGACCCGGCGCAGCGCCGGGTAGCGCTCGGCGTCCACGGTCCGCTGGAGCAGCGCCCCGTAGTCCCGCTCGGCCTGGTCGGACACGTCCACGGTGAACCGGGCCTGGCTCATCACGAACCCCGTGCACAGCAGCAGCACGGACATCCGGTCGTCCGGCGACAGCGGGGTCTCCTCCAGCACGCGCAGGCCGTGGTCCATCCACGCGAGCTGGTTGGGCGTGCTCGGCGGCGCGGACGCCTGGACCTGGAGCACCCAGGGGTGCCGGCGCAGCGCGGCGAGGTGTTCCCGGCACCAGCGCTCCATGCCCGCTCGCCACCCGTCGACCGGCTCGGCCAGGCACGCGGGCGGCTCGGCGAGGGTGTCGACCACGAGCAGGAGCAGCTCGTCCTTGCTGCGCACGTGCCGGTAGAGCGACATGGTGGTGAACCCGAGGCGTTCGGCGACGCGGGCCATCGAGACGGCGGCCAGCCCGTCCGCGTCGGCCAGCTCGATCGCGGCCCGCACGATCCGCCGGACGCTGAGACCCTGCCGGGGCTCCTTGTCCCGCCGTTCCCACACCGAGTCGCCCATGTCCTCGCATCCGTGCTCGTCGCAGGCTTGCAGTCTAGTCGTGTGTATGTCATACACTTAGGTCTATGACATACACAGTCGAGGCGGTGGGCCTCCGCAAGTCGTTCCGCGGGCACCCCGTGCTCAAGGGGCTCGACCTGGGCGTGCGGCGGGGCGAGGTGTTCGCCCTGCTCGGCCCGAACGGCGCCGGCAAGACCACCACCGTGCGGGTGCTGGCCACCCTGCTCAGGCCGGACGGCGGCACCGCCCGCATCGCCGGGCACGACGTCGTCGCCGCACCGCGCCGGGTGCGCGCGGCGATCAGCCTGACCGGCCAGTACGCCGCCGTGGACGAGCTGCTGACCGGCCGGGAGAACCTCGCGATGATGGCCCGGCTGCGCCGGCTGGACCGGCGCGCCGCCCGGGACCGGGCCGCCGAGCTGCTGGAGCGCTTCGACCTCGCCGACGCCGCCGACCGCCGGGCGTCGACCTACTCCGGCGGGATGCGCCGCCGGCTCGACCTGGCGGCGAGCCTGGTGGTCCGCCCCGAGGTGCTGTTCCTCGACGAGCCGACCACCGGGCTGGACCCGCGCAGCCGGCGCGAGGTCTGGGCCGCGGTCGCGGACCTGGCCCGGTCCGGCGTGACCGTCCTGCTCACCACCCAGTACCTGGAGGAGGCGGACCGGCTGGCCGACCGGATCGCCGTGCTGCACGGCGGCGACGTCGTCGCCGAGGGCACCGCCGCCGAGCTCAAGGGCCGGGCCGGCACCGCGACCGTCGAGCTGTTCCTGCCCGACCGGGCCGCGCTGGCGGGCGCCGGGGCGGTGCTCGACGGCCTGCCGGACGTGGCGAAGCTGAGCCTGCGGGTGCCCGGCGACGGCAGCGCGCGGCACGTGCGGGAAGTCCTCGACCTGCTGCACCGGCGGGACGTCCCGGTGGACCGGGTGGAGCTGCACCGCCCGACGTTGGACGAGGTGTTCCTGTCCCTGACCGGCCCGGAGGTGCGTGGTGCTGCGTGATTCGGTGACGTTCATCGGGCGGGGGCTGCGGCACAGCGCGCGCAGCGTCGACGCGCTGCTGGTCGCGGTGATCCTGCCGGTGGTGATCCTGCTGCTGTTCGTCTACGTGTTCGGCGGCGCGATCGCCGTGGGCACGCAGTACGTCGACTACGTGGTGCCCGGGATCATCCTGCTGTGCGCGGGTTACGGCGCGGGCGGCACGTCGGTCGGCGTCAACTCGGACATGACCACGGGCGTGATCGACCGGTTCCGGTCACTGCCGATCGCCGGGTCGGCGGTGCTGGTCGGGCACGTCGTGGCGAGCAAGGCGCGCAACGCGGTGTCGACGTCGCTGGTGCTCGCGGTGGCGCTGCTGATCGGGTTCCGACCGACCGGCGGCCCCCTGGCGTGGCTGGGCGTGGCGGGGGTGCTGCTGCTGTTCATGGTGGGCGTCTCGTGGCTCGCGGCGTGCTTCGGCCTGCTCGCCCGCACCCCGGAGGCGGCCGGCGCGTTCTCCTTCGTGGTGATGTTCCTGCCGTACCTGAGCAGCGCGTTCGTCCCCACGGACACGATGCCGGCGGCGTTGCGGGGCGTGGCCGAGCACCAGCCGGTGACACCGGTCATCGAGACCCTGCGCGGCCTGATGATGAGCGGCCCGGTCGGCGGTTCGGGCGTGGCGGCCGTGCTGTGGTGCACCGCGTTCACGGTGGTGGGCGGCGTCGGCACCGCCCTGCTGTTCCGCCGCCGCACCGCTCCCTGACGGTGGTGCGGGCCCGAGGGCTGGAATAGTCCCGGTGTGGCCGAACGCAGACGGGGCATCCCGACACCGCAGACCGACCGGACCGTGCGCGACCGGGACTGGACGGTCAACGAGATCGCCGGCGAGCAGTACGAGCGGACCGAGTTCGCCGACGTCGACATGGCGGGCTTGGCCAACCGGGGCTGCACGTTCACCGGGTGCGTGTTCCGAGGCGTGGAGTTCAACGCCTCGGAACACACCGGGGCGGCGTTCGTGAACTGCGTGTTCGTCCGGTGCGAGTTCTTCGACGCCACGTTCACCGACTGCAAGCTGGTCGGCAGCATGTTCGACGGCGGCTCCTACGACCTGCTGAAGGTGGTCGGCGGCGACTGGTCGTTCGCCGGGATGCCGGGCCTGGACCTGCGCCGGGCGTCGTTCAGCGGGGTGCGGATGCACGACGTCGACCTGACCGGCGCGCGCTGCCAGGGCGCGGAGTTCGCCGGGGTCGACCTGTCCGACGCGTGGCTGCACGGCGCGGACTTCACCAAGGCCGACCTGCGCGGCTCGGACCTGTCCGGCATCGACCCGACCTCGGTGGCGTTGGCGGGCGCGCGGATCGAGCCCGAACAGGCCATCACCATCGCCATGGCCCTCGGCCTGCGCATCGGCTGACCCGCCGCGGGCTCACCACGTGTCGACCCGTGCCGATGCGGCGACGTGGTCGCGCGGCACCCCGACGCCGGAGATCCTCGGGCGTGTCGGTCAGCGCCCGTACAGGCCGGACGGCACGGCGTCGGCGAAGAAGCCCGACACCAGCCGGGTCACCGTCGTCACCGGCAGCAGCTTGCCGTCCGGCTTGAGCGCCTCGCGGATCACCGGGGCGTCGCCGGGGTGCGCCCCCATCGCCACGATGATCTCCGCGACGTGCTCGATGTCCACCACGCCGTCCGCCGCCGCGCCGCACTCCCGCACCGCCACCGCGTCCGCCGCGCCGATCCGGCACGCCAGGTCCGTGCTGCCCAGCGCGTCGAGGAACCGGGCCTTGGTCACCTGCCCGTCGGCACCGCAGTGCGCCAGCAGGAACAGCCACACCATCTCGTAGGACGCCCGGACCCGCTCCGCCCCGATCGACCCCGGCGGCACCCGGAACCTGCGCACCAACCGCTCCGCCAGCCCGGCGAAGTCCCGCTGCCGGACCACCCCGTCGCCGTTCGCGTCGAACATGTCGAAACGTCTGGCGTGCTTCTCGCGCAACCGCGCCAAGTCGTTCATGACCGGTCCTTCCCCCTACGTGACAGGGGTGCCCCATCGCACTACAGATACATGGTGCCGACCACCCGTGGGGTGATCGTGACCTGTTGGGGTGAACCTGGTCGCGCCCGCGAGCGCGTCCGCCGCCGGCCACTAGCGTCGGCACCCTGGCTTCTCCTCGGGAGGCGTGAGTGGCGGAATCCCCGTTGCGCGTGGTCGAACCGGTCGGTTCCGCGCGCGGCTACGCGATCAAGGACTTCCTGGCCCGCAACCAGGTCCCGTTCGAAACGCACGCGATCGGCCCCGCCGGGTCGGTCGTGCTGGAACTGCCCGGCGGGGACGTGCTGTTCGAGCCGAGCCTGATCGAGCTGGCGACCGCGCTCGGGCTGACCGACGCGGCCGGCGGCGGCGACTACGACCTGGTCGTGGTCGGCGGCGGACCGGCCGGGCTGGCCGCGGCGGTCTACTCGGCGTGCGAGGGCCTGCGGGTGGTGATCATCGAGGACGACGCACCCGGCGGGCAGGCCGGGTCCACCTCCCGCATCGAGAACTACCTGGGCTTCCCGACCGGCCTGTCCGGCGGCGACCTCGCGCAGCGCGCACTGGCGCAGGCGCGGCGGTTCGGCGTGCAGTGGCTGTCCGCGCGGCGGGCGACCGGGCTGCGCCGCGACGGCGACCACTGGGCCGTGGACAGCGACGACGGGACGACCGCGCGCGGCACCGCGGTGCTGGTGGCGACCGGGATGCGCTGGCGTCCGCTGGACGTGCCGGGCGCGGAGGAACTGCGCGACATCGGCGTGTACTACGGCGCTTCCACGCCGGTGGCCGTGCAGACCGCCGGGTCGGACGCGTACGTGCTGGGCGCGGGCAACTCCGCCGGCCAGGCGGCGCTCTACCTCGCCGAGCACGGCGTGCGGGTGACGCTGCTGGTGCGCGGGCCGTCGCTGGAGGGCAGCCCGATGTCGCGCTACCTGGTGCGGCGGATCGAGGAGTCGGACCTGGTCGGCGTGCGCGCGCACGCCGAGGTGGCGGCCGTGACCGGCACCGGGAAGATGAGCGGGATCGTGGTGCGGGACAACGGCACCGGCGAGATCTCCTCGGTGCCGGCGACCTCGCTGTACGTGCTGATCGGGATGACGCCGTGCACCGAGTGGCTCGCCGGTCGGTCTACTCTGGACACTCGCGGGTACCTGGTGACGGGGACGGACCTGCTGCGCGTCGAAGGGGCGTGGTCGGCCGACCGCGACCCGCTGCTCACCGAGACGTCGCTGCCCGGCGTGTTCGCGGCCGGTGACGTGCGGTCCGGGACGGTCAAGCGGATCGGCTCCGCGATCGGCCAGGGCGCGGTCGCCAGCCAGGCCGTGCTGGAGTACCTGCGGGACAAGGCCGTGCAGCGGATCCCCGAGCAGGGCGGGGTCTCCTCGTTCGACCTGCTCGACGCCGACCGCGACGGGTTGATCGGCCCGGCCGACCTGGCGGCGTTCGGCCGGGGTCTGGTGGCCGCGTTCGACGAACCGGCCGACACCGAGCGCGCCCGCCGGGTGGCCGACGCGTGCGACGAGTTCTGGGCCGTGCTGGCCCGCTTCGGCACGACCGGCGTGGACCGGGCGGCGTTCACCGGCGCGCTGGACGAGCTCTCCGCGCTGGACGCGTTCGCGCCGCTGGCCGACGCCGTGCTCGGCCTGTCCGACACCGACGCGGACGGAGCGCTGACCCTGCGCGAGTTCCAGCGCCTGCTCGGCGCGCTGGGCACCCCGGCCGACACGGCGGCGGCCACGTTCGACCAGCTCGACCACGACCGGACCGGCCACCTGGACACCGCCCGCCTCGCGTCCGGCAGCACCCTCCTCGGCCGGGCCTGACCCCACCCACGACCGGAGCCCGCGGCGTCGGACACCGCGGGCTCCGTCCCGGCACTTCGCATCGCGCACTTCTCGTTGCGCACTTCTCGTTGCGGCGCTTCGCCTTCCGGCCCGGCGCTCCCGCCCTGCCGGCGCTCCCGCGCAGGCGTCGGTCAGGCGCGGGAGTCGGTCAGGCGCGCATCACGGTCGCGATCGGGATCCGGGCCGCCCGGATCGCCGGCACCAGACCACCCAGCACCCCGGCGATCAGGCCCGCCAGGATGCCCGCCACCCCGGCCTGCCAGGGGAACGCGACCCCCTGGAGCGACGGGTACCGCGAGCCGAACATGCCGCCCGCCACCTGCAACCCCACCACGCCCACGCCGATCGCCGCCGCGGCCGTGAGCAGACCGGTCAGCAGGGTCTCGGCGAGCACGATGCCCGCCAGCAGCAACCGGGGTGTGCCCACCGCGCGGCGCAGCGCGAACTCCTCGATCCGCTCGCCCACCGTGGCCAGGCCGACGTTGAGGATGCCCGCGATGCCGATCAGCAGCACCAGCGCCGCCATCCCCAGGAAGATCCACCGCATCAGGGTGAGCTGGTCGGACATCCGCTCCAGCGTGTTGATCGTGTTCACGTTGATCTGCTCGGGCTTCATGCCGTCCGCGACCAGCCGCGCGCGCAGCGTGTGCTCCACGTCGGACGCCTGCGGGGACAGCATGACCTGGAGGCCGGGGCCGCGCTGCCCGTCGCTCATGTCGGCCGCCGCCAACCAGTTGCCCAGCTCGTCGGAGCGCACGTAGGCAGCCGGCCCGTAGCCGCCGTCGTCCACCACCCCGATGAAGCGCGGGGTGGCGTTGGCCACCGCCCCGGTCACCCGCATCTCGGCCGGCACCTGGAAGCGGTCGAACGCCTCGGCCGCCTTCTTGTTCAGCACCAGGCGCGGCGCGAGCGACGGGTCGCCCGCGAAGTCCAGCCACTGCCCCGAGACCTGGCGGAACGGCCGGAACACCCGGATGTCGCCGGACAGCCCGGTCAGCTGCAACTCGATCGCCTGGCCCGGCGGCGCGCCCCGGTTCGGGTCCGGCAGCTCGTGGCAGCCGGTCTCGTCGCACGTCATGTTCGGCCCGCCGCGCCCCGGCTGGTCGATCGGGCCGCCGCCCTCGTTGATCGGCTTGACGCCCGGTTCGCCGATGATCGCCTGCACGGTGGTCACGGCGACCGCGTCGGACCGGCCGGCGACGGTGTCCAGCGCGATCGCGACGCTGTTGTTCTCCCCGCCGACGTACATCTGCCGGGTGCCGTCCTTGCCCTGGAACAGCTCGACGTCGGCGAGCATCGCGCGGTTCGCGATCTCCGATCCCGCCTGCACCGCCACCACCGCCAGGACGCCCATGAACAGGCTGATCATGGACAGGAACGTGCGCAGCTTGCGGGCCCGGATGCCCTGCCCGCCGATGATCAGCGACGACCGCAGCCGTCCCGACAGCCGCATCACACGACCACCCGCCCGGCGGTCGGGTGCAGCAGGCCGTCGGACAGGGTGAGCACCCGGCCCATCTTCGCCGCGTGGTCCCGGTCGTGGGTGACCAGCACCAGCCCGCAGCCCTGGTCGGTGGTGGAGCGCAGCACCTCGACCACGAGGTTGCCGGTCTCGGTGTCCAGCGCGCCGGTCGGCTCGTCGGCCAGCAGGATCCGCGGCTCGCGCACCAGCGCCCGCGCGATCGCCACCCGCTGCTGCTCGCCACCGGAGAGCCGGGGCGGCTTGTGCTTGGCCAAGTGGGCGATGCCGACCCGGTCCAGCGCCGCCAGCACCTGCGCCCGGCGCTTGCGGCGCGGCAGCCAGCCCTGGCCGTTGACCAGCGCCATCGCCACGTTCTGCGCGGCGCTGAGGTGCTTGAGCAAGAAGAAGCGCTGGAACACGAAGCCGAACTCGGCGCTGCGCAGCGCGGCGGCCTTGCGCTCCGGGACGCGGGTGATGTCCCGCTCCCCCAACAGGTACTCGCCGGAGTCGGGCCGGTCGAACAGCCCGATGACGCTGAGCAGCGTGCTCTTGCCCGAGCCGGAGCGGCCCAGGATCGCGATCGAGTCTCCACTGTGGACGGTGAGGTGCACGCCGTCCAGGATGGTGCGCGGTTCTTCCTGGCCCTTCAACGTCTTGCGCACGCCGGTGAGCCGGATCAGCGGCGTCACCTGGAACCGACCTCGGGCTGCCCGGCGTTCTCCGGACCGCGCGGCAGGTCGGGACCGGGCACGGCCAGCGTCTCCTCGCCGGTCAGCCCGTCCTTGACCTCCACCACCTTGCCGTCGGTCAGGCCGAGCACGACGTCCTTGGTCTGCCGCGAGCCGTCCGCCGCGAGCACGTCGACCTTGCCCTTGCCCTGCCCGCCGGCGACGGCCTCGACCGGGACGACGAGCGCGTTCTGCGCGCTGGCCGTGACGACTTCGAGGGTCGCGGTCGCGCCGTTGATGAGCTTCACGTCGTCGGGTGCGGTGCACACCAGCCGGAGCCCGGTCGGGCCGGAGGTGTCCTTCGGCTGGTCGGGCTGCTGCGGGGGCGTGGCCCGGCCGGGCGTCTGCTTGTCGTCCTTGGCCGGCTGCTCCTGCTGGGGCGGCGCGGCGGGCACGGTGCCGGCGGGCAGCGCGGCGATCGTGCCGAGCAGCGAGCAGTCGAACGGCCCCGGGCCGTTCTTGATCTGGGCGCGCACGGTGCCGGTCGCGGAGTCGGCGATCTGGTACGCCTGCTCGCCGCTGATGTCGGCGACGATGCCGTAGCCGGCGTACTTGGCGGAGGCGACCGGCATCCCGACGGTGACCGTGGAGCGGTCGTCGACCAGCCGCCCGCCGAACGTCGAGCCGGCGGGCACGTCGACGTGGTTGGGCGTGCCGTCCACCCAGACCGTGGCCACCCGGGTCGGCTTGGTCGGGGTGCTCTTGGCCTCGGCGACCTCCCAGTAGCGGACCTGCCCGCCGACCGGCGCGACCAGCCCGAAGACCGGGTTCATCGTCACCTTGCCGGTGAGGGCGACCTTGTTGCTGAGGTCCTGGCGCGAAGGTTTCGCGGTGGTCATGGTGGTGCCCCGAGGCGCCATTCCGGGATTGGCGGCCTCCTCACCGCCGGAAGAGCACCCTTGGACGACCAACAGCACCAAGGCCGCGCCGAAAACACGCCCCAACCCCGCTACAGACACCGGTTTCCCCCTACCCAAGCCAACACGCCGGTTCGGCCAAACCTACCGACAAGACGCCGCGCACCCGCACCGGGTTGCACGCGACAACGCAAATCACCCGAACCCGGCCCCTTAATGCCGCCGGACCACCATCCGGTTGTCATGCTCGCGACGATTCATCAGAAGAGCTGAATACCCCGCCGACCAGGCACGATTCCACCCCACCGTTCGTTGCCGGAGAAAACAAGGCGCGGCCACCCGGCGGCCCCCGACCCCCGACCCCACCGAACCGACCCCTACCCATCCGACCGACCAGCCAGCCGACTCGCTGCCCATCCGACCGACCAGCCGAGCGACGTGCCACCTGACCCACTGTGCGGGCTGTGCGGGCTCACGGGGCCAGGTGGGCGGGCCTGGTCAGCCAAGCGGGCGGAACCGGGCAGGAGGGGCGGTCTGGGTGCGGCCAGGACCGTGGAGAGTGGCGACCTGCGGGACGTGCGCGCCCGCAGGTCGACGGCGCAATCGCGCGACGGGAGCACTCGCCGGCCCGCGCCGGCGAGCGGCCCCGGCAGGCGATCCCAGCGGTCCCGGCAGGCGGTGCCGGCGGTGCCGGCGGTCCCGGCGGTCCCGGCGGTCCCGGCAGGCGATCCCGGCAGGCGGTGCCGGCGAGGGGTCAGGTCCAGCGACGGCACCCCGGTCCACGCCAGGTCTCGCCGGTCGGCATCCGGCGCGACGAAGAGACCCGGTATGTCCACAGCAGACAGTGAGGTAGCCAGGCCCGGTTTGCCGAGCGAGTTCGGGAGGAAGCGTCTGGGGGTGAAGGCTGGGGTGAAGGGAGGGATGAAGGGAGGAAGCTATGCCTGCTCGCCCTGGATGTTGACCATCCACGCGATTCCGAAACGGTCTACGCACGCGCCGAACTCGTCGCCCCACATCTGCTTCTCCAGCGGCACGGTGACCTGCCCGCCGTCGGCCAACTGCTCCCAGTAGCCGCGCAGTTCGTCACCGTCGTCGCCGCTGAGGCTGACGGTGATGTTGTCGCCCGGGTTGTGCGACATCCCGGGCGGCGTGTCGGCGCCCATCAGCGTGTAGCCGCTCGGCGTGTCCAGCTGGCCGTGCATGATCTTGTCGCCCTCGGGCGCGTCGGGCGGGCCGAACTCGCCGAAGGTGCTCAGGTTCAGGGTGCCCCCGAAGACGCTCTTGTAGAACTCCATCGCCTCGCGCGCGTTGCCCGCGAAGCTGATGTACGGGTTGAGTCGTGAGGCCACCGGATCCTCCTTGGGCTAGTGGCCCTCATCCTCGCAAGACACCGCGCGCGCCGCGACCGCACTCGCCGTTGTTCCGCCAATGGCCATTCCGCCGAAGGCCGTCCTCGGTCATTCCTTCCGGGACAGTAGGCAGACCGTCACTCCGTGAGGTCTGCGGACACCTCCGCCGCCGAACGCCCGGTCGACCGCGCGAAGCGGGCAACGGCCAAGCGCGCCAACCGGGTCGCCTCCACGGCCAGGGCCCGTCGCGTCGCCTCGCCGGTGTCGCCGTCCACCACGGACGCGGCGAGCCGGGCCAGTTCGGCGGCACGGCGGGCGATGCGCACGTCCCCGTCCTCGCCGGTGAGCGGGAACCGGTGGGACGGGGGGAGGTCCGCGCGTTCTCCGAGGGCCTTCCGGTAGACGGCGCGTTCGAGCACGTCCAGTGACCGACCGCGCGGCGCTGGCCACAGCTCGACCTCGGCGACCGGGTCGAGCAGCAGGGCCAGGCGGGCTCGGACGGCCGTGCCCAGATTGGCATCGGTCTGTCCGATGTACACGGCTTCGCCGTCCGGGCCGTACAGCGCGTAGCACCCGCCTTCGGCGTCGCCCCACCGCCCGCCGGACTCGTCTCGCGCGGACAGGCCGCGGTCGAGCAGGGAACGGGTGGAGCGCGGGCTCAGCACGGCGTGCTGCCACTTGCGCCGCCACCGCGCCACTTCCTCGTCGTGCCGGCGGGTGTCGCCGCCGTCGCGGTGGCGCAGCAGGGCGCGGACGAACGCCTGCATGAACTCGGCCTTGGGCAGCCGCTTGCCGTTGAGCACCTCGCTGACGGTCGCGGGCGGCAGGGCGTGCTCCGGGGCGAGCCCCCGGATCCGGTGGTAGCTGGGTTTGCCGCATTCGACGTGCAGCGTTCGCAGGCTCTTCGCGAACTCGTGGACGGACACTCCGCTTCCTTTCCGAGGTCGGTCGGTACACCCGGACAACTGGTCGACCGGGCGAAAAGATTCGAATGTGCCCGACGGGTTCGCCGGACGGCCGGCCCGGATCGTGCGGGTTCATTCGGGAACGTTCGGCACCACGGACGTCCGATGACCCTGCGTAAGCGAAGTACACCCTTGCTGAACTGTGGAGTTAACTGTCCGTTCGGATTTCCGCCGCAATCGCGCAGCAACGCAATGCACCGTTCGGGGGAATCTGCCCGCCGCCTGTCGGCGTCTCACCCACTGGTCGCGGTTTGACACCCCAGGGCCGTCGAGACCATTTCGACCATTCGCCGCACCCATTCACGAATCCATTCCGGGGCACCGGACCTATTCCAGTCAACGAGGGGTCTGCATGTTGTCCAGCTCGCCGCGAAGGCGAAAAATGCTGATCAGCGCCCTGGCGGCGGTTCTCGCCGCCGGTGCGGTGACCTACACCGGGGAGAGCACCGCCGCGTACGCGGACGTCCAGACGACCACCGACTCGAAGACCGCGTCGGACGGCAAGCAGTACTGGGTGAAGAACCACCTCGTCCGCGGCGCGGCGGCGGCGTCGGACGGGCTGGGCAAGATCGTGAACGCCTTGCCCGGCCCCGACTTCCTGGCCGTCATCGACGCCACCGAGGGGTCGCCGAGCTACGGCAAGGTGGTCAACACGGCCACCGTCGGGCCGCTGGTGGAGAACGAGCCGCACCACATGCAGTACGTGTGGCACAAGGGTGACACGGTCTACGCGGGCCACTGCGGCACGTGGCTGGGCCTGCGGCTGCGCCCGCTGTTCGGCCTCGTCAACCCGAAGCCGACCGACAGCGTCTGCTGACCGGTCGGTGTCCGCCAGCCGGACAGCGTCCGCCGACCGGTCGGTGTCCGCCGCCCTGTCGACGGGACGCGACTACGCCAGGCAGGCCCGCACGGCGGCGCGGTAGACGTCGGCCGCGAGCGCCCGGTGGCGGTCGCCGGCGTGGCTGAAGTGCTCCAGGATCACGCCGCTGTTGACCTCCAGCACGCTCGGCCGGCCGGCGACCACCGCCACGTCCACGCTCGCGAACCGCAGGTCCAGCGCCCGCATGGCGGCCAGGGCCAACGAGGTCAGCGCGGGCAGCGCCGCCGGGTCGACGTCGAGTTCGGGCCGCGCGCCGAAGTGCAGGTTGTGCCGCCACTCCCCCGGCGCGGTCACCTTGCGGTAGACCAGCAGCACCTCGCCGTCGAGCACGACCAGCCGGAACTCGTCCTCGATCGGCAGGAACGGCGAGACCGCGATCGCCCGGTACCGGCTCGCCAGGTGGGCCAGCGCCGTGCGGGCCTGCGCCTCGTCCACGGCCCGCAGCACGTCCACGCCGCTGCTCTCCCGGTGCGGTTTGAGGACGGCGGGCAGCCCGACCAGCTCGCGGGTCAGCGCGACCGGGTCGGGCAGGTTCCGGAACCGCAGCAGGTGGTGCGGCACGGCCGGCAGGCCCGCGGCGGCGAGCAGCGCGCAGGTCGCCACCTTGTCCGTCGCGATCTGCGCCGCCGCCGCGTTGTTCAGCGGGAACACCTGCCCGATGATCAACGCCCGCCGCTCGTCGGTGACCAGCTCGGCCAGCCAGTGGTCGCTGTGCCAGCGCACCTCGGCCCCGGCTTCCACACCCGCCTGCTCGATCTGAGCGACGAAGTGCCGCTGCCCCGTCTCCTGAAAACGCGCCACGCGGCACAGCCAAGCACGAGGCCCGGCGACCCCGCGCAGGGGCCGGACGACGGCCCGCGCCGGCTCGCCGGGGCCTGAACCGGTGCGGGGGTGCCGCCACGGGTGGTGGGCCGAGGGGATTGCCAAGGGCCCTGAACAGTGGATGATCACCGACATGCGGATCCTCGTGGTGGGTGCGAGTGGCTTGGTCGGTCAGCACGTCGTGGAGCGGCTCCGCGCGCGTGGGCACGAGGCGACCACCGCCGCCCGCACCCGTCGCGCGGGGCTCGACCACGTGCTGGACGTGACCTCGGCCGACGCCGCGGACCTGCGTCCGCTGGTGGCCGGGCACGACGGTGTGGTGTTCGCGGCGGGCGTGGACGACCGGAGCATCCCGCGCCGGCCCGCCTACCCGGCGTTCCACCGGGGCAACGTGGCGCCGGTGCGGGAGCTGTTCACCGCCGCCCGCGAGGAGGGGCTGAGCCGGGGCGTCGTGCTCGGCTCGTACTACGCGCACTTCCACCGCGAGCACCCGGACTGGCGGCTCACCGAGCTGCACCCGTACCTGCGCAGCCGGGTCGAGCAGGCCCGCGCCGCCCGGGAGGCCGCCGGGTTCCCGGTGGCCGTGCTGGAACTGCCGTTCGTGTTCGGCCGCGCCGGGGACCGGCTGCCGAACTGGGCGGGCCCGCTGGACCGGTGGGCCCGGTCCGGGTGGCCGCTGGTCGCGCCGCCCGGCGGGAGCGCCGCGACCTCGGCCGAGCGGGTGGCGGAGGTGGCCGTGACGGCGTTGGAGGAGGCGTCCGGCGCGGACCTCCCGGTCGCCGACGAGAACATGACGTGGCACGGGATGTTCTCCCGCATCGCCGACGCCGCGGGCCGCCCGCGCCGGGTGCGGCGGCTGCACCCGGCGGTACTCAAGGGTCTGCTGCGGCTGACCGGCGTCGCGCACCGGTTCTCGGGCAAGGAGTCCGGCCTGGACCCCGCGCACGTGGACCGGTTGCTGCTGCGCGAGCTGTTCATCGGCGTCGGCCGGCCGGGCGTGCTGGACGACGCGATCCGCGAGACGTTCCGGCGCTGACCGCCGGCGGTCGAGCACCGGCCCTCAGATCGAGCGCCAGTCCGGCAGGTCCACGAAGTGCACGTCGTACTCCTCCTGCCTGGGCACCAGGTTCTCGAACGTGTCGGTGCCGGCGGCGATCCGGCCCAGGTGCCGGAAGTAGCCGAACCGCCGCACGCCCGGCGTCATCACCACCAGCACGTCGGCCGGGCTCCCCGCCGCCGCGCCGAACGCGTGCGGCGTGGTCGGCGGCACGACGAGCAGACCGCCCTCGGCCACCGTCGTGCGCCGGTCGCCCACGAGGACTTCCAGCACGCCGCCCAGGACGTAGAACACCTCCGACGACCGGGCGTGGAAGTGGGGTTTCGCGCCGTCCGCGCCGACGTCGAGCACCAGCCGGTTCGCGCCCACCACACCCCCGGTGTCCGGCCCGTCGGCGAGCAGTTCGAACCTGCTGCCCCCGGCCAGCCGGACCACCTCGGCACTCTCGTTGCGGAACACCGCGCTCCCCCTTCGACGACGTGACCCGAGTCAATCCCGGGAACAAGCCGGTGACCACCGGCAGTTGCAGATGGCGGCGATCACCGGAAGTGATGAATCGGGGTACCGGTGGAACTTCGGCAGTTGCGCTACTTCGTCACGGTCGCCGAGGAGCGGGGTTTCGCGAAGGCCGCCGCCCGGCTGGGCATCGTGCAGAGCGCGGTCAGCCAGCAGGTCCGCCGGCTGGAACGCGGGCTGGGCGTGCCGCTGTTCACCCGGACCACCCGGACCACCCGGCTCACCGCCGCCGGCGAGCGCCTGCTCCCCGAGGCGCACGCGGTGCTGGCCGCCGCCGAGCGGACCCGCCGGGTGGCCGCCGAGATCGCCGCCGGGACGACCGGTGTGCTGCGCCTGGGCACGCTCAACGACCCGCGCGTCCACGACGTGCTGGCCGCGCTGGCCGCGCCCGGCGTCGAGGTGCGGCTCACCCAGGTCCCGCCCGCCGAGCGGCTGGCCGCCGTCGGCTCCGGGCGGCTGGACGCGGCGCTGGTGCGGGCCGCCACGCCGACCCGCGACCTGGCGACCATCCCGGTGTGGACGGACCCGCTGTACGCGGCGCTGCCCGCCGACCACCCGCTGGCCGCCGAGCCCGAGCCCGACCCGGAGCACTTCGCCGCGCTGCCGCTGCGGCTGGCCCCGCCGGACCGCAACCCGCCGTTCCACCGGCTGGTCACCGCGGCGCTGCCCGCCGACCAGCCGCTCGGTCCCGAATTCACCACGTTGCAGCGGACATTGGCCGACCTGGGCCGCGCCGCGCCGTCGTGGACGGTCCTCTACCGGGTCTCGGAACTGCCGGCCGCGCCGAACATCGCCTACCGCCGGCTGTCCCGGCCGACCGTGACCACGTCACTGGTCGTACTTCGCCGTTCACGGAACAACCCGCTGCTGCGCGCGTTCGGCGGGTGACCCCCGGCGGTATTCCGAAGTCGCCCCGGGCCGTCCGGCGAGGCGTCGGGACGGTGAATCACCCGCCTATTTCCGGCCCATTGTGGTGATTCCCCTCCGTCGCCCCGGATCGTTGTCGCGGTGCGTCGCCGGCGTCACTCCGACGGCCGATCCCGGCTCACCTTCGGGCTATTCCATCCCACCTCGACGTAACCGCAGATCTGCGGATCGGCCACACCAGTCCGAACCACGCGTACGGTCGAAGCCGAGCACCCGTCGGCACCACCGCGAAACGTGGGACCTCCGCCTCTCCGGCACCGCGCGGCCCGCCGTCGCGACCGGCCGCACCACCGCGACCGGCGCGGCGACGACCGAGGTCGGGCGTACCCCACGACGGCGGCGGTCGGTTCCGCCGACCGGTTCGCCGGACTGCCCGAAAACAGATTGCGGCGCAGTCCGGCGGCGCATTCACGTCGACCGTTCGGCGCAATCTCCCCGGGTAGGTTGTGTTGATCGTGCGAAACGTGAACTATTGATCGGGCATGGGGGATTCGGTCCACGGTGGACAATCACGGGGGAACTGGGGGAGGCATGGCCGACGGAAGTAAGCCCGCCGCATTACCCGTCGCAGGCCGGACGCGTCCGACGACGCCGGGCCGCGGGTCACCGCCGGCCGGTACGGCGCGGGAGAACTGTTCTCGCTGAACGGCAACCGAAACATCGAACATCGTGCGCCGGACGACCGCGCAGCACTGGGGCTGGGCGCGGCCGGGGGCCGAAGCCGTTCGTGACGGCGGTCGAGCGCATTCTTTCGCCACGACCGCCCGAGCCACCGGCGGCTGCGTCGCACGCACACCAGGCTTGGGGGCCGGTCCTGTGAAGAACGCACTCATCGGCAATCTCATCCGGATCATCCTGGCGGAGCGGAGAACGCTTTTCCGGATCGGGATGCGAAAAATCCTGGACGAGGCTCCCGGGATCGAGGTCACGCACCAGGTCGACACCTTCGAAAGCCTCGCCCGGCACACCCGGGAGCTGCCCGACGTCGTGGTGATCGGGTGTCTGGCCGACGTGCCGAGGGCACCGCTGGCCGCGCGCAGGTTCCTCGACCGACGACCCTCGGCGAGCGTGCTCGTGGTGGACGACAACGCGGTCCTGCCGGACACGCCCCGGGTGGGCGTGCTGCCGCTGACGTCCGGCCCGGACGAGTTCCTCAGCGCCATCCGGATGCTGGCCGCGGGCTACGCCTTCTACGCCGGGCCCGCGCCGCGCGCCGCGGAACGGGGCGAACCGCCGCTGGAGCGCATCACCCGCCGGGAGACCGACGTGCTGCGGCTGCTGGTCGGCGGCCGGACGAACTCCGAGATGGCGCGGCACCTGTCGCTGACCGAGAGCACCGTCAAGTTCCACGTGCAGAACCTGCTGCGCAAACTCCGGCTGCCCAACCGCGCGAGCGCGGTCGCCTACGCCTACGAGACCGGGCTGATCAACGTGGGTGAACTGTCCGAAACCGCACGGAGGCCGTGAACCTTGCTCAACCTGACCAACGTGCAACGCGGTGCGCTGGGCGCTGCGACGGCGATGTTCCTGGTGGGCACGCTGACCGGCGTCTCGCCCGCGCTGCACGACTACCCCGTCTACGGCGGGCAGGCCGTGCGCTACCTGTTCGGCGCGCTGCTGCTGCTCGTGGTGGCGCAGGTGTCCGGGAAGGGCCTGATCCGGCTCACCCGGCGCGAGGTCCTCTACCTCGCGGCGCTCGCGCTGACCGGGCTGACGGCGTTCAACGTGCTGATCGTGGAGAGCACCCGGTCCGCCGACCCGGCGACCGTGGGCACGGTGGTGGCCGCGGTGCCGATCGTGCTGGCGCTGCTCGGCCCGGTGATGGAGCGGCGCAAGCCCGCGCCCCGGGTCCTGCTGGCCTCCGTGGTCGTGGTCGTCGGGGTCGCGGTGACCAGCGGGTTCGGCGGCGGGTCGGCGCTGGGGCTGCTGCTCGCGTTCGGCGCGCTGGCCTGCGAGGCGGGGTTCTCGCTGCTGGCGCTTCCGGTGCTGGGCCGACTCGGCGCGATCCGGGTGTCGGCGTACTCGGCGGCGCTGGCGGTGCCGCAACTGGTCGTGGTCGGGCTGGTCGTCGACGGGCCGGACCTGGTGCGGGTGCCGACCGCGGCCGAGGCGCTCGCCCTGGGCTACCTGGCCGTGGTGGTCACGGTGTTCGCGTTCCTGTGCTGGTACTCCTCGCTGCCCCGGCTCGGCGCGGACAAGGCCGGGCTGTTCTCCGGTTTCCTGCCGGTCGGCGCGGTGGTCTCCACGGTTGTGCTGGGCACCGGCCAGCCCCGGACCGCCGACCTGGTCGGCGCGTGCCTGGTGCTGGTGGGCCTGGCGATCGGGCTGCGACCCGCGCGCAGCAGGCGTGAACCGGTGCCGGTGTGAGCTCCCAGCAGGTGGTCGCGCTGCTGGTGGCGCTGGCCGCGATCGTCGCCCTGGCCAACGTGATGGGCCGGCTGGCCACCCGGCTCGCGCAGCCCGCCGTGGTCGGCGAGATCCTGGCGGGCGTGCTGGTCGGACCGACCCTGTTCGGCGGGGCGGTCGCGGACCTGGTGTTCCCGGCCGACATCCGGCCGATGCTCAGCTCGCTGGCCAACGTCGGGCTGGTGTTCTTCATGTTCCTGGTCGGCCTGGAGTTCAACCGGGACCTGCTGCGCGAGCGGCTCGGCGCGATCACCGTGCTGTCGCTGGGGTCCATGCTGACGCCGTTCGTGCTGGGCGTGCTGCTGGCGACCGCGCTGCGGCCCGACGACGACCGCGTGGCGTTCGTGCTCTACCTGGGCACGGCGATGGCGGTGACCGCGTTCCCGGTGCTGGCGCGGATGATCGGCGACTGGAACCTGAGCGGGTCGAAGGTCGGCGTGCTCGCGCTGGGCAGTGCCGCGCTGGGCGACCTGCTGGCGTGGTCGATGCTGGCGGTGGCCATCGCGACGCTCGGCGTGGGCACGTCCGACCAGTGGCGGCTGCTGCTGGTGCTGCCGCTGGCCCTGGTGGGCTTCCTGGTGGTGCGGCCGCTGCTGGCGCGGATCGCGGACTCCCGGCGGGACATGTTCGCCGTGGTGCTGATCGGGTTGCTGGGCTGGAGCGCGCTGACCGAGTGGATGGGGCTGCACTTCATCTTCGGCGCGTTCCTGTTCGGGTTGGTCATGCCGCACGGGACGGACCTGCGGGCGGGCGTGACGCTGCGCATCGAGCAGGTCGGCAAGGTGCTGCTGCTGCCGGTCTACTTCGTGGTCGCCGGGCTCAACGTCGACCTGTCCCGGATCACCTGGTCCGGCTTCGCCGACTTCGGGCTGATCCTGCTGGTCGCGGTCGGTGGCAAGTTCGCCGGCGCGGTGCTCGCCGCCCGGCTCTGCCGGCTGGGCTGGCGGGAGTCGGCGACGCTGGGCACCCTGCTCAACACCCGTGGCCTGACCGAGCTGGTCATCCTGAGCATCGGCCTGCAACTCGGCCTGCTCGACCGCGACCTGTACTCGCAACTGGTGCTGATGGCCGTGCTCACCACGATGATGACCGGGCCGCTGGTCACGCTGCTGCACCGGGAGCGCGAGCCGGAACTCGTGCGGGTGTGAAGGCCGTGCGTCAGTTCGCCACGTCGGTGATGACCGGCTTGACCAGCTCGACCAGGGCGGCCGCGTCGACCTCGATGGTCACGTCGTCGCGGCCGCTGCCGCAGTAGACCTTGCCCATCTCCGGCACCGACGGGTGGAACACCACCGTGCGGTCGGCCACCTCGGTCAACGGGCTGATGCCGCCGGGGGCCATGCCGAGCACGGCCAGGTCGTCCTCCCCAGCGCGGCGCAGCTTCGAGCGCGAGACGCCCGCGGCCTTGGCGATCTTGCCGTAGCCGGCGGGCAGCAGCATCGGCATCGACACCAGGACGAACCGGTCCTCGGCGCGGAACGCCAGCGTCTTGAGCAGCCGCTCGGCGGGCAGGGCCAACTCGCGCTCGATGTCCTCGTACGTCCGGATGGGCGCGTGCGGGAAAGACGAAAAGGGCACGCCCGCCGCTTCCAGGATTTGCGCCGGAGTCGGTCCGCTCATGCCCCGAGCGTATCGGGGTGGATCACCCCGGCGGCGGCGGGGTCGTATTCGCGCTTTCGCATCAATCCGTAGAACACGAACCGCAGCACCGGCCGCCCGGAATCGTCGGCCAGCTCGCCGCGCTGGCGCACGATCCCGCAGTCCGCCCGGGACAGCGACGGGGTCGCGCCCAGCACGGTCGACCGGCCGACCAGCAGGTCACCCGGCCGCACCGGGCGCAACCAGCGCAGTTCGTCGATCCCCGGCGACACCTCGGCGGCCGAACCGCTGATCACCGAATCGACGTAGAGCCGCATGAACACGGCCGCCACGTGCCACCCGCTGGCGATCATCGGTTCGGCCGACCGGCCGAGGTGCACCGGTTGCGGGTCGTACTGCCGGGCGAATGACCGGATCTCCACCGCGGAAATCCGATGACTGCCCAATTCGTGCACGTCGCCGACCCGGAAATCCTCGAAATAACGCACGCTACCTCCTCGCGGCGGCGCGCAGCCGGGGGAACAGCGCCAGCCCCGCCGCGCCGATGTCCGGCCGGTGCGCGGCCACCTCGCGCCGGGTCTGCCCGACCACCGCCGCGCCCATGAACGGGAAGTCCGTGCCGAACAGCACGTGCCCCGGCCGCGCGACGGCCTCCACGCACGCCAGCGCGGCGGCCGTGGAGGACTGCGCGGTCTCGTAGTAGAGCCGGCCCAGCTCCTCGCCCACCGACCCGTCCTGGCCGGGCAGCACCCAGGTGCGGGCCAGTTCCAGCCGGCCCACCAGGAACGGGATGGTCCCGCCGCCGTGCGCGAGCACGAACCGGATCCGGGGGAACCGCCGCAGCGCGCCCCGGAACAGCAGGTTCGCCACCGCGCGGGTGGTGTCCATGACGAAGTCGACCAGCGGCGGCGGCACGGCGGCGGCGAAGTCCGACGCGCCCGTGCACGAACACCGGTAGTGGGGGTTCGGGTGCAGGAACACCACGGCGTCCCGCCGGTCGAGCTCCGCCAGCAGGGGGTCCAGGCCGGGGTCGCCCAGGATCGCGCCGTCGGCCAGGGAGGCGGGCAGCACCACGCCGTCCGCGCCCAGCACGTCGTAGGCGTGCGCGACCTCGGCCAACGCGGCGTCGAGGTCCGGCAGCGGCAGGGTGGCCAGCAGGCCGAACCGCTCCGGGCGCTCGCGCACCACCTCCGCCGTCCACTCGTTGGTCTGCCGCACCAGCGCCGCCGCGTCCGGGAGCACCAGCGCGGCGTCGGGCACCAGCACCGAGAGCACGACGGCGGCCAGGTCGTGCTCGGCCATCACCGCGACCGTGTCGGCGGGGTCCCAGCGCGGCACCGGCACGCCCGGTGCCATGTGGGTCACGCCGCGGGCGGCCAGCGCGTCGGCCAGCCGCCCGTGGTACGCGTGGTGGTGCACGTCCACCCAGTCCACTCCGGACACTCAGACCGTCCTGGCCGGGATGTTCGGCAGGTCGGCCAGCGCCGCGTCGATCTGCTCCTGCGGCAGGTCGTAGTCCTCCAACCGGCCCGCCAGGAACGAGTCGAACGCGCCCATGTCGAAGTGGCCGTGACCGGAGAACCCGAACAGGATCGTGCGGGCCTCGCCGGCCTCCTTGGCGGCCAGCGCCTCGGCGACCGCGCCGCGCAGCGCGTGCGACGACTCGGGCGCCATCACGAAGCCCTCGGTGCGGGCGAACCGCACGGCCTCGGTGAAGACCTCGTTCTGGTTGTAGGCGCGGGCTTCCACGAAGCCCTCGTCGTGCAGCAGGCACAACGTGGGCGCGTCGCCGTGGAAGCGCAGGCCGCCCGCGTGGATGGGCGGCGGGATGAAGCCGTGGCCCATGGTCTTCATGTGCAGCAACGGCCCCAGGCCCGCGGTGTCCGGGTAGTCGTAGGCGTACTGCCCCCTGGTCAACGTCGGGCACGCGGAGGGCTCGGCGGCGATGAACCGGGTCCCGGTGCGCCGCCCGGTCAGCGTGTCGGCCAGGAACGGGAAGGTCAGGCCGGAGTAGTTCGACCCGCCGCCGACGCAGCCGACCACGACGTCCGGGTAGTCGCCGGCGATCTCGAGCTGGCGCTTGGCCTCCAGGCCGATCACGGTCTGGTGCAGCACCACGTGGTTCATCGCCGAGCCGAGCGCGAACTTGGTGTCGTCGTGGGCCAGCGCGTCCTCCACGGCCTCGCTGATCGCGATGCCGAGGCTGCCCGGCGAGTCCGGGTCGTCGGCCAGGATCTTCAGGCCCGCCTGGGTGCGCGTGCTGGGCGAGGCGAACACCTCGCCGCCCCAGGTCTCCATCAGCGAGCGCCGGTGCGGCTTCTGCTGGAAGGACGCCTTGACCATGTAGACGGTGACCTCGACGCCGAACAGGCTGCCCGCGAAGGACAGCGCCGAGCCCCACTGGCCCGCGCCGGTCTCCGTGGTCACCCGCTTCACGCCCTGGCGGGCGTTGTAGAACACCTGCGGGATGGCGGTGTTCGGCTTGTGCGAGCCGGCGGGCGAGACCGCCTCGTACTTGAAGTAGATCTTGGCCGGGGTGTCCAGCGCCTTCTCCAGCCGGTCCGCCCGGTACAGCGGGGAGGGCCGCCAGATCTTGAGGACGTCGCGGACCTCCTCGGGGATGTCGATCCACCGCTGCGGGCTGAACTCCTGCGCGATCACCTCGTCGGGCAGCAGCGGCTGGAGGTCGGCGGCGGTGATCGGCTCGTGGGTCACCGGGTGCAGCGGCGGCAGCAGCGGCTTGGGCAGGTCCGGCAGGATGTTGTACCACTGGGCGGGCAGGTCGTCCTCGGACAGCAAGTACTTCTTCACGTCACTCGTCTCCTCAGAACATCGGTGCCTGGCTCGGCGCGCGCAGCGTGCCCAGGTGCGGGTGCCACAGGTGGTCCGGGTTCTCCTCGACCTCGCGGGTGATGTCCCGCATCCGGGTCAGCGCCGCCGGTTCGCCGTCGCCGTCCCACACGTCGCCCTGGAGCATCCGCAGCACGTCCAGCCGGTAGCGCGGGTCCGCGACGAAGGCGGTGAACAGGATGTTGAGGCGGTAGTAGATCGAGATGAACTCGTACCAGTTGCTCACCGCGCGGCGCAGCTTGGCCTCGTAGCGGTCGAACGAGGGCTTGCCGAAGTCCCCGCGCTCGGCGGCTTCGAGGATGTCGTAGGAGGCGATGCGCGCGCTGTTCATGGCGACGCTGACGCCGCTGGAGAAGATCGGGTCCACGAACCGGGCCGCGTCGCCGACCATCAGCCAGCCGTCGCCGCAGACCTGCCTCATGGCGTAGCTGTAGTCGCCCTCCGGCTTGAACGGGCGGACCCGCTCGGCCTTGCGCAGCGCCTCGGCCAGCTCCGGCCGGCTCGCCATGGACTCCTCGAAGAACGCGCCCCACTGCTGGTTGGCGGCGGTGAAGTGCTTCTTCTGGGTCACCACGCCGACGCTGGTGATGGTGTCGGTGATGGGGATCTGCCAGACCCACGTGTCGGTGATCGGCAGGAAGTGGATGAAGATGAAGTCGGCCTGCTTCTTGTCCACCGCGAGCGCCGACCGGTCCAGGCCGTCGAACCAGGTGTGGATGGCGTACTGGTTGAACACCGGGTCGGGCACCTTGAGCTTGAGCTGGCGGCCGAGCAGGGTGCTGCGCCCGCTGGCGTCGACCACCAGCCGCACCCGGACGCCGATCTCCCGCCGCCCCAGGGTGAACACGATCTTCTTGACGTCCTCCGCCAGCTCGACCCGCTGGACCCGCACGCCCTCGTAGACCTTCGCGCCCAGGGATTCGCTGTGCTGCAGCAGCAGCAGGTCGAACTGGCCGCGGTCGACGTGGTAGGTGTAGTCCTGGTCGACGTTCTTCTGGTCGCGCTCGCGGAACTCGACCTCGGCGGCCTTGAACCCGTGCGAGAGCTTGAAACCCAGGTTGGAGATGTCGTTGCTGGTGGCGGAGGTCCAGGCCGCGCCGTACTTGCGCGGGAACCCGCCTTCGTCCACCTTGGCCAGTGCCCCGATGTCGGCCAGCACCGGGGTGGTCGCCGGGATCAGCGACTCCCCCACGTGCGGCCGGGGGAACAGCTCGCCCTCCAGCAGCACGACCGACATGCCCGCCTTGGCCAGGTAGGAGGCGATGGTGGAACCGGCGGGGCCGCCGCCGATGATGCCGATGTCGAAGTCAACGTCTGTCACAGTGCCCCCAGCTCAGACTCGCGGACGTCGTTCTCCAGTTCGAGCACCAACCGCGTGATGCTGTCCAGGTCCCGGAAGTTGCGGCCCACCATGCGTTCGGCGGGCACGTCGACCCCGAGCCGCTCGCCGATGAACACGACCAGGGCGGTCGTGGACAGGCTGTTAAGGATGCCCCACTCCAGCAGCGGGGTGTCCGGGAGGACCTCCACCCCGGCGGAGTCCAGCACCTTCTCCCTGATGAACTCCGTCAGCGTGCCGAGCACCTCAGCGTGTTCCATGCACATCTCCGTATCCGTGCCGCACCACCGGATGTGGTGGGGATGCTATGAGGGGTGGAAAACCGCTGTCTTCCGTCGGAATGGCGGGTGCGGCCGGCCGTTCGGCGGAGGCCGGACCTGTCCGTGCGGCCAGGTCGGGGCCGGTATTCCAGGGGAGGACAACCCGGCGCGGGCTGCTTACTGTTCGGTCGCGTGGACTTCGGATGGCACCCGGCCGCGCAGGCCGACTTCGACCGCGTCCGCGCGGCGACCGCCGGTTGGCCCGACGAGCGGCCGGCCGGCCTGGCCGGGGAGCGGTGGCGGCGGTGCGGCGAGGCCGGGCTGCTGGGCTACAGCGTGCCCGCCGAGCACGGCGGCTCCGGGCGCGGGTTCCTCGACACCGCCCGCGCCATGGAGGCGTTCGGGCTCGGCTGCCCGGACCTGGGGCTGGTGTTCGCCGCGCTGGCCCACCTGTTCGCGTGCGCGATGCCGATCGCCGAGCACGGCGACGAGCGGGTGCGCGAACGGGTGCTGCCGCTGCTCGCGTCGGGCGAGTGGGTCGGGGCGAACGCGATCACCGAGCAGGACGCGGGGTCCGACGTCACGGCGCTGCGCGCGACCGCCCGCGCGGACGGCGACCACTACGTGCTCGACGGCGTGAAGTCGTTCGTCAGCAACGCGCCCGAGGCCGACGTGTTCGTGGTCTACGCCTCCACCGACCCGGAGTTCGGCCACCTGGGCGTGACCGGGTTCGTCGTGGAGCGGGACACGCCCGGCCTCTCGGTGGAGCCGTTCGAGAAGGCGGTGCTGCACACCTGCCCGGTGGGCGAGGTCCGGTTCGAGGGGTGCCGGGTCCCCGCAGACCACGTGCTCGGCGTGCCGGGGCAGGGCGCGGCGATCTTCCAGTCGTCCATGCGGTGGGAGCGGACCTGCCTGTTCGCCGCCTACCTGGGGCAGGCGGGGCGGCTGCTGGAGCGGTGCGTGGCGCACGCCCGGGAGCGCCGCCAGTTCGGCCGGGCGATCGGCAAGAACCAGGCCGTGGCGCACGCGATCGCCCGGCTGCACGGCCGGCTGGAGGCGGCCCGGCTGCTGCTGTGGCAGGCGTGCTGGCGGCTGGACCGGGGCGGGCGGGCGGCGCTGGACGTGGCCGGCGCGAAGCTCGCGGTCAGCGAGGTCGCGGTGGACGTGGCCGCGTTCGCGGTGCGGGTCCTCGGCGGGACCGGGGTGCGCATCGGGCCGGGGGTGGCGCACGAACTCCTGGACGCCTTGGCGGCCACCACGTTCTCCGGCACGTCCGAGATGCAGTTGGAGCAGATGGCCAAGGAGCTGGGGCTGTGAAACTCCTGCACGACCTGGTCCGGGAGCACGCGTCGAGCACGGCGCTCGCCGTGACGGCGGGCGACGGCGCGCTGACCTACGCCGAGCTGGACGTCGAGGCCGACCGTCTCGGCCACCTGCTGTCCACAATGGACGTACTGACCGGTGACCGGGTCGCCTTGTGGCTGCCCAAGTCCACGGTCTCCGTCGTCGCGATGCAGGCGGCGTTGCGACTCGGCGCGGCGTACGTGCCGGTCGACCCGTTGAGCCCGGTCGACCGGGCCGCGCAGGTGATCCGGGACTGCGCGCCCAGGGTCGTGATCACCACGCCGGAGGGCGCGCGGGCGTTGGGCGACGAGTTCACGACCGCGTGCGTGACGCTCGGCGGCGGTCCGGTGGAACCGTTGCCGCCGGTGCGGTCCTCGCTCGACGACCTGGCGTACATCCTCTACACCTCGGGTTCCACCGGGGTCCCGAAAGGCGTCCGGATCTCGCACCGCAACGCGATGGCGTTCGTGGAGTGGGCGGCGGTCGAGCTGAAGGCCGAGTCGGCGGACCGGTTCGCCAACCACGCGCCGTTGCACTTCGACCTGTCCGTGCTGGACCTCTACGTCGCGTTCCTGGCGGGCGCGTCGGTCCACCTGGTGCCGCAGGAGACCGCGTACGCGCCGCGCCTGCTGGTCGAACTCCTTTCCGCGCAACGGATCACCGTGTGGTACTCGGTGCCGTCGGTGCTGATCCTGATGGCGCGCGACGGCGGGCTGCTCGCCGCCGACCTACCGGACCTGCGGGCCGTGCTGTTCGCCGGCGAGCCGTACCCCGTCGACCACCTGCGCGCACTGCGGTCCCGCTTCCCCGCGATCCGGCTGCTCAACCTGTACGGACCGACCGAGACGAACGTCTGCACGTTCTACGAGGTGACCGACGTGCCGGCCGACTGGACGCACCCGGCCCCGATCGGCCGGGCCTGCTCGGGCGACCGGGCGTGGGCCGAGCGGGACGACGGGAGCCCTGCGGCACCGGGGGAAGAGGGCGAGTTGGTGGTCGACGGTCCGACGGTGATGCTCGGCTACCACGGCGCCGAACCGCACCGCGGCCCGTACCGCACCGGGGACCGGGTGGTGCTGCGCTACGGCGACTTCCACTACCTCGGCCGCCGGGACAACATGGTGAAGCTTCGCGGCAACCGGGTCGAGCTGGGTGACGTGGAGGCCGCGCTCCAGTCCCACCCGCAGGTGAGCGAGGTGGCGGTGGCCGTCGTCGGGAGCGGGATGGACGCCCTGCTGACGGCGTACGTGGTGCCCGCGGCCGGCAGCGCGTTCGGCCTGCTCGACGCCAAGCGCCGCTGCGCGGAACGGCTGCCGCGCCACATGATCGTGGACCGGGTGCGGGTGGTGGAAGCGTTGCCGCGCACCGCGAACGGCAAGGTGGACCGGCGCGCCCTGACCGGCACCGCCGCTACTCCCGGTCCCGGCGCTGCTCCTACTCCCGGCCCTCCTCCTGGCCCCGGCGCTCCTCCTGGCCCCGGTGCTCCTTGAGCAGCGCCGCGCCCCCGTTCGCCGGCCACGTCGGCAGGTCCCACAGGTCGGGGTGCAGCGCCCGCAGCGCCGTGATGTCCGCCCGCCACCCGGCGAACGATCGGCAGCGGGCCGGTGTCGATCTCCCGGCCCAGCGCCGCAACGAGCGCGGCGACGAGGTCACCCCTCGTGACCTCGTCGCCCGCGATCTCCAGCGCCTGCCCGGCGTAGCGGTCCGGGTCGGCGAACGCCAACCCGGCGAGCGCCCCGATGTCACGCACCGCGATGAGCTGCACGGTGGCGTGCGGCGGGACCAGCCGGACCAGCGCCCGCTCGCCGAGCACGCCCATCCCCGGCCTGGCGTGGTTCTCCATGAACATCACCGGCCGCAGCACCGTCGTGGGCAGACCGAGCCCGCGCAGGTGCTGCTCGATGCGCCACTTGGTGCTCCAGTGCGAGATCCCGGCGTCCCGGTCGGCCCCGCCGACCGAGGTGTGGACCAGGCGCCCGACCCCGGCCGCCGCGGCGGCGTCGGCGACCGCGACGCCCATCGCGACCTCCGGCACGTCCGGCGTGGCCGCGGGCTGCACGCTGAACACCCCGTGCGCGCCGGCCACCGCCCGGTCCAGCGAGCCGCGGTCCCGCATGTCGCCGGCGACCAGCTCCGCGCCGGCCGCCGCCGGCTCCCGCGCCCTGGGCGCGCCGCGTCTCGGACCAGCGCCCGGACGTTGAGGGAGATCGCCCGCCGCGCCGGGATCGGCACCCTCTACCGGCACTTCCCGACCCGGGAAGCCCTGCTCGAAGCCCTGCTGCGGCAGCGCTTCGAGCTGCTGCGCGACCAGGCCGAGGCGCTGGCCGCCGCGCCGCCGGCCGACGCGCTGCGCGAGTGGCTGACCGAGTTCGTGACCCGCTCCACGACCTACCGGGGCCTGCCCGAGTCGGTGCCGGCGGCGCTGCGGGACGAGGGCTCGGACCTGCACACCGCGTGCGCCGCGATGCGCGCCGCCGCCGGCCTGCTGGTCCGGGCCCAGGCGGCGGGCGCGGTGGCGGCGGACGTGACCGCGAAGGAGGTGCAAATCCTGGCCTCCGGCCTGGCGTGGGGCAGCGAGCGCACCACCATCCCGGTGGACCGCCTGCTCGACCTGACCGTGCACGGTCTGCGGCCGGCGACCTGACCGTGCACGGTCTGCGGCCGGCGACCTGACCGTGCACGGTCTGCGGCCGGCGACCTGACCGCGCACGGTCTGCGGCGGGGACCTGACCGGGCCGCCTGGCGAGGGTGGCCGGCTACAGGCGCGGGTCGACCGGTTCGGACTCCAGGGCCAGGACCGCGAACACGCACTCGTGCACCCGCCACAGCGGTTCGCCGCGAGCGGCGCGCTCCAGGGCTTCCAACCCCACGGCGTACTCGCGGAGCGCCAGCGACCGCTTGGCACCCAGGGCGCGCTGCCGCAGGCGGGCGAGGTTATCCGGTTCGGTGTAGTCCGGGCCGTAGATGATCCGCAGGTACTCGCGGCCGCGCACCTTGATGCCCGGCTGCACCAGGCCCCGCTCGCCCTTGGTCAGGTTGGCCAGGGGCTTGACCACCATGCCCTCGCCGCCGGCCGCGGTGAGGTCCTCCCACCAGCGCACGGCGTCGGCCACCTGCGCGTCGTCGGTCGTGTCGACCACCCGGTGGCGGGTGCGGGTGAACACCTCGCCGCGCAGCTCGTCCAAGGTCGACAGGTGCCACAGGTGGTCGCGGTCGTGGAAGGTCCGCCCGCGCGCCGCCAAGAGCTGGAACGGAGCCAGGCGGACGCCCTCCAACCCCTCCGTGGGCCAGATGTACTGCTGGTAGGCAGCGCGGTAGCCGGTGGCGTTCGCGAGCCGGGAACCGGTGCGCGCCACCAGGTCCGCCACGTCCACACCGCGCGCCGCGGCCGCCGCCAGGACGTCCGAGGCGGCCGAGAGCGCACCGACCGCCGCCGCGCCGACGGCCGCGTACTGGTCCTTGATCAGACCCGTCGCCTTGGCGTTCCACGGGAGCAGCTCGGCGTCGAAGAGCAGCCAGTCGGTCTCGAACCGGCCCCACAGGTCCGCCTCGGTCACCGCCGCGCGCACCCGGGCCAGGAACTCGTCGGCGATCGGGCCGTCGAAGAACGGGCGGCCCGTGCGGGTGTGGATCGCGCCGGAGTCCTGGCGCACCAGGACGACCGCGCGCGAGCCCATGTGCTTCTCCTCGCAGATCACCTCGCGCACGCCGGCGGCGCAGTACTCGGCGAACGCCTCCTCCGGGTGCTCCAGGACGTCCGGGCGCCGCGAGGTCGCCGTCGGGGCCATTGTCGGCGGCAGGTACAGCAGGTCGTTCGGGTCGATCGCGAAGCGGCTCATCACCTCCAGCGCCGACGCGGCCTGCTCGGGGCGCACGGTGACCCGACCCCGGTGGGTCGTCTCGATCGTGCGGCGGCCGGTCACGTCCGACAGCGCCAGCACGTCCGGCGCGCGCTCGACCTCCGGCACGACCAACGGTCGGACCGGCTCGTACCAGACCTCGTGGGCGGGCACCGAGACCAGCTCGCGCTCCGGGTAGCGCAGCGCGGTCAGCTTGCCGCCGAACACCACACCGGTGTCCAGGCACATGGTGTTGTTGACCCACTCCGCTTCCGGGGTCGGCGTGTGTCCGTAGAGGACGGTCGCGCGGCCTCGGTACTCGTCCGCCCACGGGTAGCGGACCGGCAGGCCGTACTCGTCGGTCTCGCCGGTGGTGTCGCCGTAGAGCGCGAAGCCGCGCACCCGACCGGACGCCCGGCCGTGGTAGCGCTCCGGCAGGCCGGCGTGCGCCAGCACGAGGTCGCCGCCGTCGAGCACGTAGTGCGAGACCAGGCCGTCGCAGAACCGCTCGACGGTCGCGCGGAACTCCTCGGGCTCCCGCGCCAGCTGCGCCAGCGACTCCGCGAGGCCGTGCTTGAGCTGCACGTTGCGCCCACGCAGGGCGCGCACCAGCTTCTGCTCGTGGTTGCCGCACACGACGAACGCGTGCCCGGCGTCGACCATGCCCATCACCAGGCGCAGCACGCCGGGCGTGTCCGGGCCCCGGTCCACCAGGTCGCCGACGAACGCCGCGCGCCGACCGGCCGGCGGCACCGCGTCGACGGCCCGGCCGCTCTCGTCGCGCACCAGGTCGTAGCCCAGCTCGACCAGCAGCTCCTCCAGCTCCACCCGGCAGCCGTGCACGTCGCCGATCACGTCGAACGGGCCGGTCTCGTGGCGCAGGTCGTTGAGCAGGCGCTCCGGCACGATCACCGCACTGTCCACTTCGGACTGGCCGCGCAGCACGTGCACCTTCCGGAAGCCCTCCTTGGCGAGGAACTTCACCGACTTGCGCAGCGCGGTGCGGTGCCGGCGCACGACGTGCGGGCCGAAGTCGCGGTCGGGCCGGGCGGCGTTGCGCGCCAGGCACACCTCCTCGGGCACGTCCAGCACGATCACCACCGGCAGCACGTTGTGCTCGCGGGCCAGTTCGACCAGGTGCGCGCGGTCGGCGCGTTGCACGTTCGTCGCGTCCACCACGGTGGTGCGCCCGGCTTCGAGCCGTTTGCCCGCCACGTAGTGCAGCACGTCGAACGCCGCGCCGGACGCCGACTGGTCGTTCTCGTCGTCGGCGACCAGACCGCGGAAGTAGTCGCCGGACAGCACCTGGGTCGGCTTGAAGTGCTTGCGCGCGAACGTGGACTTGCCCGAGCCGGACGCGCCGACCAGCACCACCAGGCACAGGTCCGGGATCTTGAGCTCCATCAGTTGTCGTCCCCCAGGGTGAAGACCGCGAGCTGGGTCGGCGCGCCGCGCTCGGCGTCAACCGGCCCTACGGGCAGGTAGCGCACGGTGTAGCCGCGCCGGGCGGCGATCGCGTCGCCCCACGCGCGGAACTGCGCGCGGGTCCACTCGAAGCGGTGGTCGGAGTGCCGGAACTGCCCGGCGGGCAACGTCTCGAACAGCGCGTTGTACTCGACGTTCGGCGTGGTGACCAGGACCGTGCGCGGCCGGGCCACCACGAACACCGAGTTCTCCAGCGCGGGCAGCCGCGACGGGTCGAGGTGCTCCACGACCTCCATCAGCACCGCCGCGTCGTACCCGGCCAGGTCCGGGTCGGCGTAGGTGAGCGAGGACTGGCGCAGCGTCAGCCGCTCGCGCTGCCGGTCGCCCATCCGCTCCAGGCCGAGCTTGCGCGCGGCGACCTTCAACGCCTGCGCCGACACGTCCACGCCGTGGACCTCTGTGAACGACGGGTCCGCGAGCAGCGCGCGCAGCAGCGCCCCGCCACCGCAGCCGAGGTCGAGCACGCGCCGCGCGCCGGCCTCCTTCAGCTGCGCCACCAGGGTTTCCCGGCGCTGCACGGCGAGCGAGACGCGCGGCTCGGTGAGCGCGTTGTCCAACTCCTCGGGCTCCACCCCCTCCACGTCGGCCAGCCGCGCCAGCGCGGACTGCACCAGCGGGCGGCGGCGCATCAGGTACCGGGTGGTGATCAGCTCCCGCTCGGGGTGCGTGCCCAGCCAGCCCTCGCCGGCCCGCAGCAGCTTGTCCACCTCGTCCTCGGAAACGTAGTAGTGCTTGCTGCCGTCGAGCACGGGCAGCAGCACGTACAGGTGCTTGAGGGCGTCGGACAGCGTGAGCGTGCCGGTGAGGGTGACGTCGGCGTACCGCGAGTCCTCCTCGTCGTCCAGCGGGATCGGGGTGATCCGCGCCGTCCAGCCCAGCGGCGTGAACAGCGCCTCGACCAGGCGGTGCGGCAGCACCGGCAGGCGCACGGTGAGCGGGATCGGGGTGGCGGCCAGGTCGGCGCGGCTCTGGCTGCGGCCGTTCATCGCGGTGCGGAACACCGTGCCCAGGGCGACGGTGAACAACGAGCCCGCCACGTACGGCCGGTCGTTGACGTACTGCGTGAGGGTGCTGCCGGGGCCTCGGACCAGCCCCACCGGGTCGACCTCCAGCAGGAGCGCGACAGTGCACTCCTCCTCGTCCGCGCGGGGGTAGAAGACGTGCGCGCGACCGGAGGAGGTGGAGAACGATTGCGCCCGGTCGGGATGCTTGTGCAGCAGGTGGCCGAGGTCGGTAGCCGGGCGGTGGGTGGTGGTCAGCGTCAACAGCACCTGTCCAGTGTGGACGAGCGGGTGCCGGGAAGCTCGTGATTAACCTCCCACGGCACGCGTGGCAGCGGAGATCCGCGCGGTGGTGGTCACCGGCCTGGTGGTGGCAGGGCGCGCGGACTGTCGTCGAGCAGCACGAACGTCGCCCCGTCCGCGTCGGCCGACCGCCGTGCGGAGGTCCGCACGACCGGTGCACGTCCTCCAGTGCGGGGGCGTGTTCCAGCAGTAACGCGGCATCGTCCATGCGGCCTGCGGTCACCCGCCGGCCGACCGGTTCCACCACTCGATGCGGTCACGACACCCACCCGCGACCCCTCCCGCCCGATCCGCAGCCACCGGCCGGCGCGCACCCCTACGACGAGCCACACGCGACCGGGCGACGCGGACCCACACGCATGGCCGTCGTCCGACCGAGCGGCGCGAAAGCAGGCGGCACACCGCCGGGCAGCGCTCGACCAGGCGGTGGGGAAGCGGGAGGTCCGGGGGTCGGTTAGCCGGTGGAGTCCACCGTGTACACGTGTGCCGCCCACGGCGTGAGGTCCACCGTGCCGTCGAGGCGGGCCGGGTCGACGTTGGAGAGGATCGGGTCGGTTGCGGGCCAGTCGATCTCGACCGTTTGCGCGGTGCCGCCGAGGTTCGCCACCACCAGCAGTCGCACGTCGCCCAGCGTCCGCTCGTAGGCGTACACCTGCGGGTGGTCGGCCAGCAGCATCGTGAAATCGCCCTGTGCCACCACAGGCAGCTCGTGGCGCAACGCGATCAGCCGCCGGTAGTGGTTGAACACCGACGCCGGATCGTCGTACTGCGCCTCGGCGTTGAGCCACGTGTGGTTCGGGTTGACCGGGAGCCACGGCTGCCCCGCGCCGAACCCGGCGTGCGGGCTCGCGTCCCACTGCACGGGGGTGCGCGCGTTGTCCCGGCCCATCGCGCGGATCCCGCGCAGCACCGCCTCCGGGTCCGCGCCCGCCGCGACGGCCTGCCGGTAGTGGTTGAGCGACTCGACGTCGCGCAGGTCCTCGGGCCCGGCGAACGGCGCGTTCGTCATGCCCAGCTCTTCGCCCTGGTAGACGTACGGCGTGCCGCGGTGCAGGTGCAGCACGGTGCCCAGGGCGGTCGCGGACTCGCGCCACCAGCGGTCGTCGTCGCCGAACCGGGACACCACCCGGGGCTGGTCGTGGTTGTTCCAGTACAGGCTGTTCCAGCCGACCTCGCCGAGCGCGGTCTGCCAGCGGCCCAGGCACGCCTTGAGGTCGCGCAGGTCCAGCGGGCGCGGGTCGAACTTGCCGCCCGGTCCGTGGTCCAGCGACACGTGCTCGAACTGGAACACCATGTCCACCTCGCGCCGCGCCGGGTCGGTGAACAGCCTGGCCTGCTCCCACGTCACGCCGGGCATCTCGCCGACGGTCAGCAGCCGCCGGGGCCGGCCCTCGAACACCTCGCGGTGCATCTCCCGCAGGTAGTCGTGCACGCGCGGGCGGGTGCCGTAGTGCGGGTAGCCGTCACCCAGGCCGCCGGTGCCGGTGGGCGCGCCGTCGGGCAGCGCCGGGTCCTTGGCGATCAGGTTGATCACGTCCATCCGGAACCCGTCGACGCCCCGGTCCAGCCACCACCGCATCATCTCGTGGACCGCGTGCCGGACCTCGGGGTTCTCCCAGTTCAGGTCGGGCTGGCGGCGGTCGAACAGGTGCAGGTAGTACTCGCCGGACGGCTCGTCGAGGGTCCAGGTCGAGCCGCCGAAGAACGACTCCCAGTTGGTCGGCTCCGCGCCCGGCTCGCCCGGCGCGAACCCCTCGCGCGGGGGCCGCCACCAGTACCAGTCGCGCTTCGGGTTGCGCGCGGCCGACCGCGACTCGATGAACCACGGGTGCTGGTCGGAGGTGTGGTTGACCACCAGGTCCATGATGAGCTTCATGCCGCGCACGTGCGCCGCGGCCAGCAGCCGGTCGAAGTCGTCCATCGTGCCGAACACCGGGTCGATCACCTGGTAGTCGGCGATGTCGTAGCCGTTGTCCGCCTGCGGCGAGAGGTAGACCGGCGAGAGCCACAGCACGTCGACGCCGAGCCGCTTGAGGTGGTCCAGCCGGGACGCCGCGCCGAGCAGGTCGCCGATCCCGTCACCGTCCGCGTCCGCGAAGCTGCGCGGGTACACCTGGTACACGACGGCCGAGGTCCACCACGGCACCGGATCGGAGGTCATTCGCGTCCTTTGTGGATGGTATTGGCACAGTTCACTGCCGCCGACAGCCCAACACGTTACGACAACCGGACGAGCGGCACCTCCGGTCCCGGGCTGGTGACCCTCAAACCCTACGTACGGGTCTGTTCATAATCCGCTACGCCTGGTTACTTGGGCAACGGGAGCCACCCCCTGTCGAAGGCTCCCGGCTGTTCCCTGCTCAAAGGAGATCACCATGCTCGTGCGAAAGATCGCGCGTGCCGCCGTACTGGCGTTGGGCGCGCTGCTGCCGCTGGTGGCGGTCACCGCCCCCGGTGCCACGGCGGCGGAGTCCCAGGCGCTCGTGCGCACCCTGTACTACGACACCACCCAGGCCCAGGAGTTCGTGGCCGACTGGGACAAGGCAGCGGAGAACTGGAACAAGTCCGTCGTCAACGTCAAGCTGGCCAAGAAGGGCCCCGGCACGCCGGTCAACATCCGGATCTACGCCGACAACGGCTGGCCCCGGGCGATGCCGACCTCGCTCGGCAACGGCACGGTGTACATGGGTCGCCAGGCGGTCCAGCAGGGCCACTACCGGCCCCGCATCACCACCCACGAGATCGGCCACATCCTCGGTCTGCCGGACCGCCGGACCGGCCTGTGCACGGACCTGATGTCGGGTTCCAGCGCCCCGGCGACCTGCAAGAACGACCTGCCGAACGCCGCCGAGAAGGCGGAGGTCGACCGCCGGTTCCGCGGCACCCTGGCCGCGGCGGACCTGCGGGCGGCGAGCTACTCCAGCACCGAGTGCTACGTGTACTGAGTTCCCCGCACGGCCCCGTGGGGCGGCCGGTCGGCCGCCCCACGGGCGTTCACGAGTGGTCCCGCGTGGTCACGCCCGCAGCCCGCGCGTAGCCCGGCCGCAGCTCCTCGAACCGGGCGTCGTGGTCGGGCGGCGGCCGCCGCGCCAGGTGCGCGGCCAGCACATCGGTGTACATGTGCCAGCCCGCCGAGTAGTTCACCAGGTCGTTGTCGTCCCGGTGCCCGGCGTGCGCCAGCCGCAGCCGGCTGCCCTCGGGGTGCGGCGCGAGCGCGATCCGGACCCGGGTGGCCGCCTCGCCGGGGTACGCCCAGGTCATCTCCAGCGCGGTCGGCTCGTCCCAGACCAGCACGCGGCACGTGACGGTGCCGCCGGCCTGCGCCTGGAGCACGTGCGTGCCGCCCGGACGGGGCCTGCCCGACAGCACCGGCCCGAACCACGCCGACAGCACCGCCGGGTCCGTCCACGCCGCCCCCACCGCGTCCGGCGGGGCCGGCAGCGTCCGCTCCAGGTAGACGGTCAGGTCGGCGCGCGAGGGCACCACGCTGGATCACGAGGCGCTCCGCGACCGCGGCCGGCGCCGGGATCAGCAGCGCCAGCGGGACGACCGTCGCCGACACCAGGCCGTGCGTGAACGGCAGGTTCAACGCCGTCAGGTAGCCGATCCCGGTCAACGCCACCGCGAACGGCACCGGCAGGTCGATCCACCGGCCGCTGAGCACGATCCGCGCGGCCGGCATCCCCAGCACGAAGTCCAGCAGCCGCACCGGCGGCGCGAGGTAGACGAACCAGAACTCGCCGACCGGGACCGGGGCCCACGGCAGGACTTCGGTGGTCGGCAGCAGCGGGGTGGGGAACGGGACCGCCACGACCGCCGCCACGACGCCGCCCGCCCAGTGCCACAGCCGTTCCGGCCGGATCTTCCTGATCCAGCGCAGCAGCAGCGGGAAGCAGAGGTAGAAGAACAGCTCGCAGGACAGCGACCAGCTCACGTCGTTCATGCTCGCGATCAGGTCGTGCACCGGGAGCCAGGCGTGCAGCAGGAACAGGTTGCCGACCGCGTGCCAGAAGTCCGACACCGCGCCGACCGCCGTCAACGCGATCAGCGCCACCACCCAGGTGACGACGTGGTTCGGGTAGGTCTTGGCCAGCCAGCGGCACCAGAACGCGCGGGGCCCATCGTCCGCGCGCGCCGACCAGGTCAGCACGAAACCGCTGAGCACGAAGAAGAACCCGACCCCGGTCCACCCCGCCATCGCCACCGCGCGGGCGTACACGGCGGCGATGCCGGGATCGGCGAGGAAGCCCTCCAGCGAGACGTGGAAGGCGAACACCGACGCGGCGGCGGCGAACCGCGCGCCGGTGAGCCCCGGTAACCGGGATCTGCTGGGCTGCTGGGACACGGGGACCCGGGGTCGCCGAACCCGCCGTCGGGGCTGTCGCGGGACGCCGCCGCGGTCCGGGACCGGTGCCGGCGACCGAGGGGACGGGCGGACACGCTCAGAGCGCGGAGAGGAAGGTGTAGATGGTGTCGCTGTGCAGGGGCAGGAGTTCGTGCTTGTGGTCGGGGTAGGCGATGACCCGCTTCGGGCCCGGGATCTTGTTGAACGCGGCGAACTGGGTGGACGGCGGGCACTCGGTGTCGCCAAGCGCGGTGCCCAGCAGCACCTCGGCGCGGATGCGCGGCGCGAGGTGCTGAACGTCGACGTAGCCGAGCCGGGTGAACACGTCCTTCTCCCGCTCGTGCAACGGGTCGAAGCGGCGGAACCACTCGGTGAGCTCCTCGTAGGCGTCCACCGCGAGGTCGAGGTCCCACACCCGCTGGAAGTCGCTGAGGAACGGGTAGACCGGCGCGGCCGGCTTGATCCTGGGCTCCAGCGCGGCGCAGGCGAGGGTGAGCCCGCCGCCTTGGCTGATGCCCGTCGCGCCGACCCGGTCCGGGTCCACGCCGTCGAGGCCCATCACGATCCGGGCCGGCAGCGCGGTGTCCAGGTAGACGTGGCGGAAGTAGAGGTTGTCCGGCGCGTCCTCCAAGCCGCGCACGATGTGCCCCTGGAACGTCCAGCCGGTCACGCCGCCGACGTCCTGCGACCGACCGCCCTGGCCCCGGCAGTCCAGTGCGGCGACGGTGTGGCCGAGCGCGACGTGGCCGAGCATCTCCGACCAGTCCGGCGAGCCCGCGTTGTAGCCGTGGAACATCAGCACCGCCGGGCGCGGACCCGCCCCGGCACGCGGGCGCAGCAGCTTGGCGTGCACCCGCGCCCCGCCGGTGCCGGTGAACCACAGGTGCGAGCACTCGGCGAACGGGGTCTGGAACGCGGCGGGTTCGGTGGTCACGCCGGGGTCGAGGGTGTCCAGCTCGGCGAGCGCGCCGTCCCAGTAGACGTCGAAGTCCTCCGGGCGGGGGTTCGTGCCCTGGTAGGTCGCGAGTTCCTCGCGGGGCATGTCGAACGTCCGTGGCATGGGGTTTTCTCCTGCGCTGGGCCGGGCCGCGGGTTCGGCTGGTTCTCCGAGGCGCGGTCGTGCGCCGACCAGTGCGCGGCACACCCGCCAGACCGTGAGATTCTCATGCTCGACGGCGGCGGACCACGCCTTTAGTCCACTGTGGACTGTTGTGGGCGCTCCACAGCGGAGTCTTGCGGGCGGTCGAGCGGAGACGGGCCGCCGACACCGACCTGCCGCTCACCGCCCCTCGCCGTCGCGGTCGTCGGCGACAACGGCTGCACCCACCACAGCGGCATCACCCGGCGGGGGCTCGCCAGACACCCCACCTCATGCCGATCGAGGGCGTGAAGTACCGCCCGCGTCCGACAGACCCACGCCTGCTTCCGCAACCACACCACCGAGCAGATGCCCACCACCGCCGCACCCCGGACCTCACCCTGGCTGCCCAAGGGTCACGAGCCGGACTTCCGGCCCGGTGTTCAGACGTACCGCACGTCCCGGCCGTGCCAGGACGCGTTCGCCACGTCGCGTTCCGCTTGCCTGCGGGCCTTGCCGCCCAAGCGTTCCAGGTAGACCGTCCCGTCGAGGTGGTCGACCTCGTGCTGGAAGCACCGCGCCAGGTACCCCGTCGCCTCGACCACCTGTGGCACCCCGTGCTCGTCCACCCCGCTGCACCGCACGTTCAACGCCCGAGGCGTGGCGTAGGCCAGGCCCGGCGCGGACAGGCAGCCCTCCTCGCCGTCCTGGAGACCGCCGGGCAGGCGTTCCAGCACCGGGTTGACCAGGCAACCCCGCCGGCCGGGCCCGCAGTCGTAGACGAACAGCCGCAGGTCGACGCCGACCTGGTTGGCCGCCAGGCCCGCGCCCGGCGCGGCGGCCATCGTCTCGACCAGGTCCGCGACCAGCCGCCGCAGGTCGTCGTCGAAGACCTCCACCGGACGGGTCGGCGCGTGCAGCACCGGCCGGCCGAACAGGACGATCGGCAGTCGGCTCACGGCTCCAGTTCCTCCGGTGCGGCCAGCGGGAACATCCGGGTGGTCAGCGCGACCGGGGCGGAGCCCGCCGGCGGGTCCTGGTCGCGGTCGAAGTAGGGCGCGACCAGGTCGAGGATGGCGGCGCCCAGCGCGTCCACCTCGTCCGGCGTCAAGTGCAGGGTGTAGCCGGCGGCCGACTGCCGCCGCCACCGCCGCGGGTAGCGGTGCCGCTGTTCGCGCCACCGGGCGTAGCGCAGGTCGTCCCGCTCGTCCAGCGCGTCGGCGGGCTGCGACGCCAGCCGCCAGGGCTTCTCCCGGCCGGTGTGCCCGGCCACCTCCTCCACCAGCCCGAACAGCGCCAGCCGGCGCAGGTGGAACGACGTCGCCCCGCTGTTGGTGCCCAGTTCGGCGGCCGCCCCGGTCGCGGTCAGCGGTCCGCGCGCCAGCAGGTCGAGCAGCGCCAGCCGCAACGGGTGGCTGCGGGCGCGCGCCCGGTCCAGCGCGACGTCCTCATCGGTGCCCATGACCGCAAAGTCTACTTTGCACACTCTGCTCTGCAAAGTCGGGGCTGCGCACCCGGCGGGCCTCCGACCTCGACCGCAAGCTACGTTCTGGGGCATGACTCCCCGTCCCGACGACCCGCCGCGACCGGCCGGGGACCTCGACTGGAGCCAGTGGCGACGACCCCGTCCCACCCCCGCGCGGCAGCGCCACGACTGGTGGCTCGCGCTCGCCGTGGCCGCCGGGTCGGTGGTGATGACGGCCCTGGTCAGCAGCATGGGCGTGCACCCCGCGGGCAGCGGCCCGGCGCTGGCCGAGCAGTACGCGTGGGGCGTCGCGGTGAGCGCGCCGCTGGCGCTGCGGCGGCGGTACCCGCTGATCGTGCCGCTCGTGGTCGGCGTGGTGTTCCTCGCCGGGCAGGCCCGCCACGTCGGCGACAACCTGATCCCGTCCATCGCGCTGTTCATCGCCCTCTACAGCGCCGGCGCGTGGGCCGAGAACCGGACCGCCGCGCGGCGGGTGCGGATCGGCGTCATCGTGGTGATGTTCGGCTGGCTGGGGTTCGGGCTGGTGCGGTTCACCATCACGCCCTCGCCGGCGTTCGAGCGCGCGGCCGGGCCGCTGGACCCGGTGCTGGCGTCGGTGCTCTACGGGATCGTGTTCAACCTGATGTTCTTCCTGTCCGCGTACTTCTTCGGCGGCATGGCGTGGCTGTCCGCGCGCCGGCGGGCCGAGCTCGCGCACTGGGGCGAGCAGTTGCGGCTGTCGCAGGAGCAGAACACCCGCGGCGCGATCGTCGCCGAACGCGTGCGCATCGCCCGTGACCTGCACGACGTGGTGGCGCACCACGTGTCGGTGATGGGCGTGCAGGCGGGCGCGGCCCGGCGGGTGCTCGACCGCGACCCGGACCTGGCCCGGTCGGCGTTGCAGACGGTCGAGGAGACCGCCCGCACGGCGATCGGCGAGTTGCGCGGGCTGCTCGGCGTGCTGCGGGCCGAGCCGGACGAGGAGCCCGAGCAGGAGGGCGGCGAGACGTCCTCGCCGGGGTTGGCGCAGCTGCCCGAGCTGGCCGCGATGGCGCGCTCCACCGGGCTCGACGTCGACCACGGCGTGTTCGGCGACCCGCGCCCGGTGCCGGCGGCGGTGGCGCTCTCGGCGTACCGGATCGTGCAGGAGTCGTTGACCAACGTGGTGAAGCACGCGGGCGCGCGCCGGGCGGACGTCCGGGTGCGGTTCCTGGAGACGACGCTGGAGGTCGAGGTGGCCGACGACGGCCGCGGCCGGTCGGGCGCGCCCGAGCGGGGCGGGTTCGGGCTGGTCGGGATGCGGGAGCGGGTGGCGGTGCACGGCGGTCGGCTGGAGGCCGGGCCCCGGCGCGGCGGCGGCTACCGGGTGCGGGCGTGGTTCCCGGTATGAGCGGCGCGCTGCGCGTGGTGCTCGCCGACGACCAGGACCTGGTCCGGGCGGGCTTCCGGGTCATCCTCGGCACCGAGGACGACATCGAGGTGGTCGGCGAGGCGCGGGACGGCCTGGCCGCCGTGGAGGTGGTCGAGCGGCTGCGGCCGGACGTGGTGCTGATGGACGTGCAGATGCCCGGCGTGGACGGGCTGGAGGCGACCCGCCGGATCCTCGGCCCGGCCGGCGCGGAGCACCCGATCAAGGTCGTCATCCTGACCACGTTCGACCGGGAGGACTACCTGTTCGAGGCGCTGCGGGCGGGCGCCAGCGGGTTCCTGCTGAAGAACTCGTCGCCGGAGGACCTGGTCGAGTCGGTGCGCGTGGTGGCCCGCGGCGACGCCCTGCTGGCCCCCGAGGTGACCCGCCGGGTGATCGCCCGCTTCGCCACGCCGGGCCCGCCGACGCGCGCCGCGCGGCCGGCGGAGCTGACCGAGCGCGAGTTCGAGGTGCTGGTGCACCTGGCGCGCGGGGCCAGCAACGCCGAGATCGCGTCGGCGCTGTACCTGGGCGAGACGACGGTGAAGACGCACGTCTCGCGCATCCTGGTCAAGCTGCGCCTGCGCGACCGCACGCACGCCGTCGTCTACGCCTACGAGAACGGCGTCGTCGCACCGGGTCACGGCTGACCGGGCCCGCCGTCGGCCGGTGACCGGACCGGCGGCCGAACGGCGTCCTCCGCGCGGAGGACGCCGGGGGTCGGTCCCGCGCCGGACGTGCCCGCAAGGGGTGCGCGCCTACCGTTCGGGCATGTTGACAGTGACATCGATCGGCCGGAGCTTCGGCGATCACCGGGTCCTCGACGGGGTGTCGTTCGAGGTGCGGCCCGGTCGGATGACCGGGTTCCTGGGGGCGAACGGGTCCGGCAAGACCACCACCATGCGGATCGTGCTGGGCGTGCTGGCCGCGCAGAGCGGCAGCGTCACCTGGAACGGCGAGCCGGTCACCGGGGCGGTGCGGCAGCGGTTCGGGTACATGCCCGAGGAGCGCGGGCTCTACCCGAAGATGGGGGTCGCCGAGCAGATCGCCTGGCTGGGCCGGCTGCACGGGCTGGACAAGGAGACCGCGCGGCGCAACACCGCCCGCCTGCTCGACGAGCTGGAACTCGGCCACCGCGCCAAGGACAAGCTCGAAGAGCTGTCGCTGGGCAACCAGCAGCGTGCGCAGATCGCCGCCGCCCTGGTGCACGACCCGGTGCTGCTGATCCTGGACGAGCCGTTCTCCGGCCTGGACCCGATCGCGGTCGAGACCGTGCTGCGGGTGCTGCGCGAGCGCGCGGCGGGCGGCGTGCCGGTGCTGTTCTCCAGCCACCAGCTTGCCGTGGTGGAACGGCTGTGCGACGACGTCGTCATCATCTCCGGCGGCCGGATCGCCGCGAGCGGCGCCCGGGACGAGCTCCGCGCCCGGCACGGAACGCCGCGCTTCGAACTGGTCGTGGCCTCCGACGCGGGGTGGGTGCGGGACGTCCCGGGCGTTCAGGTCGTGGACGTGGACGGGCCGCGCGCGGTGTTCGAGCTGCTCACGCCGGACGCCGACCAGCTCGTGCTGGACACCGCGCTGCGCCGGGGCCCGGTGCGCGGTTTCACCCCCGTCGTGCCGACGCTGGACGAGATCTTCATGGAGGCGATCTAGATGTCGACCGGGACGCAGAGCTTCGCCGCCGCCACCCGGCTGGTCGCCGAACGCGAGATCAGGACCCTCCTGCGCACCAAGGGTTTCTGGATCGGCCTGGCGGTGATCGTGGCCGGCCTGTTCGCGATGGCCGTGCTGCCCACGGTGCTGGGCGGTGGCCAGACGAAGGTCGCCGCGGTGGGACCCAAGGCCGTGGCCGTGCTGGCCGACAGCGGGTTGGAGGTCCGGCAGGTCGCCGACGTCGAGGCCGCGCGGGCGTTGATCCGCGACGACGAGGTCAAGGCGGCCGTGGTGCCCGACGAGAGCGGGACGTCCGCGACCGGCGTGCGGGTGATCGCGTTGAACGACCCGCCGGTGGACGTGCTTGGGTCGCTGCGCACCGCTCCCCCGGTCGACCTGCTGGACCCGTCCGACGTCGACCAGGGCCTGCGGCAACTGGTGATCATGGTGTTCGCGTTCGTGTTCCTGCTGTTCGGGATGGGCGGCGCGGCGATCGCGCAGAGCACGGTCACCGAGAAGCAGACCCGGATCGTGGAGATCCTGGTGTCCACGATCCCGGTGCGGGCCCTGCTGGCGGGCAAGATCGTGGGCCACGCGCTGCTCACGCTCGGGCAGGTGGCGGTGATCGCGGCCGTCACGCCGATCGCGCTCGGCCTGGGCGGGCACTCGCAGCTGCTGGCGCTGATCGCGCCCGCGCTGGGCTGGTTCGTGCCGTTCCTGCTGCTGGGTTTCGTGCTGCTGGCCTCGATGTGGGCGGTGGCGGGCTCGCTGGTCAGCCGGCAGGAGGACCTGGGCTCCAGCATGGGGTTGGTGATGATGCTGGTGTTCGGGCCGTACTTCGGCGTGCTGTTCTTCTCCGACAACGCGACCGTGATGACGGTGCTGTCGTTCGTGCCGTTCTCCGCCGCGATCGCGATGCCGGTGCGGCTGTTCGCGGGTCAGGCGCAGGCGTGGGAGGCGGTGGCCGCGCTGGGGCTGCTGGCCGCCACCGTGGTGGTGATCGTGCTGCTGGCGAGCAGGCTGTACTCCGGCTCGCTGATGCACACCGGGGGCAAGCTGGGGCTGGCCAAGGCGTGGGCCGGCCGGGATAACGCCCAGGCATAGGCAACTGGCAGTGGTCCGGGGCCGGGCGGTCGATCGAGACTGACCCGGCCCTGACCC